>JBKJKX010000175.1:0-22589 GCA_046597285.1 Algoriphagus sp. | reverse complement strand
CAACTACCCAAAATTTATCCGGTGTTCCTGCTGGTCTTTATGAAGTAAGGATTTTTGATGCAAATGGATGCTTCAAAATCCTATCAGGAATACAGCTTACGGAGCCCGCTATTGCTTTGGTGATCAATTATCAAAAAACAAATATTAGCTGTTATGGGGCTAATGATGGAGCACTTGATTTGAATGTAAGTGGTGGAAAGCCTCCGTACGTGATCACTTGGTCATTCGGTTCAGGTCAAAGTTCCTTTGATAATCTCGGTCCCGGAGATTACACACTTACAGTAGCAGATCAAAGTGGTTGTACCCGAACTCAAACCATTACCATTGAAGATGCTCCCCTTTTCAAAACAGAACCTGAGGTTAAGCAGATTTCTTGTTTCGGAAAAAAGGACGGTTCCATTAAGTTGAATTTAGAAGGAGGCGTTGGTAAATCAACTATTCGATGGGATAATGGTGTTGAGCTTGAAAATCTCTTCAATTTGGCAGCTGGATTCTATGGGGTCACGGTGAAAGATGAAACTAACTGCGAAATCCGAAGTGAATTTAATATAATCGAACCGGCCCTTCTCCAGCTTGAATCTTCATTAACTGATGCTCTGGACTGCATTAATCCACAAAGCGGTGCAATCAACTTGGGCATTTCAGGAGGAACCCCTCCTTATACCATCAGATGGAGCAATGGACAAACAAGTGAGGATCTCATAGGAATTACATCGGGTCAATACGCTGTATCAATCACAGACGCATCCGGATGCACAATCAATAAAGCTTTTGAAATTAAAAGACCGCCAGCTCTGTCGATTATAGCATTCAAGTCCAACAACGTACAATGCGAACCCAGATTAATCGAAGAAGTAATCAAAATCACTGTTTCAGGAGGCATCGCTCCCTACACGATTAACTGGTCCGGAGGCACTATATCACCAGATCTCCGGACAATGACAACCAGCACCCCAGGACTATATGAAGTAGTCGTAACAGACGGCAAGGGTTGTGTAACCAAGCAATCATTCGAAGTTGAAAATCTGGAAGTAATACCAGAAACTGAAATAGAATCAGCTGCATTTGAACAGTACAATTCTTACTTAGTCAACTTTGAAATTCAGTTCTTGAATAAGTCATTTGGCCAGATTACTTCCTATTTCTGGGATTTCGGGGACGGTTCTGAAAGCTCCGATGAAAATCCCATGCATACTTATACTGCTGAAGGAGAATACGAAATAACACTGACAGTAACTGATATTTTTGGATGTACAGTTGAAGTGAAAAAGGAAATATCAGTCTTTGATTATTACTTGGTGGTTCCTAATGTCTTCACGCCAAACGAGGATGGAATCAACGATAACTTCTTCCCGAAGTTTATCAATATCGAATCACTTGAATTCTGGGTTCTCAACAAATGGGGAGAAACCATTTTCTACACTGATGACCTCAATTCGCAAGGATGGAACGGCACTATTGGACCAGCGATGGGAATGCCCGGCAATTATGTCTACAGACTAAAATTCAAAACTCTGGATGGAAGGATCCAATCCCAAACGGACCTGTTTATGCTACTGAAATGAAAAAACTTTTTGGAATCTTGCTTCTTGTAATTCTATCTTGGCAAAGAGGTTTTGCCCAAGACTTCCATTATTCACAGTTTTATGCTGCTCCGTTGTATTTAAATCCAGCTTTAACGGGAAGCACTGAACTCTCACGTATAGGATTGAATTACAGAAAGCAATGGCCAGGATTGGATCATGACTTCAATTCCTACTCTGCATACTTCGATCATTATAGCTTTGATTTGAGAAGTGGGATTGGAGTAGCAATAAACAGCTTTCAGGAGACCAACTTGAATGTCAATACTTCAGATGTTTCCCTTTTTTATTCTTATAATCTTCAACTTGCAGAAAGCTGGAACTTCAGGATGGGAACTCAAGCCTCTATTGTAAGAAGGAGTGCAGACTTGGATAATTTAGTTTTTGGTGATCAGGTTGATCTATTTAACAGAACGATTAATTCTGGAACAATTGATAACGTCCCCGATTTTGATCCTTACTCTTACCTGGATATTTCATTCGGAGCTTTGTTAAACAATGAGAACTTTTGGGTGGGATCTTCTTTCCACCATGTTAATCAGCCTGGTATAAGTTTCTACCCTGATGATGATTTCGGGTATCTTCCTATCAAATGGAGTGTTCATGGAGGGGTTAACTTGCCATTGGGAGCGAATCAATATTTCGGATCTAAATTCGACAATATGGCCTCCATCAATGTTAACTACAAGAAGCAGGGGCCATTTCAGCAATTCGACATAGGAAGTCAACTGCTATACCAATCAGGAATTTTTGGGTTAAGCTACAGGGGGATTCCTGGATTGCGAGGATTACCCAATCAGGATTCGATCATTTTTCTTTTAGGATTGAAATTGGATACCGGGGTGGTAATCGGATATAGTTATGATTTCATGGTTTCAAATATCGGAACTCAAACAAAAGGTGCGCATGAAATTTCAATACGCTACCAATTCTTCATGGGAGACCCAAAGTACCGAAACCAGCGAAGCAGTATATTAAAGTGTTTTGATTTTATGATGTAAACCATATCTACCCAAGATATTTCAAAAACAAATTCGCATTCTCATCTTTATCCTTGGGTTTGTTGATGTATTGCAAGAAAGTACTTTCCTTGACATGTCCAGTGATTCCCATGATTACCGTTGTAGGGATCTTTTTGTAATAGTTTGTAGCAAAGGATCTCCGGCAGATATGCGTTGTAATCAGTTCATATTTGGAATACTTTCCAAAAACCTTGCGTTTAGTCTCTTTGTCGTATTTCTTACCTTCGATCAGCTCATTTAAGTTTGCGGCCTTTGCCACTTCTTTGATGTAATCGTTAAGATTCTGCAAAGCGATTTTCTCAGGGAAACCTTGTTCCAAAATTCGCTTTGCTTTAGGTGTGATCGGAATTGAAACGTGCTTTTTCCCTTTCTGCTGAAACACATCTACTATCATATCATCATCGATTTTTCTAAAATCAGAAGGCTTAATCCTCATCAAATCTTCACCACGTTGTCCAAGTTCACACCCAAGCAAAAGCCATTTTCGAGCATTTATCAAAGCCTCCCTGGTCAATTCTGCTTTCTCAATAAGTTGAAGCTCTTTGAAAGAAAGAGTCACTATGTATCGATCTTCATTTGACTCGGTAAATGCTTCTATTTTCAAAGCATTCGAATGGATAGTCACTCCAAGCTTTTCTGCATCTTTTGAAATACTCTTCAGAAACGCAAGGCACTTCCCGGCATGATTGACTGAATAACCCTTCTTCTTTAGCAACCAGTTCTTAAACTTCTCTACCAATTCAGCTGACAGATCAATGAATCGCAATGGCCTTTTAGTAAAGGTTTCAAACTCTTTGATAATCTTATTAAAGGTTTTATAATTCTTTACAGTGTTGGGAGCAAGTCCAATTTTACTTTTCCCTTGGATCTTTCGGGTATCTGCATGGTCAATGATGTATTGAACTTGGTAGGAAATCAAAGAAGAATCTGTCTGCTTTTCCCGCTTAAAGCATTCATTGGTTTTTCGATCCAGATATTCATTGCTAATTTCCACTCCATTTGCCTGGGCATCATTGATAGATTCAAGCAAATGCTTCTCTAATGATTTAAGATTAGTAGCAACCTTCTTATGGGCTTCATCATTCTGCTTGGGAAATCCTTTGGCTTTACTCCAGCTTGAAGGGTGAATTGAAAACCCTGTTCTTAATCTAAAAAATGAACCTCTCCCCATGGATAGGTAAAAGTAAATTGGAACCGCCTTGTTTGCTTCGCTCCTAAGTTGAAATTTGATCGTTGCCATATCCTGATGTTTGCCAAATTTATGTTTTTGGCAAACCATTGGCAAACATTTCTTGGATTTAGATGGATATTATGATACTGTATGCTATTACTAGACTCTGTAAATTATTTATAAAATCATCCATTTTGAGTGATTAAAGTATATATTTGGCTTATTAGAGCTCTAAAATTCAGTTCCTAAAAATTCATAAAATCCAATAGGTTCGACTCCGGCTCTGGGTACACTAAACCCCTTCAGGTGTAAATTTGAAGGGGTTTTTGCATTTTTTGGCAGACTTTGAGAAAGTAACTGCAAAAAAAAATTTAAGAGACTTCCACTACAACTATTAAAACCATTTAATTGAAATTACAATAGGTAAAAGTTGGTTTTTTTTCCAAGTTTTGTACTATTCAATCTTCAAACAGGGGCAATAATCGCCCAACTGTTATAATTTATTACCCATCCTATTAACTATCACTAAACGCATCATTGCATTTAGCTTTCTGAAAACTCGCCTTCATTATTCCATTTTTTTATTAACTGCTTCCCCAATAATTCCTAAATGCCTTTCAACTGCGCCTTTCGTCTTTAAATCCTTTTGGAATCCAATAAAGGATAGGCTTCAAGAAAAAGACCCGCATCCCTGCGAGTCTTTTCATGCTTCTCACTTCAGCTTTCCAATTTTTTAATTCCCCCTCAAGATCTCCATCGGAGGTTGGTTGATAATCTTTCGGCCATTGAGCCAACCAAGTACAATCGTCAAGGTTGTGATTGCTAGGTAAAGCACCAAAGCTTCCAACCAGGCGCCTCGGAAAGTAAACTCGAAAACAAATTCACTCAGCAACCAGGTAGCTAGAAAGGAAAGAACCAATCCTGAAAGTGACGCTAAACTTCCCAAGAAGAAGTATTCTAGCGTATTGATCTTACTTACAATTGCTGAGCTGGCACCCAATGTTCGAAGCAAAATGCTTTCGCGCATCCGTTGATATTTACTGATAATCAGCGAACTGATCAAAACCAAAATTCCGGTTGCAATGCTGAAAAAGGCCATAAACTGAATTACAAAGCTAATCTTGCCCAGGATCTCTTCCAGTGCAGCAACGATAGTTCCTAAGTTGATAATAGAAATATTTGGGAAAGTCCGCACGATCTCGGACTGAACCTCAGCCGCCTCACGGTCGTCTTTTGTTTTGGTAATTAACACATGAAATTTTGGCGCAGACTCCAAAATTCCCTCAGGAAATAAGACAAGAAAATTGGTAGAGACTTGGTTGAATTTGACATCTCTTAAGCTTCCGACGTAAGTTTTGATCGGCCTGCCTTGCACGTTGAATTCTACCTCATCGCCCAATTTGATCTTATTTCCTTCTGCAAATCCCTTCTCAAAAGAGACAAAAATACTATCTCCAGCGCTTCCCAAAGGCCTTAACTCTCCTTGGGCAAGTGTCTCAGAAGAAATAAGTGTATCTCTGTAGGTTACCCGAAATTCCCGGTTGTACAACCATCTGGAATAACGCTTTTCCTCAGAAAGTTCTTCATTTTCCTTTTTGTCAATTCCCTCAATAGAGTTCATCAGCATAGTTACAATAGCAACATCCTGCATGATTGGCAATCCTCTACCCGTGATTTTGCTTTTCACATCCTGTAACTGAGCTGTCTGAATATCAAACATCAACATGTTTGGCTGATCCTTTTTGTCTGCGAATTTGGCTTCTTCAAGCAATTGATTTTGCAGGAAAAAGAGCGTGCTGATCATTGCTGTACCCAGCCCAATCGTGGCAATCAATGAAACTGTCTGGTTATTTGGGCGATACAAATTCGCCAGCGATTGTCTCAGGGGATAGGCAAAGGTGATAGGCAAAAACCGTCGAACCGTCCACATGATCAGTTGACCAACCCCCCACAGCAAACCAAAGGCAACTACCACAAATCCGGTAAAGCCGAAAGCAAGTTTCCAATCCTTCAAAAGATAAAAACTGAAACCCCAGATAAAAGCCAAAATTCCACCAATTACCAACCAGCGAAGCGGGTCTTTCAATAAAGTTGAATCTGATGTTTCAGGTCTTAATGTAGCCATGGGAGACACGTTTCTCACTTTCAGCAACGGCAGCAATGCGAACAAAATAGAAACAAACAATCCGGTAACAATCCCAAAAGCAACCGAAATCCAGGAGATTCCGACATTGACTTCTACCGGAAGAAAATCAGCAAAGACAGCCGGTAGGATAAACTGAAGAAGTGTACCTAAAAAGGCACCTAAAATCGCTCCTACGAATCCCATCAGGATAATTTCCGATAAATAAATCAACAAAACATCTCGAGAAGAAACTCCCAAACATCTTAAAACCGCTACAGAAGGAAGCTTTTCTTTTACAAAGACATTTACCGCCGACGCAACGCCCACGCATCCCAGAAGTAGCGCAATAAATGCCACTAGGCTTAGAAAGTTAGATAAATTGGCAAAGGAACGGCCTGTTGATCGCTTTCGATCTTCAACCGTATCGGCATCAACGCGATCGACTTCCCATTGATCTTCAAAGGGCTTAATCAGCTCTTCAACATTGGTATTCTCTGCGAAAAGAAAGTAGCGATTGTAATTTACCCTACTTCCATATTGGACAAGGCCTGTTTCCGGCAGGTATTCCATCGGAATATAGACTGTCGGAGCTACTGTCGCTGTGATTCCAGTCTGACCCGGAACGGACTGAAGTTCGCCGGCAATCTCGAAGTCGACATTCCCCACTTTAATAAAATCTCCGACTTGTGCATTGAATTGTGCCAAAAGAGCTTTTTGAACCAACGCCTTTTTTCCTCCCTTCCGAAAATCAGCTTCGCCATTCGCAGGAATCGTCTCTAATACCCCATAGAATGGAAAGTTCCCTTCCAACGCACGAACTTGTGTGAGTCTGCTTGCACCTGTTTTGGGATAAGCAACCATGGAAGCAAAGTTCACCTCAGCTGCCATTTCCACTGCCGAACTATCAAGGGCTTGATCGCCTACCGGTTGGTTATTTTCCAAAACCAAATCGGCTCCCAGAAGTTCTTTGGCCTGGTTATCAATGTCTTTGGTGAGATTTTCTCCAAAGCTGCTGATCGCAACCAAAGCTGCGATTCCGACCACAATTGAAGAAACAAAAAGTAATAAGCGAGAGATGTTTTTCCGGAAATCCCGGAACGCCATCCTTAGAATCCAGGCATAATCAGGCATGGACATCCTCCTGTATTTTTCCTCCTTTGATATGAATGATTCGCTGGGTTTTAGCAGCAAGTTCCAAATCATGGGTTACCAAAACCAGCGTGGTGCCCTGCTCTTTGTTCAGGTCAAAAATTAACTTCTCGATCATTTCCCCGGTTTCTGTGTCCAGATTCCCCGTAGGTTCATCTGCGAATAGAATTTTAGGTTCATTGGCAAAAGCTCTTGCAATGGAAACTCGTTGCTGTTCTCCTCCGGAAAGTTGGGTAGGATAGTGAGTCGAGCGATCACCCAAACCTACTTTTTCAAGTAGTTCTTGAGCTTTTTGACGCGCATCTTTTCTCTTTTTCAATTCCAGAGGAACCATCACATTTTCAAGCGCTGTCAGGGTTGGCAGCAACTGGAAGTTTTGAAAAATAAACCCCACATGCTGGTTTCGAACATAAGCACGCTGGTCCTCAGTCATCTTCTCGAGAGATTCTCCATTTAAAACGACACTTCCGGTGCTTCCTGAATCTAGTCCTGCACAAAGTCCTAACAGAGTTGTTTTCCCACTTCCCGACGGCCCGACGATCGCGATCATTTCGCCGGATTTTATATCAAAATTAACTTCATCCAAAACGGTCAGTTTTCTGGCTCCGCTTTGGTAAGTTTTACTCAAGTTCTTAATAGAAAGGATATTCATTTATGCGGTCGGATGGATTAAAGTTGAAAAGTGAAACGGAAGGCGCTCTACTTTGTTGGCTAACACCAAAGCAAATTTTGGAATTCCAGCAAATGAAAAAAAATCAAAAGGTCTTGCCAAATCCAATGCGGAGAACGCTAGAGTTTCATTCTTGGGAGCAAATTTCTAGTCTTTTGGAAATCAAGATCTAAAAAGAATTGAACCACGATCCGCTTTTTTCTTTTAATACATTTACAGACAGAAATTAAAACTATCATGAGCCGATTCAATCACCCGATTTTAAAATTATCCTTTCTTATATTTTTGACGGGAATTCTTGCCTCTTGTGGGTCTTCCTCCGAAAAGCAAGATTCCGAGGCCAAGGAGATCACCGATCAGAAAGCTCCTGCCAACGCACAAAAAACTATCCTCTTCTTTGGAAATAGTCTGACAGCAGGCTACGGAATAGAGCAAGATGATGCTTTTGCCGGTTTGACTCAAGATAGAATTGACAGTTTGGGTTTGAATTATCGGGTAATTAATGGAGGACTGAGCGGTGAAACTACCGCGGGAGGTTTGAGCCGATTAGATTGGTTTCTGGAAGATGAGCCTGCCATCTTCGTCTTGGAACTTGGAGGAAACGATGGATTAAGAGGCATTTTGCCAAGCGAAAGCAAAAAAAATCTCGTGGGAATCATTGATAAAGTGCGGGCAAAATACCCTAATACAGAAATCATTCTCGCAGGCATGCAAATCCCACCAAATATGGGTCAGGATTACACAGATGAGTTTAAGAATATCTATCCGGAAGTTGCGGCCGAAAAAAATGTCACACTGATTCCTTTTTTACTTGAAGGAGTAGCCGGAGATCCCGCCTTAAACTTGCCTGATGGCATCCATCCAACCGAAGCTGGTCATAAGATCGTGTTTGAGACGGTTTGGCCGTATATAAATAAATTGATTTAAATTTATTGGAAATGTTCATTCAGCCCCGATCTCGTATTTTTTTGGAGCTTCTTATTTTTATAAAAGACTAACTTTTGGTTAATAATTCTTCTCTATCCTGCTTATTTTCAATTTAAAAGCAATCTCCTTCCGAGATTAAATTTTTCGCCTTATATTTTCAACTTCAATAAAAAATTTTGAAAATGAGTTTTCAAATTATACAATCCACTGAGCCCTATGACGTCATAATCGTAGGATCAGGAGCAGGAGGCGGAATGGCCTCCAAAATACTTTCAGAAGCAGGTCTTTCGGTTGCCGTCGTTGAAGCAGGTGGGGATTGGGATCCGGCCAAAGAAGAGGATCGGACTCAGCTGAGACCGCCGTGGGAATCCCCAAGAAGAGGCGCTGGCACCAGAATTCGACCTTTTGGGGATTTCGATGCAGCCATCGGAGGGTGGGACATTGAAGGAGAACCTTATACCCGAAAGGATGGAACCCAATTCGATTGGTTCAGATCCAGAATGGTCGGTGGCCGTACCAATCACTGGGGAAGAATTTCACTTCGCTTTGGTCCAAATGATTTCAAAAGAGCAAGCATCGACGGAATGGGCCATGACTGGCCAATCGGGTATGATGATGTGAAGCCTTATTACGATAAAGTTGACAAACTTATTGGCGTATTTGGATCTAAGGAGGGCATTTTTAATGAGCCGGATGGCTATTTCCTTCCTCCCCCAAAGCCAAGACTGCATGAACTTTACATCAAAAAAGGTGCGGATAAAGCAAGTATTCCGATGATTCCATCGAGACTTTCTATGCTGACACGGCCTATTAATAAAGAGCGGGGCGTATGCTTTTTTTGTAGCCAATGCAACAGAGGCTGCCAGGTTTATGCTGACTTTTCCGCAGGAACATGTTTGCTACACCCTGCGATGAAAAAAGGGAAAGTTGATCTCTACACACACTCCATGGTTCGAAAAGTCACAACTGACGATAGCGGCAAGGCAACAGGGGTTTCTTTCGTGAACAAAATGGACATGAAGGAATACAAAATCAAATCAAGAGTGGTCGTGCTGGGTGCCTCATCCTGTGAGTCTTCCCGAATCATGATGAATTCAAAGTCAAAATCTCATCCCAATGGCATCGGCGGTGATTCTGGAATATTGGGACGATATCTTCACGATTCAACCGGAGCCAGCAGATCAGGGATTTTACCCAATATGATTGAGCGGGAGCGATACAATGAAGATGGTGTGGGAGGATTGCACATGTATACACCTTGGTGGCTTGACAACAAAAAACTGGATTTTGCCAGAGGCTATCATATCGAGTACTGGGGCGGAATGGGCCAACCTGCCTACGGAACTGGTGGTGGCATGGATTCCATGAGAAAATACATCAAAGATGAGTTTGGCAGCCCAAGTCCAAATGGAGGATATGGTGAAGGATTGAAGAAAGATATCCGCAAAATCTATGGCTCTACGCTGGGTATGTCCGGACGCGGAGAAAGCGTTCCGATGTATGACAACTATTGCGAAATCGACCCAACAACAGTTGATAAGTTTGGTATCCCTGTTCTTCGCTTTCATTACAAATGGACCGATCAGGAGATCAAGCAAGCCAAACACATGCAAGACACTTTTGAAGAAATCCTGACCGGTGCCGGAGCTGTTTTGTTGGGCGAAAAACCAGGAGCTGACTCACTTTACGGACTTGCCGCACCTGGGAGAATCATCCACGAAGTAGGAACTACCCGTATGGGAAATGACCCGAAAACTTCGGTTCTGAATTCCAATTCTCAAGCGCACGATTGCAAAAACCTGTTTGTGGTGGACGCAGGACCATTCGTTTCTCAGGCGGACAAAAATCCTACCTGGACTATTTTGGCTCTATCCTGGAGAACCTCAGATTTCATTATTTCAGAACTGAACAAGAAAAATATCTAAGCCATGAACAGAAGAGAAAATCTCAAATTGCTCTTTACAGGCTCTATTGCATCGGGCTTACTGCTTACAAATTGCGCACCTGAAAGCACCGCTCCTGAAACTCCTCTCCTCACGGGAGGAACTATGGGCGGGAGAGTTCCTGAAGAAGATCTGAGGGATCAGCAGTTACTCTCAGAAACCTTCTTCATGGAAGAGGAGCGAAAGAAACTCAGTACGCTCGTCGACATCATCATGCCAAAAGATTCCGAATCACCTGCTGCTACGGAAGTTGGCGTGGTTGATTTCATGGAGTTTATCATGAAAGATCAACCGAACTACCAAACTCCTATGCGAGGTGGTTTGATGTGGCTGGACTTTGAATCTGATGAGAAATTTGGAAAACCATTCACCGAACTCAGCCAGGCGGAAGTGCTGCAAATTGTAGATGAAGTTGCATGGCCGGAAAAAGCCAAGCCGGAATATGAAGGCGGAGTCAGGTGGTTCAACATGCTTCGGAACCTGACTTGCTCCGGTTATTTCTCGACCGAAGCGGGCTGGAAATACATGGGCTACGTCGGAAATCAACCCAATGTCTGGGATGGTGTGCCGAAAGAAGTAATGGACAAACATGGTCTTAGCCTAGAGGAAAAATATCTTTCGGTGTATCTCAAACCTGAAGACAGAGGCACGGTCGCTGTCTGGGATGATCAAGGAAATCTGATTGGGTGATTCCTCCAAAAATTTAAAAAATCCACGGTTGAGATCGTGGATTTTTTTTTGCTAGGAGTTCTATCAAAATTTTATGAATTCTCAACCTCTATAAAATTGTACTGATTGTCAAATAATCACCACTAAAATCATCACTTTTCCTCCCACGGGCATTGTCTCAGTAGTTTCACTACGATTGTTTATATTCCAAGCTAATCAAAGAAAACTGCATGAAAACCACTACTTACCTTATCCTGATGGCAGCGGGACTGATTTCCTTTAGCTCGCTTCACGCTCAGGACATCAAACCCACCTCAGAAAAAGCACTTCAGCAATCCGTGGAAAAGCACAAGCAAATGCTTTCTTCCACTCCTCTCAAAGATTTCAAAGCCAAAAATATCGGCCCAACCAATATGTCCGGTCGAATCGTGGACATTGAAGTTGGCCAAAATCCCAACACTTTTTATGTAGCTGCGGCTTCCGGAGGCATATGGAAAACCGAAGACAATGGTCAGTCCTTCACTCCGATTTTTGACCATCAGGGGGCATTGGGTATTGGAGCGATGGCCCTTTCTCCATCAGACAATAATGTGATTTGGGTAGGAACCGGCGAAAATAACTCCAGCAGATCCACCTATGCAGGTTCGGGAATTTATAAGTCCACAGATGCCGGCAAAACCTGGCAAATGATGGGCCTTCCCTATTCCCATCATACCGGTCAGATTCAGATTCACCCAACCAATCCGGATGTCGTCTGGGTGGGAGTGATAGGCTCGCTTTATTCCAAAAACAAAGAGCGCGGACTTTATAAAACAACCAATGGAGGAGAAACCTGGAAAAAGGTTCTTTACATCGACGAAAGCACAGGAGTCATCGACATCAAAATCAACCCTTCCAATCCTGATATTCTGTTGGCCTCCACTTGGGAGAGATTCCGTCAGGCGCATGACTTCATCGGCAATGGCAAAGGCTCTGCGATTTGGAGATCCGAAGACGGTGGAAATACCTGGAAAAAAGCAGTAACTGGCTTTCCTCAGGATGAATTCGTAGGCAGAATCGGTTTCGATTTTAGCCAATCCAATCCAAACATAGTCTATGCATTGCTGGACAATCAAGGGAAACCAGACAAACCAGCAGAAGCTCCCCGCCCAACAGGAGCACAGCAAGTTCAAGAAGAAAACCCGATCAAATTTGAAGATTTCAAAGAAATGAGCCTGGATCAGGCTTTAGCTTTGGATGAGAAGAAACTCGATTCATTTTTGAGAAGAAGCCAATTCAGCACCAAATACACCGCTGAGGAAGTAAAAAGACAGCTGAAAGTGGGGAAAATCACCACTTCAAAAATCTCAAATTACATGGGAGGATCATTAGATGCGAATGCAGCTATGTTTAATGCACGGGTCAAAGGCGGTGAGGTCTATCGCTCTGAAGATTCCGGAAAAAGCTGGAAAAAAGTATCTGAATCAGATATCAGTCGATTATACAATTCCTACGGTTATTACTTTGGTGAAGTGCGGGTAAATACTCAGGATGAAAATGAGATTTTCGTGCTTGGCGTTCCTTTGCTGGTATCCCGTGATGGAGGCAAAAACTTCACCAGAACCGATTCCATAGGCGATCCTCACTCTGATCATCAGTCCATGTGGATCAATCCCAAAGACAGCAAGCATATTTTGCTTGGAAATGACGGCGGACTATATCGAAGTTATGGAGGAGGATCAAGATGGGATCATCTGAATACACAAATGCCGATCTCTCAATTCTACTCCATAATGGTCGATCAGTCTACCCCATATAATATTTATGGAGGTATGCAGGACAACGGGGTTTGGTTTGGTAAATCTACCAATAATCCGGAAGATGCTTGGGAATCCTTGTTTGGAGGTGACGGAATGGTCGTAGCTGTTGACACACGAAATAATGACATCGTTTACACCGGCTCCCAATTTGGCTCTTATTTTCGAATCAATAAAGAGACGAATGAAAGACGTCGAATAACCCCGGGTCATGATATTGGAAATACTCCAAATCGCTGGAACTGGAGAACTCCAGCCGAACTGAGTTACCACAATCAGGACATAGTTTATATGGGTTCCCAATACGTATATCAATCGCTCGATCAGGGAAGCACCTGGATGACGATTTCACCTGACCTTACTAAAAACAAGAAAAGTGGAAATGTGCCTTTTGCAACATTATCTGTATTGGAAGAATCTCCTTTAGAGTTTGGAACGCTTTACGCAGGATCTGATGACGGAAATGTATGGATCACGAGAAACGGAGGAGGAAATTGGACAAGCCTCAATGCTGGTCTACCTCAGGATCGATGGATAAGCAGCATCAGCCCTTCCAAATTTCAGGAAGGATTGGTTTACATGACGTTGAATGGCTACCGATACGATGAATTCACCACCATGGTGTACAAAAGTGAAGACTACGGAAAAACCTGGACCTCTATTAAAAGTAATCTGCCAGATGAGTCTGCCAACATCTTGATCGAAGACCACACGAATTCGGCAATTCTATACCTCGGGACAGATCATGGATTGTATGTGACTATGGATGGAGGAAATAACTGGAGCTTATTCCAGGGCGAAATTCCAAACGTTGCCATTTACGACTTGGTAATCCAAAAGCGCGAAAACCACCTAATTGTTGGTTCTCATGGTCGCAGTGTCTATGTCATCGATCTGAAGCAAATTCACGACCTGGCTCAACCAAGTCCTATGGTGATGGAGAAGTAAGTCAGACACAAATCCAAAGCGAATTTCAAAATTTCGATATCTATATTCTTAACCAAAAAACCCTCTGAAATTTGATTCAGAGGGCTTTTTTATGAATTTAATTTCCTTAGAAAATCTTAAAACCTACGGAAAGCACCCATTGATTGATTCGGTTGTCTGTATTTAAACCTCGGATATTTTCAGTTACGCTACTGAGACCACCTTCATATTTTGCATCAACAGAAAGATTGCCAATATCCAAACCTACTCCCGCCTGATAGCCAAAAGTAGCATTGTTAAATTTTACATCATTCACCGTATTGCCAGCATCCTTTAACTCAGAATTAATGTTAATACTAGCGATGGGGCCAGCCATTAAACGGACAATTTTCAACATTCTAAGTCCTACCATTACTGGAATATCTAGTCTATTAAAGTTTGCTTTATATTGATCACTATCTCCCTGTCCCGGAAAATTTATCATAAACTTTCCGCTTGTTTGGGTAAAGAGTAACTCAGGCTGGACAAAAAAACCTGCAGCTCCAAATCGACCATAAATCCCGAGATGGTAACCCGTTTGAGCTCCGTCAGGAACAATCTGCTTATTCTTAAAGTCTATTTCTGTACTACTTAGTCCAGCTTTGATACCAAATCCGGAATTCTGTGCGAAGCCTTCCATTGCCAAAAAGACAAAGAAAAGGGCAAAAATGAGCTTTTTCATGGTAAAAGGGATTTAGGGTTTAGTTTTCTACTAAAAGTCTTTTTGCAATTCCCTTGCCAAGAATTATTTAAATTAATTAGCGGGGTAAATAGCATTTGATTTTGCCAGATTGTACAAATCCCAAAAATCGATTGGCTTAGCTATCAACGTATCAAATGGTATTGGGCTAGTTTGACGATAGTATTCAACATCGCCTGCGGTAAATCCTATAATCGGAATTCTTTTAGTTTTATCGTTGTTTTTAAGATTCATCAGTAATTCCAGCCCATCCATGTAAGGCATCATAATGTCTGTCAGGATGATATTGAAATGGTCGTCTTTGTGCAATACCTCTAAAGCCTCCACTCCATTATGAGCTACTACAACTGAGTCATTATACTTTTCAAAAATCTTTCGAAGAATTAATAAGTGAATTGTATCGTCATCAACTACTAGTACACGCATGGCGTTTTGTCTGAAAGCCTTTGAAAAACTTTTTCAAGTATATGAAATTCATTTAAGAGGGAAAAATCAAAGTCGTTCGAAATTGAAATAATCCTAAAAATAAAAAGGGGACCATTAAGACTCCCTTTTTAAAATGATATGTTTATTGATATTAACCACCTTCCTGACCTGTTCCAAATACTCCCAACAAGTCCAGAATAATTACTCCAATTACGACTGGACAAACCCACTTGATAAAGAAAATCCAGCCTAATCGAAAAATTCCTTTGAATCCGGGTGCACCAGAGGTTAATTCATCCGCGTAGTCAGCTATTTTCTTAGCCCATCCTGTATATAAACTCAGCATCAGACAAATCAGAATTCCAGCAAAAGAACCAAAAACAAAATCCATAATCCCAAAGACTCCTTTCAGCTCATGACCGAGAAAATTAATACTCAAGTCGGAGAAAAAATTTCCTTCTATAGAAGAGAGTGCTGATGGAACAGATAATGCCATCGCTGCAATTCCAACAATCCAAGTAGCTTTTTTCCTGTGCCATTTTTTTTCATCAATCAAATATGAAACTGGCACCTCGAGCATTGAAATTGTTGAAGTGAGAGCGGCAACCAACAAAAGGATAAAGAATAATGCCCCTATGATGTTTCCCCCCGGCATCTCATCGAAGACTTTAGGAAGCACATCAAAAACTAATGCAGGACCTGAGGCAGGATCTTTTCCCGGTAGTAGGGCAAACAAAGCAGGAAATACCATCAAACCAGCCAATAATGCTACTGCGGTATCCATTCCAACTATCCAGCCTGCTGATTGAACTATGTTTGATTTTTTATCCAAGTAAGAACCAAAAGTTATCATCAGGCCCCAACCCACACCAAGGGAAAAGAAAGCCTGACCCATGGCTATCATAATAACTTTAGAATTGATCTTGGAGAAGTCAGGGGACAGATAGTAAACTATTCCTTCCTGAGCACCTTCAAGTGTTACAGCTCGGCCAGCAATGAAAAGGATAATGATAAATAAAACGGGCATCAAAAACTTCGATGCTTTCTCAATTCCTCCCGAAACACCTCCGAGAACGATTAGTATCGTCATCAGCATAAAAGCAAAAGTCAGCGGAACTACATATAAAGGTGTCCTGATGAACTCTTGAAAATCCACCGGAATATTGGTCAATTCTGTGAAAATATAGGCGAGTGTCCAGCCTGCGATTACTGAATAATAGCTAAAAACGAAGAAACAAACAGCGATACAAAGGACTCCTGCTATTTGCCAAAACTTATTTCCTCCAGTATCCCGGATTGCTCCGATTGGGTTTTTTCCTGATTTTCTTCCGAGGGCAATTTCATTTATTAACAGTGGCAAACCGATCAATAAAACGCAAAGAATGTAAACAAAGACAAACGCTCCACCTCCATTTTCTCCGGTCAAATACGGGAATCGCCAGATATTTCCAAGGCCAATCGCAGAACCTGCTGCAGCCATAATAAAACCAAGGCTTGATCCAAATTGGCCTCTTTCCTCGGTATTTGAATTATCTGCCATAAATTGAACTGGGGGTTATTTGGGTGAAAACTGGTTTTAAGACCGGGCTAAGATAATTTGATTTGCCAAAATTGCAATTGCATCCCGGAAAGTTTTAGGCTCGAATCCAAGCTCATTTCGAGCTTTTTTGATGTTAAAGCCTGTTTTCAATGGTCTTTTTGCGGGTTGTGAAAAGCTAGAGGAGTCGACTCTCTTGATTAAGTCTAGATCTAGGCCAAAGTACTCGGCTGTCATGATTGCCATCTGAAATGGAGTCAAAAAATCTGACCCGGAAATGTGAAAAATTCCTTCGGAAGAATGCTCCGCTATCAAAATACATCCGAACGCGAGATCTTCCGCAAGAGTTGGTGTGCGATATTGATCGTCCACCACTTGGATTACTTTTCCTGCTTCAAGAGATGATTTCACCCATAATATTATATTGGACCGACTCAGATCATTTCCAATTCCATACACCAAAACCGTCCGTACAATTGCCCATTCCGAGGAGTGATTCATCACATATTGCTCAGCCTCCAGTTTGGTCTGTCCATAAAAATTAACTGGCGATGGTGCCGCAGATTCATCCAATGGTCCGGTTTCTCCTGAAAAAATGAAATCAGTCGAAATGTAGATGAAATGGCTATGACAACGCTCTCCAGCTCCAACCAGGTATTCGGACGCTTTTACATTCACTTCATAACAAGAATCCTGATTAAGCTCGCAGACATCTACGTTGGTAATGGCTGCTCCATGAATGATGATTTCAGGTTTGATATCTCCTATGACCTGATTGACCTCCTTATGATCAGTAATATCCAGGGAAACATATTTATAACCAGATCCAGTCAATCTGCAGGCGCCTTTTCCGCTTGCAATTACTTCGAATTCTCCTTTTTGAACCAACTGTTCGACCAACTTTTGGCCCAAAAGGCCATTGGCACCGGTGATGAAAATCTTCTTTTTAGTTGGCATCAGGGTAACTGTAGCCATACTCTTTAGCAATTTTATTTTTGGACATTTTCTCTGCTTTAACTGTGATATAAACAGGATTCAAAGGAATTTCCCGAGGACTGGTTGGCTCAGCCGCAATCTTCTCTACCACGTCCAGTCCTTGGATTACTTCTCCGAAAACCGTGTATTCCCTGTCCAAATGTGGTGTTCCGCCTAAAGTCGTATAGGCTTCAATTTGGGCCGGAGTGTAATCTTTGGTCAGTTTAAGGCTAAGAGATTCAGCTATTTCGTCTCTCTTGGAAACCAAAAGTGAGGTCAGGCTATCAAACTGTCCTGCTTCATATAATCTTTTGTATTCGTTGCGAAGATCTTGCTCACTTCCTATCTGCACATACCGCATGAAAGCCTCCTGAAGTGCCGCCATATCCGTTGTCAGTTCCATCTCATTGTAAACTTTGCCCTGCACGATATAAAACTGCGAGGCATTTGACCGGCGCTCCGGGTTAATATTATCCCCTTGACGGGCTGCGGCAATCATTCCCTTTCTATGAATATGATTTGGGCGAATTTCGGCTGGTAACGTTGGCCATTTTTCAGCAGGCAATTCTTCTTTTGTAAAGACATCCCCTCCTTGCACCATAAATCCCTTGATAATCCGGTGAAACTCAGTGGAGTCAAATCTTCCAGCTTCGGCCAAAGCGATGAAGTTAGACTTGTGCTCTGGTGTATCGTCAAAAAGCAATGCCACGATATTTCCATGACGCGTCTCGATCGTGATCACATAATCCTTGTCGCCAGCACAGGCAACAGAACTGACTAAGAGGAATCCAAAAAGAAGATTTTTTAGGTAATTCATTTATTCAGGGTTGATTTGATTTGATCCAATATCTCTTTTCCGCCTGCGGCAAAAACCCGGTCTGCCAGCTCTTTTCCTAATTCCTCCGGATGATCAGAAGAACCGGTCACTTCAATCGCAATTCTGTTCTGCCCATCAAGACTTACGATTCCTCCGGAGAGCTTCAATTTTTCACCTTCCATATTTGCCAGAGCAAAAACCGGAATGCTACATCCTCCTTCCAAAACTCTCAAATATGCTCTTTCGGCACGAAGTTTCTGTGAAGTTTCTTTGTGATTACAGGCATGAATGATTCTTGCTTTCAGCTCAGGATTTAGATTTTCTGTCACTTCGATCGCCACGCTACCTTGTCCGACAGCAGGAATGAATTCATCCAAATCGAGTTCTTGCGAAATCATTTCATCATATCCCATCCGGTGAACTCCCGCATATGCCAGCAAAAGAGCATCGCAAAGACCTTCCTCCATTTTGCGGATTCTAGTTTGCAAATTACCGCGAACCTCAACGGTTTTCACATGAGGATAGAAATGCTTCAATGTCGAAACTCTTCGGGTTGAAGAAGTCCCCAATACCAATTGCTTGGATGAATCAGCCAAGGAAATATTTTTTTGATGCGATACGATTACATCGTTCTCTTTCTCACGCTCGGTGAAAGCAATGATTTCAAATCCTTCCGGCAATTTGGATTGCATGTCTTTGGCGCTGTGGACTGCGATGTCGATCCGTCCATCGAGTAATTGGTCCTCTAGCTCTTGGGTAAAAACCCCTTTGGAACCAATTTTGGCAATCGAAACATCGAGCACCTGATCACCTTTGGTATCGATGATCACAATCTTAGTTTCCAGTCCTGATTTTTGCAAAAGCTCCTCCACGTAATACGCCTGCCAAAGAGCAAGCTTGCTGCCTCGGGTTCCTATTTTTACGGTAAGATTCATTGATTGCTATCTCTTTTTCCAGTGCGCTTCAGTACACCTTCTTCGATAAATTTGACGATTTCTCCTGCAATATTGACTCCGGTTGCTTGCTCGATTCCTTCCAAACCAGGAGAACTGTTTACTTCCAAAATCAATGGTCCGCGATCTGACTGGAGCATATCCACTCCGGCAATGTCTAGCCCCAAAGCTTTGGCAGCTCCAAGTGCTGCCTTCTTTTCCGCAGGAGAAAGTTTGATCACAGTCGCTTTTCCGCCACGATGCAAGTTTGAACGAAACTCACCCTCGGCACCTTGTCGCTTCATAGCCCCGACCACTTTCCCGTTCACTATGAAAGCTCGGATATCAGCTCCTTTGGCTTCTTTTATAAATTCCTGCACGATAATTCTCGCTTTCAGGCCATGAAAAGCTTCGATTACAGATTGTCCTGCTTTCTTGGTTTCTGCCAGAACCACCCCTAGTCCCTGAGTTCCTTCAAGCAGCTTGATGATTAACGGCGCACCGCCTACATGCTCGACGAGCTGCTTTTCCCCTCCTTTTGAAAAGTTGGTAAAAGCTGTTTTTGGCATTCCCAAACCCGCTTTAGACAGAATCTGAAGACTGCGCAATTTATCGCGGCTTCGTACAATTGCCTGAGAATTCACTGCTGAGAAAACCCCCATCAGTTCAAACTGGCGCACAACAGCCGTGCCGTAAAAGGTAACGGAAGCACCGATTCTTGGGATAATTGCATCTACTCCGATGAGTTTTTCACCTTTGTAAATAATTGAAGGTCCTTCCTGCTCGATGATCAGGTCACAGATACTGTGATTGACGATGATGGCATCGTGACCAGCAGCCTGAATGGCTTGAAATAGCCTTCTTGTTGAATATAAATTGGAGTTCCTGGAAAGGATTGCGATTTTCATTTTGATTTTCTTCTGTATTCTCTCGACAAATTTGAAACTGTTACATCTACGAGGAAACGATGTCTGAGTAGTTTTCGTCCAAGCAAAATAGAATTTTTCATGCTGGACCGATCAGAAAGGGTGAATTCAGCAGTATATGTTTCACCTGCAAGTCTGATTTTAGTTTCGATCAGATAGCGAGTCTCAGCATGCCCGAAAGAGTTTTTTACTTTTTTTTCTCTGTATTTCTCAAACCTTAGGGTCTCACCAGTGAAACAAGGATGTCCCGGTAAAAGTACCTGAAAGGCTAGAACTTTCTTGCCTTCAACTATCTCCTCGCGAATCTGTTCTGCATGAATACTGCTTGTATAAGCTCCTGTATCGATTTTGGCCCAAGCAAGCCTTAATCCTAATCTAGGAAGGGAAATTTTCTCTTTTCGACCGATGATCTTCTTCTCCATTTTAGTCGATTTTAGCCATCAACAATATAATTTGCATCGAAAGATCGGTGAAAATCATTTTCGCATTTCCATTTCGCTCAAGGTGATAATGAGCCTGATTGAACAGCGTATAGAGGCTGTTCACGTGCTCCTCAGTCAGCACATTCACGCTGATTTTATTTACAAAGTCCCTATCCTCCCCACTTGTACGAAGTAGAGAATCCAAGCTCATGTTTTTCAATAAAATTTCTCGTAGGACGTTCAGTCCGGTAAGCATAAGTGACTTCTGCGCTTCTTTGTCAGTTTTGTGAAAATCATCAGACATTGTGAAAATCTCTTTCAGCTTTTTTCCATGGCAAAGTCGAAACCAATTTCTGATTTGACTTACTTGAAGGTCTTCCACTTGTTCGACAAGTCTGTAAGCTTCTCGTAAATTCCCGTCAGCTACCATCGCGATTTGCGCTGCTGCTTCGACTTCGCAAAGTCCTTTCTGAATCAGATGTGCTTTAATTTCTTCGTCTGTGAATGCTCTCACCATCACTTTCTGAGTGCGGGAAAGGATGGTAGTCAGCAATTGATCCGGCTGAGAAGTCACAAGCATAAAGATCGTTTTCGCCTGAGGTTCTTCGATGATTTTGAGAAGAGCGTTCGCTGCGGCGGGATGCAAATATTCCGGCGCCCAGATCATCATAATTTTGTAGCCGCCTTCGAAAGACATAAGAGACAAAGTCTGAATGATCTTCCGGGCTGCATTTTTTGAAATATTCAACTGCTTTTTCTCAAAGCCATTAAAATAGATATAATCATGAACATTGCCATAAGGCTGCTCGATTGCAAACTTTCGCCAACTGGTAAGAATATCTAGCTTTTCCTCTTTTTCATCTTCGTCTTCATCTTCTTTGGTTTTGGCAATCGCCGGAAAAGCAAAGTTCAGATCAGGCAGAACCAATCTGGACATCCGCTGACAAGCTGCGCACTTTCCACAGGAATCGTCTGGCTCAGGATTTTGACAATATAAATAGGTGGCCAAAGCCAAAGACATTGGCAAGTTGGCGGAGCCTTCTGGTCCATAAAAAAGCAATGCATGAGCCAAATGGTTGTTTTTAACAGCATTTAGCAGGTTTTCTTTGGTCTCGGGCAAACCCGGAATCTCAGCAAATTGCATGTTTTAATTAATCAGGATGATTTCTCCCAAATTCTATAACTCGCCGAAGTCTCAAAAATCCTTTCCAGGATTTCCTTGTCTACAGTAGTCCAGGCTACTTTTCGTCTACTCATCACTGCGACTGCCACTTCCTCGAACTTGGGGAATTGGAAGGTAGAGAATCCTGCCGCTCCTCCCCAAGCAAAGGAAGGAATAAAGTTTCGAGGATATCCATCTCCAAAAATATTAGCCCCAACTCCGACTACAGTTCCGGTATTAAACATCGTGTTGATTCCGCATTTGGAATGGTCACCCATCATCAAGCCGCAAAATTGCAAGCCAGTATTGGCAAATCCACCTTTGGTGTAATCCCAAAGTTTGACGGGAGCGTAGTTATTTTTGAGGTTACTGGTATTCGTATCAGCGCCAAGATTACACCACTCACCGATGACGGAGTTGCCCAAAAAGCCTTCATGACCCTTATTGCTGAACCCGAAAATTACCGAATTGGAGACTTCCCCTCCGACTTTCGAATGCGGCCCTACGGTCGTATCGCCTCTCAGTTTAGCCCCCATATTGATCGTTGATCCTTCACAAAGCGCAAATGGTCCTCGAATGATTGAGCCTTCCTGAATTTCTGAATTTTTACCAATATAGATCGGACCGTGTTCAGCATTCAGAATGGCAGCTTTGATGCTTGCACCTTCTTC
>JBKJKX010000170.1:0-6385 GCA_046597285.1 Algoriphagus sp. | reverse complement strand
AATCTTCCAAACATTGAAATCTTCCTGGGTGTAGGATTCGTACTCCTGCTTCAACTTTTGTAATCTCGGGTCACTAAAGACCCAATTTTTAGGTTTATCAGTCATTATATACTTGGGGTTGTATTCTCGTTGCAAAACAAAAAGGCCTAAACCGGAACGGAATAGGCCTCAATATTTTTTATCCAAAAACCAAAGTCATTCCTAATCCTCAGTTGAGGAGATGATAGGAATGATGTACGTAGGTTCTTGGAGTAGGATTCATTTTGCTAATTTAAGCAGGTTAGTCAGTTCGCCCAATTATAATTTACAAAAGATCAAAAGTTTTCCTTATCGCAAAGCTTTGTCGGATCCAATCAACTAGTCTCGCACTTTGTGCAAAATCAAGCGTCTGCTGTCCGTCAGAGTATGCTTTGTCAGGTATTTCATGGGATTCGTACATGATTCCATCCGCTCCGGACATCACTCCAGCCAATGACATTTGGGGAACGTATTCACGGATTCCGATCCCATGAGACGGATCCACGATCACCGGCAAATGGGATTTGGATTTCAAAATCGGGATCGCATTGAGATCAAGTGTATTTCTGCTGGCTCTTTCATAGGTCCTGATTCCTCTTTCGCAAAGAATTAGTTTTTCATTTCCTCCGGAAAAAACATACTCCGCAGACTGAAGCAATTCTTCGATTGTGCCGGAAATTCCCCGCTTGATCATGACAGCTTTGTCCACCTTTCCCAATTCGTCGAGCAAATTGAAATTTTGGGTATTTCTCGCACCGACCTGATAAATGTCCACGTAAGGATACATCTCCTCTATTTGTGAAACCTGCATTACTTCGGTCACGATTTTGATTCCGGCCTCGTTTGCGATTTCATACCAAAGTTTTAGTCCGTCTATCCCCGAACCTCTGAAAGCATACGGGCTGCTCCGGGGTTTGAATACGCCGCCACGCATCATTTTGATGCCATTATCTACGCAGTGTTTGACAACGGAACGGATCTGCTCTTCCGACTCGATGGAGCAAGGTCCAGTGATAATGGCCATCTCCCCGTCTTTAATTTGAACTCCATCTCCCAAATCCACAGCCGTTGGCTTGGCTTTCCACTTTTTGGAGACTAGTTTGTACTCATCAGAGACAATGTGAATGTCCACGATTCCGTCCATTTGGCCGATTTTCCGGATGTCAAACTCATTTTTTCCGATTCCGATCAGGTAGGAACCTAATTGGGTTTTTACCTCGGTGGTTTTGTAGCCAAATTCATTGACCTGAGAGATCAACTTTTCTTTTTGGCCTTCGGAAATATCGGGTTGAAGCTGGATAATCATACTTACTTAATTACAGATTGAATATATTCCTGGATGTCCTGACTCAGGTTGCTTGCGTCTTTGATTTTCTTGATGAAAGCTGATCCGATAATCGCTCCATTACTGTATTTGGAAACGGTGCTGAAAGATTCTGAATCTGAAATCCCAAATCCGATCAGGCGGGGATTCTTCAAATTCAAATCCCTTACCCGTTCGAAATAGGCGATTTGTTCCTCGCTGATTCCTGTTCTCGCTCCTGTAATGCTGTGCGCAGAAACCATGTAGATAAATCCGTCTGAATTGGAATCAATCTCTTTGATCCTGTTCTCACTCGTTTGAGGCGAAATCAGGAAGGTATTGACCAAGCCGTATTTATCGAAGAGCGGCTTGAATTCATCCAAATATTGCTGCATCGGAAGGTCAGGAAGGATCAGTCCATCAATGCCAACTTCCTGACATTTCTTGCAGAATTCTTCCATTCCGTATTGGAGAATTGGATTCAAATAACCCATCAGAATTACCGGAATCCGGATTTTTGCTCTGAAGCCAACCAACTGCGAAAATAATTTTTTGAGGCTCATTCCATTTTCCAGTGCAATCATATTGCTGTCCTGAATAGTTGGCCCATCTGCGATCGGGTCAGAATAAGGAACGCCAATCTCAATGATATCTGCTCCGCCAGCCTGAATCGCTTCCATAATCGGAAGTGTATCTTCCAGTTTTGGAAATCCTGCTGTGAAATAGATCGAGAGAACCCGCTCTTTTTTATGGTTGAATAAGTAGTGTATTCGGTTCATGGTGGTTTAATTCTGATGTGTGATGAGATTTTTTATTGGATGCTGGAAGCATGGAAGTTGGAAGATCAAAAACTTCCCTGCTTCCTTCCTCCCAAATCCTGCTTAATATCCTCCCCACTTAATATAGGTGTCCAAATCCTTGTCTCCCCTGCCGGAAAGGTTGATTACAATCACATCGTCGCTTTTATATTCGATCATTTGCAAAGCATGAATCGCATGAGCAGTTTCGATAGCAGGAATGATTCCCTCCGTGCGGCTAAGCTCAATTCCTGCTTTCATTGCATCTTCATCCTCCACCGCAACAAACTCTGCCCGACCAATATCAAATAAATGCGCGTGAACAGGACCGATTCCTGGATAGTCCAACCCTGCTGAAATAGAATGTGGCTCGACGACCTGACCATCCTCAGTTTGCATCAAGAGAGTTTTTGATCCGTGTAAAATTCCGGAAGTCCCCAAAACTGTAGTAGCAGCGGATTTACCGGAACTGATGCCCAAGCCAGCAGCTTCTACAGCAATCAACCGTACTTCATTTTCATTGTAATAATGATAAAAAGCTCCGGCAGCATTTGATCCTCCACCCACACAGGCGATGATTAAATCAGGATTTTCCCGGCCTTCTTTTTCTTTTAGCTGCCATTTCATTTCTGCCGAAATCACAGACTGAAATCTGGCAACCATCTCAGGATATGGATGTGGACCGACCACTGAACCTATGATATAATGCGTGTCCACCGGATTGTTTATCCACTGGCGCATTGCTTCGTTAGTTGCGTCTTTCAATGTTTGTGAACCCGAAGTGGCTGGTACTACTTTGGCACCGAGGATTTTCATCCGCTCCACATTCGGACGTTGACGCTGAATATCCACAGAACCCATGTAGATCGTGCAGTCCATCCCCATCAAAGCACAAACTGTTGCTGTTGCCACTCCATGTTGTCCGGCTCCGGTTTCTGCGATGATTCGCTTTTTACCTAGCTTTTTGGCAAGAATAATCTGCCCAACTGTGTTGTTGATTTTGTGGGCTCCGGTATGGCAAAGGTCTTCCCGCTTGAGGTAGATTTTCGCTTTATGTTTTTCAGAAAGCCGCGAGGCAAAGTACAAAGGGGTTGGCCTTCCCACAAAGTCTTTGAGCAAGCTTTGGAATTCCTTCTGAAATTCCGGAGTAGCCACAATTGATTCGTAGTTATTTCTCAACTCCTCGATGTTCGGGTGCAGCATTTCAGGGATATATGCCCCTCCAAACTTCCCGTAAAAACCCTTCTCGTCAACTTTGATCATATCATTTCAGTTTTTTCCCCGATCACAATCGAAGAAGTTTCTCTTTAAATTTCTTTAATCGTCCCACATTTTTTACGCCGGGAACATCCTCAAATTTGGAGTTCAGATCTACTCCCTGAAGCTGAGGAAGCTTCTCTACCAAAGCCAAAATTTCCCCAAAACTATCTTCTTCTAACCCTCCGCTAAGTAAGAATGCTTTGTCGAATGGATAAGTTTCCAAAATACTCCAATCAAACTTTTGACCTGAACCACCATGCACTGAAGTTGAAGTGTCAAAGAGGAATTTGTTCACAAATGGCAGGTAGCTCTCGAAGCTTTGCCAATCAATTTGGCCTTTAACCGAAATCACTTTCCAAATCTCCACTGAGGTCCTTTTACTCAGTGATTCAACGAATTCAGGACTTTCATCACCATGCAACTGAACTGCTGAAAGGTCAAATTCTAAGATTTTTTTCAGAATTTGTTCTTCCTCTTCATTCACAAAAACCCCTACTTTTTTGACTGGAAATTCTGCGATTTGATGGGCAGATTGATCTGAAACAAACCGGGGAGATTTGGAATAAAAAATCAACCCCATCCAATCCGGTTTCACCTGATCCAGCAATTCCCGGATATTCTCCGGATCTCTCATCCCGCAGACTTTGATCTCCATCAGGCTTTGTTCAACTCGGCATTTCCAACGAGCAACTTTCTATATTCCTTGATGAAATTATAGGCAGCCTGCTCCGGCCGACCTGATTTCATAAAATTTTCCCCAATCAAAAACCCGTCAAACCCAGCTTTTTTCAATGTGACCAGAGTTTTCGGATCGGAGATTCCGCTTTCAGATATTTTCAAAAAACGGGAAGGAATCATTTCAACCAAACTCAAAGAAATATCCAATGAAACCTCAAAAGTCTTCAGGTTCCGATTGTTTACCCCGACCAAATCCACTTCATCACAAAGCGTCCGGTCGAGCTCCTCGCCGTCATGTACTTCGAGCAACACTTCGAGTCCTAAACTTTTTGCAAAGGATGCTAAAGATTTGAGTTTCTGAGGTTCCAAAGCAGCTGCAATCAGCAGAATACAATCTGCACCGATAGATTTTGCTTCTAGGATTTGGTATTCTTCCACCACAAAATCTTTTCTCAGGATAGGGCAGAAATTGAATTTTCGAGCGATTTTCAAATCCTCATTACTTCCTCCAAAGTATTCTTTGTCAGTAAGGATGGAAAGGGCCGATGCTCCAGCCTGCATGTAACCGATACTGACGGTTTCCACAGAAGCAGATCCGTTGATAATTCCTTTTGAAGGTGATTTTCTTTTGAATTCCGCAATAATCCCTGACTTCTCAGGATTTGTCACGTACTTTTTCATCGACACCACTTTACCATCGAAATGGGCGCTTCGCTCAAGTAATTTCACAGGCACTAAGCTGCTTTTTTCAGCCACTTCTTTGTACTTGTCGGCAATGATTTTTTCTAAAATATTCATAGGAATGATTATGCTAACGATACGGATGTTTTGGGATTGACCAATCCGTTAAATGCCTCCAAAGCTTTTCCACTCAGCAACACTTCCTCAGCTATTGCAACTGCTTCCGGAAAGCTCAGGCCTTCTCTTGCTGTCACCAAAGCTGCGGCTGCATTCGCTAATACAACTGAGTTTTGAGATAAAGTGCCTTTCCCTTTCAATATATTTTCAAAGATTTTTGCAGATTCTTCGACGGTCTCTCCTCCTAAAATTGAATTGGGAGAAAGCTGAGGCAAGCCAAGATTTTCAGGATACAATACTTTCTCACCCACATTTGAAATTATTTTGAAAGGCCCTGTCAGAGAAATCTCATCGTATCCGTCGAGGGAATGTAAAATCGAAAATCTCCCTTCCATTTCCTGGTATAAATAACCGTACAATCGCGCAAGTTCAAGACTAAAAACACCCACCAATTGTTTCTTTGGGAGACTTGGATTTACCATCGGTCCAAGCATGTTGAAGAAGGTCTTCACTCCGAGATCTTTCCGAATTGGCCCGACATTTTTCATTGCGGGGTGAAAAAGAGGAGCATGTAGGAAGCAGATTCCTGCATCGTCCAACCCTTTTCGAAGCTGACCTATTTCATTGGTAAACTGATAGCCAAAATAGGCCATCAAATTGGATGATCCACAGATCGACGAAACGCCTGTGTTCCCATGCTTGGCTACATTTTGGCCGGAACCGGCTACTACAAATGAAGCAAGCGTAGAAATATTGAATGTGTCTTTTCCGTCTCCTCCCGTACCGCAAAGGTCCATCGCATCGTATTCGGAGATTTCGACCGGAATACACAATTCCAGCATCGCTTCTCTAAATCCGCCAAGTTCCTCCACGGTAATGGATCTCATCAGGTAAACGGTCATAAAAGCCGCAATCTGACTCGTATTGTATGCTCCGGTTGTCAGGTTTTTCAGAACTTCCCTTGCCTGATCCTGCGTCAGCGTCCGGTGCTCAATTAATTGATTGAGAATTTCTTTCATTTGATTTTGGGTGAGTTGGTGATCTTTTAAGTTAATTCTCCAACCAGTTTTTCATGATTTTTACACCGTTTTCGGTCAAGATGCTTTCCGGGTGAAACTGCACACCTCTCACATCAAATTTTCTATGTCTGACTGCCATTATTTGATTATCGGGGGTACGAGCAATGATTTCCAGATCGGGTGAAAGTGTGGATTCATTGATTACCCAAGAGTGATATCGGCCTATCTTAAAGGTATCCGGCACATCTTTGAAAAGCAAGTCCGAATCCACCTTAACCGTTGAAGCGACTCCGTGAAGTACTTCTGAAAGATTAATCAGATCTCCACCAAAAGCCTCACCGATTGCCTGATGTCCAAGGCAAACTCCAAGAATTGATTTGGTGGAGGAATATCGTTTCAGTAATTCTGGCATAATGCCAGCTTCCGAGGGCACACCCGGTCCCGGGGAAAGCAGAATCTTATCATATTGACCCACCTCATCCAGACTGATTTTATCATTCCGGAAAATATCC
>JBKJKX010000107.1:0-7024 GCA_046597285.1 Algoriphagus sp. | reverse complement strand
AATTTAAAATTCCGGCTTCCCGGCCATTTAATTCCACTTTTGCAGCGGAAATATGAGAACCGCCAATATCAACTCCAATTAAATGCATAAGGGAAATTCTTTTTCAGGTTGGCAACTGATTTTCATTTACAGGATTTTCAAACACTCGCCCGTTAAAACCGGTGAAAATTAGTAATTAGTCAGGGAAGCTAAAAACAAAAAAGCCATCCTTATCGGATGGCTTTTCTTAAATCTAAAACTTACTATCTGATAAATAGCATTTCTCGGTATTTCACAAGTGGCCAAGATTCATCGTCAACCAATAATTCAAGTTTATCCACAGCGTATCTGATTTTATCGAAATAAGCGGCTTTTACCAGAGACTGATATCCTTTAGCGCGCTTATTGACATCTTCTTCTTTGTTAAGTTCTTTTCTGGCGTCCGTCATAGCAGTCACATTTTCCTTTACAGATTCGAGATGTCTGGATACTTCTTTGATTGTTTCCAAAGCTGCTGAATGATCCAATCCAAGACCTTTCAATCCGTTAGCGTTTTCTATCAACTTGTTTTGATAAAGGATTGCAGTTGGAATGATGTGATTAAGTGCCAAATCACCCATCACGCGACTTTCGATCTGAACTTTCTTGATGTAATCCTCAAGCATTATCTCGTGTCTTGCATGTATTTCGATAGCATTCAAAACATTGTTACGCTCGAACAATTCCTTGGTCGATTTCTTAGCGTAAACATCCAAAGCCTCAGGAGTTGATTTAAAGTTAGAAAGACCTCTTTTCGCAGCTTCGGCAGCCCACTCTTCAGAGTAACCATCACCTTCAAATCTTACTTTCTTGCTTTCTTTGATGTATTTTCTCAAGACATTCACAATAGCAATTTTCTTTTCTTTACCAGAGTTGATTTCTTTTTCGATGTCCTTTGCCATCACCTTAAGTACGTCAGCAACGATCACATTCAACGTAGTCATTGGTCCTGCAACGTTAGCCTGAGAACCTACCGCTCTGAACTCAAACTTGTTACCTGTAAATGCAAAAGGAGAAGTTCTGTTTCTGTCTGTATTGTCAAGGATGATTTCCGGGATTTTAGAAATACCCAGCTTCATGTACATGTTATCACCTTTCTCAATTTTCAGATTGCCGTTTTTCTCCAGTTCATCCAAAACTTCTGAAAGAGTACCTCCAAGGAATACCGACATAATCGCCGGAGGGGCCTCATTTGCACCTAAACGGAAGTCATTTCCAGCAGAAGCAATACTTGCTCTCAACAAGTCAGCATGATCAAAAACAGCTTTAACAGTCGCTACAAGGAAAGTCAGGAACTGAAGATTTTCGCGAGCGGAATTGCTTGGCTGAAAAAGGTTGACACCAGTATCAGTGATCAAAGACCAGTTGTTATGCTTTCCGCTTCCGTTCACACCTGCAAATGGCTTCTCGTGAAGCAAAACTTTTAGGTTATGTTTTTCGGCAACTTTCTCCATCACATCCATCAAAAGCTGGTTGTGATCGGTTGCCTTGTTTATTTCCTCATATATAGGAGCTACTTCGAATTGACCTGGAGCGACCTCATTGTGACGAGTCATTACCGGAATACCCAGCTTGTGAGATTCGATTTCGAATTCCACCATGAAGTCTTTCACTCGTGTTGGGATCGTACCGAAATAATGATCTTCTAATTGCTGACCTCTGGCTGGGTTGTGACCGAATACAGATCTGCCAGCCATGACCAAGTCAGGACGTGCTGAAAAAAGTGCTTTATCAATCACAAAGTATTCTTGCTCAACACCCAAAGAAGGCTGAACTTTTCTCACGTTTCTGTCAAACAACTGGCAAATTTCAACAGCTGCTTCGTTGATTGCCTCCATTGATTTCAACAAAGGCGTTTTATAATCTAATGCTTCGCCTGTGTAGGACACGAAGATGGTAGGAATACAAAGTGTCTTTTCGAAGATGAAAATCGGAGAAGAAGGATCCCAAGCAGTGTATCCTCTCGCTTCAAAAGTTGATCGGATACCTCCGTGCGGGAAAGAGGATGCGTCCGGCTCCTGCTGTACCAAAGATGATCCTCTGAATTTCTCCATTCCAGAATGTGCATCGAAGAAGGAATCATGTTTCTCAGCAGTAGTTCCAGTCAAAGGCTGAAACCAGTGAGTATAATGAGTAACTCCTTTGGAAATTGCCCAAATTTTTACTGCAGAGGCAACCTCTTCAGCTGTTGCTGAATCAATTTTACTTCCTTTGTCAATTGCTTCAATCACCCTCTTATAGGCTGAAGGAGCCAAAGACTGCTTCATTTGATCATTTCCAAAAACATTTGTTCCGAAATAGTCTGAGATTTTGATTGATGGTGGGATTACAGCTACTCGCTGTCTCGACTGCACCATCGCTAGAGCTTGTTGTCTTTGTGTTGCCATTTCTACAATGTGTGGTTTAATATTATACCCACAAAAATAGAAAAATACTTGTTCCAAAAAGCTTTTGACCTTTTTTTGAGGCTATTTTTTAAAAATTTTATATTTTTTTCAATGAAACATGCTTTTTGGAGAGCCATTTCCCGAAAAAAGCATGATTAAGTCCCAAAAATTGGAAAATTGAAAACAACAGGGGATTAATTAACTTTGCAAATTCTATTTAAGCAGAGCGATTGTGAAAAGAGTAGCATTTTATACGTTGGGTTGTAAGCTAAATTTCTCTGAAACTTCAACTATCAGCAGACAATTTGAAGAAAAGGGTTACCTGAAAGTCGATTTTCAGGATAATCCTGACATTTTCATTATCAATACCTGCTCAGTCACCGAGAATGCGGATAAGAAGTGTAAAAAGATTGTAAGAGAAGCTAAAAAGATCTCACCCAATTCCTATGTCACGATTATAGGTTGCTATGCTCAGCTGAAACCTGTAGAAATCTCTAAGATCGAAGGCGTGGATGCAGTACTCGGGGCAGCTGAAAAATTCAGGTTGATTGAGCTTCTTGATGATTTTGCAAAAGCCCAGGAGACCAAAGTTCTAACTTCTGAGATTACAGAAGCGAATATTTTTAACAACGCCTATTCTATCAATGACCGAACAAGAACTTTTCTGAAAGTTCAGGATGGCTGTAGCTATGGTTGCGCATTCTGCACCATCCCTTTGGCACGAGGAAAAAGCCGCAGCAATACCATCGAGAGCGTGTTGGAATCTGCTCGGGAAATCGCAAGGACTGACGTCAAAGAAATTGTCTTGACAGGAGTAAATATCGGTGACTTCGGAATCGTCGATGGAAAGAGAAATGAGCGATTCGCTGATTTGGTATTTGCATTGGATGAAGTAGAGGGCATCAACCGATTTCGGATTTCATCCATTGAGCCAAATCTGCTGACCAATGAGATTATCAGCTTTGCTGCTCATTCAAAGCTTTTTGTCCCTCATTTTCACATCCCGCTTCAGTCCGGTTCAAACACTATTTTGAGAAAAATGGGCAGAAGGTACCTGAGAGAATTGTATGTAGACCGGGTCAGCAAAATCAAAACCCTTATGCCGCATGCCTGCATCGGGGTGGACGTGATTGTGGGCTTTCCGGGAGAGACCGATGAACTTTTCCTCGAAACCTACAACTTCCTGAACGAGCTGGACATTTCTTACCTACACGTATTTACCTACTCCGAGCGTGCAAATACCCGGGCTGTCGATATGGATGGAATTGTACCGCTGAAGAAAAGAAACGAACGATCCAAGATGCTCAGAATTTTGTCTGAGAAGAAAAGAAGAAACTTCTACGAAGAGAATCTGGGCAAAACTTTTACGGTCTTGTTTGAAGAAGATGTGGAAAATGGAAAGATCCATGGCTTCACAGAGAACTACATCCGAGTAGCCGCCAAGTACGATCCGATGCTGATCAACGAATTGAAGCGGGTCACGCTGGATCAAATCAATGCTGACGGAAATGTCGAAGTTCGCGAGCCGGAGATGGTGTATGAGAAGCATGGTTCGGCAAGCTCACCAACCTGAGGGTTCGGCAAGCTCACCAGTCTACAGTCTAAATTCTCGTGGATAAGGAAGATCAGTTTTTAAAGTCTAATCAATAATTTTTTTTCTTATGGAATGCTATATGTATATCCTAAAGTGCTCAAATGGTCAATACTACACTGGAAGCACCAAAAATTTAGATCGGAGATTGAGGCAACACCAGTCAGGGGAAGGTGCTGAGTTCACTAAAAATCACCTTCCTTTCGAATTGGTATATTTTGAAAAATTCAAAAGGATTGATGAGGCATTTTTGAGAGAGAAGCAAATTCAGAAATGGTCAATAGCCAAAAAAGAAGCTTTGATCAAAGGAGATTTTGCGCTTTTATCGCAATTAAGTAAAAGTAAGAATTCTCCAAAATAGACTTAAAAATTTAGCCACCAGATCTGGAAGAAAATCAAATGTGTCAAAATCTTGTTGAATGGTTTTTCCTTATAGCTCAAAACTTAAGATGGATGAACTTTTCTTCGTGGGCAAAACTAAAGGCAGTTGAGCTTTTCTCAGTGTATCAAAACTAAAGGTCGGTGAACTTGTCTTGGCGTGCTGATACTTAAGGTGGGTGAGCTTGCCGAACCCCCAAATTTTTCTAATTTCATCCTAGGCAAAAACCATTTTTTGTGAAAGAATTAAACAAGTTAACACTGCTAGTAGACGAGCCCTGGCTGGAGAATTACGAATCAGCTATCAATAACCGGCTCGGACGTTATCAATCCGCGATTAAAGATATCGATAACCAGTTCGGCAGTATCCTCGAATTTGCCACTATCCATGAATATTACGGCATTCATTTCGAATCTTCTCTGCGCAAAGGATGGGTCTATCGCGAATGGGCTCCTGCCGCTCAACAATTGTTCTTTTTCGGAGATTTCAACGATTGGGACAGGTTCAACCATCCTATGAGACGCAATCCCCGGGGCGATTGGGAGATTTTCCTGCCTTATGAAGCCTACAAAGATCGATTTCTGCACCAAGGCAAAGTCAAAGTCCATGTCATCGCAGCTAAAGGCGGTATTGATCGGATTCCAGCCTACATCCGCCGGGTGATTCAGGATCCAGTAAGTCATGATTTCGCAGGTCAGCTTTGGTTTCCAAAGGAGAAATTCCCCTGGAAAGACCAGGAATTCTCACTGGATGAAAGCCTCCAACAGCCCCTGATCTACGAATGTCATGTCGGCATGGCTCAGGAAAAAGAAGCCGTGGGTACGTATGTCGAATTTGAAAAACTGACGCTGCCAAGAATCAAAGCCGGAGGATACAACACCATTCAGCTGATGGCTGTAATGGAACACCCTTATTATGGCTCTTTTGGATATCATGTTTCCAATTTCTACTGCCCGACCTCTCGCTTTGGCACTCCCGAGGAACTCAAATCTCTGATCAATGCGGCTCATGAAATGGGAATCGCAGTGGTCATGGACATTGTCCATTCTCACGCTGTCAAAAATGTCAATGAAGGCCTAAACGAATTTGACGGCAGTGACCATCAATATTTCCATCCGGGAGACAAAGGCTATCACGAGGGCTGGGACTCCAAGCTCTTTGACTATGGAAAGATGGAAGTGAAGCAGTTTCTGCTTTCCAACATCCGCTATTGGATGGAGGAGTTTCACTTTGACGGGTTCAGGTTTGATGGAGCCACCTCGATTATTTATCATCATCACGGGCATGTCAACTTTGATTCTACCGAAAAATATTTTGATACCGGAGTGGATGAAGATGCCCTTCTTTACCTTCAATTGGCAAATACCGTCATCCATGAGTTCAACCCGAAGGCCATCTCGATCGCCGAAGAAGTAAGCGGAATGCCCGGACTTTGCAGAAAGATTCAAGACGGAGGAATTGGGTTCGACTTCCGACTGGCCATGGGGATCCCGGATTTCTGGATCAAGACACTTAAGCATAAGCTGGACGAGGAGTGGGATATGTTTGAGCTTTGGCACGAACTGACCAACCGCCCAAAAAAGGAAAAATCCATCGCCTACGCAGAGAGCCACGACCAGGCTTTGGTGGGAGACAAATCCATCGCGTTTTGGCTGATGGATAAAGAGATGTATTTCAGCATGTCAGTCCTGACGGAAAATCTCGCCGTGGACAGAGGAATTGCTTTGCATAAAATGATCCGAATGATCACCCATTCTCTGGGTGGCGAAGGGTATCTGAACTTTATCGGAAATGAATTTGGGCATCCTGAATGGGTGGATTTCCCGAGGGTTGGCAACGACTGGAGCTACCAATATGCCCGGCGGCAATGGTCCCTAGTCGATGCTCCCGATTTGCGATATCAGCAACTGAATCTTTGGGACAAATCCATGATTAAACTGGCAAAGGACCACCACTTACTTTCCTCCCCTCCCGCGATCCAACTCCACCTTGATCCTGACAAGAAGATCCTGGCTTATGAGCGGGCCAATCTAATATTCGTTTTTTCATTCAATACTACTGCGTCCTTTTTCGGCTTCCCCATCCGCATGCCCAAGACAGGGACTTATCAAATCATACTAAACTCTGATGAGAAGAAATACGGAGGCTTTGAGCGCTTGGATAAAACAATTGCCTACCCTACCGACAAAGACCAACAGGTGCTTTTGTATGTACCGAATCGGGTGGTGATGGTGATGGAGAGGAAGAAATAAAAGGAAATAAACCTCAGATTATTGATCTAAAACTAGATTATTTTTCATGAATCTGAATCAAAAAAGAAATTGAACTAAACCGGGCTCTGCGCCGATTCAGCACAGCTCCAAAAGTCCTCTATCAGAAAACTGGTATGTGTACATCAGAATAACATTCCGAGGGGCGGTCAGTTGATGCAGGTAAATTATACCAGTGGTCACGAGAAGGAAGAAAAGTTTGTTGAGTTTCAAACCTTTGCAAGTAAGATTTCACTTGCTCTCTGGCAAGAAGGACATAAAGATTTTCAGCCAGTAAAAGATAAACCATAATAAGAACACAGGAGGAGGTAGTTTGGCAATATGGCGGGAAGACGATATTTTCAGCTTTTTCTTTGTTAATCTGCTTCAGTTCCAGCTG
>JBKJKX010000063.1:0-3925 GCA_046597285.1 Algoriphagus sp. | reverse complement strand
ATCTGGGGAGCGATTTGTGGAAATTTATTACTTTCTGAAAAGTCCGATGCTTACAAAATCAAAGCTTTTGTGGTTGCAGGTTTAATTGGTTTATTAATCGGTTATAGTTTGGATTCGGCTGGAATCACACCTATTATCAAGCGAATCAGCACAACAAGCTTCGTCTTCACAGCAGGTGGTTGGGCGATACTTGCTTTGGCTTTCTTTTACTGGCTGGTCGATGTAAAAAAGCAGCAATCCTGGGTTTTTCCTTTCCTGGTGGTCGGGATGAATTCCATCTTCATATACCTGTTTGCCGAGATCCTGGGACATAAATGGCTCTTCGGATTCATCGCACTATTCAGCAACGGTTTTCTTTCTCCTTTGGGAATTAGAGAGCATGGATTGGAACTGATCACTGCCTTTTTGACTCTGGGAGCAATGTGGGGATTGTGCTATTTCCTGTATCGAAAGAGGCTATTTTTTAGGATTTGATTTGGGATAAATTGATTTTTCTGTACCTCCGCTTTCTTGCTAGATAGCGAATTCTTTTGGTCAATGGGCCGGAAGACCGATGACAGAAGTGATCTATAATCCAACCCTAAATTGGATTTTTTATCGCTCAAAATATTTAGATGTAAGATTGTGAATATGCACAGTCATTGTCCGAAAGGCTCCAATTAGGGTTTATAGAACCAGAAATTTCTACGCTAGGGACTAGACCGAGATTTCAGGCTTTTAACTTCCTAAACAAATATGAACTCTCTGCCTTTGTTTTGGTTTAATAATTATCTCTTTCGCACCCTCTAAATTTTTCATCTTTACGGAATGGAAAAATACCTAAAGGCATTAGTGGATGGCTATTATGGCTATGCTAATTACCTTATCAACGAAATCCTAAATCCAAGCTGGAACAACTATTTTTACTGGTTGGTGGCTGCTTCGGTGGTGATTTATTTGGTTGAGATTGCTTTTCCTTGGCGCAGGAATCAGTCCTTGATCAGGGATCATTTCTGGCTGGATATCTTTTACTTGTTCTGGAATTATTTCCTTTTCGCCCTCATCGCTTACAATGCGCTTTCGATGGTAGCGGTGCAGGCTTTCAACGATTTTCTGGCATTGTTTGGCATTACGAATCTTGTTGCGATTCAAGTCGGTAATCTGCCCGGTTGGGTTCAATTGGTAATTCTTTTCGTGTTAAGGGATTTCATGCAGTGGAATATTCACAGAATGTATCACCATGTAGGATGGATGTGGGAGTTTCACAAAGTTCATCACAGCACCAAAGAGATGGGATTTGCAGCTTTGCTTCGCTACCATTGGATGGAAAATATTCTCTATCGAACATTGGAGTATATTCCCCTTGCGATGATCGGATTCGGGATTACTGACTTTTTCATCGTCCATATCTTCACGCTGGTAACGGGCCAACTGGGACATGCCAATCTTAAAATTCCATTAGGGCCATTCAAATATTTACTTAATGGCCCTCAAATGCACCTTTGGCACCATGCAAAGAATCTTCCTCAATCCCATCCAAACGGGTTCAATTATGGAATTACGCTGAGCATTTGGGATTTTATCTTTCGCACCAATTACTGGCCTTCAGATGATGAGAATTTACCAATAGGTCTGCCGGATAAAGAACATTTCCCGGAGGATTTTGTCGGTCAAAATATTGAGCCCTTTAAAAGAATTTTTGGAAGTAAGTAACAAGTGATAATAGTCTTACTTTAAGACAGATTCATTCTCATTTGAATTCGCCTTTCCTATACTACGACCTAGGAGAAACCTTCTCGAAACCTTTATGACCTTTGAGTCACCTTGGCGGTCTTGCAGGTTAAAAAAAGTGGTCTGTGAAGACACCGACAACGGCATGGGATAGGCCTATGCCATTCGCGAGAGCTGCCTACCGGCAAAGGAGTGAGGCACGAAAGGCGGTTGAAGAAATAGCCAAGCTTTGTGACTTTTGAGCAACCTTGGCGGTCTTGGAAGTTGAAAGAAGTGGTCTGGGATGACACAAACCAGGGCTGAAGATAAGCCTATACCATTCGCGAGACATGCCTACCAGTAAGGTCAGGCATGAACTGCGGCTGAAGAAATAGCTAAGCTTTGTGACTTTTGAGCGGTCTTGGCGGCTAAAAAAGTGGTCTGTAAAGACACAGACCGAGGCATCATAAAAAACCGACCACTTAGTAGTCGGGATTTCTCTTGTAACCCAATCATCAATCTTCCAATTTTTAGATCTCGGGAATTGATTTTCCATAATCCAATATTTTTTGCTAGAAGAAACCCTGAACTTTTTAAAAGTGTAGTCCCGGGCTTTCCTCCATTTTAATTATTGTTAATTAGGTCGGATGTTCTGACCATTGTTATTCTCATCTCCTCCACCTTTCAAGTCATCATTATTGACTGCTTTCTTTTTTCTTGGGCCACCCTGATCCATGCTAAGTTTACCGATTCTGTAGTTGAAGTTCACTTTGAAGTTCATATTTCGGATTGCGTTTGTGCTGTTCTGAGTGATAGTTGGAGTGATGGTTTCATTTCTGATGATAAACTCCTTAGCAAGGAAGTTTTCAGCTCCAAATCCAACACTTCCTCTTTTCTCTTTGAATTGCTTGTTCAGACTCAAACCGTAAGCTGCAAAGCCTCCTGATGTTCCTTGAAGTTGAACCTGGTTGCCACGAGCAAATGTGAAAAGCTGAGCTTGCCAGTTTTTAGGAAGCGTGTAGTTACCCATCAATCTTCCGCTTACTACAAAACCTTCGTTTGAGGCTGCAAACTTTGGATCAGTCAGGTTATTGTCCAGCATGGCGTAGTACGTATCAACTCCACCATTTAGGGAGAATTTGTTATTGATATTCACATTTGCAAACATACTCATACCTACAGCCTGCTCCTGTCCGATGTTTTCGAAGGTTGTAGAGATGATGCCACCTGCCAGTACATTTCTAACAGACTGGATAGAACCAGTTGTGTTTCGGAAAAAGCCTGTAAAATTCAGCGTGGTTCCTTTGATAAATGTACTGTAACCCAACTCATAATTATCTGTCAATTCAGGATCCAAAAGCGGGTTACCCTGAGAAATCTGAAGCGGGTTAGAAGCCTCCACGTTTGGATTTAGGAATCTTAAAGAAGGCCTAGAAATCCTTCTGTTGTAGGCAGCCTTGATCAAATTGCCGTTGGCGAGCTTTCTACTTAGGTTCAAACTAGGAACCAATGTTCCGTATGATGGAATCTCAGCCGTCAATTCAGTTTTGAAATCAGCATTGATGGTTGTGTATTCGTATCTCACTCCCGGCTTCAAAGTGTAGTTTTTCAGTAATGTCAACGTGTAGGACAAATAACCCGCAGTCACATTTTGATTATAGCTAAACTCATTGCTTAAGGATGGATTTGTATTGACTTCGTACTCACCATCTGGTCCATCGCCTTGAAAGTATGCAAAATCAGAGAATGCTTTTCTCATGATATTCTTAGCTCCATATTCAAGTATTTGATTGCCATCCGGCCCCATTGGTGTCACGAAGTCAAGCTGAACTGTAAATTCTTCATTCTTGCTTGGGTTATCATTTTTCAATCTTGAATTAATGGTAGCGAAATCATCTTCGAACAGCGTATTGACAAATGAATTTTCTCTGTTATTTAAGCTGTAGAGCGTTAAGAAACTGATTTCCTTCCCTTTTTTCTCAAATGTCTTCGTATAGTTCAAGCTTATGTCCACCGAGTTTGACTGGTCTTTCGTATCAGTTTCGCGCAATGCGGAATTGATCAATTCACCGTCAAGGTAGTTTTGCGTCAAGAAGTCATTTTGAAAGTTATTTGAATTGCGAAGACCAAAATTTACAGCTCCGGTAAGGAAGTTGAACTTGTTAATGGAATAATCAACCCCGAAATTATAGCGTCCGAAAATGTCGTTTCTTTTAGTTTCGGCAGATTGAAGGAC
>JBKJKX010000061.1:0-32479 GCA_046597285.1 Algoriphagus sp. | reverse complement strand
GAGACAATATCCACAATCTGAACTTTTGGTCAAGCACATAATCTTCTACTGTATAATTCGAAATATCCATATTTCCTGTATTCAGATATATAAGGCTGGAAACTTGAATATCTATCCTTTAAATGTTGAGTATTTTTTCATTTTTAAATTTTTTTCAAAAAATCAGAATTGCTGTACAATTACAATAGCTAGTGAAAGGGATTATTGAATTATACACAGGTGTCGTTTGTCCAAATTCCAATTCTTGAATAGGGGGAAATCATTGAAATGGTCAATCAGCTCGCCAGGTCTTCATTTTCATGAAGAATTCTCCTAAAAAAATGCATGAATAGAATTGAAGCTTTAATATTAAAATTCTCCTTTTTTATCTCAAAAAAACAAATGGAGCGAAATAAGAAGCAAAATGCTTCTTTTCAAGCTACAGATCGCTTTCCAGGCCAAAGTATAAATAGATTCAATGTTAATTCCCATAATCTTGGAAGTATCCTCATAAGTATGGTTTTCAAAAAATAGGTGCTGAATAACTTGTCGTTGCCTTATTGGAAGTCCGTCTAAGGCTTTTCTCAATTTTATTTGAATTTTCTCGTCTCCCTGAATCGAAATGAAGTTGTCTTCAACTGATGATTCAAAGAAAAGATACTCATGTGACGAGTCTTCATTTTCTTCATGCCTCTTTTTTTCTCGTGATACCTCTTTGCAAATTTTATTCGATAAGGACCTGAATAAGTAAAGTTTCACATTATCAGTCTGCCTAACTGAATTTCGGTATTTCCAGAGATCAACAAACAATTCTTGAATACAATCTTTGATGAAACTTCTATTGGACTTGATTGCCATTCCATATTTAAAAAGTCCGGGTGAAAACCTCACGTAAATACCTTCCAGACCTGCCTTATCACCTTCAATCAACAGGCTCCATAGTTCTAAATCAGAACCATGGCGTTGAGAAAAGCTTGGTGATTTAAGATATTTCATTTTGGGTTAGATGTATTTTATATATTAAAAATAAATTAGTTCACAATGACAATATTGACTCAAAAAATTTTAGATCAAAATAGAATGTCATTTCAGATCATAAGACACTGATTTTAAATATTTTAAACCCATTTTAATTAAAACTATCCGAAAATTCTAACTAACTGAACAAAGGATTTACTCTAGTTAAATCGCTATTTTAAACGAGAAATGAAATTAGGATTAATTCGCTCTCCAGAAAAACGGTGTAAAAAGAATCAGAATGGTAAATAGCTCGAGTCTGCCCAAAAGCATAATAAATGACAAGAAAATCTTGGCAGCTGGAGAGAAAAAAGCGAAATTATTCATTGGGCCTACGTTGCCGATTGCCGGACCAACGTTTCCTAAAGTTGTTGCAACAGCCCCTAGTGAAGTCAGAATATCATATCCCATGATAGTCAGGACCATCGAACCCATCACAAAAGTCAATAAATAAATCAGGAGGAAATTCATAATATGAGTGATGATTCGTCCTGTAACCCGATCTCCATTAATCATCAAAGGCACGACAGCTCTTGGGTGAACGAGGCGCTTAAATTCCAGCCATGAATTTTTGATGAAGGTAAGATGACGGACAAATTTGATTCCTCCAGCTGTAGACCCAGCGCATGCGCCCAGAAAAAGTAGCATAAAGAAACCGTATGTTACTCCTTGCCCATATTGAGTGTAGTCATCTGTGACAAATCCAGTAGTAGTCACTAGGGAAACCACCTGAAAAAGTGAGTTTCGGAAGGATAATTCTAAATCGTCATTTCCATTTGAGTAGATAGGAATGGTCATTACTATTGAAATTAAAATCAAGGCAACTGTGTAAACTCTGAATTCATCACTTCGCAAGACATTTTTAAACTTCCCCACCATTGCAAAGTAAATTACAGTGAAGTTCGTCCCTGCTAGAAACATGAAGAAAATTGCTGTGTATTGGATAAAGGCAGAATCGTAAAACCCAAAACTGGCATTCTTGGTAGAAAACCCTCCGGTTGCCAGTGTCGCAAGAGAATGGTTGACTGCGTCAAAAAAAGTCATGCCGCCTGCCCAATAAAGCAATGCAGCCGCGACAGTTAAACCTACATAGATATACCACAATCGCTTGGCTGTCTCAGATATTCTTGGATGAACTTTATCTGAAGTTGGGCCCGGCGATTCTGCCACAAAAAGCTCAATTCCACCAATCCCCAAAAGCGGAAAAATAGCAACGGTCAATACGATAATTCCTAATCCCCCAATCCAATGGGTCATACTTCTCCAAAATAAAAGACCCTTAGGAATAGCCTCGATATCTGTCAAGATAGTAGCTCCTGTGGTTGTAAATCCTGAAACTGTCTCAAAAAGTGCATCTTCAAAAGTGACTACTTCTGAACTGAAGTAGAAGGGCAACATCCCAAATCCGGACATAAAAACCCAACTTAAAGCCACGATTAAGTAGCCTTCCCTTTTTCTGATATTTCTATCTTCTTTAGAAAAAGATAAAAATAGGGTTATACCTATAATTATTGTAATAACGGCCGAAGTCAAGATCGGCCAAGGTGTCTCGTCAAAGTGAACTGAAATTGCAGCTCCTGGCAGCATCAGCAAGGCAATCAATACCAGGAGGACCCCTAGAATTTTAGCGATTTCCTTGAAATGAATCATCGTTAATGAAAGAGTTTTTCAAGTGAGTTTCTGGCTTCCGGAAGCGCTAAGACAATTGCTTTGTCATCAACATTAAGTTGAAAATCCCCATCCGGAATAAAAACTTCATCTCCACGAATCACACCGGCAACAATTGCTGTATCCGGAAAATGCATTTCTTTTAGCGGGTGCTTTGTTAATCTGTTGACTTTGGTGACACTGTATTGAATGAACTCAGCATCAACGCCATAAATCCCTGAAATCGCATCCACTGTTCCCTTTTTCAAAAATCTGGAAATTTCATTGGCTGCAACTAGTTTTTTGTTAATCAATGAATCCACTCCAATACTATGCGAAATATGAATGTATTCTCGGGTATCTACGTGAGCAATTGTCTTGTAAACACCGTGATTCTTTGCCGTCAAACTGGTAATAATATTGGTTTCTGAGGATTCAGTAAGAGCCAAGAAAGCATCCATTTGCTCCAATCCTTCTTCAATCAACAATTCCACATTTTTATAATCTCCATTGATTACCAATGTATTATGCAAATGCTCCGCAAGCCATTTGCAACGTTCTTTATCCTTATTGATAAGTGTCACTCTGAATTTATCCTGCAATCTCAAAGCAGTGGTCACGGCCATATCATCCCCGCCAATGATCATTACATTCTTGATGACAACCTTCACCTGACCCAAAACCTCCAGAATACTTTCTGTGTTTTTCTTGTTAGAAATAAAGAAAACGTGGTCGTTATTTCGGATGATGGTGTTCCCTTTTGGGATGATTGTTTTTTGATCTCTGACGATGGCAATAATCCGGATATCTTCAAAAATCGAATTGGACTTTGTATCCATGATTCGCTGATTAACCAATGGATTTGTCTGGTCAAGCGTGATTCCTACAATGTTTAATTTTCCACCTCCAAAATCAAAAACCTCCGTAAAACTGGAGTTTTCGATCATATTATAAATTTCTCTGCTGCAAAGCATGGTGGGAGAAATCAAGTTGTCTATGCCAAGATTCGTGAAATAAGGCATGTTTTCCTCACTCAGATACGAGTGATTTCTCACCCTTGCCATTACCCTTTTCGCTCCCAATTGCTTGGCAAGAACAGCCGTAACGATATTCGTTTTTTCGGAAGTAGTGACTGCAAGCACCATGCTTGCGCGGGAAACATTGGCTTTTTGGAGAACTTCAAATGAGGTGGCATCACCTTGGACAGTCAATACATCGAGTTTGGAAGAAACGTAATCCAAAACTTCCCGGTCCATGTCAATAAGGGTAATGTCTTTGTTGTCGTAACTTAATTGCTCAGCGAGGTGGTAACCCATGTCCCCAGCACCGGCAATCACAATATTCATCCCCATAGAGGTTTTTCAGGTGATTCAAATTTTGTCAAAATTAACACCTTTCTAAATAGCTATCAGTGAATCAGGTGTTTCTTTTGCAATTCCACAGGAAAAGGTAAAAAATCAATGCTTTAAAACAAGTGCGCAAAGTTTTAAAAATATTCCATTTCCAACAATCCTTCCACTATTCTTCCAAAAGCTTAGAGCTTTCCCCTTCAGGCAACTCCTGAACATCCTTTAATTTTCTCTGAATTACCCGAGTTCGGGCGCCTACTAGTTTATCCAATTCAGAATTTGCCTCGCTAAGTTTTTTCTGAGTTCGCACTATCAGTTCCCCAAACTTCCCAAATTCGGTCTTGATCGCACCTAGGATTTGCCAGACTTCGGAGCTTCGTTTTTGGATTGCCAAGGTTCTGAATCCCATCTGAAGACTGTTCAAGATCGCAGAAAGTGTAGTTGGCCCAGTCACTATTACTTTATAATCCTGCTGGATCTGCTGCGAAAGACCCGGTTCGCGTAGAATTTCCGCATATAGACTTTCCACCGGTAAAAAGAGAATTGCAAAATCGGTCGTATGTGGAGGATTGATATATTTCTTCTGAATGTCCTGAGCTGCTTTTTTGATTGCCTTGACAAGCTCCGCATGGTAAAAATCAATCTGCACCTTATCCGCTTTGTCGTAGGCATCGACCAGTCTCAAATAAGATTCTTGAGGGAATTTTGCATCAATGGGAAGTAAAATAGGCTCATCCTGACCGGGCATTTTGACAGCAAATTCAACTCGCTCCCGGCTACCATTTCCGACTGAAGCATTGAGAACGTATTGATCGGTGGTAAGCAGATTTTCCAAAATCGCCTGAAGCTGATATTCCCCCAGCACACCACGGCTTTTGACATTGCTGAGAACCCGCTTCAGATCCCCCACTCCATTGGCAAGGTTTTGCATCTCTCCAAGTCCTTTCTGCACAGCTTGAAGTTGATTGCTTACCATCTCAAAAGATTGGCCCAATCGAGTTTCTAGCGTCTTTTGAAGCTTTTCATCGACAGTCTCCCGGATCTTTTCCAACCGGAGTTCGGTAACCTTCATGAGTTCTTCCTGCCGGCGATTGAGTTCGGTAAACTTCTCTCTTTGCAGCATATTGAAGTCCTGAACATTGGTGCGAAAAACCTCCCCAAATGATTTCAACGCATCATTTTGATCTTTGGAAGTGGCCCTGAGATTATCAAAAATCAAGCGAAACTGGGAAGTCAGACTTTCATTGGATTCTCTCCGGCTTTCTGCCAAAGCCTGATTCAACTCTTTGCTCATCCTAGCCAATTCCTCCTGCAAAAGAGCTTTTTCTTGGTTATTTCCTTTTCGAAAAAAGAAGAGGACTATCAAAATAAGCTGTAGAAAAAGGACTGAAAAGATCAAATACTCAATCTGCATACGTCATGAATTTGGGAGCCTGAAGGTAGTCCTTTCGGACCTCCACACCCAAAAATGATAAATATTCTGCGACAGACTCAGTCGGTATTTCTTCCATCGGGACATGGCCAGCGCTTTCAAAAACAACCAGATTAGACCCGAGAATAGCTTTCTCTAATATAAATGCCTGCGAAACCGGAATCCAAGAATCCTTTTCTCCCCATAAAATAAGCGTAGGCATGGTCAATCTGTTAAAATCCACCTTCATCGATCTCGGTGTCCCCAGACGATCTAAAGTCGCTTGTCTATTCCCATCCCGGAGCATCAATTCATAATAGCGCTCAATGGCTTCGTCATTCACTTTATCCGGATCTCCATAGACTTGCTTCATATTCATAGCAAAGAGAAACTTTGGAGTGCATTTGAGCAAAACTTTTGAAAAAATAGGATTTGCAGCAAGTTTGAAAATCCATGCACATCCATCTCGGATTTGAGATGCGGTGGTGTCCAATGTTCTTACTTCCGGTCTTGGTGCTCCGGCCGCATCGACGAGATTCAGTGTCAAAACTTTATCCGGACGGTTGGAAGCAATCTGCAGAGCAACAGCTCCGCCCATTGAATTGCCGGCAAGATGAAATTTTTCCAGGTTCAGTTTTTCTGCCAATCTGAGAACCAAATCAGCATATTCGGAAGTATTGTATCGCTTTTCGGGATCCGGTCCTGTAAGTCCGTGACCGGGAAAATCAAGCGAAATAGTCAGGAAATAAGGGCTCAATTCCTGTTGCCACGCATCCCAGGTATGAAGAGAAGAAAAGCTGCCATGTAGCAGAAAAATCGGGTCTCCCTCCCCCATAAACCGGACGTGGACATTGATTCCGTCAACTTCGATGTAATGAGATTGAGGTGTGAAATATTTTTCTTCGATTTCTTCTTTTGGGATATCCCTTCGAAACAAAAGCGTTAGAAAAAAAATACAGGATAGTACTATTCCTGCCAGCACTTTCAAAATTCTTTTCAACCAAATCATACAGGGAGGCTATTTGTGTTTCCGGGAATACTTTCCGGAAGAATAAAAAGTACAAAAATTCTACCCAAATCTCTATTTTGGCAAAAAAGAACGCCTTGTCACTCAAATCCTTCTTCAAAAATCTTGGTCCAGGTCCGCTCATCGCAGCTGCCTTCATTGGCCCCGGCACAGTTACAGTTTGCACGATCGCCGGTGCGAATTTTGGTTTTTCGCTGATTTGGGCGATGGTATTGTCCATCCTCGCAACGGTGATTCTTCAGGAACTCTCAGGAAGAATCGGGATCGTGACCGGTTCAGATCTTAGCACGCTTCTTCGAAATCAACATTCTAAACCGATTTTAAGGATTTTATCCATGATTTTGGTCCTGATGGCCATCGTTCTGGGAAATGCAGCCTACGAATCCGGCAATATTTCCGGTGCCAACCTTGGACTTGCTTTTTACTGGGAAGCACCCACTCTTCACTTAGGAAGTCTGGAGCTTCAGCTTGGTAATTTCCTGCTCGGAAGCTTGGCTTTCCTGCTTCTTTGGACAGGCAGTTACAAAACTCTTGAAAGAATTCTTGTTGCTCTCGTGATCCTAATGTCTGTAGCTTTTATCGTTACAGCCATCCTCACCAAACCGGATTTATCAGAACTTTTAAAAGGTTTTATACCCACTTGGAATGAAGCCGAGATCTCAACCTTGGTGGCACTAATTGGTACAACAGTCGTCCCATACAATCTTTTCCTGTATGCTTCTTTGGTGAATAAACGCTGGACAGATACAGCAGACATTCCTTTTATGAGAAGGGACATTGCTGTTTCTGTGATCCTAGGCGGAATAGTCTCAATGGCGATTTTGGTTGTAGGTGCCGCCAATATGAGTACAGAAATCAATTCAGCGATCGATGTATCCAAAGGCTTGGAATCGGTTTTTGGAAGCCTCGCAGGGTATATGATGGGCTTTGGACTTTTAGCTGCAGGTATGACTTCGGCCCTGACTGCCCCGCTAGCAGCGGGGTTGGTAGTTTGCGGAATCATGGGCTGGGATCAGGAAATTAAGTCAACACCGATGCGGATTTCCATGGCGGTGATTGTAGGATTGGGTCTTCTTTTTTCATCCTTCGGAATTAAGCCAGTTGAGTTAATCACGCTGGCTCAGTTGGCCAATGGAATATTACTTCCCTTGATCAGTGGTTGGATAATCTGGATTGCTGCTCAGCATTCAGTCTTGGGGAAATATAAAAACACTCCTTTGGCAACCGGAATCGCAATTTTCATTTGGCTGATTACCTTTGTGTTAGGATTAAAAAGCATCGGAACGGTTTTCGGGATCTGGTAATAATTGAAATTTGACATCTGGGACTTCAATTCTTAAACATCTAAAATCTAACTTCATAAATCTTATTTCCTTCATCTCAAATCAAAGATCCTTTGCATTAAATGTGTCTCCCTGCTTGAGATCTCCGGTATCAAAACCTTTCCTAAACCATTTCATTCGCTGCGCGGAAGTGCCATGTGTAAAAGAATCCGGAACCACTCTTCCGCCTGACTGCTTCTGAAGTCTGTCATCTCCGATCGCATTTGCAGCATTCAAAGCTTCGTCCAAATCGCCTTGCTCCATCATGGCGGCTGATTTTTGACTATGATGAGCCCAAACTCCTGCCAGAAAATCTGCCTGTAGTTCCAATCTCACTGAGTACTGATTGTATTCTGTTTCGCTAATCTGACCTCTGAGATTATGAACTTCATCCGTCACACCCATGATTTTCTGGATGTGATGACCAACTTCATGAGCGATTACATAGGCCTGAGCAAAATCTCCAGGGGCATTCAGCCGACTTTCCATATCTTCAAAAAAACTCAGGTCGATGTAAAGTTTCTCATCCCCCGGGCAGTAGAATGGCCCTGTCGCACTGCTTGCATTTCCGCAGGCGGAAGAAACTGAACCCGTAAATAAAACCAATGTTGGCTCGCGGTAATTACTCATCAATGGATTCCATACATCTTCCGTATCTGCAAGAATAGTTGCACTGAACTCAGCCAGCCTATCTTCTTCAGCTGTGGGCTGATAGTTGGTTTCAGTAAGTCCCTGGCCACTTCCACCTCCCAGAAATCCACCAATAAATGAAAGTGGGTTAATACCGGTGACCACAGAAAATACAATCACTATTCCGACAATTATTAATCCTGTCTTGGAGAAAAGGATTTTCAGCAAAGGACCAATCAGGAAGGGACTAATGCCGCCGCCTCCGCCAAATCCACCTGCGGAATTCCCCCGTCTGTCATCAATATTTGAGCTTTGTCTTCTTCCTGTCCACTTCATATCAATAAAAGGTTGATTTTGTTTAAAATTAGCCAAATTGGATCAACTGTAACCCAGCAAATACTTAATTACAAAAAATAATTACTAAATCCCAAAACCTATGAATTTCAAATTATTCACCCGTTTTCTTACCCTGATTGCATTGGTTTTCAGCTTTTCATTAGCGGAAGCCCAGTCATATCTGGGAACAAAAGCCCCAAAAGGAGCCAAAGTCTACCTCAAAGGTTCTGCAAAATCTCTTCACAAAAACTGGAAATATTGGGAAGGTCCACGTTTCTCTTCCGAAATGCCTATCAAATGGCCAGAAGTTACTGACCCTGTTCACGGTGGCAAAGTAATCAGCAGCAATGATCCGGCCGGAGCAGGCGGAAAATATGGAGCCGCAGATATTGTGACCAAAGATGAATTTCGAGACTTCACAGCACATGTTGAGTTCTTTATCAAAAATGAAGGCGGAAACAGCGGTGTTTATCTTCAAAACCGATACGAAATCCAGATTCTTGACGGGGATTACGGAGATCACGGTATGGCGGCAATCATCAATGAACATATCCCAACTTCCAAAGAATATAAGGGTGTAGGTAAGTGGAATGCGTATGACATCGAATTTAAAGCTGCAAGATTCGTGGATGGAAAACTGACCGAAAAAGCAAGAGCCACTATCTATTTCAATGGGGTGAAAATCCATGATAACAAAGAAATATCCCAGGTTTGGGGTGGACCCAACTCAGGCATAGATGGTGGAAATGATAAAGGAAAAGGAATTACAGATACTCCGGGTGGGTTGAAGCTTCAGGCAGAAGGTCATGATGTATTTTACAGAAACATCTGGATCAAGGCGAATTAAGAGTTTGATCTTAAAAAATTCAACTTACCATGAAGAATGCAATCCCGATAAATCGCTGGTTTATCGGGATTACTTTTTTATTGAAGCACTTCTTTCAGAATCCCTGTTCCTAGTCCGATCATATGCCATTGGCTAATTTCAAAATTTACCTCCACCATCATTCCGGGCTGCAATCCCAAATAATCCTCGTCAGTAAGATGTGCTAGCAGAAGACTGATTGTTGGATTATGGCCTATCAAAAGACAGGAATTTGCTGAAAAAGGAGTTTTTTCGAGAATTGTCAGAAGAGCATTCAAGTCTCCTTCATAAATTTCTCGGGTAAAAATCTCCTCTTTTACCGAGATGAATTTTTTGATTAAGTTCGAAGTTTCAATGGTCCTTAGGGCAGAAGAACAATACATGATATCAATATCAAGTGCCAGATCTGTCAGATGGTTTCCCATCCTTTTGAGGTTATCAATGCCCTTTTGTGTTAATCTTCTCTGAAAATCGGTACCATCCGAAAACCCAGCTTCTCCGTGTCTCATCAAAAATAATTGCTTCATAGTGTTTCGAATTTACGTTCAAAAGGCTATTCAGAAAACCTCAAAAATCCCTCCAAAAGCAGGCTTCGCTTTTTTTATTATTTGGAGGAGAAAACAATGCCCTCTATTTTTAGCAATTCATATCGGACCTTACTGCCCGAAAATTTAGCTTTTTATGTCAAAAAATCTTGTTATCGTCGAGTCCCCTGCCAAAGCAAAAACTATTGAAGGATACCTAGGCAAGGACTTTAAGGTGGCATCCAGCTACGGTCACGTTCGGGATTTGCCAAAAGGCGATAAAGCCATCGATGTCAAAAACCGGTTCAAACCTACTTACGAGGTTACTCCGGATAAAAAAGAAGTCATCAAAAATCTGAAAAGCCTAGTGAAGGATGCTGAGACGGTCTATCTGGCAAGTGACGATGACCGTGAGGGAGAAGCTATTTCCTGGCATTTAAAAGAGGTATTGAATTTGAAAGATTCCAATACCAAACGGATTGTCTTCCGGGAAATCACCAAAAACGCCATCATTAAAGCGATCCAGAATCCTAGAGGAATCGATTACGATTTGGTCAACGCCCAGCAGGCCAGAAGGATTTTGGATCGATTGGTAGGTTTTGAGCTTTCTCCTATCCTTTGGAAAAAAATTAAAACCGGACTTTCCGCAGGTCGGGTACAGTCAGTGGCTGTTCGTCTGATTGTGGAGCGTGAGCGTGAAGTCGAGCAACACAGTTCAAAGTCCTCCTTCCGAATCACCGCAATCTTCGAAGTAGAAGGGAAAACTTTCCAAGCTGAGCTTCCTAAAAAATTCGATACTAAAGCGGAGGCGGAGGCATTTTTAAAGAATTGTCTTCAGGCTGAGTTTAGCGTAGCGAATCTGGAGAAAAAGCCAACGAAAAAAACGCCCGCTCCACCATTCACTACCTCTACTCTTCAGCAAGAGGCGAGCAGAAAACTCTATTTCTCAGTTGCTCAGACCATGTCTGTCGCTCAGAAATTGTATGAAGCAGGTAAAATCTCTTACATGAGAACGGACAGCGTCAACCTCTCTGAGGACGCGATGAACTCCGCAAAAAATGCCATTAATTCCGCTTATGGGGCTAATTACCATAAGTCAAGAAAATTCACAACCAAATCTGAAGGGGCTCAGGAAGCGCACGAAGCCATTCGTCCTACCGACTTTTCGGTACAGAATGCGAGCGGAGAAAGAAACGAACAACGACTGTACGAACTTATCTGGAAGAGAGCCATCGCTTCCCAGATGTCAGATGCGGAACTTGAGAAAACAACTATCACGGTTAAAATTTCAAACTCTCCACAAAATCTAGTGGCAACAGGTGAAGTGATCAAATTTGATGGTTTCCTTAAAGTGTATTTGGAAGATACCGATGAGGAGCCTGAAGAAGATGAAAACGGCGACAAATCACTTTTGCCTCCTTTGAATATTGGTCAGTCGCTGAACCTCCAGGAAATGAAAGGCCGGGAGACATTTTCAAGACCTGCACCGAGATATACAGAAGCTTCATTGGTTAAGAAACTCGAAGAACTTGGAATCGGCCGACCTTCTACCTATGCTCCTACGATCTCCACGATCCAGAAGCGGGAATATGTGATTAAGGAATCCAGAGACGGAACCTCCCGAAACTATGTGGAAATGACAATTGCAAAGGGCAATTTCAAAGAATCCGCAAAAACCGAAATCACCGGAGCTGAAAAGCAGAAGCTTTTCCCAACCAATATTGCAATGGTGGTAAATGACTTCCTAGTGGAGCATTTCCCAAATGTGATCGACTTCAGCTTTACCGCTCGTGTCGAGAAAGAGTTTGATGATATCGCAGCCGGCGGACAAAACTGGGAAGATATGATCGGTTCTTTCTATGGTAAATTCCACCAAAGTGTTGAAGAAACTGAACAGGTTTCAAGGCAAGACATCAACTCAAGCAGGCTGATCGGAATCCATCCTGTCAATGGAAAAAATATCACTGCCCGGCTCGGACGATTCGGTCCGCTCGTTCAGATCGGTGAGGCTGATGATGAGGAGAAGCAATTTGCAAGCATGAAAAAAGGGCAGTTCATCGAAAACATCACGATGGAAGAAGCGCTGGAATTATTCAAGCTTCCGCGGGATATTGGCATGTTTGAGGATAAGAAAATGGTAGCTGCTATTGGCAGATTCGGACCTTATGTACGCCATGATGCGGCATTTTATTCTCTTGGAAAAGAACAGGATCCATTGAGCATCACGGAAGTGGAGGCGATCGAACTGATCCAAAACAAGAGAGAAGCCGATTCCAAAAAGCATATCAAATCCTTTGACGAGAATCCGGAAATCCAAATTCTTAACGGTCGATGGGGTCCCTACATCAAATTAGGTAAAGACAATTTTAAGATTCCGAAAGGAAAAGAAGCTGAATCTTTGACTTACGCTGAAACCGTTGGAATCATTGAAGCTCAACCTGATACGGTCAAGAAAAAGGGGAAGTTTGCCAAGAAGAAAAGTTAAGTATCAGCAATTCAAGCAGGCGATAAATTAAAAAGGCTGAAAGATCCGATTCGGAAATTTTAGCCTTTTTCTTTTACTTCATTTTTGACTTTCCCCCAATAACCACATTACTCTTCGGGTACTTCCCAATTTTGCACGAAACATTATTTTATAGAAAATGCTGGAATTGGGGTATCTCAATTTTTCTTAAACTCAGATAACCTATTTACAAATCTTAAGGTAAAAATCTCAACTTTTCATCCAATGAAAAAGAAACTGGTTGTACTGAGTGGTGCAGGGATTTCCGCAGAAAGCGGGATCAAAACTTTTCGCGATGGCGGAGGACTTTGGGAAGGTCATGACGTAATGGAAGTAGCATCTCCGGAAGGTTGGAGGCGAAATCAGACTTTGGTCCAGGATTTTTACAATCAGCGAAGAAAACAAGCCCGGGAGTGTCTGCCAAATGAAGCTCATTTGAAACTTGCTCAACTGGAGAAATATTTTGAAGTGACGGTCATCACTCAAAACGTAGACGACTTACATGAAAAAGCAGGTTCTTCTTCTGTAATTCATCTGCATGGAGAATTGAGCAAAGCTCAAAGCACCATTGATCCAAAGCTGATATACAACCTTGATCATTGGGAGATCAAAAAAGGTGACAAATGTGAAAAAGGAAGCCAACTGAGGCCTTTCATTGTCTGGTTTGGCGAGCCTGTGCCAAAAATGGATGAAGCGATCCGATTGGCAAAGCAGGCAGATATTTTTATTGTGATCGGTACTTCTTTGCAAGTTTACCCAGCTGCAGGCTTGATTGATTACGTCCCAAAACAAGCTCAAACTTTTCTAATTGATCCAAGCTCTCCCGAATCTGATTTGCGCAATGACCTGATTTACATCCAGAAAAAAGCGACTGAAGGAATGAAAACTGTGGAAGAAATCCTGATGGCCAAAATTTAATTACCGACGTATCAGGGAAAATCATAAATTCAGATTAAAATTTTTGAAATGGCACCTAAAAAGAATTCTTGGCCTGTATTCCAATTTGAAGAATGTAAAGAGACCATCTATCTTTTGTATCAATGGGCTCAAATCGTTGGAAAAGTTCGTTTGACAAAATCGCCTTGGCAGAATCATTCCTGGCATGTTTCCCTGTATGTAGATTCTCAGGGGCTGATAACCGGGCCAATTCCTTATGAAGGAGGAATTTTTGAAATCAAGTTTGACTTTATCAGACACGAACTTAAAATCAAAACCAGTAATGGGACCAGAGATCGTTTCGCTTTGGGAGGTCAGACAGTTGCGAGTTTCTATCAGCAACTTATAGAAAAGCTAAGCTATCTGGGAATTGAGGTCTCTATCCATGGTTCCCCTAACGAAGTACCGGAAACTATTCCTTTTGCCAAAAACCTGAATAGAATCCCGTACCATGCAAATCAAGCACAAAAAATTTGGAAGGTGATGGTTCAGGTTCATAATGTTTTTACCGTTTTCCAAACACGATTCACTGGAAAAAGTAGTCTCATTCATCTCTTTGGGGGTTCTTTTGATCTGAGCTATTCGAGATTTTCAGGAAGAAAAGTGCCGGAATTCTCAGGTGAAGTTCCAAGTATTCCTTCAGATGTTTTGCGCGAAGCCTATTCACATGAGATGTTTACTATAGGTTTCTGGCCAGGCAACGAGAATTTTCCTACGCCTTGTTTTTATGCCTCAGTCAATCCAAATTTTCCTGAATTCCAATTAGGTTTACTGGACCCATCCGAAGCTATTTGGAGCAGAGATTTAGAGAAATTTATTTTACCTTATGAATCAGTACAGAAATCATCAAAGCCTCAGGAAACCCTTCTTTCCTTTCTTCAAAGTGCATATGAGCATGCTGCCAATGCAGGAAATTGGGATAGGGACGCCCTTGATTGTGATTTCTCTAATTATGAGAAAACAACGCCCAAATTATCCTAATGAAGTTTAAAATTGCTGTAATCGGGACTGGACCATCAGGAATCACCGCTCTAAAAAACCTTCTTGATCAGGGTCTTGAAGCAGTTGCATTCGACAAAAACTCAGAAGTCGGAGGAAATTGGATTTATTCCGAGGATGAGAGTCATTCCAGTGTATTCGAGACCACGCACATCATTTCTTCCAAAACCTTATCTCAATACGAGGATTTCACTTTTGATGACTTTGATACGGATGCGGCAGATTACCCCTCCCACGACGAACTGAGGAGATATTTCCAAGCTTACGCCCGCAAGTTCAATCTCTATCCCCATATACGCTTTGGGACTTTAGTCAAAGATTGCAAATGGGTAGATCAACTGGCTTGGGATATCACGACAGAAAAAGACGGCATTGAAACCACCGATCGATTTTCTCACTTAGTCGTATGCAACGGTCACCATTGGAAGCCTCGATTCCCTGAATATCCGGGAAATTTCGAAGGAGTATTTATCCACTCCCATAATTTTAAAAAAGCTGCACCATTTGCAAATAAGCGGGTTTTAGTAATCGGAGGAGGAAACTCCGCCTGTGATGTCGCAGTGGAAACTAGTCGAGTCTCAGCCAAAACTGCTATTAGCTGGAGGCGAGGATACAGAATTGTTCCCAAGTTTTTCTTTGGGAAACCTTCAGACAAAGTAGCAGAACAAACTAAATGGCTACCCATAAAAATCCGGGCTTTTTTCAATCAGATTCTATTGAAAATCATGCTGGGTGATAATGAAATGTATGGATTGAGACCTATCATGGAGCCTTTTGGGTCCACTCACCCAACCATCAATGATGAGCTTTTGCATAAAATCAGACATGGAAAAGTGAAACCGCGCCTCGACATCAACCGATTTGAAGGGAAGAAAGTGATTTTCGAAAATGGCCTGGAAGAGGAATTTGACACGATCATCGCTTGCACTGGATATTGGCTGAGTCATCCATTCTTCGAAAAAAACCTGATTGATTATTCCATCGGATCGGTTCCTCTCTATCTCAAAATGTTTCATCCTGAGATTACCAATCTTTATTTCGTAGGGATGTTTCAACCGCTTGGATGCATCTGGCCGGGAGCAGAATTGCAGAGCAGATTGATGGCTCAGGAACTTGCTGGAACTTGGAAAAGACCTTCGAACATACATGAACTTTGCGAAAATGAAGTGAATAACCCTCATTACCGACAAGTGAATACCCCAAGACACACGATTACGGTAGATTTTCATCAGTTCGTGAAAGACCTGAAAAAACAGCTTTCCAAATCGTCCTTCTCCAAAAACTCGCGGAAAAATTCAGTCCCTGAACCATTCAATCTACGCTAATCTTGAAACCAATGAACCGGAAAATCAAATTATTCCTAGGTGTTTTGGTATTTTGGTTTGCCCTGTTTCTTATTTGGGAGTGGTGGAAAAGCTTCCCTAGAGTTCGGCCGATTCCCATATCCTCTGCCATCTCTGAAGAGCTTAAGTTAGATTCAGTATTGAGCGAATCCATCCTGCACTACATTCTCCCGGGACTATCTGCCGTAGTGGTCAAAGATGGTAAAATCACCTACCTGAAAGCATTTGGATTTGCTAACCTTGAAACGAAGGATTCCCTAAGAATTGACAGCAGAATTCCGGTAGCATCGATGTCCAAGATTTTCACCGCATTGGGTCTCGCAACTTATCTGAATCAAAAGGGAATTGGTCCAGATGACTCTATTTCAGTTTTGGGTTTGGCAACAGTATCTCAAAATGGCAACCTTTCAGATATGTCATTTAAAGAGCTTCTGACCCATACCTCGGGATTGAAAGATCCGGATTTTTTTCAATCCATCATGAGGGGAAGGAAATCACTTGGCCTGGAAGATTTTGGAGAAAACATTCTAGAAAACCCACTTAAGAAATCTGAGGAAAAACCCTTTGAATACGCAGACGCCAATTATGACCTGATTGGGTATTTACTTTCAAAATCTGAGCAATCAGGATTTGATTCAATCTTGCAAACTTCAATTCTTGACCCATCTGGAATGGAGGGAAGTAATTTCGTACTGGAATGGCCTGAATCCGGAAATGTAATTTCAGGTTACCACAGGACATTTCTTTGGAAAAGATTGGAACCAAAACTGATCCGATTCGCCAGTTTCCCCTCTCCTTCCTCAGGATTGGTAAGCACTCCAAAAGATATGAGCAAGGCCTTGATTCATTTGATTCGGGGTAAAATGGGAATTTATCAGCCGGCTTTGGATTGGCTTCAGCCCGACGGAAGAGCTATTCCCCTGGGTTTTCAAAGCATTTCAATCAACGGAGAAATTTGGAGCGGACACTTTGGCGGTCAGGCAGGATATAGCTCACTTTTAATTTATGCAGGGGACAGAGAAACAGGTGTTTTTGTTCAATTCAATGCTGAGGACAAAAAAAATTATCGTGTGGAAATTGCTTCTGCGATTCTTCGTATTATTTCATCAGATAATTAACAGGCTCCGATATGAAACTGTCTTTTCCCCATCCCATCATTATTCTGCTTGGATTCATTCTGATTGCCGGATTTGCTTCCTACCTGATTCCTTCCGGGAGTTTTGACAGAGTATTGGATGAAGAAACTGGAAGGGAAATAGTAGTACCTGGAAGCTTTCATTCCATTGAGGACAAAAATATAACGCTCTACGAGCTTTTCCTTTCCATACCTGAGGGAATTATCGAAGGAGCAGACATCCTTGTTCTGATCTTATTAATTGGAGGTTCATTTTACGTGATCGAAAAAACCGGAGCTCTTCAGGTTGGAATTGAGGCGCTCATCTACCGCTTCCGAAAAACACAATTTCTATTACTGTACTTGCTTTCCATTGCATTTGCTATTTGCGGCGCCACGATGGGTATGCAGGAGGAAATCATAGCAATGGTTCCTATTTTGGTCCTTTTGGCTAAAAAACTTCATTACGATATTCGATCAATTATTGCCCTTGCTTTAGGTTCAGCGTTGGTTGGTGGAGCATTTTCACCGATAAATCCGTTTGTATCGCTGCTTGCTCAAAATGTCGCCGAATTAGAGTTAAGCGAAGGATTGATATATCGTCTGGCTTTTTTGGTTATGGCCATCCTTATCTGGGCGACATTTCACATTTATTATGGTAAATCAAAGGACGCTCAAATTGAAATAAATGAAATACTGCCGGTGAAAATTTCATTCAGAAATGGTTTAATCCTGATTTTAACTTTCGCAGGAATAGGAATCATGGGATGGGGAATCACTCAAAATGGATGGGGGTATAATGAAATGTCGGCACTTTTCTTTGCGGTGGGAATAACTTGCGGATTGATCGGGAAATTAGGATTTAATGGAACTGCAAGAAAATATGTTGAAGGCTTTAGTGAGATGATTTTCGCTGGAGTAATTGTTGGCCTGGCCAGAAGTGTTTACTTGATTTTACAGAAAGCATCCATCATTGATCCCATTATTCTGGCGCTTTTTGAACCGTTGGAATCGGTCCCAAGTCAGGCTGCTGCAGTGGGGCTTTTTATCAGCCAGTCACTCATTCATCTTCCGGTGCCGAGTACATCGGGTCAAGCCGTTCTAACCATCCCTTTGGCTACACCTTTGATTGATATGCTTGGAATATCGAGGCAAATTGCAGTTTTAAGCTACCAGTATCCGGCAGGGTTGATGGATATTATCATCCCTAATAATGGAGGAATGATGGCTGTCATCGCTGCCGCAGGTGTAAAGTATAATCACTGGATCAGCTATATATGGAAAAGTTGGCTCCTCTTGATGACTTTAGGTTTGATATCTGTCCTATTCGCCCTAATTTGGTTCGCATAAACCTCCTAACCTATCTATGAATATCAACGATCAAAACGCACTTCAACCTTATCAGCCTGTTGCTGACCGATACTCCCAGATGAAATATCGGCGCTGCGGAAAAAGCGGGTTGGTTTTGCCGGAAATCAGCCTAGGTCTCTGGCATAATTTCGGTCACAATGCAGATTTTACACTTGGCCGAAAAATCCTGAGAAGGGCCTTTGACCTCGGAATTTGTCACTTTGATCTGGCCAATAATTACGGACCTCCTTTCGGTTCCGCCGAAGAAAACTTCGGGAGAATTCTTCAAAAAGACTTTCTTCCTTACCGGGATGAATTAATTATTTCCTCCAAGGCCGGCTGGGATATGTGGCCAGGGCCTTATGGAAATTACGGTTCCAAAAAATACCTGGTCGCTAGCTGTGACCAAAGCCTAAAGCGAATGGGACTGGATTACGTGGATATTTTCTATCACCACAGACCAGATCCCGAAACTCCCCTAGAGGAAACCATGGGTGCTTTGGATTTATTGGTAAGACAGGGAAAAGCACTTTACGTGGGTGTATCTCAATATAGTGCTGAGGATACTGCGAAAGCAATCGAAATCCTGAAAAATCTTGGAACACCCATGCTCATTCATCAGCCCCGCTATAGCATGATTGATCGCTGGGCTGAAAATGGATTGATGGATGTCTTGGGCGAAAAAGGTGTAGGAAGCATCGCCTTCTCTCCACTCGAGCAAGGAATGTTGACTGATAAATACCTGAAAGGAATTCCTGCCGATTCACGTGCAGCCAAAGATGGTCGATATCTCAAGCCAGATCAAATCGGCGGCGAAAAGCTGGAAATGATCAGACAATTGAATGAAATTGCCTTAAAAAGAGATCAAAGCCTTGCACAAATGGCAATTGCCTGGTTGCTGAAAGATCCGAGAATTACTTCCGTATTGATCGGGGTTTCCAAAGCTGAGCAATTGGATGATAACGTTGCAGGTGTTTCAAACAGCAATTTCTGCGAAGCTGAGTTGGCAGAAATAAAGAAAATCCTCGGAGCTTAATGCCTGTTCTTTCCCCTAGAAGTGCTCTGATTTTGATCGTTATCGCTCAATTTTTGGGCACTTCTCTTTGGTTTGCCAGTAATGCTGTCGCCCCTGAAATCAGCCTTTTACTAAACAATCCCGGAATATTGGCCAGCATCACCTCTTCTGTCCAGTTTGGATTTATAGTAGGCACGTTGGTATTTGCTTTCCTTTCAATACCCGATCGGTTTTCGCCAAGGGATGTTTTTTTCTTCAGTGCTGTTTTAGCAGCAATCTTCAATTTGATGATCCCTATTTTACCTATGAAACTGGGAATCGTCTTGGCTTGCCGGTTTATGGTGGGCTTTTTTCTGGCAGGAATTTATCCGGTCGGAATGAAAATCGCATCTGATTACTTTCAAAAGGGATTGGGAACAGCTTTGGGTTTTTTGGTCGGAGCGACAGTTTTAGGAACTGCATTTCCCCATCTTATCAAAGGGCTGGATCTGAATTTATCCTGGAAAATCATCTTTTGGAGCACTTCCCTGCTTGCTATCATTGGTGGGACTATTGTGGGATTCTTCGTGCCGGACGGACCATATCACAAGCCAAATCCAAAATTTGACCTGGGGCTTTTGCCCAAACTTTACAAAATCACCGAACTGAAAAGCATCGCATCCGGCTACTTTGGTCATATGTGGGAGCTTTATACTTTTTGGGCTTTTGTGCCCATGCTGATCGCGTATCTAGCAAAAGGACAAAATTCTGACAATCTCAATTCTCTCCTGTCGTTTTCAATTATTGCCATAGGTTCAGTCTCTTGTGGTTTAGGAGGTTTAATTGCCGCAAAAAGAGGAAGTAAATCAGTAGCCCAAACTGCCTTGCTGGGTTCAGGGATTTGCTGCATTCTCATTCCAATGGTAGTTTATTTTCAGCTTCCTTCCTGGATTTGGATTCCATTTTTGGGCGTTTGGGGATTCCTCGTGACTGCGGATTCTCCACAGTTTTCTACCATGGTGGCCCAAAGTGTGCCAGCCGAATACAAAGGAACAGCAATGACAATCGTCAATTCCCTTGGCTTTACCCTAACTATTTTCAGTATACAGCTAGGCCAATTTCTGCTAAAATGGATCACGGTGGATCAAATGCTTGCCCTATTGAGTATAGGGTCATTTTTGGGATTGATTATTTTCAAAATTTTTGACAAAAAAAGGGAGGCCATGTCTCCAAGCCTCCCTGCATAGTTAGCGAACCGGACTATCGCACTACGTTTTCTAATGTTGCTAGGTAAACCCATTTTTGGTCTCTAGAGTTTAAACCTTCATTTACAGCATTTCTTTGTGCTTCAGTTTGATTGATATCTTCATAGGCTTGGGCATTGAAAAACTGCATGTAATCCCGATACATATTCATCGTCAAATGGGTTGATTTTGCCTCAGTTCCAAGAGGTAAAGCTGTTCTCAGAAGGCTCCAATGCCCCATTATACCCTGGTCTATTCGCTTTTGATGATTAGGCATGAAAACCTCTGTTTCCGCTTTTTCATATGCATCAAATTTTCCTTCTGGGGCTTTCATCAAATCGAATGAAGCCAAAACACCTTGCTTCATTTGAAATTTATCTTTAGTGGAAATTATTTCTTTCATATAAAGTCTCATTGGCAACTCTCTCATAGCGAGAGATTGCTGAAACAAATTGGCCACTTGAGCATCGCTGAGATGAGGATAGGCTATTTTTGTATAGGACATCATCTTTGATTCGTCCATTCCATTCATCATTTTCACGGGATCATCGTAATAGGTGATCATAATGTATTGGAAAGCACCATGATCTGCACCTGACTGAAGAGACCAAAAATCCCAACCTTTGATTTGTTTGTCATTCAAAGCCTGCCGATATACTTTTTCCATTAAGTCCTTAAATTCGATGTAATCAAAAAGCTGATCATTTTCAACTTTGATAAATTCGAATACCATGTACTGAGTTTGCTGTGCGCTGAGCGATCCTGCCCACAGCAACCCGCAAATCATCAAAAACAATAGCTTTTTCATAAATTCTTGGTTTTAGGGTTTATTGCGCTTTGTCTTTAATTTAAATAATAATATTGTTCATATCTTTATTTAATAGATAAAATTTTATTTTAGCGGATATTTCAACATAAAATAATAATCTAATAAAGTGTTGCCGAAAATGTTTTTTTTCTAAAACTCTTTATAAAAACTTAGGATTTTCACAATCAAATCGGATAAAAATGACAGGAATAACAAGGAGATCATGGCTGAAAAAAGCTTCACTGAGTAGTGGTCTAGCGATGTTGGGAAGTGCAGGAATCGTTCCTTCACTGACAGCCGAGGAAATCAGAAAATATAATCCTCGACCATTTGACGGTATCGTGCGTCTGGGTTCCAACGAAAACCCCTACGGTCCATCTGAATCCATGCGAAAAGCAATGATCGCAGGATTTGATTTGGGATGTCGCTATCCATGGGGATATAATAAGGAGCTTGAAAAAATGGTTGCAGCTAAGGAGGGCGTTCCGGAAGATCATATAGTCCTTGTAGCGGGATCAACGGAAGGCTTAAAAATAGCCGGAGTTACTTTTGGAGGAGGAGATGGCGAAATCATCACTTGTGCACCGACTTTCCTATCGATGATGACTTATGCTGAGCTTTGGGGTAAAGACATCAATTGGGTGCCTCTCAATAAGGATCTTGACTTTGATCTCGATGAAATAGAAAAGCGTGTTTCTTCTGACACCAAGCTCGTGTTTCTGTGCAATCCAAACAATCCAACCGGAAAATTACTCCCAGCTGATCGGGTCCTGGATTTCTGTGAAACTGTCAGCAAAAAGACGATCGTTTTCAGTGATGAGGCCTATTACGATTACATCACGGAACCTAATTATCCTTCGATGGTGGAGCTTGTAAAGGAAGGAGCAGATGTAATTGTCTCCAGAACACTTTCGAAAGTTTACGGACTTGCAGGAATTCGCCTTGGATATCTTGTTGCTCGGCCGGCACTTGCTGCCCAGCTTAAAGACCGAGTGGTTGCAAATACGAATATCATGGCAATTGAAGCAGGAAAAGCAGCTTTAAATGACAAGGATTTTTACCAATTTTCGCTACAAAAAAACTTTGAGGCAAAAGCCATGATCACCAAAACTCTGGACGAATTGAAATTGCCTTATATCCCATCCCATGCAAACTTTGTGTTTTTCCAATCAGGAAAAGACATCGTGGAAATGAATAAAATCATGGAGGCAAGGAATATCATTATCGGCCGTCCTTTCCCTCCTCTTAATGACTGGTGCCGTGTTTCCACGGGAACATTGGAAGAAGTCGCGGTATTTAACCAGGCATTAAAAGAAGTTCTTGGATGAGTTTAGATTTCAATCTGACATTAGAAAATACCAAAGTCCTGCTGAGGCCAATCACCCGGCAGGACTTTTCATTGCTAAAACCACTTGCAGATGACCCAACACTTTGGGTTTATTTCACACATGATCTCAGCATCGAAGGTGATTTTGAAGATTGGACCAAACCTGCATTGATCGGGGAAAGGCTGCAGTTTACGGTCATCGACAAACAATCCGATAGAATAGCAGGAAGTACCGCATTCGGTAATTTCTCTGCCCGAGACCAACGAATAGAGATCGGGTGGACCTGGATTGGAAGAAAATATCAAGGTTCTGGAATTAACTTTCAGATGAAGATGCTGATGCTGGAATATGCCTTTGAAACCCTGGGAATGAAACGAGTTGAAATCAAAACTGATGTCCTGAATCAACCTGCCCGAAAAGCTTTGCTAAAAATGGGAATCACCGAAGAAGGAATTTTGAGAAGTCATACCCTGATGACCAAAGGAAGGAGACGCGATACGATTTATTACAGCGTACTTCAAGACGAATGGAAGGAAATAAAAAAAAGTTGGATGTAGGAAGTGGGAGGTTTGAGGTTGGGAAGTTGGAGGTTGGTTGACCAGTCATTTCGAGCGAAGGGATAAATTTCATCTCAATAACCAGAAGTTGAAACACTTCCGGCCGCGAAAAAAAAGGTTGGAGGTTGGGAGGATGTGGGTAACTTATTTTATAATCATTAATCCTTAAACTTTATTCCTTAATCCAAAATCTTACATCTCAAATCTCAAACCCTACATCTGATCCTCGTTCAACAGACTCCAACACCCTAATCTGCGAGGGGTCAAACAAGTGAATAAACTGACGAAGAATATAGAATGTCTCAGGAATCTGAGGGACTATTTCGAGCAGTTCGATCGTGATGTTTTCTTTTTCCTCCTTCGGAAAAAATCCATAGCGACTTAAAATTCCTCGCTCGAAAAGACAAACGGAAACCTCGGATTCATCCTTGCCGGAAAGCGTAATCATCAGTTCCTTTTGACTGGAAGAAATCCGCTTCAAAAACTCCTCAACTCTCCCATTGTATTCTGAGGGCTGTTCCTCCGAAGCACATGCACCCTGACAGTTCGGATCCTGGACTATTGCGCAATTCACTTTTCTCAGCCCGCTCAAGCGACTGCATAAACCGTATTGTTCGATGCCCATTTTCAAAAATGAATTGGCCTCATCTGTGGAGAAAAATGTTTCCAAAGGCTTTAAAAATTTGGTCACTTTTGCAATCTGAAACCGATAATAACCTGATCCATCCTGGTAATGAAACAATCCCCAAAGCGTCTTGGGAATCTTAAGAGCTGAATTATATTTTGGCCATAATCTTTTGATTTCTAATGTCTCAACAAGTAAAGCCAAAAATTCAGTTCCGGTTAATTGCCACCGAAGATCCACCACTTCGGCTTTGAGTTTCTGCTTCAATTCGGGTAGCGCCTGACCTGAAAAATGGTTCTTAAATCGCTCTTTGATATTGATTGCTTTACCTACATATATGATCTTTCCTTTCTCATTGATCATGTAGTAAACTCCGCAAATTTCCGGGATCTGACGAAATTTTGAAATGGGAAAATTGGGTGGGAGAAAGGTCTCGCCCGAATTCTTTTTTAGAGACCCTGAGATAATTTCCGGCTTTTGTTTGATCATCCGGTCAAAAAGAATGGCAGTAGCCCGGGCATCTCCCATCGCTCGGTGGCGCGCTGAAATAGGAATTCCCTGAGTTTCGCAGAGTCTTCCCAGACTATAGGAACTCAAACCCGGAAATACCTTTCTGCTCAACCTGACGGTGCAAAGTTTTTCTGATTTTAAGTCCTTGCCTTCCTTCAAAAAGGCTTCCCTAATAAAACTGAAATCGAAATTAACCTGATGCGCCACGAACACTCTTCCTTCCAGCAATTCCCAAAGTTCTTCCAGAACCTGTCCAAATGAGGGAGCATTTCTAACCATAAAATTATCGATCCCGGTTAGCCCGGTGATATAGGTTGGAATTGCTTGGCCAGGATTGATCAGTGTCTGATACTCCCGCACAATAGATTCACCATCGTGGATCAGTACTGCAATCTCAGTGATTCCTCCACCGGTTGGTGCACCGCCTGTGGTTTCTATATCTACAATGGCAAATTCCATAGGTTAAAAGTAGGGAAATCCTGACGATGGGAACTAGTATTGTCAGGAGTTGGCAAGGATGACACAGCGAAAATTAATAACCAGAAATGAATAAAAAGGGAATATGCTTTTGCAGAACCCATTGTATGATTATCCACTTTCTTACCCCTTACCAAATAAAACAAAGTTTGAAGTCCAAATGGAAATACTGTGGTCGGATGGCTATAGAACTGTCGACTGTAACCGTTGTCGAATATCCGCTCCTCCAAATCTTCTTTTTGCCCAGCTGGCAAAGTAGCGGATAATTATAATCCCTTATTTATTCACGTAAGCAGCGATTAACATTTCCGCACATCGTTCCCCATCCATCGCAGCAGATACGATTCCTCCTGCATATCCAGCTCCTTCCCCACATGGGTAGAGACGTTTGATCTGAGGATGCTCAAAAGTTTCTTTATCTCTAGGCACCCTCACCGGAGAGGAAGTTCTGCTTTCAACCCCAATCAATTGGGCATCGTTAGTAAAGTAACCTCTCATCTTTTGGCCAAAGATTTTGAAAGCCATCGCCAACCGTTCAGAAATAAAATCCGGTAAAATTTGACGCATTTCAACAGAATTTAAACCTGGCTGGTAAGATGTATCCAGAAGTGAGGAACTTACACGCTTTTCCACAAAATCAACCATCCTCTGAGCCGGAGCAACCTGGGTTTCGCCCCCGGCCTTCCAAGCTTTCTTCTCGATTTCTGCCTGAAAGTGCATAGCTGCTAACGGGCCATATTTTCTATATTCAGGCAAATCTTCAAGCTCTACAGAAACAACCATTCCGGAATTGGCAAACTTCCCATCCCTTCTGCTCGGGCTCATTCCATTCACCACCAATTCTCCGGGAGCGGTAGCTGAAGGCACAATAAATCCGCCTGGACACATGCAAAAGCTGAAAACTCCTCGCTGTTTACTTTTATATTCCGTCTGCTGAACCAAAGAATAAGGAGATGCCGGAAGATAAGGACCACGGTCGATCTCGCAGTGGTATTGAATCCGATCAATCAGATTTTGACTATGCTCAATCCTGACTCCCAAGGCAAATGGCTTGGCTTCAATCGCTATTTCTTTTTGATGTAAAAGCTCAAAAATGTCCCGAGCGGAGTGACCTGTTGCCAAAATCACACCCTGACCTTTGATTTTTTCACCTAGCTGTGTGACAACTCCCTTGATTTCGTTTCCTTCAATTAAAAAGTCTTCAACTCTGGTTTCAAAATCTATTTCCCCTCCATTGTCGAGAATAGTCTGTCGAAGTCTAGCTACCAACTGTGGGAGTTTATTGGTGCCGATATGAGGATGTGAATCGACCAGAATTTCCTCTGTAGCTCCGTGCGCCACAAAAATCTCCATAATCCTTCGAATATCTCCACGCTTTTTTGATCGGGTATAAAGCTTACCATCGGAATAGGTTCCAGCTCCCCCCTCTCCAAAACAATAATTAGAGTCCGGATTTACTATATGTTCCTTGTTTATCGCTGCGAGGTCTCTTCTGCGTGCTCGAACATCTTTCCCGCGTTCTAGTACGATTGGTTTCACACCAAGCTCAATTGCCCTCAATGCAGCAAATAAACCAGCAGGTCCTGCCCCAACAATAATGATTGGATTTGACTGGTTTACGTTTTTGTATTCAGGAAGATGGTCAAGAAGCGGATTAGGAATTTCATTTATAAAAAGTTGGGCTTCCACATTAACCCTAACACTGCGGCCTCGGGCGTCGATAGATCTTCGGGTTTGCCTTACAAATGCCTCCGGAAAATCCAGACTCAATCCGGCTTTCTTTAGTACAGTAAGTTTAAAAATATCCGGATCATAAGCCTCTTCAGGGCTTAACTGTAATGTGAATTCTTTCTTCATGGTAAGGTATTTATCCTTAAATCAATGCAAAGGTAGCTTTTTTAAAGAAACAAGAAGTAAGAACCAAGAATCAGATGAAAAATTCAATATCGATATCTTGAAAAGTTTAGAGCTATTGTCTATCAGTTTTACAAAAAAACATTCATGAAGTAGGACTTCATAAAGGGAAATGAAAGAACAACCCAAGTCCAGCTTCTGGAGAAACCATACCAACTGAGACCTTCTCGGTTAAAAAAGAATTAAAAAAAAGGCCCGCTTCTATTGAGAAACGGACCTTCTTTTGACGATGGACTAATAACTATGGTCCAAAATCATATATCTTAAATCTTCGATCTTAAATCAAATATCTTAAATCTTAAATCTCATTTCTTAACCACATCTTTCAATTCAATCTATCCAATACTTCAAATCTAGATTGGTTTGAGATGTATTCAGGTACAATTACCTTCAAATGACCAACCAAATCATTTTCTGAATTTTTGTGGATCAAATCGAAGAATAACTCTATTTGTCCATCGATTTTATGGTAAGATGAAGGTGCTACCTGAGCAATTTTGATTTTTGGATGGTGGGTTATTTTTACGGTTTCAAAATCATTGAGCAATTCTTCATATAATTTCTCTCCTTCTCTCAATCCGGTAAAAACTATTTTAATATCATCATCCAGCTTTTTGCCTGAAAGCTGAATCATCTTCTTTGCGAGGTCAAGAATCTTAATAGGTTCACCCATATCAAAAACATAGATTTCTCCGCCTTCACCCATCACCCCCGCTTCCAATACCAATTGGCAGGCCTCAGGAATTGTCATAAAATATCGGGTAATCTCAGGATGAGTAACTGTGATAGGACCCCCATTGAAAATTTGTTTCTTGAAAAGCGGAATTACTGAACCGTTCGAGCCCAATACATTTCCGAAACGAGTCGTAATAAACTTGGTATGATACTTTTTATGATTCGTTTCAAGATATTCATTGAGAGCTTGAATATACATTTCTGCAGCTCTTTTGCTGGCACCCATCACATTTGTAGGGTTTACAGCCTTATCTGTAGAAACCAAAACAAACTTGTCAACCTGAGATAAAACAGAAAGATCTGAAAGAATTTTGGTTCCGATTATATTCGAATGAACGGCTTCCTCCGGGTAATTCTCCATCATCGGTACGTGCTTATAAGCTGCAGCGTGGAAGACAACCTGAGGCTTTAAGTTTTTGAAAACTTCCTTCATCTTTTTCTTATTTCGGACATCGCCCAAAACAATTTTAATAGGACAGTAGGAATGATTTTCTTTAAATTCCTGCTCTACATCATAAAGAGCCGATTCAGCTATATCAAGCAGAATTAGCAACTTAGGCTCATAATGGCAAATCTGTCTGCATAATTCACTTCCAATTGATCCGGCGGCACCAGTCACAAGAACTATTTTGCCCTTCATATCTTCGTGAATACGCGGATTATCTAGTAAAATCTGCTCTCGCGAAAGTAAATCTTCAATTTTCACTTCCCGAATTGCTCCTGCGGTAAGACCGCCATTTATCCATTGGTCTACGGGAGGAACGATAGAAACCGTAATTTTAAGCCTCAGACACTCGTCTATTATTTGATTTTTCCTCTGAACAGATAAATCTCTGACTGCTATTATCAAGTCAGTAATCCCAAACTGAGCAACTAACTTCTCCAAATCACCAAGGCCCTTATAAATCCGCTTGCCGTCAATATTTTTCCCCTCCTTCTTACGATCGTCATCAAGAAACGCAACCGTATTGAATAAGCTTTTGCTGTCTCTTTTAATAGCTTCCTGTGCAATGATTCCCGCTTCTCCGGCCCCGAAGATTATTCCATTTTTTAATTCTCGATGAATAAATCCGTTCTTGATGTAGACAAATAATTCTTTTACTAACAGTCTATAGAAAATCAGCATGAAAAGCGCCGATAAACTGGCAATAATCAACACCGAAGTCGGTAATAGAAATCGATCGTTCAGGAAGTTTCCACTAAAAAAATTAAGGAATAAGAAAAGAATAAAATTGATTACAATAGTTTTGAAAATATTAGAACCATCTCTGAATCCTGTATGCCGCACTATCCCCTCATAGCTTCGAGTATTTTGCATCACAAGAAGACCTCCCACCATAAAGGTGAAACTTCCTGCAATCGCATCGTTCTGTTCGATTAGCGCAAGCTCGAAATTAAATCGAACCAAGTAACCGAAAAGTGCGCATTGAAATAATATTGATGCGTCGATAAATGCAATAATCCACCGGGGAAGGATTTTTAACCGGGTCAAAAAATTCATAGTAGAAGTTGTTTCAAATGGCGAAAATTTAATTATGCCTCTTTACTCTTACCTTTCAGAAGTGGCGCAAAATAAGAACTTTTTTAACAGTTTCAAATATGATACCAAATCTGGTTTTTGTAACAACTGAAATTAAAATAGGTATAATTGGGTCATTTTTTTTTGATAAACGTTTAAATACCATGAAAACACAAAAATCAGATTACGTAGTAAAAGAATGACTTTTAAAAACTTTTAATTTCTATCTCAATATCTCTTGACTATGTATTTTTTTTAATGCTATCAATCAAAATTTAAAGTTCATTTCGATTACCTCGTAGCCGATTTCCCAAGGAATTTCCCAGCGCTGACGTGCCCTTTTTGAGTCACTCCCTTCCCCGAAATTACATTAAAAAAAGTCATGACTAAAATTTTTACATCCAACCAGAAACTAAGGTTATCTACGTACCAGACATCTAACTCAAATTTCCTTTCCCAAGTAATCGCATTCCTTCCATTCACCTGTGCCCAACCGCTGACTCCAGGTCTTACTTTATGTCTTCTTATTTGAAATTCTGAATACAGCGGAATGTATTCCTCCAAAAGAGGCCTTGGTCCCACCAAACTCATGTCACCTCGCATCACATTAATTAATTGTGGGATTTCATCTAAAGAATACCTCCTCACCCATTTACCAAAAGAGGTGATTCTGAATTCGTCCGAAAGGTGATTTCCTGCAGAATCTTTCAAATCTCGCATAGTTTTGAATTTCAAAATGTAAAAAGGTTTTGAGTTTAATCCTGGTCTTCTTTGGTTGAAAAAGGGAGTCCCCTTATGATGAATACCTACAGAAACCAGAAGAAAAAAGAAAATAGGGAAAAGTATAAAAAACATCAATGATGCCAGAACAAGGTCTATAACCCTTTTAACCCAGGAGCTATAAACCACTTATCTAAATGATTTTGCCAGTTCTTTGGAAATCAGACTCACGATCCTTTCTTGTTCTTCAAAAGTCAAATTTACTGAACTCGGGAGGCAAAGCCCTTGATTAAACAAGTTTTCAGAAACCTTTCCTCCATAAAATGGGACGTGTCGGAAAATCGGTTGCATCTGTAGCGGTTTCCATAGAAATCTGGATTCAATATCCTTTTTTAAAAATTGAACTCTAAGATTATCATTGGTGAATCCGGTAATCTTTTCGTCAACCAAAATCGTAGTAAGCCAAAAATTGGATTTTGATTCATCAGAATCATTTTGAAAGCTAATACCAGGAATAGCTGCCATTAGCTCTTTGTAGCGTTGATTGATTAGTCTTCTTTTCGAAATTAAATCATCCAATTGTTCAAACTGAGCCAAACCAATTGCAGCAGCCAGGTTGTTCATCTTGTAGTTGTACCCAATCTCCAAATGCTGGTAATAAGGTAAATCTTCTCTTGCCTGAGTTGATAAATGTCTGGCCCTGTTTATAAGGTGAGTATCCTTGGAAATAAGGGCTCCTCCTCCTCCAGTAGTAATAATTTTATTTCCATTGAAAGAAAAAACGCCTATCTGTCCAAAAGTCCCGCAACTCTTTCCGTCATAGGTGCTACCAACGGCTTCAGCAGCATCTTCGAGAACAGGAATTTGATATTTTGTTGCGATTTCTAGGATTTCATTCATTTTGGCAGGCATTCCAAACAAATGAACTATTACAATTGCTTTTGGTAATTTACCGTGAGCTATACGGCTCAGAATGGCGTCTTCTAGAAGTTCAGGACAAATATTCCAGGTATCCTTTTCGCTATCTACAAAAATTGGGCTGGCGCCTAGGTAAACAATAGGGTTTGCTGAAGCACAAAACGTGAAAGACTGACAAATTACTTCATCCCCTGCTTTGATCCCCATAAGGACCATCGCCAAGTGCAAAGCTGACGTGCCTGAATTTACTGCAACTGATTGATGGGTTTTGGTTCTTTTAGCAAGACCTGTTTCAAACTTATTTATAAAGTTTCCAAAAGTCGCCAAATGACCCGAACGAATTGCCTCTTTCGTGTAACGCTCTTCGTTACCTTCAAAAATCGGAAAGGATAAAGGTATTTGGTATGCCATAAAATCAGTGTGAGCTGAATGTAGTATAAACCTATTACTTTAAATACAAAAACTCAAGTACATGAGAATGTCAAAATGGAAGCATTTAATATTTTTCCACAAGAAAATCTCTCTTATATTAATTCAAATTAATAATACTTTCTTTTAAATCTTTTCTGTCTATCCTGACTCTTTCTTTTTTGGCCGCAGATAATGATCTCATTTCCAATATTCTTGGTTGAAGCAATACTTTCTTTTTTACGTATTTCAAAGTAGTCTGATCCAGTCGTAAACCTAAAGAAATTGCTAAAACTGAGATGATCGGTAACACCAAATGATCCGAATAATCTTTGAAAATAAAAACCACCAAAATGAATATAAGTTGAAGAGCTCCCAAGAGTAAAGCAACTTGGTTGTGCTTCAGTCCCATCCTCATGAGGAAATGGTGTACGTGACTTTTATCAGGAGTCATAGGGCCTTTACCCTGACTGATTCTTCTAGTAAAAACCCTTGCCATGTCATAAAGCGGAAAAATCATGAGGGCTATCGCGGTTGAAAATACAGGTTCAAATTTCCAAAGATCTCCTGTTGGCAATGCCGCATTGTATTCCATAAAAGCGATCAACAAAGCCCCTATAGCAAAGCCCAGCGTCAACGAACCGGTATCCCCCATAAACAGTTTGGCAGGATGCCAATTGAAAATCAGGAAGGCCAGAACACCGCCAAGCAAAGTGAAACATAAAACCGCATAACTTTCGAGGCCGTTTAACAGAAACCAAGAACCAAGGAACGAAAAGGCAATCGTCGCAACAGTTCCAGCTAGCCCGTCAAGGCCATCAATCAAATTAAAGGCATTGGTGATCGCAAGTAAAACGAAGGCTGAAAAAACATAACTAATGATCAGGTTGAGTTCTCCAACTCCCAGGAAACCATGAAGATCTTTTATTCGAATATCGGATGCAATAACAACCAGAACCACGGCGACCAATTGACCCAAAAGCTTCTGATTAGCTTTCATCTCGACCATATCATCCCGCAAACCCACGAAAAACATGATACCGATAGCGCCAAGCAAATACCGGATATCCGGCAATGGGAATTGCCAACCCCAAATGGACATGGCAACTGCTGATGCTAAAACGAAACCAATTCCTCCCATGGAGGGAATAAAGGTTTTATGGATTTTCCTGCCTCCAGGAACATCTCCGATTTTAGCTTTTTTAAGTGAGTGAATTAAGATAGGGGTTACTAAAAATCCCACCGAAAACGAAGTGAGCGTAGCAAGAATAAAAAACATACTAAAGTTGGTTTATACGTTTGTAAATTTAATTATTTCAATAACAATAGCCTTGCCATTGGCAAATAATTAAAATTGGGTACTATTAATT
>JBKJKX010000184.1:0-16273 GCA_046597285.1 Algoriphagus sp. | reverse complement strand
AGTTTGTATCATGGTGAAAACTGGTACGAATCTCAAAATGATTTTTGGACCCAGCGGGAAATCAAAAACACGAAGGTTGAACCTACCTGGAAAACCAGTGAACAAGTCCTTGATCTTTGGGCGAAAAACCAACTCGGCGCTCATAAAGTGATGTGCATGGGAGATTCTCAAGAGATTTCCTGGCTGTTTGGAGAGCTCCATTTCGAGCATTCAGCCGACTTGCATCTCTATCGATCCAAAGATACTTTTATCGAAATCGCTCCTAGAAAAATCTCCAAGGCCACAGGGTTGAAGCTGGTTTTGGAGCAATGTTATGATTTTGGGATGGAGGATGTTATCGCTTTCGGAGATAACTACAATGACATCGATCTAATGCAATCTGTAGGGTGGGGAGTGGCTGTCGAAAATGCCCGGCCAGAAGTGAAGGCAGTCGCCAATGAAATCACGCTGAATCATAGGGAAGATGGGGTGGCTCACACTTTGGAAAGGTTGAAGTCAGAAAGCTGAAGTCAGAAATTTCAAATTTCAGCTTTCAAACTTCATAAATCTAACATCACAAAATCCCGCTCCCGTCTTCCACTTCCTCAATTGCATGGGTTAAAAAATCCTGAAAAGATTTCATCCTTTGGAAACCATCCAACGCGATATTTATAAAATTGCCTGAATCAATATCTCGATCAGCAACAGGCGCCGACAGAATAAAGCTTTTCAACTTCAGGTATTCGATGTAAGAATGATCGGCTGAATAATTGCGCGGACTGGTTTTGAGTTTTTCACCTTCGATTCCTTTGAACACCTGTTGAACGGAAGGATCGTGCTCGATTTTTTCGAGTTCAGCGCCTGAGTAATCAATCTCTTTCCGGATTTTTTTGAGAGTTTCAGCCATTGGCATCCAGATTCCTCCTGCCATAAATGAACTTCCCTGTTGCACATGCAGGTAATAGCCCGGACCTTCGGATTTTTTCCCCTTCGGAGAAAAATAAGCCGCAAAATTAGTCTTGTATGGAGCTTTGTTGGCGGAAAAACGCACGTCCCGATTCTGCCTGAAAACACAATCTTTGGGATGAAAAGTAGAAAGTGCAGGTTCCCAATCAGCGACTCCTTTGAGAATCACTGCCACATCTTCCAGGAATTCCCCCTTGGAATCCAGATACCATTTCTTATTTGCTTCCATCCAATCTCTATGATTGTTTTCGGCAAGGGCAGTGAGGAAAGGAAGGTAAGGGCGCATTTTTGAAATTTAAAATGGAATTTTAGGAATGATCAATTATTAACTCCTCGGAGAATCACATGTTTCAAATAAAATCTACCAATCCCTCCAGCTTCATCCCTCGGCTTCCTTTGATCAGGATCAGATAATCTTCCAGCTTACTGTCTTCAAGCCAATTTCTAAACGAAAAGGGATCCGGAAAATACAATGCTTTTGGGGCTTTCTCCAATGCCGGAACTATCAGGGAACCTGTGAAGCAAACTTTGTCAATAGAATATTCACTCACGATTTCCCCAAGCCTTCTATGCTCATACTCAGCATGATCTCCGAGCTCAAACATATCTCCGAGGATAATCATCTTATGCTTTTTGCCGGTCATCTCACCAAAAGTCCGGATCGCCACTTCCATGCTGGAAGGATTGGCATTATAGGCATCCAGAATGATCAGATTGCTGCGCTTCTCAATCAATTGTGAGCGCATATTAGTAGGGCGATAGGAAACAATTCCCTCCACGGCTTTGTCCATCGGAACTCCGAAAAACTTCCCGACCGAAATTGCGGTAGCTATATTTCCAAAATTATACCCTCCGATCAAGGCTGTCAAATGAACTTGATCCAAACCTTCCACGCTGAACTTCACAAATGGATCAGCTCCTTGAAACGTTACTTCGCAGAAATCTCCCTTCGCAGGATAGAGAACCGGATTCTCAAAGCGCTTGATCATATTCGCCAAAATAGGATCTTGGGAATTAATAAAGACAGTCCCGTTGGTGGCGCGTAAATGCTGAAAAAGTTCGGTTTTGGTTTTCAATACTCCTTCAGGTCCGCCCATTCCTTCGAGATGCGCTTTCCCGATATTGGTAATAAAACCATGGCTCGGTTCGGCTATTTCACAGAGTTCCTGAATATCTCCCTGCTTATTGGCTCCCATTTCCACGATTGCGATTTCGGCATCTTTGCCGATGGAAAGCAAAGTCAACGGCACTCCGATATGGTTATTGAGATTGCCGACCGTGGCAACTGTTTTGAATTTCTGTTTTAAAACGGCATTCAACAGCTCCTTCGAAGTGGTTTTTCCGTTGGAGCCTGTCAATCCAATAATCGGAATAGTCAGTTGACGACGGTGATGCTTTGCCAATTGCTGAAGCATTCGCAAAGCATCTTCTGCAATAAAATACCGCTCGTCAGCTTCAATGAAAAAAGCCGGGTCGTCAATCACCACCACAGAAGCTCCCATTTCCAATGCCTTTGGAGCAAACTCATTCGCATTGAAATTTGGTCCTTTGAGAGCAAAAAATATATTCCCCGGATCAATCTTTCTCGTGTCGGTGCTAACGCCTGTACTTTTTAAGAAAAGATCATAGAGGATTGAGATGTTCATCGGTGGCTATATTTTATTCCCAAAATAAACGAATGATTCACATCTTTGAAGACGGTCAATCGTATTATTTTAGACATTGATTTGCTTTCTGACAGGAACAAAATCCTGATTCTGCTTTTCTAATCTTAGGTTTTGCTTCAATTAGTCAGAATCTACAGTTCGCAATAGAGGTGAAGCCAAGCATCTCCCGAAAACTCTGGATGCGCTAATTACAGGACTGGTTTTGTCCATCTGAGGCAAATGCGCTAGCTTTCGATCAGAAATATAAATCCATGAAATCGAGCCTGCCTTAAGCAGACAGGCCTGAAGCAGACCGCACACACTGGCATGATTATCAGGTATGCGAGATTCCATGTGGCCAATAAAAAACAAATTATAAACACATGAAACATATCTACTTACTTGGAATTCTGGGACTTTTCCTGCTTTCCTGCTCCTCCGGCCCGGAAAATCCCGCCGATAAAGTTTTTATCAATGGGTTCATTTACACCGTAGATGATCAAACCCCAAAAGTGGAAGCCGTAGCAGTAAAGGACGGATTGATCCTTGCCGTAGGCACTACAGAAGAAATCCAAAAATTCGTGGGAGAAGCCACTGAAGTCATCGATCTCCAGGGTAAAACCATGACTCCCGGACTGATCGAATCCCACGCTCACCTGATGGGAATCGGTTACAACAAGCTGGAAATCGATCTGATGTACGTCAAAACTTACGACGAACTAATTCAAAAAATCGCAGAAGCGGCAGCAAATGCAAAGCCGGGCGAATGGATTACCGGACGTGGCTGGCATCAGGACAAATGGATACAAATGCCTGATAAAACCGTCCAAGGTTTTCAAACCCATGATGAACTAAGCGCTGTCACTCCAAACAATCCTGTTTACCTGGCTCATGCTTCCGGTCACGCATCTTTTGTCAATGAAAAGGCCATGGAGCTCGCAGGTATCACTTCTTTGCGTAGCGAAAAACCCACTCAGAAAGTAGAAGGAGGAGAAATCATCCGGGACGAACTCGGCAATCCAACTGGGATTCTGGTTGAACGTGCCTCTGTTTTGGTAAGAAGTCTGGTTCCCGCAGAAACCCCCGAAAGAGCTGAAGAAGCATTGACTCTGGCGCTAAAAGAACTTGCCGAGAAAGGAATCACTTCCTTCCATGACGCAGGAAGCGGACAGGATGTGATTGATTTATTAGAGAAATTTAAAAAAGAGGATAGACTTACAGCCCGACAATATGTGATGCTTTCCGGTCGACAGCCGGAACTTTTGGAAGCTTGGTACAAAAAAGGTCCTATGATCGATCCCGATCACATGGTTACTGTTCGCTCCATCAAGTTAAACTGCGATGGGGCTTTGGGACCTTGGGGCGCTTGGTTGTTGGAGGATTACAGCGACAAGCCAGGCCATAAAGGGCATGAGACTTTACCAATGTCCGTCGTAACGGAAGTTTCTGAAAAAGCCATTCCTCTCGGTTTTCAAGTTTGTGCCCATGCGATCGGCGACCGTGCCAATCAGGAGATTTTAGATCGATTTGAAGCCGCTTTGGCAAAAAATGCGGAAGCAAAAGACCATCGCTTCCGAATCGAGCATGCCCAACATTTGCATCCGGATGATATTCCAAGATTTGGAAAGCTTGGTGTAATCGCTGCCATGCAGGCAATTCACCTGAGTTCGGACAGACCTTGGGCGATCGACCGGTTGGGTGAAAAGCGAATCATCGATGGCGCTTATGTTTGGCAGAAACTCATACAATCCGGCGCGGTGGTGACCAACGGAACTGATGCGCCTGTGGAACCAGTGGATCCTATTCCATCTTTCTTTGCTTCTGTTTCCAGAAAAACACTCCAAAACACACCGGAGGGAGGATATGAAGCTGATCAGAAAATGACCCGGGAGCAAGCCTTAAAATCTTACACCCTGGACGGTGCGTATGCCGAATTCGAAGAAGGTTTCAAAGGCTCAATCGAAGTAGGAAAAGCAGCCGATTTCACCGTTTTTGACAAAAACATCATGGAAATACCTGAAGCTGAGATCTTGCAGACCAAGGTGGAGATGACAGTGGTAGGCGGGAAAGTAGTTTTCAGCTTAAAATAAAAGCCTAGAAAGTCAGAAGATTTACCTGCCGGAGGTAGGGTAAATTCTAAAAGCTGAAAAAGCGAGAGACCTGTCAAGTGTGAAGCTTGACAGGTTTTTTCTTGGCAGTCCTATGAGTTTTGATCCATAATATTTTATCTCCAGATTTTTAATTTAAATACTTTTAAAAATTTTTGCTGTATGGTCAATTTCAGATTCCCTCAGTATATATTAGATAATAAACAGTAAGGGTTCGGTGACGAGAAGCATTTGTGAAACTGATTTTCATCATATATTCACCGGATCAACTTAGCTATTTTTGAATTTTTAAATCAGGCACTTAAAGTCATGAAGGATAACTTTAAAAGATTTTTATTCAAAAACAGCCTTATCCCTCCGCATAGTTGGAGGAAGGCAGCTACATTTCTGGTAGCTCTGATCGTTGGTCTTGGTTTTTTCCTTTTGAAGATCTCCAACGCTACCTCCTATCTCTCAGATGATCCCCAAGCCTGTGTCAACTGTCACATCATGACATCTCAATACATTACTTGGACGCGCAGTTCTCATAGAGAGGTGGCCAATTGTAATGATTGTCACGTTCCGCATAATTCTGTCGTGAGTAAGTACTTCTTCAAAGCAAAAGACGGCCTTTACCATGCTTCGGTATTCACACTCAGAGCAGAGCCTGAGGTCATCCGAGCGCTACCTCCTTCTAGTGCTGTGATTCAAAACAACTGTGTCCGCTGTCATCAAGATCAAGTGACAGATGCCAAGTTGGAGAGCTTCGTAGACAATCACATCGAAAACAGAACAGATCGCACCTGCTGGGAATGTCACCGCGAAGTACCCCATGGAAGAGTACGAAGCCTGTCTTCGGTGGGAGCACAGATAGAACCCATTAAAGAATATTCGCCTACGGATCTTAGCATAGTGCCCGAATGGCTTAAAGAATCAATGAAATCTCAAGAAAAATAATACTACCATGAAAAACTGGATCCTCTTTTTAGGTACTGCTTTGATCGTCTTTCTACTGGCACTGTTATCAGTGAATATTCTGGATCGAAGATCCGAAGCAAAATTTGCATACCAGCCCAAAGTAGCTATCGAAGGTATTGAGCCTAGTGACTCTATTTGGGGGTTGAATTTTCCAAGACAATATCAGTCCTATTTGAAAACCAAGGATACCACTTTCAAGAGCATGTATAATACCAGTGGACATAAAGACATGCTAGAAGAAGATGCAGACCTGGTCATCCTCTGGGCAGGGTATGGTTTCAGCAAAGATTACAATTCTCCAAAAGGCCACGCCTATGCTATTTCCGATATTCATGAAACACTCCGAACAGGAGCACCTACCGAAGCTGGAGAGGGACCTATGCCAAGCACCTGCTGGACCTGTAAAAGCCCAGATGTGCCACGACTCATGAGCGAAATGGGAGTAACGGAGTATTATAGTGGGAAATTTTCCGATTTAGGATCTGAGGTGATCAACCCTATTGGCTGTGCAGACTGCCACAACCCGGAAACCATGAAGTTGACTATTACTAGACCTTCGCTAATTGAAGCGTTTGAAGCTATGGGTAAAAACATCAATGACGCATCACATCAGGAGATGCGATCTCTGGTCTGTGCACAGTGTCACGTCGAATACTATTTCGATAAGAAAAAGCCAGGAGCTGAAAACGCCAACTACCTCACCTTGCCTTGGAAAGATGGCATGTCAGTAGAGGCTATGGAAGCTTATTATGATGCCATTGAGTTTTCTGATTGGACACACCCGCTGAGCAAAACCCCCATGATCAAAGCCCAGCACCCAGATTATGAGCTATATCAAATGGGAGTTCATAGCAAAAGAGGTGTGAGCTGTGCCGACTGTCACATGCCTTACCAGTCCGAAGGGGGACAGAAGTTCACAAATCATCAGATTGGATCTCCCCTAGCCAATGTTGAGAATAGCTGCTTTGTTTGCCATCGAGAAAAAGTGGATGCTCTTGTAACTGATGTCTACGAAAGACAGCGGAAAGTAAAAGAAGGTACTACTCAACTTCAGCGTGAAATAGCTATGGCACATATCGAGACTGCCAAAGCGATCGAACTGGGTGCGACAGATACGCAGCTGAAAGTGATCCAAAAAGGAATTCGACATGCGCAGTGGAGATGGGACTACTCTGTAGCGTCACACGGTGCAGCATTTCATGCCCCTTTGGAGACTAGCCGAATAGTATCCTCTGCTTCCTCGATCATCCAGCAAACACGAATCGAACTGACTCGACTACTTGCCGATTTGGGATTCAATAAACCTGTACCGATGCCTGATTTCACTTCAAAGTCAGCGATGCAAGCATATATCGGCTTTGATATCGACAAAGAATTTGCAGCAAAACAAAACTACTTGGAGCAGGTCGTGCCACAATGGCTCAAGGAAGGCAAAGCAAGAGAATTAAAAAAATCGGTAAAGTCCATCAGCAGTAATTAAGGTTGCAAAAACTCTAGCCTATCATGAAAAAGTTACGATTAATCCTTGGAGCGGGAATGCTTTTCTGCTCCACCTTCTCAGCCTATGCCCAATTTCAGGTAGATGGACAGATGCTCATACGAAGTGAGTACCGAAATGGATTTAGTAAACTGATCAACGAAAACGCCGATCCTGCAGGATTTATAGCTCATAGAGCACGGATTCAGGCGAGTTACAAAATCGACAGACTCAATTTCTTTATGAGTATTCAGGATATCAGAACTTGGGGTAGCACTCCTACTTCCAATATTTCGGATGGATTTCTCTCCGTTCATGAGGCTTGGGCAGAAGTCACTTTTGGTGAAAACTGGACCATGAAGCTCGGTCGTCAGGAGCTCAACTATGATAACGCCCGCTTTTTGGGAAATCTAGACTGGGCGCTTCAGGCCAGATCGCATGATTTTGCACTGATGAAATATGAAAAAGGAGATGCCAAGTTTCACTTTGGAGGTGGATTGAACCAAGACAGTCAAAAAATTAGTGATAATTCATTCACGACACCAAACCAATTCAAAGCAGCCCAAATGGCCAGATTTGAAAACAAAGCCGGAAAATTATCCTATTCCTTGCTTTTCTGGAATGATGGACGTCAGTACAAAGTAGTGGACAATACTGGGGCTGTCACAGCGCAAGGAATTCGATACATGCAGACGCTCGCCATACCCACATTACGCTATTCTCTTCCCAAAACTACGTTCAACGCTTATTTCTATAGTCAATTTGGCAACGATGTATCGGGAAGGTCCGTCAGTGCGACAAATTTTGACCTCCAAGTGACTCAAACCCTGACAGCCAATGAAGAGAATGGCTCCAAATATCGAGCAACGATCGGCTACGAATATTTAAGTGGCACGGCCACCAATGCAACTGAGACTAATAAATCATTTGCCCCACTCTATGGTACCAATCACGCCTTCAATGGCTTGATGGATCTTTTCTATGTAGGTAATCACTTCAACAGTGTTGGGCTAAATGATATATACGTACGTACACGCTACGACTTCAACCCTACCTTCTGGATTCAAGGGGACTACCACCGTTTTTCCAGTGCCGCCACCATCCTCAGCGAGGGCAATACTGGCTCCGAACTAGACCAGGGTTTTGGCTCAGAGATCGATTTGACTTTAGGCAAAGTCGTAAGTGAGTCCATCTCTATACAGGCCGGATACAGTCAATATTTCGCATCAGACACATTCAAAGCTTTTCAAAACAACGGTTTACTGAAAGGCACTCAAAACTGGGCTTATATCATGTTTGTCTTTCGGCCAAACAACAAAGCCAAATTCATCGGAGTCCAACTATAACTAACTAAAAATGAAATTCCTGCTATCTACCAAAATTTCTATGATGTTGATTTTCCTGCTAGCTACGGCTATGGGCGTAGCGACTTTCGTAGAGAATGATCACGGCACAGCCGTAGCCAGAGCACTTTTTTATGAAGCGTGGTGGTTTGAACTGATGATGGTATGGCTTTGCATCAATTTCATTTTCCACATCCGGGATTATAAGCTATTGAGTAAAGGAAGATTGCCGCTTGGAATGTTCCATATCGGTTTTATCGTGATCATCATCGGTGCTGGCGTCACCCGGATATTTAGTAAAGAAGGAGTCATCCATATTCGCACCGGTACAGAAGAAGACACCTACTTTTCCGGCACGAAATACCTTCAGCTCGAGAGTGCAGATCAGGTTCACTTCTCTCAAAAGGCTGAATTTACCTCCAAAACTTTTGAACCTACAAGCTTTGAGACGAGTATAGATGGCACTGATTTTAAAATCCACATAGAAGAGTTTGTTTCAGCAGCCAAGGAGACATTCCTACCCGGTGACGAGACTATTTTTCAGCTTTCTTTTGTGAAAAATGGCATCAGAGAGGATCAGCTTATTCGTGCAGGGGAGACGGTTTCGTTGGGAGATGTGAGTCTTTCTACCAATCAAAACCCTGATGCAACTATTGAGATATGGAAGTCAGATTCATCTTGGTATATTCGATCCAAAGCGCATCTTCAGGTCATGGAAATGGCTACCCAACAAATGGGAGTTGTCCATATAGATTCCATCCAAACACTAAAGATGAGATCCCTCTATCAGTGGGAATCGGGAGCTTTAGTCGTAAGGGGTATCCATGAGCAATCTCGGGTAGACTACATCACCGAAACAGATGAAACGCTAGCTAAAAACTATCCTGAAGGCCTCAAAATACGGATAGAAGATACTGATGGTCGGACGCTAAGCTCAAGCTTCTTCCCTCATGTGGTATACAAACCGCAGTGGGTCAGCTTCGAGTCACAAGGTGAAGATTATCATTTCACCTATGGCCCAAAGGCTCAAAAACTACCTTTCTCACTTCACCTCAATGCCTTTGAGCTCAATCGATATCCAGGATCTCAAAGTCCTGAAAGCTACGCCAGTGAGGTGATGATTCAGGATAATGGAGAAGACTGGCCCTATCGGATATTTATGAATAATGTACTGGATCATCGCGGCTATAGATTCTATCAAAGCTCGTATGACTCCGATGAGGCCGGTACTGTACTGACAATCAATCAGGACAGACCGGGAACTTACTTGACCTATTTTGGATATACTGTTTTAGGATTAGGTATGGTTCTGACTCTTTTTGCACCTGGCAGTCGATTCCAGATGCTCCAAAAAAGGCTCAAGCAAGTATCTGGCAAAGCAATGCTCTTGGTTGGTTTTATACTTACCTGTACTACAGTTTTTGGCCAACAAGATCCGACAGAAGCCAGCTTTATCGTGCCTCAGGAGAAGGCGGATGCCTACGGGAAACTGATCGTGCAAGACTTGGATGGCAGGATGAAGCCTTTGAATACACTTTCCAACGAAATCGCACGGAAACTAAGCGGGAAAAGTAAGATTGACTTTGAATTGAACGGTGTCAATGTAAGTCTGAGTCCTGAGCAGTTTCTACTAGCTGTACAGCTCCAGCCTGAGCAGTTTAGTAGCATTCCTCTTATTAAAATTGATCAGAAAAAATCCTTGGATGCATTTAAAGCCCTTGGCAAAGAGCCGACCGATCAGCTCAGTTTTCTAGATTTCGTCAATGAAGAAGGCGATTATTTACTGTCCTCACTCGTGGAGGAAGCCAATCTTCTGAAGCCTTCCCAACGAAATGAGGGTCACAAAGAACTGCTCAAAACGGATGAGCGATTCAATATTTTCTACGCAGTGCTCATTGGTGATTTTTTGAAACTCTACCCAAACAAACTGGACAATAATAACACTTGGTACACAAGTTCTCAATATGCCGACGGGTTTGAGGAGGAGGATGGAATTTTTGTGAAAAACGTGGGGCGACTATACCTTTCTGCGCTAAATAACGGGCTAGAGAGTGGAGAATGGGCAAAAGCAGATGAAGCACTAAGCTACATAGACCTCTTTCAACGAGAGGCCGGAAAAGCAGTCTATCCCGCTGAAAATGAAATCAAAGGCGAACTCCTGTATACCAAGCTCAGCCTTGGAAATAGATTGTTTGGATACTTTTGGCTCTTAGGCGCTGCCTTAATGATTTTAGCTATAGTGAGCCTTTTCAAAGACGGAAAAAACTTAGACCTACTCTGGAAAATAGGCGCTGCGCTGACTTGGATCGGATGGGGCGTATTCACCTTTCACCTAGCCTTGCGCTGGTACATAGCCAAACATCCGCCATGGAGTGATGGGTTTGAAATGTTGGTTTTTGTGGCTTGGGGAGTACTGCTTTTCGGATTGGTCTTTGCGTCCAAGTCCAAGTTTACTATTCCGCTAGGTCTATTATTCTCAGGTACCTTGTTATTTGTAGGTTTTTTGGATTGGCTCAATCCGGAGATCACCAACCTCATGCCTGTCCTGCATTCCTATTGGTTGAAAATCCACGTAGCAATCATCGTCAGTGGCTATGCGCCGCTTGCTTTGTCTGCAATCATAGCACTGTTGAGTCTTTGTCTATTGATTCTCAAGCCTGCCAATCCCAATAATCGTTGGTGGCTCTCCATGAAAGAACTCATTGTAGTAAATGAGCTTTCCATCACGATCGGGCTATTTTTGTTGACAATCGGCACCTTCTTAGGTGGGGTCTGGGCAAATGAAAGCTGGGGTAGATACTGGGCTTGGGATCCTAAAGAGACTTGGGCTTTGATCTCGATATTGATTTATGCGGTAGTACTCCACCTTCGTCTGATCCCGGGCACCCGTAGCTCGATCATTTACAATCTAGCTAGTCTCTGGGCTTTTGCCTCGATCATCATGACCTCCTTTGGCGTGAATTATTACCTCTCCGGATTGCACTCGTATGCTAAAGGTGATCCAGTTCCGGTCCCATTCTGGGTATATATTTTGACAGCTATTCTATTGGGAATATCCGTGTTGGCTTACATTCGATTTCAAAAAATGAGCGAAGAAGACCGTAAAAAGCTGATGTTGGAAGAGAGTTGATCCGAACGTTTCAATAACTTAATAGTGTACTGGGATCTTTATAGTTTTTGGGAAACCGATTTTCCAATAGAAACAAGGACGAAATCACACCCGAATTCAAAACTTCGGGATTCCCACAAAATACAGATCAAAGCCACCCAAGCCGCCGGGACGGTTGGAAGAGAAAATCATCACCTGATTTGAGAATTCCCAAGAATCCGATACAACAGGTCGAAATTCATCATATTCAGAATTGATTTTGGAGCCAAAGTTGATCGGTTCGGTCCAGCCGTTGGCAGTTTTTTGAGCGTAGTATAGATCATAGCCTCCCATTCCTCCCGGTCGATCGGATGAGAACACCAGCAAATCCCCATAGACAAAGGGCATGTGATCATTGGAGGAAGTGTTCAAACTCAGTTTTCGAACCGTCTTTTGATTGGTTTCACTAAGAAACTGCATTGGGCTTTTTCCAGAAGGGACATCGGTTTCGTAGATATCAAACTGCCCGTCTTTGTTGGAAGTGAAAACCATCATTTCAGGTCTGGCCGGACTCGATTCCGACCCTTTCAGAAAATTTGCTCCAAAGAGACTGGGGTACATCTCACTGGAGGTTTGTTCAAATATCCGGAAGCTCTGAGTAGTTCTAGAATTTGGAGCGGAATTTTCCGATTCTGCAAAAATTGAATACATCCCTTCCACCTCCCGACTGAAAAGCAACACCCGGTTATTTTCACTTTCTAGAAAACTATATGGGCCCTTTTCATCGGCGGGAGATTCGGTTCTTCTAACCAAATCTCTGAAGGATTCAAATTGGTTGTTGAAAAGAGTATTGCTTTGATTTACAATAAGAATCCCATCGGATTTATCCCAATTGAAATCCAAATAGGATTGCGTCAAGTTGAAATCACGATTCTGAGCATTCGCTCGATTGGTTGAAAACACCAATTGGACTCCGTGACTTAGAAATGGGATATCAGAATTGATATCATCCATTGGTGAATTGGCTAGTTTAAGATTGACTGGCAGTTCAGGAAATTGGCCAGTCCTAAATCTATCTCGATCGCAGCCGAAGGATACAAGAATAAATAAAAGCAAAAACAATTTAGTTTGGATAGGCATTTGAAAAATTTTATAATTTTAAATCTAAATAAATAGTTTTTATGTTGCAATATAATTGCATTTTATTTTTATGAATTAACTCCAAAACGGAACATCAATCCCATTTGCTACAGATTATCAATGAATAATAAATTAAGACAATCTCGGCTTTTTACCCTTGTTGTAATTCAAGCAATTCACTTCCGGAATTTTCTTAATTTACCTTTCCCAAAAATTTTACCCCATGAAAAAACTCGTACTCTTGGTCTGGTTGATTTGCCTGACCGCCACTTTCGCGCAAGCGCAAGAAACCAAACCCATCGGTTGGAAAGATATCCCAACCTGGAAATACATGGCAAATGGAAGCTTTAAGGTTTCTCCAGATGGCCAATGGATCGCTTATGCACTTATAGCTCTCGAAGGTGAAGGTGAAATAATCCTGCAGAAAGCCAATGATGAAGCCTCGAAAAAAACCTATCCTATCGGCTTTTCGAATTTCGCTTCCATGGAATTCAGTGAAAACAGCCAATGGTTTGCTTACAAAGAATATCCAAAATTCACCGAGAAAAAGGCCAATGAGAAAGCCAAAGGCAAACCACTTAAGGAAAAACTTACTTTGCTCAAACTCGGCACTGACACCAAGAAAACCTTCGAAAACGTTGGCGGCTTTACTTTCAACGGAGAATCTTCCACCCATTTGGCTCTGAACCTCACCAAGGAAGGATCAAATGGCGATGCCAAAGGCTCCGACTTATTGATCTATCATCTCAATTCTGAGAAAAAGCAAAATCTTGGTAACGTCTTGGAATTCTCTTTCAATAAAGCCGGAACCTATCTCGCATTCACAGTTGATGCCGCCAACCAATCCGGCAATGGAGTTTATCTGATGAATGTAGCCAGCAACAGTGTGCAGATTTTGGATAGTGACGAGGCGAGCTACAAGTCAATTGTCTGGACGGAGAAAGGCGATGCATTCGCTTCGCTCAAAATGGTGAAAGACAAAAAATACAAGCAAGATCAGGGCAAAATCATCGGCGTAAAAAACCTTGGAAACCCATCAGTTACGCTATATGATCCTGCCAAGGATTCTACCGGCTTCTCCAAAGATTACACCATCAGTCCAAATCGCAGACCGATGTGGTCTGAGGATTTGACCAGACTTTTTTACGGTATTCATCCCTTAGAACTTGCGAAAAAAGAAGATCAAAAGAAGCCTGAAAACAAGGATTCTCTTGCAACTGTCGAGTCGCTGAAAATCGCCAAAATCATGGCGGACACCACGATCAAATCAATCTCGGACCTTCAGAAAGCCATTGCAAAACTTGATTCCGGTAAAGTCAAAACCAACGGGAAAGAAAACGAAGCAGACAAACCTGATATGACCATCTGGCATTGGCAGGACACTCGCTTGCAATCCAGACAGCAAGTACTGGAAACCATGGATAAAAACTTCAGCTTTTGGGCTATGTACGATGTGGCTTCTGCCAAGCACATTCCGCTTCAGGACAGCACCATGCTCGATCTGAGCATCTTGCCAAAAGAATTGTATGCTCTCGGTTCCGATCTACAATCCTATGAATTGGAAGGAAATCTGAACGGTCAGAGCTATCGAGATTACTTTCTGATCAACCTGAAGACAGGTGAGAAAAAGCCACTTTTCAACAACTTCTACTTGCCTTCTTTTGCTTCGGCACCGAGATCTTCTCCAGATGGCACCAAGTTGCTTTATGGAAAAGACGGCAATTTCTTCGTTTATGATATTGCAGCCGGTATCTCTACCAATCTAACCACGAGTCTCCCGGTGACTTTTGTCAATGAGGAAGATGATCATAATGTGGAAAAGCCGCTTCAAAACTCAATCGGATGGAGCAGCGACAGCAAATACGTCCTTCTTCGCGATGGCTGGGATATCTGGCAGGTTCCTTTGTCAGTAAAAGAAAAACCAATCAATCTGACGCAAAATGGACGAACTGAAAAAATTCGTTACCAGTACCGATTCATACTTGATCCAGAAGAGAAAGGAATCGACCTGAAGCAGGCTCAATATTTCAGAACCTATGGGGAATGGAACAAGAAGAGTGGAATTGCACTTTTGAGCCCTGCGAAAACCGGACTTGCTGCCGGAGCAAAAACGCTAATTTGGGAGGATGCAAACATAACCTCTCTGCAGAAAGCGGAGAACGCCCCGGTCTATTTCTACAACAAAGAGACTTTCACCGAACCTGCTGAAATGTATCTGACGAATGCTGCATTGACTGCGCCGAAGAAGGTAACCGAAAGCGCCCCTGATGCAGCAAAATACAGTTGGTCTGCCGGAACACGATTGATCGATTACATTTCTGACAAAGGCGATACGCTTCAAGGAGCCTTATTTTTGCCGGCTGGATACGTGGAAGGTAATAAATACCCAACTGTTGTTTATTACTACGAGAAGCTTTCTCAGACCCTTCACAACTGGAGCAATCCTGGATTCACCGGTACAGGCTGGAATCCGGGAGTTTATACAAGCAACGGTTTCGCAGTATTCATTCCGGATATCGTGTACACAATGGACGATCCAGGTATGTCAGCCGTTTGGTGTGTGATCCCTGGGGTAAAAGCTGCGATAGCAACCGGTGTGATCGACGAGAAAAATATCGGGATCCATGGTCACTCATGGGGAGGCTATCAGACTTCTTTCTTAATTACCCAAACGAATATGTTCAAGGCAGCAGCAGCAGGGGCTCCTCTGACGAATATGATCTCGATGTATGACTTGATTTACTGGAATACAGGAGGCGCAAACATGTCGATTTTCGAAGCTTCGCAAGGAAGATTCAAAGGTGGACCTTGGGACAACTGGGAATCATATGAGCGAAACAGCCCAGTTTACCATGTGAAAAATGTACAAACACCGCTTCTTATGCTTCACAACGACAAGGATGGCGCAGTTGACTTTACGCAGGGAATCGAATATTACAATGCGCTAAGAAGGCTGAAAAAACCGGTAATCTTGGTGCAGTACAAAGGTGAAAACCACGGATTGGGCAAGCTGGAAAACAGAAAAGACTACAGCGTGCGCATGATGGAATTTTTCGACCACCACCTGAAAGGCGCTCCGGCACCGGGTTGGATGCAAAACGGTGTTGATCGTCTCAAACTTGGCGAGCACTTGGACGAGAGAGCTTTTTGAAAAGTAGAAAGCTGAAATCAGAAGTATGAAAAATCCCCCGGTGTGCGTGCATCGAGGGATATTTTTTATTCGTAGTTAGGTTTTTTCAGGTTTTTTTTCCCGTTCCAGATAGTCATTTCTTCCTGGGCAATAGTCATTTGCTTTACCAGATATAAGAGAATCTGGACATTGGGATCATCAGCCCGATCAAAATCACTCTCCCGAAATGAAAAAGTCTCCTCATTGTCCAGCAGTTCATCCACTTCTTTGTAATCCCCCGCCATAGCGACATTAATCAAAGAGGTAAACAATTCAATTTTCACCTCCTCCAGTGTTTCGAAAGCCTTTATTACTTTGTGTTGATAGTCCATTATTGCCTTAGTTTAGAAGGTGATTCCACGATTCAGTTTCAAATTCCTGCTTTTCAAGGCTCAGGAAT
>JBKJKX010000174.1:0-78345 GCA_046597285.1 Algoriphagus sp. | reverse complement strand
AATTGGCCCCAAGCTTCGTTAAATGGAACCCAAACCACTATTGAAGGAAAGAATCTGAATTCGTTCATGATTTCTTTCCACTCAGATTTGAAGATCTCCTCGCTCTCAGGCGTCCTTACTTTATTCATTCCTTCACGAATTACACCCGGGCGAATCTCCCATCGATTTCCCATATCCCCACTTGGCATATCCTGCCAAACGAGCATTCCCAATCGATCTGCATGGTAATACCAGCGAGAAGGCTCCACTTTCACATGCTTTCTGATCATATTGAATCCCATTTCCTGAGTTTTCTCAATGTCGAAAAGCAATGCCTCATCCGTCGGTGCGGTGTATAATCCATCAGGCCACCAACCCTGATCGAGCGGGCCGTATTGAAAAAGTGCTTTTCCATTTAGCATCATTCGCTGATGTCCGGCTGCATCTTTACCCATTCGGATGTCGCGATAGGCTGCGTAAGATTTCACTTCGTCCAATAGTTTTTTCCCTTGGAGAAGCTTTACACTTACTTGATACAAGAAAGGGGAATCGGGTGACCATGCTTTTGGGTTTTCTAATCGAAGGGGAACAGCATCTCCTGCCCTAGATTTTCTGGAGGCCACTACTCCATTTTCATCGGAAATGCTCACTTCAACTTCCAAGCCTTCAACTTCTGAACTTACTTCAGGATAAAAAGCCTGTACACTATTTTCCCAATCAGTCATAGAATAAACCGAACTCAAATGACTCACTGGCACTGTTTCAATCCAGACAGTTTGCCAAATTCCAGTTACCGGAGTGTACCAAATTCCCTTTGGGTCTTTCACTTGTTTACCGCGAGGCTGTGGACCTGAATCAGAAGGGTCCCAGACTCTCACCCGTATCGTCTGTAATTTTCCTTTTCCCAAAAGATCCGTGACGTCAAAACTAAAACCATCAAATCCACCTTGATGCTTTCCGGCTTTTTTACCATTTACCCAAACTTCCGCTTCCCAATCCACTGCTCCAAAATGAAGAAGTGTCTTCTTGTTTTTTCGATCTAGGGAAAGTTCAAAATTACGCTCATACCAAAGTTCATTGTCAGGTCCTACAGTCTTTTGAACTCCGGAGAGAAGTGACTCTATAGCAAAAGGGACTGTGATTTTTCCCTGAAAACCAGCCTCTGGAATACTACCTTTTGCGAGAATGGCGTAATTCCACTGCCCATTTAGGTTTTGCCAGGATTCACGGACCATTTGAGGTCGAGGATATTCATTGAGTGGCAATTCAGGATTTACCTGATCTGCCCATTGAGTTTTCAACGTTTGAGAATGAACAGAACTCAAACCCAAAAAACTGAAAAATATCAGCAAGAGTAATCGTCGCATAAGCTATAGTTTAGGGTAAATAATTTTTGAAAGGTAACTTCCTTCACACGAAATTTGGTTATCTAACGAGCTTCCACAGCTGATTTTCTATTGATTCAAATGACTTTGGAGGAAATGTAATGAGCTTTAGGCAAGAAAATGACTGAGAAAATTATGCATGATGGAAATAAATTGGGTGGCAATGAGATAATAAGATAGGTTTAAACCAAAGCTAAAAAAATCTGTTAATCAACTTATTTTGGATTTTTGATCGGATTAGCTCAAAAGTCAACTAAAAAAGATTCGGCAGCCTATCATTTTATGAAATTGAATGGCAATTTTTCACATTTTCTATATCTTAGAACCACACTGAAATTTTTAACCAAATGAGTTCAATAGACCCTTCAATTCTTTCAAAAGCCCAAAGTTGGCTGGATGGAAACATAGACCAGGAAACCAAATCAAACATTAAAAAATTGATTGCCGAAAACCCAATAGAATTAGTGGATTCTTTTTACCAGGATCTGGAATTTGGAACAGGTGGATTAAGAGGTTTGATGGGTGTCGGAACCAATCGCATGAATGTTTATACGATCGGAATGGCGACCCAAGGCCTTGCCAATTACCTGCTTAAATCCTTTCCCGGAGAAGAAATCAGCGTTGCCATTACGCATGACTGCCGAATAAACAACACCTTGTTTGCAACAACCACGGCAAATGTATTTACCGCAAACGGAATCAAGGTGTTTTATTTCCGAGAAATGAGACCAACTCCGATGCTATCTTTCGCAGTGAGACATTTTGGTTGCAAAAGTGGCGTGATGATCACTGCATCTCACAATCCTAAAGAGTATAACGGATACAAAGCATACTGGGACGATGGAGCACAGGTAGTCGCTCCTCATGACACTAACATCATCAAAGAGGTACAAAAAATCACTTCGTTTGATCAAGTGAATTGGAATAAAAACGATTCTTTGTTCCACTTCATTGAAGACGATTTTGATGCGATCTATCTGGAAAAGGTGAAAGCACTCAGTCTTTCTCCGGATGCAATTCAGGCAAATAAAAACATGTCGATCGTCTTTTCTCCGATTCACGGAGCCTCAGGCAAAATGGTCCCGGCAGCTTTGAGAGCATTTGGGTTCGAAAATATAAACATCGTAAAAGAACAAGCTGAACCAGATGGTAATTTCCCAACCGTAATTTATCCAAACCCTGAGGAGGCCGAAGCTTTGACTTTGTCTTTGAAACTTGGAAAAGAAGTTGGGGCTGAATTAGTTTTAGCCTGTGATCCAGATGGAGATCGGTATGCAGTAGCTGTGCCAAACGGTATGAGCGAATTTGAACTTTTGAACGGTAACCAAACAGGAACGCTACTCACCTATTATTTGCTCAGCAGATGGAAAGAAGCAGGAAAACTGGATGGAAATCAATTTATAGTCAACACAATAGTGACGACAGAATTGATTGATGAAATCGCAAAAGGTTTTGGAGTAAAATGCTTTTCGGTGCTTACTGGCTTTAAAAATATTGCTGCAATCATTCGCGATCTCGAAGGAAAAGAAACCTTCATCGGCGGTGGAGAGGAATCTTATGGTTATTTGGTGGGAGATTTTGTAAGAGATAAAGATGCCGTGAGCGCCGCTGCATTATTCGCAGAATTGGTTGCTTTTTATAAAACAAAAGGCCAAACTATATTCGATGTATTGGCAGAGATTTATGGAAAGTATGAGTTTTACAAAGAATCTCTGATCTCTATCACAAAGAAAGGAAAAGATGGTGCAGAGCAAATTCAGGCGTTGATGATGGACTTCAGGCTTAATCCTCCCAAGGCAATGAACGGTGTGGAAGTCGTGAAAATTGTGGACGTAAAAGAAAGCACGATTACCTACCCGGCTACCGGAAAGACAGAAAAGCTCCACATGGATAAGTCAAACGTGATGCAGTTCTATCTGGCGGATGGGAGCAAAATCTCTGCAAGACCATCTGGCACCGAACCAAAAATTAAATACTATTTCTCTGTTCATACTCCACTATCAAATCCGGCAGATTATCGAAGGACAGAAGGCGATTTGATTGAAAAACTGGAAGGTTTGAAGCGATATTTTAGCTAGAATCAAAGTTTAAAAGCAAAAAAAAACCGGCAAAAACCGGTTCTTTTTCGTTTAGATCTGATTCGATTTGGCAGTCTATTCTTTCCCGATGTGGACCAAAGCATCCCCTACATTGATGACAGGAAGATTGTTAAGTCCTATCACATGACCATTGGTAGGTGATTTAATTTCAATTTTCACCTGACCATATGGATCGGAAATTTCGGCTAGAATCTGCCCTTTTTTGACAGACTCACCGAGTTTGACAGTTGAGTTGAAAATCCCGGAAGCTTTGGCACGAACCCAATCACTCCCTTTCAGGATAATACTTTCCTGAGCTTTGGTACTGTTTCCCAGCATTCCCAGACTATGAAGTAACCGCTTGGTTCCTTGGACACCTTCTTCAATTGCGAATTGGTCCACCCTCATGGACTCTCCTCCCTCGTAAACCAAAATGTGTTTCTTAGCTATGAATGCAGTTTTTCTGAACGATTTTTCAATATGCTTTGAATGAACAATGAAGTGAGTCCCAAAAGACTTCGCCAAGTCAAGCCCGACTTTATCTTTAAAATCTACTCTAACCTGAGGATGATTGGAAAGCATCCTTCCACCGGTATGAAAGTCAATTCCATAATCAATTTGAGGAATGATCTCTTCATTGATTATAAAAGCGATTCTTGATGCAAGTGATCCTTTTTTGCTTCCCGGGAAGCTTCTGTTTAAATCTCTTCCGTCCGGGAAAGTGCGGCTATTCGAGAGAAATCCATAAATATTCATGAGTGGGATAAAAATCAGAGTGCCACGAAGTAGACTCCACCCTTTATCCATTTCTTCCAGAAGTCGTCTTGCAGTCACTATACCATTGATTTCGTCCCCATGCACTCCCCCGCTTATTAATACAACCGGTCCATCATCTTCCGCTCTTCTTATAAAAATAGGAAGATCAATGAGCGTGTGAGAGGGTAATTTGGCAATTGGGATTTCGATGTTCACTGATTGACCCGGCCTTACCCGTACGCCATTGATTAACAATTCTCTCATGAAGGAAACTGAATTCTATTTCAGAATAGGATAAAATCTTGCTTATTTCGTATATCAAGTCGAAGTACATGAATATACAAGAAAACATATCACTCAAACCCTACAATACATTTGGGATTGATAAAAAAGCCAGATTTTTTGTCGTGGTTAAAAGTGCCTCAGAGCTTATCGAAGCACTTAAGTGGGGAAATGAGAAAAATCTAGAAATTCTGATTCTGGGAGGAGGAAGCAATATCTTATTAACACAGGACCTCGAAGGACTCATCATCAAAATTGAAATAAAAGGAATAATTGCAGACTGGGAAACCAATGAGCATGTTTGGGTGGAAGTAGGTGCAGGAGAAGTTTGGCATGATTTAGTGCTTTATGCGATTGAGCAAAACTGGGGAGGAATTGAAAATTTATCATTGATCCCTGGAACTGTCGGAGCATCTCCCATGCAAAATATCGGTGCCTATGGTGTCGAGATCAAAGATGTATTTCATAACCTCAAAGCTCTCAACCGATCAACTTTAGAGATTGAAGAGTTTGAAAATTATGAGTGCTTATTTGGATATAGAGAAAGTATCTTCAAGAATGAACTCAAAAACCAATATGTTATCTTGTGCGTAACTTTTAAGCTGGATAAATCTCCGAGTTTTAAACTTGAATATGGAGCGATTCGAGAAACGCTAGATCAAAATAAAATTACTACTCCAACTCTGAAATCAGTAAGCGATGCGGTAATTGGAATTCGGCAATCCAAGCTTCCTGATCCAAAGCAAATCGGGAATGCCGGATCTTTCTTCAAAAACCCGACAATTTCTGAAAACCAATACCAAAGTTTAAAAGCCATTTACTCTACCATTCCCGGCTACCCAAATGAATTAGGCGTAAAAATTCCCGCTGCTTGGCTCATAGAACTGTGCGGTTGGAAAGGAAAAAGGTTTGGTGAAGTTGGAGTTCATGAAAAGCAACCCCTTGTATTGGTTAATTATGGGAATGGAGACGGAGCATCGATTAAGAGTTTGGCGTTAGAAATTCAAAAATCAGTTGCTGAAAAATTTGGAGTTACCTTAACTCCGGAAGTTAATTTCCTTTAGATCAAGGAATCTTTCACTTCTATTGTTTTTTCGTATTTATCTACTCTTACACCAAACTTCCTTAGAAAGTCTACTCCTTCATCTGATCCGATTCCTTTGTATTCGGCATAAGAAAAAAGGTAGACTACTTTTGAGATACCCATGGAGAAGATAATTCTTGCACAGGCAAGGCAAGGTGCCAAGGTGACATAAAGCGTCGAACCATCTACAGACGTATTATTTTTAACCGCATATAAAATCGCATTTTGCTCAGCATGGAGAGCCAATGAGCAACTTCCCTTACTATCACGGGCACAGCCATGCTCAGAGAATTCAACATCACAATTATGAGTTCCGGCAGGCGGGCCATTGTATCCGATAGAGATTATTCGAGTGTCCTTTGTTAAAACTGCTCCTACATGTTTTTTTATGCAATGGGAACGTTTGGCCAAATTGACTGCCAACTCCATATAGATATCATCAAAATCCGGTCTGCTCATCTCTTAAAATTTGCCAAAAATAGCAATTCAAAGCCAAGGTGATTCTACCTCTTGGAATAAACCTTTCTCTATTTTCGTTTTCACTTTAAATTTCTAACTTTTCAGAAAGGGTCTCTTTCAAAATAATTGATTTAAAAAACTATGAAAACTAGAATCCCTAAAATTCTCTTTGGCTTCATTATTTTGATTCAACTTTCTTGCAGCTCTATTGAGATTTTTAAAGAAAATACAGAAATCGCGCCTTCAAAAGTTTATAAATCCTTTGTCATCACCAATCAGGAAATTGGAGTTCAAGGATTTTCCTCTCAATTTATAGATCAGCAAGTTCAGATTCGTATTCAGGAAGAATTGGAAGACTATGGACTTGTATATGATAAAGTTTCTCCTGATTTAGTTATCCGGTATACTTCCAATGAGGATCTACGGGAAAGAAAAGTGAATACTAATATCTATAACTATCCACTTTGGGGATACAGAGTGTGGGACCCTTGGGTTTACAACCCTTATAGCCCTTATAGAAATAACTCTTCAAATACGAGTAATTATGAATTGATTCAGGTCATTATTGATTTCATAGACCCTTTGGAAGACAAGCTCCTCATGACGCTAACTGGAGTTACAGAGGTTTCCAGTGAAAAAACGAAAGGAAAAATAGTATTAAAAACTACCGATAAAATTCTCACCAGATTTCTAGAGGATATTCACCCAATTCAATAGCCAATTTCAAAATGGAAAATCAATTCAAAACCCTTAAAGAATTCTATCCCTATTACCTTAAGGAACATCAAGACCCTACTTGTAGAATTCTTCATTTCATAGGAACAGGTCTTTTGTTCTTTATTATTTTTGCATCAATCTATTTATCAAACTATTGGCTACTGATTTCAATCCCTATAGTGGGTTATGGATTTGCATGGGTAGGCCATTATTTTTTGAGAAAAATAAGCCAGCGACGTTCCAGTATCCGTTTTTCAGCTTGGCTTCTGATTTCCTTATGTTCTTCGATTTACTAAAAGGAAAAGAGAAGTTTCGAACTCAGTTATATAAATGAGAAAACTGAAATCATAATTGGCAAAATATTTGTATTCTAGTTCTCAGCTATTACTTTTGTAATATAAATAATGTATTTCGGGCCTCTAATTTTGCATTTAAATGTTGACAATAGTTCTAATAGATGATGATCCGATCAGTACATTTGTAACTGAAAAGCTCATTTCTAGAAATGTGAAAGAGCCTTGCACGTTTTTTAAATACCAAAGTGCCAAACTTGCTTTAAATGAAATCTACGATATTAACCCCAATTATCTGTTTTTGGATTTGAATATGCCTGAAATGACAGGTTGGGATTTTTTGGATGTTTTCGATTCTGAAAAAAATGAGGCTGAAATATACATATTGTCCAGTTCTGTAGATGAAAGGGATATATCAAAAGCAAGTAAATACCATATAGTTAAAGAATACCTGTCAAAGCCCCTAATTAAAAAATATATTCAAAGCATCTTTCACTAGCCCAAAAAAATTGATTATTTTTTTTTAAAATTTTTTTTCCAAACTCTTGATTCCGAAATTAGTTCTCAATTAAAATTGAAATCTAATGGCTACAGCGAATCCCGAATTGATAGCAGCAATAGAAAAGTCCTCACTTAACCTTTCTAAAGGTTTTCCTTACCAATGGGGTCATATGGGTTCCTGTAATTGCGGGAATCTTGCTCAGGAATTAACAAAATTGAGTAAAGGAGAAATCCACAGCTATGCAATGCAACGGTATGGAGATTGGAATGATCAAATACTGGAATTCTGCCCAAGCAGCGGTTATCCGATGGATCTTATGATCCAAAAAATGGTGTATGCAGGACTTACACTTGAGGATTTATCTCATTTGGAAAGATTATCGGATCCTGAAATTTTAGCCATGATTCCTAAATCAAAGAGAGACAATTTGTGTAAAAATTCCAGAGAAGATGTGGTGCTATATATGCAAAATTGGGCTAAATTATTGAGAGATAATTGGCTGAAACAAAATCCAGAAATCAGTTTTTTGCTCGAGGAAAAAAAATTGCTAATTCCTGCATTTAGGTAATTGTTTTTGCTTTATTTCGTGGAGTAAATCATAAAAACCCTTATCAAATACTACTATGGAGGATTTTGAAGAAGATTTTGAAGAAATTGAAGATTTCGAAGAAGAAGAAAATGAATTCGGGACAGAGTTTGAAGATGAGTATGATCTTGATGAAGATAGTGAACTCATTGACGACAGTGTTTTGAATTTTGACGAGGATGAACTCGACGATTTAGACGCAGATAGTATTGATGATTTAGATTAATGGAAGCTAAAAGTTACGCTAGAAGTGAAAGCTTCTTGGTATTCTGACGCTTTGATTTTATCTTCGAGCACAATTTTGAATAACAACTACCTCACATGATACTATTAGACGCTTTCATTTCGCCTTTAGCTCCGGGAGCACAAACCTTTCTTTTGATTGTTTGTATTTTAATCGGTTTGGCGGTAGGACTTTCGGTAATAAATGCCAGATCCACTTTCAAAAAGAAGAAAGCTGATCATTAATAATTAAAATTTTATTATAGGAGGCTTAAGCCTCCTTTTTTTATGCCATGAGAATTATGAGAACCCAAAATTTTAAGAACCACGCTCGTTATTACCCTTTACACCATTTTGTTATCACCCCTTTGACTCTCATTTTTTTGGGATGGACCGTGAACAGATCAAACTTCGATACTAGCGAATCCACCTCAGAAAGCATCTACTTCCTGATTCTTTCCTTAATTATCGTGCTTCTTCCGCTCCTAGGAAGGATATACGCTCTTAAAAACCAAAATCGAATAATCCTTTCAGAAATGCGACAACGTTATTTTTACATGACAAAAGAGTCATTTTATGAGAAAGAAAAAGAATTAAGGATAAATCAAATAATTGCTTTAAGATTTGCAGGAGATGATGAGTTACTGACGTTGATAGATCTTTCCATTAGCAAAAAGTTGAGCAATAAGGAAATAAAGATGAGTGTCAAAAATTGGAAAGGAGACTATTCCAGAGTTTAGTCCATTTCTCCCATTATTCCTTTCAATTCCAATTTTAGAAGCCCGAGAAGATTTTCATGGGCTTTTGTTTTGTAATCAGGTACTGTAAAATCTAACTCAGGCAAAACCAAAACCTTATCAAATCCAGCCTGAAAAGCTTCTTCACCAGAAGTTATTAAAATTGACTTTTTTCGATGGTTTTTAGTTCGTTGCAAGAGTTCAAAGCAGGCTTTACCTTGATCCGATTGAGAATCATATTTGCCCTCACCTGTGATTACTACATCACTCCATTTGACTTCTTCATCCAGTTTGACACTTTCAAAAAAATAAGTGGCCCCAAATTCAATTTTCAACGAAAAAAAGGCTGATAGCCCCAAAGCAATTCCACCTGCAGCTCCGAATCCAGATTCATCGACAAAAGTCTTTTTTACTTTGTCGTAGATCTTTTGGATGACTGTCTTGCATATTCTTTCATACGGTTCGAATTCTTGACTTTCTAAACCTTTCTGAGGGCCAAACACCGGAATAGCGCCTTTGTCTCCAAAAAATGTATTCTTGACATCGCAAAGGCACGTAAATCTGATTTTGGGAAGTTCAGGTGAACGCTGAATATGGCAAATTCGACTGAGATAATCTACTGAAAAAAGTGTCAGCTCACGACCATTTTCATCCAAAAAACTGATCCCTAAGCTAGCCAAAATACCTATTCCCAAATCAATTGTTGCGCTTCCGCCAAGGCCTAGTATAATTTCCTCCGCTCCTTCTTCCACTGCCTGTCGGATGAGAAGGCCGGTACCAAAAGAGGAAGCCACAAAAGGGTTTTTAATTTCATTACCGATTAACCCAATCCCAGAAGCAGTTGAAACATCGATATAAGCTTTTTTGGAATAACTATCGAAGCCAAATGTCCCGATTACTGGCTTTCCAAAAGAATCTAAAGTCCAGATTGAAATTTGCTTTAAACCAAGTGCTCTGGAAAGTAATTCACACGTACCATCTCCCCCATCCGCTATCGGGATCATTTTCGTTTGAATCTTGGGTGAAGATTCTTTCAGGAACTTATCAATAATTTCACCCGCATCAATTGCCGTCATGGTACCCTTAAACGCATTCGGTGAAATCAAAATATTCATCTCTTATGCATTTTTCATTCTGGCAAAGTAATCCTTTGATGCTGCTCTCACATTAGAAGAAAGATAAAGAGTGGAGAAAATCGTGGGAATAGCCATAATCGCATACATCGCATCAACAAAACTTATTACCACCTCAAGCGAAGCTACTGCACCAAGAACGATTGTGATCAAATAGAAATAATTGTAATAATTTGCTTTGTCAGCTCCAAACAAATAATTGGTGCACTTATGACCATAATAGGAATAGGTAAAAATAGTGGAAAGTGCAAAAACCAGAACCGAAAGCATCAACAGGTATTTTCCATAAACAGGAATAGCCATTTCAAAGGCTTCAAGGGTAAGCTTTACCCCATCATTCTGCGAGCTTTGCCAAACGCCTGTCAACAAAATAACCAATGCTGTTAATGTACAGACGACAATAGTATCTATAAATGGACCTAGCATGGCTATCAAACCCTCCCTAATTGGCTCATTGTTTTTAGAAGCTCCATGGACCATTGGAGCGGTACCAATTCCTGCTTCGTTGGAAAAAGCAGCTCTTCTGGCGCCTGTGATAATCACCGCGCCAACTGCTCCACCCATTACAGCATTACCTGTAAACGCGTCCACCACAATTAATTTTAGCATTTCCGGAACTTGTCCAACGTACTTGAAAACAATATACATGACAGTAGCAAAGTAAATAGCAACCATAAAAGGAACCATTTTGGATGCTACGGCTGCAATTCTTTTAATGCCTCCCAAGATCACAACTGATGTGGTAAGCATAATTCCAATACCTATTAACCATCGATTTCTAATGTCCTCGGATTCTGTTTCTGGTTGAATTAAAACCTCCTGAATAACCGCTGTCAATTGATTAGCAGTAAATATCGCGAGTAAACCAAGAATTCCCGCAACACAGAAAATCACCGAAAGAAACTTCCATTTCTTACCCATTCCCTGCTCAATCACGTACATCGGTCCTCCTTGAATTTCACCTGCGGAATCTTTCCCCCGAAACATGATGGCCAAACTGCAGGTGTAAAACTTAGTAGCCATCCCTACAAATGCGGCGACCCACATCCAAAATATTGCTCCCGGCCCTCCCATATTAATGGCAATCGCCACTCCGGAAATATTCCCTAAACCTACTGTTGCCGCAATAGCTGCCATCAAGGCCTGCACAGATGAAATTTGCCCAGGAACCATACTGTCATCGTATTTTCCTCTCAGCAATTTTATTGCATGACCAATTTTTGTAATGGGGACAAACCTCGAATGAATTAAAAAATAGGTTCCGCCACCCAGCAATAAAACCAAAATTGGTGGTCCCCAAATCCAATTGCTAAAAGCAATAATAATATCTCCCATGTATAAGATTCTGATTAATGTTTACCTGAAATCAGGTTACAAATAATCACCGATAATAGGTCCATTTTCTCCGAAATCAAAGTTTGGTTTATGGTTTACAAAACAAAATACCCGAACAGCGTTTCAGCTATCCGGGCTTCAATAAAGTTATTTGAGGATTACCAATCTACTTTTGGTGATCTGTAGTATCCTATCCCATTGATATCCCAACGTTTACCGTGTTGGGCAATTCTCTTTCTAAAACTTTCCCAATCCTTTCTTTCAGTCTTTGTCCAGGCAACTTCAGCTATCGCAGAAAGTCGGGGAAAAGCCAAATATTCAATATCAGCTCTATTGATCACTGTTTCTGTCCAGAGCGGGGCTTCAACTCCAAGGATATCAGCTCTTCCCACACCATCAGCATAGGATTCAGGATTCCAAAGGTATGCAGAGTCTAATTCGATATAAGCAGCCCAGTGCTGGCCGATTCGGGAAGTTGTATCGTATTGCATATCCAGATAAGCTCTTTTTGCAGGAGACATCAATACTTTGTTTCCCTGTTCCTTGGCAAATTTAGCATTTTCTTCAACCGCCCAGAACTGTGCAATAGAACCCGGGAGTAATTTGGCGGTAGCTACTTCGTCCCAGCCCACATTGATCTTTCCGTACTTCACCACGATGTCCTGAACCCGCTCAATAAAATAGATATAATCATCTTTTTCAGTGACATGAGATTCATCACCGCCAATATGAAAATATGGACCAGGAGTAATTGCTGAAATCTCCCTCACCACATCATCGACAAACTGATAAGTAAGCTCCAATTCTGTTGAAAATGTACTGAAGCCAACTTCAATTCCTGTATAAAGCTCCGCAGCCTGAGGATTAGTTGTAGGCATCTTATAATCCAAAGGAGCTTTGTTAACCGAATCTGTTTTACCATTGGGAAGATTTACTCCGGGATTTAACTCAGCATAAGAAGCCAAAACAGCATTAGTATGGCCAGGCATATCTACTTCAGGAACGATTGTGATGTAATTCTGTGCTGCATAAGCAACGATGTCTTTGTATTGCTCTTGCGTATAAAATCCTCCCTTTCCGCCACCAACTTCAGTACTTCCACCAATCTCGGTCAATTTTGGCCAGGATTTAATCTCAATTCTCCAACCTTGATCATCTGTCAGATGCAAATGCAGATAGTTTAATTTCAAACCAGCCATCTGATCGATGTAATGCTTCACATCTTCCACGGTAATGAAATGTCTTGCAACATCGAGCATAGATCCCCGATATTCATATTCAGGTTTATCACCAATCTTTCCTTGTGGTAATTTCCAGGCCATGTCTACAAGTGATTTATTTTCTATCTCAACCGGAAAAATCTGAATTAAGGTTTGGATACCATAAAATAGTCCTGATCCTGAAGAAGCTATAATTTTTACTTCGTTTTCAGAAATCTCCAATTCATACGAATCAAGGACTCCGCCACTAGTCATTTCAAGAATAATATCTCCGCTCTCTCTGGAGACAGGCAAAACAAATCCAGTTGCAGGACGAAGTTTTGAAGCAAGAAATTCTCCAAGTATTTCAAGTTCTTCACTTTCTCCGGAAACCAAAATTCCGGATTCGGATTGAAGAGTAAAACTTCCGCTACTAGTTTTCAATGATGCAGGAAAAGGTATAATTCCAGCTTCTTCGAGACTTGGTACAGGTGATTGACAAGAGCTAATTACGATTGTTGAAACGAGAGCAATCGACCAAAGTGATTTTATCATAGGTTATGAATTTGGGATAAACTTAATTTAAATTTTTAAGAATCTATTTTTGACAAATTAGTTTTATTGCAAAACTACCCTAAGATGTATCAGAAACGAATTGACCATAAAACATCAGAGATACCTATTATACGCCTCTATAAACAGCCAATCAATTTTTACCTCTAATTGTCTTGATTCTAACCTGTTTTTGATAATTTGAAGTTGTTTTAATAATCAATCCAAAGCACCATGAAAAGAAAAGATACAAATACGGGAAGCTCCCGCAGGAATTTTATAAAAACCTCAGCAGTGGTAGCATCCGGCTTTTACATAGTTCCGCGTCATGTATTGGGCGGTCCTGGCTTTATTGCCCCGAGTGATAAACTTAGAGTAGCGGGAATTGGCGTGGGAGGAATGGGATACGGTGATGTGTCCGGTGTATTTCGAAGTGGCAAAGTTGATATTGTCGCGCTTTGTGATGTGGATGATACGCGCGCAAAAAAGAGTCGTGATGAGCATCCCAATGCAAAATATTACAAAGATTTCAGAATTATGCTCGAGAAGGAAGCTGGCAATATTGATGCGGTGACTGTTTCTACGCCTGATCACCAACATGCAGTAGCCGCTATGATGGCAATGAAAATGGGAAAGCATGCCTATGTGCAGAAACCGCTTTCTCATGACATTTATGAGGCAAGAATGCTCACTGAAGCCGCAGAAAAATATAAAGTGGTAACCCAAATGGGTAATCAGGGATCTTCCGGAGATGGAGTCAGAAAAATGGTAGAATGGTACGAGGCAGGTTTGATTGGCGAAGCAACAAAAGTTTATACCTGGACTAATCGCCCCGTTTGGCCTCAGGGGATCGAATGGCCAACAGCACCCACATCCCCACCTGCTGATTTGGATTGGAACCTTTGGTTGGGAACTGCACCTCAAAAAGATTATGTAGGAAATCTTGTCCCATTCAATTGGAGAGGTTGGTGGGATTATGGAACCGGAGCACTTGGAGATATGGCTTGTCATATCATGGAGCCTCCCTTTAGGGTTTTAGGCCTCGGATATCCTAAGTCCGCCGAATGCTCAGTAGGTTCTGTCTATGTTGGTGAATTTAGTAGAGGCTATTTCCCGGAAAGCTGCCCTCCTTCTTCTCACATTACGCTCAGATTTGACAGACCGGGCAAGGAAGATCTAGAATTTCATTGGATGGATGGCGGGATTCAGCCAACCCGCCCGGAAGAATTAGAGCCAAACGAAATAATGGGTGATGGTGGTAATGGAGTGATTATCGAAGGAACTAAAGGAAAAATCATGTGCTCGACGTATGGGGTGAACCCACAACTTCTCCCTACCTCTAAAACAAAAGATATTACAATCCCTGAAAAACTATACAGAGTTCCTGGAGGAGATCGTGGTCATTACAATAACTGGGTAGATGCTTGTATCGCCGGACATGGCTCTCAGGAATTTAAGAACCTAAGTTCATCATTCTCAATTGCAGGTCCTTTGACAGAATCTGTTTTGATGGGCAATCTTGCTATCAGAAGCTACGATTACAGAATCCCAAGAGAAGGTGGAAATAACCAATTTGATTATCCGGGAAGAGGAATCAAATTGGTTTGGGACGGACCTAATATGAAAGTGACCAACTTTGAGCCGGCAAATCAATTTGTGAAGCGGGAATATAGAGGGAACTATTCGCTCTAACAACAAGAAAGGCTTTGAGATAACTCAAAGCCTTTTTTCTTATTTCTCAACTTGAATTTCTACTCTTCGATTTTTAGCCCTTCCTTCTTCAGTTGTGTTGGGCGCAACAGGCCTAGTTCCGCCCCATCCGGAGGTTCGGAGATTATCGGCGGCCACCCCTTGATCAATCAAGAATTTTCGAATACTTCCAGCTCTTTGAATTGAAAGTGCTTTGTTAAGTCCAGGGTCTCCTGCATTATCGGTATGCCCATTTATTCGAATTTTTACTGTTGGATTTTCTTTCAAAAAAGTTGCTAATTCTATCAGGCTGGCTTTCGATTGATCGCCTTCCAGCTCCGAGGTTCCTCTAGCAAATGCGACATTATCCAACAAAACCGAGCTACCTAGTTCAGCCTTCACCATCAAAACTTGAGTTGGACCAGTTTTATTTATTTCGTTGATTAACAATAATTTAGGGAAATATCCAGCTGCTATGACTTTAATCTCTTGAACTCCCGATTTGGTCAAATCAGAAAGCAAAACCGATTGACCTGAGTTTGAGTTTATCTGATTTGCTGAAGCTTCCCAAGTCAGATTATATTGGATTTCTCCCTTAGTTTTTGAATCAATCACAATCCATGAAATCGGCTTTTCTGATTCACCTACCTTCTCTTCAGGGAATCTAATTTCAGGTTTTCCTATCGAAACCCTTGGATAGATTGGTTTTGGTTCTTTAATCTGTTTCCCTTGTTTTTCTGAAACTTCCACAGCAGGTTTTACTGAAACCTCAAGAGCAGGTCTTGCCGGAACCTCCGGAGTGGGTTTTACTGGGACTTTTGAAATGGAATCAGTTGAAGGAGGGAAAAATTCCTCAGGAATTATTAACGGAGTAACAACTGCAAAAGTGAGCAAATCCGCATAACCATCACTATTTTGAGTGCTTGTCCAAACCACATTGTCTTTTTCCAAAAATGTCAGAGAAACATCTGATCCTGATGAGCTGATTTGCTCCCACTTTACGGGAAGACTCCATGAACTCCATTCTACTCCCAGCTTTTTGGAAATGAAAATATCTTTTCCATTTGCACCCAAATGCATATTTGACGAGAAATATAATTGCTCCGTAATCACATCGAAAAATGGACCCATTTCCTGCCCGTTTGTATTGATGTTCGGGCCAAGGTTTACAGGTCCTGACCAATCTAAAATTCCTGATTTTTCACTCAGGTAAATATCTTCATTACCAAGGGTGCCCACGCCTTTGCCTGAAAGGAAAATTAATTTCCCTCCGGCTGCTACTCTGCCTGTCACCGGACCTTGAAATTCATCTAATCCTGGCATATCTACGGGACGCAAAAAATTCCAATCGTTTCCAAACTTCGAATATTGATAAATTCCAACCTTGCTAACCTCCTTATGATATACCAAAAGTGTTAGAACATCTTCTAGGCCAAGGGCAAAATCATAACCTGTCGTACTCAAATCAGGCCTGTGAATAGCTTCTTGCCATTCTCCGGATTCTGACTTTTGGGTCATCCAAATATCTCCGGAATCTGTGGCTCCTCCTTTGTTCATAGGATGAAAAGCTCTTGTAAACAAAAGTGTATTATTTCCTATCCATACGGGATTAGTATCGTCCTGAGGGCTGTTTGCTCCGGAGAGAGATTTGAGAGTTTGAGCCTCTGCACTCAGAAAAAAAGAAAGAGCAAACAACATTACGCTGCTTGCTCCAAGACTCTTCTTTACTATTTTTTTCATAATTATTGATCCAACACTATGGCGAATATCAACGGCGCCACGATAGTTGCATCTGATTCTATGATATATTTTGGTGTATTTATCCCTAGTTTGCCCCATGTGATTTTTTCATTTGGAACAGCACCGGAGTAAGACCCATAAGAAGTAGTAGAATCAGAAATTTGACAGAAGTAGCCCCAGAGAGGGACATTTGTTCTTTGCAAATCCTGGTGCAACATCGGTACTACACAGATTGGGAAGTCTCCTGCAATTCCCCCGCCAATTTGGAAAAATCCGACAGTGCTTTCAACTGTAGCGTTTTTGGTGTACCATTCTGCAAGGAAAATCATGTACTCGATTCCGCTTCTTACCGTGTGCACATTCTTTACGTCGCCAGTAATCACGTGACCTGAATACATATTGCCCAAAGTAGAATCTTCCCAACCGGGAACAATGATGGGAAGATTTCTTTTCGCAGCTTCCATCAACCAACTATCCTTAGGGTCAATTTGGAAAGAGCTATCCAGTTTGCCGGAAAGCAAGATTTTGTAAAAAAACTGATGAGGGAAAAATGCTTCTCCCGCTTGGTCTGCTTTTACCCACTCCTCAAGAATCACATCCTCGATACGACGCATCGCTTCCATTTCAGGAATACAAGTGTCAGTTACACGGTTCATATGTCTATTTAAAAGATCCTGCTCCTGAGCCGGAGTAAGGTCACGGTAATTTGGGATTCTCTCATAATAATCATGAGCAACCAGGTTAAACACATCTTCCTCTAGATTGGCTCCTGTACAGGTGATAATCTGTACTTTATCCTGACGGATCATCTCTGCTAATGAAATACCTAATTCAGCGGTAGACATGGCCCCAGCCAAAGTGACCATCATTTTACCATTATTATCCAAATGCGCTTTATATCCTTCAGCTGCATCAATCAATGCCGCAGCATTGAAGTGACGGTAGTTGTGTTTTAAAAATTCCGTGATTTTCATTAGTTCGTTTGTATTTACGGACGCAAAATTACCCAATTTTTTACCACAAAAAAACCCGGACTAAATCCGGGTTTGAAAGCTTTATCCTCATTGGAAGGATTATATCATTTAGCAGAATCTGCCGGAGTTGCGTTGTATTGCTTGTTCAAACCATCAATTACAGATGCTGTCACATCAATCGCATCAGTTGCATACCAAACCGCTCCCCCACGGGTGTAGCTAAGAATCACATCCAGTTTATTTGAAGTTGCGTAACCTTTCATATACTTCTGAACCTGATCGTAAACATCACTGTAAAGACTAGACTCTTCAGCTGAAAGCTCTCTCATCAGATTATCTCGGTAAGTGACAAGATTTTGTTCTTTTTTCACCAGTTCCTCTTCTTTCGCTCTGGCTTGATTCATCGTCATAGTAGAGGCTGTTTGCTGGAAATTCGCTACTTCTTGCTCAAATCCTTTTGCTCTACTTTGAAGGTCGCCCTCAAATTTCTTCCCTTTCTCGGTGATTTCTGCTGACTTCTTTTTGAAATACTCAAATTTATTGATGACGCTGTCTGTGTAGACAAATGCAACTTTGAGTTCTCCAGCTTGCGTGACTTCAGTAGAAGTTGCTCCTTCAGAAGTGGCAGTGCCTTTTTTATCACAGCCATAGAAAAGTACTGCAGCGAGACCCAGTACACCGATTAATTTCAGTCCTTTTTTCACTTTTTTTATGTTATAGATGACAAGGGCGCAAATATAAAGAAAGTATTGAATTCGCAAGACTGCGTAAGATTTGGTCTGGTTAAATTGCGTTAAAGATTTCAAAAATACATTTCCTGAGCCAATCTGAACACCTGAGCATGTGCTTCTATTATTTGGCTTACCCGCTTTGAATATCCTCCCCCCATGCAGCACATGATAGGAATTTTGAGATTTTGCGCAAGATTCAACACAGTTCTATCTCTCTGTTTTACACCTTCGATCGTCAGGCTCAACCGTCCAAGTTGATCAGATTCAAGTACATCCACACCACATTGATACAGGATAAAGTCTGGCTCGAACTGACTTATAATCTGATCTAAACTTGTCCGGAGTTTTATTAGGTATTCACCATCTCCTGTTTTATCTAGCAGCGCAACATCGAGGTGAGATTGCTCCTTTCGGTGCGGGTAATTCTTTTCCCCATGCATACTAAAGGTGAATACATTTTGATGAGTTCCTAAAATAGCCGCAGTCCCATTTCCTTGGTGAACATCAAGATCGATGATCAACACCTTTTGAGCCAGATGATTTTCTAATAAATAATTGGCAGTAATTGCAAGGTCGTTTAGAAGACAAAATCCTTCTCCCCGATCGGCAAATGCATGATGAGTGCCCCCGGCAATATTCATGGCAATGCCAAATTCTAGTGCAAATAAGGCAGCCTCAATGGATCCACTTAAAATATTGATTTCCCTTTCTATCAAAACTTGGCTTAAAGGAAACCCGGTGACGCGAATCTCGGATTTACTCAACTGTAGAGTTTTTAATTTTTCCAAGTATTCTTCGGTATGAGTAGTTAATATCCAGCGATCATCAATCATTCCAGGAACGAAAAAATTGTTCTTTTTCACTGTTCCTTCGTAAAGAAGCTGCTCTGGCAACAGCTCATATTTTTCCATTGGAAATCTATGACCTACAGGCAATGGATGAGAATAAAGGGATGAAAAGGCAATTTTGAGCATAAAAAAACGCTTGTATTTTAACAAGCGTACAAGGATACTGTTAAATAAAATCTTGATCAATCATCCTCTTCCACATCCTCTTCTTCCGATTGAAAAGCATACATTGTATCATCCAAAACCAACGTATCGTCATTAAATTCCTTGATAAACTTCGCGATTACTTTTTCGTCTATCGAATCAATATTCAGTGCCACATCTAGCCCAAGGCCATAGTCGTGATTGGTATCCAGATCTACAAATTCCTGAACTTTAACCGACTCATCTTCCTCGATATCCATGATAATCTCAGTGATGAACCATCCAATTTCTTCTTCCTCACTTGTCAAGGGTTTCATATTCCCTTCCTCATCTTCCTCGTAAGTGATTCCTTTGAAATTTGGGAATTTTTTAGCGGCTTCATGTTCCGCTAATTCATAAACCTCACTTGAATGGTGAAGCCTCAACGTATACAAAGCGGTATCATAAATTACCTCTCTGCCTTCATACATTCCGATGAAAAAGAAGTTGACGTACTCATCAGAATTCTCCTCGTCTGGGATGATCTTAAAGGACTTACCAAGTTTTTTCAGTTCCCGCTTTAACTCTTCAATATTCTTGGGATCTAATCCTGGATTTGGGATTGACATGACTCAAAATTTTAATGATAGATGAAAGTAATAGAAATGATGCTCAATGTTACTAAATGAAATATTAATATAGTATCAAAAGCTGAACGAATGAGATGAATATAACAAAGTTTGATGAAGATTTTATTAAATTTTTGATTCGGTCAAAAGAAAGTAAAACGCTGGATTTCAAGCAAAAAGTACCCTCTAAAGAAAAAATTTCACGAACAATGGCTGCTATTGCAAATACCGATGGAGGCTTTATTTTGATTGGCCTTTCAGATCAAAAAAAAATAATCGGGATTGATCATTAAGAGGAGAAATTCATGGTGGAGTCTGCCAACGAAATTTATTGCATCCCCAGAGTTTCGCTTTCATGCGAACCCATTGTCTTGCAGGATTCTGAAAGTGAAAAGAAATATAATGAAGAAAAACACCTCTTAAGTGACCATAAAAAAGACTGCTGGCCCTCAAATTTACACCTTGGATAAAATAGGAAATCGGAAACTATACATCAGGGTCGATGATCAGACAAGATTAATCTCCTTTTCTAATCGATTCCCAAAAATGGAATTCACTATACTCAGTACAATCGCGAACAAAATTGCCCTCCAAAATCCATCTACACGAAAACCGTCAATAACCCGATCTGCCAAAGGGATCATTAAGGCATTTATTACTAGAAAAAATAATCCGAAAGTGATCAAAGTAATGGGCAGTGTAAGAATGATTAATACTGGTTTAAAAGTTAGATTAATCAATATGATGAATGCTGCAAAAATAAATCCGGTCAAGAAATCATCAATATGAACGCCCTATAACAAAAATTCAGCAATCAAAACTGATATCCCGCCCAGAAGGATTTTGATTAAAAAACTTTGTGCTTTATCCATTGTTTCATATTTAGAGTTGAGTTAAAATAAAAAAATTTGACCAATAATCTGATAAAAATCAGTTGCCTTTTAGCATTCTGCGTTGTCAATAATCAAGAGTTGTTAAGAGTTCGCCTTATATTTGCATCATCACCTTAATCAATTTTCTAGTGATTATTATTGTCTTATTCCTATTACACTGGTATTTCTCCCTGTTTTGCCAGAGTTTCTTTCTTCACAGGTATTCTGCCCACCAAATGTTTTCCATGACAAAGTTTTGGGAGCGTTTCTTTTATGTATTTACCTGGTTATGGCAAGGAAGTTCCTATTTGTCGCCTCGTGCCTATGCTGTCCTCCATAGAATGCACCATGCTTACAGTGATACACCTTTAGACCCGCATAGTCCTCATCACACGGAAAATCTTTTTTCAATGATGTGGAAGACCAAAAACATCTACAACGATTATTTCTCCTTTAAACTGAAGCCGGAAGACAGATTTTCAAAGGATATTCCGGATTGGAACAAATTTGACAGATTCGCAGACACCATGTTTGTGCGCGTTAGTTGGGGAATCGTTTACATTCTGATTTATGTATTGAGTATTTCAGTGTTTGAGCTGGCAGGAACACATTGGTGGATGTATTTCCTACTTCCAATTCATTTTATGATGGGACCAGTTCATGGTGCCATCGTTAATTGGAGCGGACACAAGTATGGATATGCCAACTTTGACAATAATGATCATTCAAAAAACAGTCTTCTTATGGATGTTTTAATGCTTGGGGAGTTATTCCAAAATAACCACCATAAACTTCCAAACCGGCCAAATTTTGCAGTGAAATGGTACGAATTTGATCCTACCTATCCAATCGTTAAACTTTTGAATGCTACAGGAATCATAAAAATGAGAGCCACCTAACTGCCGAAATAACTAAAAGCCTCCCACCGGAGGCTTTTTTAATGTCCTATTAATCAAGTTCTTAATAAATTTAGAACTAAAAATTAATATCATTTTTAGATTTTTTTTGCAAAAGAGAAACTAAATGAATAATTTTCTTGCAATTTAAAACTTAACAGCTTACTTATGAAACCATTAACCAGAGCAGAAGAGGAGATTATGCAAATCCTCTGGGATATCGAGCGAGGATTCGTGAAAGATATCTTATTACCAATGACTGAGCCTAAACCAGCTTACAATACAGTTTCCACTATTGTAAGAATTCTTGAAAGAAAGGGTTTTGTCAGCCACAAGTCTTATGGCAAAAGCCATGAGTACTTTCCTATCGTTTCTAAGGACGAATACAGGACCTTTATTATTAAGAGAATGCTCGAAGGTTATTTCGAAAGCTCTTTTGGTAAACTTTCTTCATTTTTCAAGAACGATGAGACTTTGAACACAAAAACTTTTCAGTAATTCTTGGAATTTTCTAAAACAAAAAACCCGGCTCCGAAAGAAGCCGGGTTTTTTAATGGTGATACACTATTACTTCACATCTTTCAATAGCTCTTCTACCGCTTTTTCCAATTGTTGGTCAATTCCAGCATCGATCCTCCCAGGCATGTTTTTCACTTCAAACTGAGGCCTGGTTTCGTTATTTTCCAGCCACTCTCCTGCTTTGTTTTTTGCGGAAATTGGCACAGCACCCCATCTGGTACCGTCTGGTAAACTTTCCCAACCTGCAAATGAACATGTTCCCGGTGTTGGCATCCCTACTGTTTTCCCGATTTTCAAATCAGTGTATCCGCAAGCAAAGCAATGGCCGTCGGAGTAATTTGCTTCATTGAACATAGCCAGAGTCGGTTTGGTCCATCGGGCAGTGGGCTCACCACCAACGACTTTGTCAGCTGTAGCATAGGTCAGGAAAGGCTCACCAGTAAAGAACATTGCCAAGTCCGCTACCAAGTCACCGCCACCATTGAATCGGGTATCCACTATTACACCTTGCTTCTCATAATATTTGCCCATCATTTCTTCGTAGACATTTCGGTATGGGCCATCACTCATGCCTGGAATATGAACATAGCCAAGTTTACCTCCGCTTAGTTTTTCAACCTCATCTTGGTTCTTTTTCACCCATCGCTTATACAATAATTGGTTTTCCTCGCCTATTGTGATAGGCTTCACGGTGAATTGTTTTCTACTTTGGTTGGATGGATCAAGAACTTCAATCAGACTAAACTTATCAGCTTTTCTATTGAGAAGCTTCGCAAAATCAAGATCAGCTGTAATCAATTCACCGTCGATTCGTTCGATGATCATTCCAGATTTTATTTCAATATCCGCCTTGTCTAAAGGTCCACCTTTGATTACTTCAGTTACTTTAAGTCCATTTCCGGTGTATTTGTAATCAAAGAAAATCCCCAGAGTTCCCGTAGCATCCGCCATCGGAACGGATCGGGTAAATCGCGCTCCTGCATGCGAAACGTTCAGTTCACCGATCATCTCGGAGAGCAGCTCAGCAAACTCGTAGCTGTTTCCGATATGGGGTAGGTATTTTTGATATTCAGGTTTGATAGCATTCCAGTCAATGCCATGCATATCCGGCGTATAAAAAATTCCTTTTGTTCTTAGCCATGCATGCTCAAAAAGGTGAGCGGTTTCTGCATTTCGATCAAAAGTCATCTCCCCGGCAATTTTGAGATTTTCCCGTTTCATTGTCTCAGGATTGATTTTAGAGATACTTCCATCGGACAGAAGAAACAAGTTTTTTTGATCCTTATCCCACGCCAAGCGACCGGAGTTTGCATCTAGGCTTATTTCCAATTTAGTGTCTTTTGTTCTCAGGTTGGTGCTCCAAAGGTTCATTCCTTTTTCAAACCGTGCCAGATAAAAAAGCTTTTCTCCATCCTTCGAAAGCGTTGCGTCTCCCATGTTTGAAGAGTGAATCGTCAACTTTATCTTTCTCTCTTCAAATCCTTCCCAATTGAAGACGATTGGTTTAATGGATTTATTTTCAGGTTTTTCAGTTTTGGATTTTTCATCCGTTTCAGGTGCTTTTTTTGCTTTTTCTATTTCTTTTAGCAGCTCAAATTCATCTTTGGATAGTCTGAATTTGTCCCAGGCAGCCTGATCGAAAAACATCGTATACACGTCATCTTCATTTCTTCCGCTCGTAGCGTAACTTCTCAATCCATCCCGATTGGAAAACCAAATCATTTGTTTGCCTTCATTGACCCATTTGGCATTATCGTCAGAATAGCCGCTTTGAGTGAGTTTTCGTAATTTTTCTTTTCCAGATGCATCTAAAAGCACAACCTCAGAATTGGACATAGTTGGTCTGTAGGTCGCCAAAAGCCATTTACTGTCAGGGCTCCAAGTGAAATATTGATCCCCGTCACTCATATGAAAAAGTAGATCCGGACCCATCAAGGTAACGGAGGTTTTCGCTGCCAAATCCAAAACTTTCAGGCTTCGCCGACCCTCGACATATGCCAATTTTTTCCCATCAGGGGAAAACTTCGGGACGTATGCATCTGCGTCCAAGATGACTAAAGATTCTTCTTTTAAAAGTGTCGCAGCAAAGAAAAATGGCTCTTCAGCTCTGACTTTGGAACTTTGGAAGATCTGCCATTTTCCGTTTCGTTCAGAAGCATATACGATAGACTTTCCATCCTGAGTAAATTCAACAAACCTCTCTTGCTCAGCAGTATTGGTAACTCTTTTGGTCAAAGAACCATCCACAGAAGTGACAAACACTTCCCCTCTGGCTATGAATGCGATTTCTTTTCCATCCGGAGAAATGGACATTTCCCGAACTCCTCCATTGATGGCGATGTAATTATCCGGATTGGAAATGGATTGAGTGGCAAGGTTGATTTCCAATTTTTTGGGCTGCTCGCCTTTTTTCAAAGTGTAAAGCTGTCCATCAAAGCCAAAACTCATCAGGCCATTGTTAGCGATAGATAAGAAGCGCACCGGAAAGCCGGAGAAGCTTGTTAAAGCCAGATTTTGTGATGGATTAGCAACCATCATGCTGTAAACATTAAAGCTGCCGCTTGCTTCGCTCAAGTAAAAAATCTCGCTTTCGTCAGGGGAAAAGACAGGATTCCGGTCTTCTCCATAAAACTTGGTCAGCATAGTATGCTCATTTTTCGCAGCATCATACATCCAGATATCCCTGGCAATGCCGGACTGATGATGTTTTCTCCATTCATTTTCTCCACCTTTTTTATCGTGGTAGATCATTTTGGAGCCATCCTTACTGCTTTGAACATACTCTGCGGGTGTCGTCCAAATCTGGTCGACCCTTCCTCCTTTTCTTCCAACTTGGTATAATTCAGGCTGAGAACCTGTAGGATATTGTCGGTGCTCAGCAATGTCCATGCGGGCAGCTCCAAAGATCACCTTTTGATCATCTGAACTGAAGTCAAAAGGCATTTCATCTGTAGAATGGTAGGTCAGTCTCATTGCCTCCCCACCTTTCGCATTCATGATAAACACATCGAAATTGCCATAGCGATCGGAAGCAAAAGCAAGCTGCTTTCCATCCTCACTCCAAACTGGCTTAAAATCATGCGCCTCATGAAAAGTCAGCTGATTTGCCTTTCCTCCGGCACTTGGCACCAAATAGAGGTCGCCTTTGTACGTAAATGTAATCTGCGTCCCGTCCGGAGAGATAGCCGGATAGCGAAGCCAGCTTGGAGCTGTTTGTGCCAAAACTTGGCCTCCAAAAAGCAATCCGAATCCCAGCGCTAAAGTCATAAATCGTTTTTTCATAGCGTGTAAAATGATAGGTTCGAAAGTAAACAAAAAACTCCCTGAGTTACTTTTCAAATTGAGGAAAGGCAAAGTGGTTGTGTTGAAAGGAAAATCTAAAATCAGGGAAACCTGAGTGGTTGTTTTCCATACTCCGGCCCAAAGACCTATATTTGCGCCTTGAAAAAATCAAAACCATGAATTCATTTATTGAAGAACTGCGCTGGAGAGGAATGCTCCAGGACATGACACCTGAAATCGAAGAACATTTAACAAAAGGAATGGCTTCCGCCTATTTGGGTTTTGATCCAACTGCTGATTCCCTTCACATTGGCCATTTGGTCGGTGTGATGACTCTTTTACATTTTCAAAGAGCGGGACATAAGCCTTTCGCTTTGGTAGGCGGTGCTACTGGAATGATCGGTGACCCTTCTTTCAAATCCGCAGAAAGAAATCTTCTGGACAAACCAACTTTAGATCACAACGTAGCTTGTATTCAAGCGCAGCTTTCTAAATTTCTGGATTTTAAAGGCGATACTCCAAACCAGGCCCGCATGGTGAACAACTATGACTGGATGTCCCAATTCAGCTTTTTGGAGTTTATTCGAGACGTGGGAAAGCATATTACCGTCAACTACATGATGTCCAAAGACAGCGTGAAACGAAGACTCGAAGATGGACACGGCCTTTCTTTTACGGAGTTCAGCTATCAATTAATTCAGGGATACGACTTTTATCACCTTTGGAAAAATGAGAATTGCACTATTCAATTGGGTGGATCTGACCAATGGGGAAATATAGTCACCGGTACCGAACTGATTCGAAAAATGGGAGGAGGAAATGCCTATGCATTGACAGTCCCGCTAATCACGAAAGCTGACGGCTCCAAATTTGGAAAAACAGAGGGTGGCTCTGTTTGGCTCGATACAGAGAAAACTTCGCCTTATGCATTCTACCAATTCTGGCTAAATGTGTCTGACGAAGACGCGTCCAAATATATAAGAATCTTTACCACACTTGATCAGCAGACGGCTGAAAATCTGGAGGAAGAGCATTCCAAAGCCCCTCATTTAAGAACTTTGCAGAAAGAGATAGCAAAGCAAGTCACCACGATGGTTCATAGCATATCGGATTTTGAGATGGCCGAAAAAGCTTCAGAAATTCTTTTTGGTAAGTCCTCAACTGAAGATCTTGCTTCACTTAACGAACGAACATTTTTGTCAGTTTTCGAAGGAGTTCCTCAGGTTAAGATTAAGGGAGAAGATTATAAAGCTTTGAATGATGTGCTTGACCTTTTTGGCGACATCACCGAGCAAGTAATCTTTCCTTCAAAAGGCGAAGCTCGAAAAATGATCCAAGGAGGTGGGGTGAGTGTCAATAAGGAAAAAGTCAACAACCCGAGTCAACTTCTTCATTACTCTTTGCTTCAGGATAAGTACCTTTTGATCCAGAAAGGAAAGAAAAATTACTACATCATCGAAGTGATTTAAGTCAGTGACAGATAAAAGAAAAGAGCCTTTTTGAAGAAATAGAGCCCTTTTTTTGTGATTCTTTTTTATGAATGAGGTAAAATAAATCTAATTTTTTTGACCCAAGTTTAATACCTTTGAGTTCATTTTTAGGAAATAACAAACTCATCATGGCAGGCGAAAAAAATAAAGAAAAACTCATACTAGATTCGGCAGTACTACTTTTTACAAGCAATGGGTTTCAGGCTACGCGGATGGAGGATGTAGCCAAAAAGGCCGGAATCAGCAAAGGCTTAACTTACTTTTACTACAAAAACAAAGAGGATCTTTTCATGGCTTTGACCAAAAAAGCCTTTGATCAATTCAAGGATGAATTCCGTGAAGTCTACCGCTCCAAAGGAAAGTCTGGGCTATATATGATCAACGATTTGGTGGTAAGAATACCTCAGTTTGCCCGCAAAAATCAGGTGTATTACGATGCAATTCTGAACTTTCTGGATCTGATGAAAAAATACAATGACCCAAAGCAACGAGCCCTGATTAGCTCACTGATTTTGGAAAGTGTTCATTTCCAAAAACTGCTTGAAATCCACCATGAACCTGCTAAAATCGGAGTAATGATGGTCAGCCAAGGAATCAAAGACGGAAGCATCAGACCTGAACTTCAGCCGGAAATAACCTTCTATACCATCTGGAGCATGATAATCGGTTTCGAAAAGATGAGCGGGCCTATTGAATATGAAGGAAAAGAAACCAAAATCAATCCTGATAACTGGCAACCAGGGTTTTTGAAACTCCTTCATGATATGTTAAAAGGTACAATTCAACCGACCAGGCCAAATACTGTCCAAACCAGCCTTTTCTAAAAATGAAAATCAAGTACTTCATTTTTATGGTAGGCACATTAGTTGGATGTCAGGAAAAGCCAAACGTTGACATTCTTATTGAAAATGTCAACATAGTAGATATTCAAGGAAATTCTATTCTGAGTTCTCAATATGTCTTGATCCAAGCGGACAGCATTTTTGCAATCGGAGACAAGTCTGTGGCTGACCAATACAATTCTACCCAAACAATCGACGGAGAAGGGAAATTTTTGATTCCCGGACTTTGGGACAATCATGTGCACTTTGGCGGAGCTGAATACATTGATGAAAACGAGCAGTTACTCCCACTTTATCTGGCATTTGGAGTGACCACAGTCCGGGATGCTGCCGGCGATATTTGCTTGGAAGTCCTGAAATGGCGGGATGAAATCAATGAAGGGAAACGTATTGGTCCAAAAATCCTAACGGCCGGTCCAAAAATCGAAGGGATTGAATCAATCTGGCCGGGTGATTTGGAAGTTGGGACAAGCGAAGAATTGGATTTGGCACTGGATTCATTGGAGAAACTAAAAGTTGATTTTGTTAAAATCACGGATAATACGATGAAACCTGAGCTATTTTTGGAAGCAATCGAAAAAGCCACAGCTCGTGGATGGAGTGTTTCAGGTCATATTCCTGCTGCATTGACTTTGGACCAGGCTTCCAAAGCCGGTCAGAAGACAGTTGAGCATCTTGGCTATATGCTCCGTACGAGCACACCGATGGAATCCGAAATAAGTGTTGGACGAGCATCGGGGAAATTAACCGGACCTGAAGCCAATAAGCTGCAAATGGAGACTCTGAACGATTCTGTTGCCATGGCTAATTTTCGCCAGTTAGCCGCTCAGGGAACTGGCGTTGTTCCTACTCTTTTGATCAGCTATAACATGGCTTATCTGGATGAAAATGAATTTGCAAAAGATACCATACTCAGTTACCTAGGCCCAAAGCTGAAGGAAAGCTATCAATGGAGGATCCAGCGAATGGCTTTGGAAACTCCTGAAGACAAAGAAAATCGAAAAGTAGGAATTGAAGCAACTGCCAGATTACTTCCGATGATTCAGAAATCAGGAATGAAAATCATCGCTGGAACAGATGCCGGTTACCTCAATACGTACGATTATCCGGGCCTGGCTATTCATTTGGAGCTTCAGAAGATGGTAGAATATGGACTTTCACCCAGAGAAGCCTTAATCGCTTCTGTCATCAATGGCCCGGGATATTTTGGGATGGAAGAAAACTATGGAGCGGTAAAAGGTGGGAAAAATGCAAATCTGCTTTTATTAAGGTCAAATCCTTTAGAGAATATTGAATCTACTTTGGATATCGACGGAGTGATCAAGGACGGTGTATTTTATTCTAGACAGACCTTGAATCAAATGCTGGCCAAAATCAAAAAATGGGTTGCTGAAAAAGAATCCAACTAATCAAAAAAAAAGACCCGATTTGAATTCGAGTCTTTTTTTTGAATTTGTTTTTTTAATGGACATCTCCCATCATCTTTCGAATTACAGGTTTAAGGATTAGAAGCAATGCAGCCGAACCTACAACTGTATAAACAATCATCAAAAATTGATCAGGCATAGCAGCCAAACCTTCTTCAGTTCCCCCACTCGCCTCTCCGGCAATTAATCCTGCGAAAAGATTTCCCAATGCAATTGACATAAACCAAATGCCCATCATTTGACCGGCATATGCTTTTGGTGCTAATTTGGTAACCAAACTTAATCCCACGGGAGAAAGACTCAATTCACCAAATGTGTGAATCATAAAAGTCATGATCAGCCAGGTAGGTGCGGCGAGCTCACCGGAAGCAGCGATTTTTGTAGCGAAATACATCACGAAAAAGCCAACACCAAGAAGCAGCAAGCCAAAAGCAAATTTCAAAGGAGAACTCGGTTCGAGGTTTCTTCTACCCAACCAAACCCAAAGTGCACCAAAAAATGGAGCGAAGATGATAACGAAAAGTGAGTTGATCGATTGGAAATAGCTCGTAGGAATCTCCCATCCTAAAATGGTTCTGTCCATAAATCGCTCAGCAAAAAGATTTAATGTGGAACCAGCTTGCTCGAAACCTGACCAAAACATGGCAGAAAACAAGAATAAAATTGCGATTACGCCTACCTTATTTTTTTCTGATTTATTCAAACCACCAAAAGCGATCACATAAGACAAATAACCAAATGCAACCAAAGCTATGACTGTTCCCGAAGCACTGGCCAAAGCTGAGGCATTTACAGGAATCACCCCCATCAACAAAACTCCAACAAGGGCTATCAGAGCCAAAACGATGACTGTTACAATTGATTTAAGCTTCTTGTGACTAGTTTGCTCCGCCTCTGTTGTGAATATTGGTGGTTCTCCATACCCGTCGAGGACAGCTCCAGAAAGTTTGTATTGAATCAAACCAAAGACCATTCCCAAACCGGCTAATCCAAATCCCAAGTGCATATCATAAGTTGCCATTGTTCCACAAGCCAAGGGAGCTATAAATCCTCCAATGTTGATACCCATATAAAATATGGAGAAACCTGCGTCTCTTTTGGAACTTCCTGCAGGATAGAGCTGACCAACAATTGAGCTGATGTTAGGCTTCAATAGGCCCGTACCAACCACAATAAAAATAAGTCCCAGGAAAAATGAGGCGGTATCAATTGTACTTAAATCAGCCTTTTCTCCAGTGGAGCCATTAAACAAAGCTACAATTCCAGGCATCGCCATCATAAAATGACCAATCGCAATGATGATACCTCCATACCAGACAGATTTTTTCAGTCCGAAAATCCGATCGGCCAACCATCCACCCGGAAGTGCAAGTAAGTAAACACCCATTGTATAGAGCCCATAAATCGCCCCTGCAGTTTTATCATCAAAACCCAAACCCCCATCTATAATTGCCTTTGTCATAAAAAGAATGAGAAGCGCTCTCATTCCGTAATAACTAAAACGCTCCCACATTTCTGTGAAAAATAGTGTCATCAGACCTTTTGGGTGACCAAAAATTGTTGGCCCGTCAAATTCGGGTGTAAGTTGTTTTTCCAAGGATCGTATTATTTGGGTGAATTCATTTTTACAATGATACATGTTTTTACCACTTTTTTCCAAAGTTCATTTGGCGGGAAAGTTGAAAGCATCCCAAATGAAACTTCCGATTTCAAGGACAATTCTCATTGTGTTTACATGTCCTAAATTACTTGGCAAATAAAATATTGATTCTCCTACGTAATCGATTGAATTGCTAAATTTTGACGTTTTTAAATTTATTTTTTAACAGATTTCATTAATTTTGAGGAGATAATTTTCAGTTTATAAACCCAATATTTTATGCAGGACTTAGTTCTGGAATCAAGAATCACCTCAACCTCTTTTCTGGATTTTAAAACCCGTGGAAGCGAATTCTATAACATTTCGACTGCTGAACTGGTCGAGCAAGCTTTGGAAAGAAAGGAAGGATATCTTACTTCTACCGGTGCCTTTATGGCAGACACTGGAAAATTCACTGGAAGATCCCCATTGGATCGATTTATTGTGTTAGATGATAAAACCCGTGATTCAGTTTGGTGGGGAGATATCAATATCCCTTTCGATTCTGACAAATTCGAAGGATTACTGACTAAAATGAAATCATTTCTGAGTGGAAAAGATCTTTTTGTCAGGGATGCATTTGCAGGAGCAAATCCTGACTATCGGATGAAAATTCGGGTGATAAATACATTGGCATGGCACAACCTATTTTGCCATAACATGTTCCTCCGTCCAACCGAATCTGAATTAGAGAATTTTGAGCATGATTTCACCGTCATTTGTGCGCCTGATTTCCACGCCGATCCTGAAAAAGATGGTACAAAAAATCCAAACTTTGTAATCCTGGATCTCACACGAAGAATCATCCTGATCGGAGGTACCGGTTACGCCGGGGAAATGAAGAAAGGAATTTTTTCGGTTCTCAACTTTCTGCTTCCTTATGAACGAAACGTGCTTTCCATGCATTGCTCAGCTAACATTGGGAAAAAAGGTGATACCGCAATTTTCTTTGGACTTTCAGGAACTGGAAAGACTACTTTATCTGCAGATCCAAATCGTTTTTTAATTGGGGACGATGAGCATGGTTGGGCCGAAAACGGCGTATTTAATTTTGAAGGAGGCTGCTACGCTAAAGTTATAAATCTAAGTCGCACCAATGAACCGGAAATCTGGGATGCAATCCGATTCGGAGCAATTGTAGAAAATACGCGTTTCAAACCAGGAACTAGGGAGGTTGATTATTCTAATAAATCCGTCACTGAAAATACACGGACTGCCTATCCTATCCGACATATCTCTAATTCTACCGAACCTTCGGTCGGGGGAATTCCAAAAAATATTTTCTTTCTGACTGCAGATGCATTTGGAGTAATCCCCCCAATTTCCAAATTAAATAAAAGCCAGGCGATGTATCATTTCATTTCAGGCTATACTGCAAAAGTTGCCGGAACTGAAATGGGTGTAACGGAGCCTAAATTAACTTTTTCAGCATGCTTTGGAGCAGCTTTCTTTCCACTTCATCCTGCCAAATACGCAACGTTATTAGGTGAGAAAATGGAAAATAATGAAGTAAATGTATGGCTGATAAACACTGGCTGGACCGGTGGGCCATACGGAATCGGTTCTAGAATGAAGCTTTCCTATACAAGAGCTATGATTACGGCTGCTTTGGGAGGTAGTTTGGATAAAGTTGCTTTCTCCAAGCATCCGGTTTTCGGATTGGAAGTTCCTAAATCCTGTCCGAATGTTCCTTCCGAAATTCTAAATCCAAGAAATACGTGGAATAATTCGGAAGCTTATGATTTGCAAGCAAAAGAACTTGCTTTAGCATTTGTAAAGAATTTTGAAAAATTCAAAGAATACGCTTCTGAGGATATTTTAAAAGGTTCTCCAACTATTTAAAAAAGAGAGGAGTGATTTTTCACTCCTTTTTTCATTATTAATCAAAAAAATCGAAGTCAAACCCTATTTTTGCATACCTATTTTGAAATAAGATAAACCGAACAGTAAAGTCTGAAACTTTAATTTTAAACGATGAAAACAGCAGAAATTATCACCGCAAAAGGAATAATGAAAGTAGAGTTGTACGAAAAAGATGCTCCTAACACTGTTCAGAATTTTGTGGACTTGTCCCAAAAAGGCTTTTACGACGGTCTTACTTTTCACCGTGTCATTCCAAATTTCGTAATCCAGGGTGGTTGTCCAGTTGGAAACGGTTCTGGAGGACCAGGATATAAAATCAAGTGTGAACTTGACGGAGAAAATCAACACCATGAAAGAGGTGTGCTTTCTATGGCCCATGCAGGTAGAAATACAGGAGGTTCTCAGTTTTTCATTTGCCATAGCCGTGACAATACTGCCCACTTGGACAGAAATCACACTTGCTTTGGCAAAGTGGTAGAAGGACTGGAAGTGATCGATGCAATCAAACCGGGTGATAAAATCGAGAAAATCGTAATTAGCGAGTCATAAAATTCAATCCCCTCACATGAGGGGATTTTTATTTTTTTAATGGCCTAACTCCTGTAAGATTTTTAAAACTTCCGAATGTATTTTAGGTGCAGTTTCTGGTCCCAGGGAGTTGATTTCTCCGTAGGGGCGATTTTTATAGTCATAAGTAAAAGGAGGCTCAGTATCCCATTGACTTTTTGGAACGATATAGCCGACCATATCATTTGAAAGTCCTCCAAAAAATTTAAACCGGCCAGGAATTTTAGTTTGCAAAGCTGGAACTTCTAGCGGAGAAATTCCAAAATCTGAACCTGAGGGAGATTCAATCCCTCCATAGAGGATCTCAGGGTACAATTCACCGGGAACGTGAACAAAAGTAGCGGGACCAAGCGACCATGCAGATACTTCGGATCGAATCATCTTCCACGAGATAAATCCTCGGTCAAATATCCCAAGAAAAGCTGCAAGATGGAATTGCTTATTGTCCATTTTCAATTCAATTGATTTTGCTCTAACGGAAAGACTGACTTTTTCCTCAGCTTGCCAGATCGTGTCTTTTAAGGTTTCCAGTGTGATTTTGGCCAAAGCTTTACCCTGAGCTTTCATCTTTTCCGGGCTTTGCTTTACAAAAGATTCACCCGAACAAGAATCTGCAACGGCCATATCCGGATGAGTTGTCATCAGACCTCCCACTGCACCATTCAGAAATATTGCAACGCCCCCTACTCCTTCCACCATAACTGAATCTCCCTCCATAATCCCATTTTCCACCATATTTCTCCAAGGATCAGGAAAGTCAGAACTAATTTGAATATTTTCAGACCAGAGCGTTTCGGGATGATTTCCCCAGTTCATAAGGGTACCTAGGGTCTTTCCTGTTTCAGCATCCAATACCTGCATCAGTCTCAGTGAGGCATCATAAACAAAAGGTGGACGTGTATCACCAACTAAAGGCTTCAGCTTTTCCTTTTCTTCTGCAAACCGAAATACAGCCGGACGAAGAGACTTTGAAGCTTCGTTTACAGCATCCCGTATTCCTTCTTGAACCTGGCCCAAATACAGAGGATCAACTCCGCTCCTGTAATCAGACGGCCCCCACTGCCCTATCAGATCAGGTGATGAATGCACATGTGTGCTTGCAATAATCACATAATCAAGCTCAGGATTACTCTCCAAAATAAGTTTTCTTGAAGCAATGACCTCGTCATTTCCAAAGCCAATCATATCGATCACGCAAAGCGCAATTTTCACATCCCCAGCATCCAACACCATCGCTCTGGCCCAAAGAGGATCCAAAACACTCTTTGCTGCTCTTGTATTGTGAAAACCGGCAATCCAAACGGCATCAAAAACACCATTTCCATTAGTATCTTCAAAGGAATCTCCATCTGCCTGATTGTATCGTGAATCACCGTTGGAATCTGTCCAGGTTTCGAAGTTCTTAGGCGTAATATTCACCTTGGCAAAACCAGCATTGACTTCATTTTGAGAGGATTTTAGATTGATATCCACCGAATAGTCCTTGTGGCGATCCCTAAATTGGTATATCGAAAAAAGCCAAATGCCAAGAATAAGGACACCAAAAAAAATTAAGAGGCCAAGGAGAATTTTTTTCACAGTTAAAGCTTTTGGGAAAAGTAATAATTGACTCTGAAAATCCTGGATTTATTCCAAATTACCTAATCATCTCACTCATTCCTGCAAAAAGTAATTCTGGAACGAAAATTGAAAAGATATCATTTGTAATCCCTAAGATTAACATGATGTCTAAAAAAGTTTCTCTGCTGATTTTATTTCTAATTATCAGTTTGTCTTCCCTTAAGGCCCAACGATACGGAACCGCATTGGGATTAAGGTTTGGAAATAACAGCCTTGGAAGGACTTTCGGAATATCAGCCCAGCAGAGAATTACGGAGCGTCTGACTTTTGAGGCAATAGCTCAATCTGACTTTAGAAGAAATTCAACCCTGAGCTTTCTTCTGGAAAAGCATCATCCAGTCATCTCCAAGCGATTCAATTATTACTATGGCGCAGGTATTTCCTTCGGAAAGGAGGAAAGCATTGAAAAAGTGGAGTCCAACAAACAAATCATTCAAACTTATGGAAATGCTACTACAGGAGTTGACTTGATTGGAGGAATCGAAATGACCTTATTGAACACTGTCATATCGCTTGATTATAAGCCTAACATCAATATTGCAGGCAGAGAGGACTTTTTCAGAGGTCAGGTGGGGATTTCCGCAAGAATGGTTTTAGTGAAAAGTAAAGAGCAAAAGAAAAAGCAGCGTCAGAGAGAAAAGGCTAAAAGGGCGAAACAAAAAACTAATTCACCACTGAAGCTCGATTCGATGTTCAAAAAGAAATAACCCGAAAGGCAAGTTTCCGCAGCTCCATAGCAAAATACTGGCATTATGAGGCTTAAAAATATCTTCAAAAACTAGGTAATGAAGCGGGTCCGCTCTCCTAAAACCCACTCCAACATTAATTTTTTACAATTTGATTGGATAGGCTTAAATATTCCATCAGTATTTGAACTTCTTTTTTCGCCCATTTATCCCAACAAATTTCTAGAACAATCCCAACTGTTCATCATCCTCTTTTTTTACAGAAAGATCAATAGTCGTTCCTATTTCGAGTTCGTCATCAGGATTTGTTTCGGAAATAACCTCCGATTCGTCAGCAATTTCAGATTCAACAGCTTTTTTTGATTGAATCAACGCCAACTCTTTCACCGGATAAGTGCTCAGTTTATTACCGATTGCCTTCCAGCCTTTTACATCAATCAGCATATCGAGGTCGTACTCCATTACTTCTTCCTCTTTTCCTTTCACCAGTGTAACTGAAATCTGAGGTTGCTTTTCCGTTGAAACAAGTTTCAAATAAGATTGCTTGTGATCAGTAATAAAGTTGAATTTCTTATTGATTGTGGTAGTCTCGATTTGGAAACGTTTTACAAAAAATGCCTTCGTAACTCCATCTAAATAGACTGCGGACACCGTGTTTTGAGGATTAAATTTCTCAATCAAAACCACCTCTGCAGCCTCAAATCGATTGGTTAGCTCAAAGGTGGTCAATTCATAATCACCACTTTTGTAGCAAACTAGAATTCTGTCTTCCCCAAGGAAATTGCCTATTAACCTGCCACGCTGATCTGTATTCAATCTTCCGATGACAGCATCATAGTAAATATTCAAACCTCCAAGAGTAGAAACTCCCTCCATTTTCAATTGGATTTTCCTTACAGGATAGCGAGTCAGGATATTTCCCTGAGCGCTTCTTCCTTTGATCTCTATCGTAGCAAAATCGAAGTCAAAAACTTTCACTCGGGCTTTGGCACCTTGGGTTAGAAATACGGTAATAATCTCAGCCTCACCGTTTGGATTGGCAGTGAAGTACATGACTTTAGATCCTTTAGTAGCTTTCGTGAGTTCATATTCTTTATCCCGGGTAATGCCCAATACCTGGAAACGCTTTACCATGGCTTTTCCTGAACCACCCTCGAGGTAAATCAGATTGTAAACCATGCGCTCGTCTCCTTTTCTGAACACTCCCACGTGAAGAATATCCTTACCCATGAAGACCTTTTCGGCAATCTTGGAAACCATGCAAACTCCATCCCTGCGAATCACTATGATGTCATCTAAATCCGAACAATCACAGGTGAATTCATCTTTCTTGAGTCCAAAACCTACAAATCCGTCGGCTCTGTTCACATATAATTTAGCATTGTTTGCCGCAACAGCATTTGCCTGAATGGTATCAAAAGCTCGAATTTCAGTCTTTCGCTCACGTCCTTTTCCGTATTTATCAAGCAGATTCTGATAATAGTTAATCGCATATTCAGTCAGGTGTTTAAGATGATAATTAACATCTTTCAATTCTTCCTGAAGCCTTTTCATCAACTCATCTGCCTTAAACGTATCGAATTTTGAGATTCTCTTGATCTTAATCTCAGTCAATCGGAGTAAATCATCCTGTACTATCTCGCGGTAGAAATCCGGCTTGTAAGGATCTAATCCTTTATCAATCGCAATCAATACTGCCTCCCAAGTGGTGCACTCCTCGATGTCCCGATAAATTCGGTTTTCGATGAAGATTTTCTCCAATGAGGAGAAGAGTAATTTCTCCATCAATTCGCTTTTTCGGATTTCTAATTCCCGCTTGAGCAGCTCTTTGGTTTGCTTGGTGTTGTATTCAAGAATAGCATTGACTGTAAGGAAAACCGGCCTATCCTGAATGATCACACAAGCATTAGGTGAAATGGAAATCTCACAATCAGTAAATGCGTAGAGCGCATCGATCGTCATATCCGGTGAAACTCCGGGTGCCAATTGAATTTGGATCTCTACGTCTTTGGCAGTGTTATCCACCACTTTTTTGATCTTGATTTTCCCTTTATCGTTGGCTTTGAGGATTGAATCGATCAAAGAGTCTGTCGTAGTTCCGTAAGGTATCTCCTTGATCAAAAGAGTCTTACTGTCCTCCTCTTCAATTTTGGCTCTTACTTTAACGCGACTACCTCTGAGTCCCTCTTGATATTCAGAAAAGTCAGCAAAACCTCCGGTAATAAAGTCAGGAAGAATAGTTGTTTTCTGTCCATTGAGGATTGCAATTGATCCTTCGATTAACTCACGGAAATTATGAGGAAGGATTTTGGTCGAAAGACCTACTGCTATTCCTTCGACACCCTGAGCCAAAAGCAAAGGGAATTTTACAGGTAAAGTGACCGGCTCACGCTTTCTCCCATCGTAAGAAAGCTGCCAATCGGTGGTTTGAGCATTAAAAACTACCTCAAGTGCAAACTTGGAAAGTCTGGCTTCAATGTAACGAGATGCCGCAGCACCATCACCGGTACGCACATCTCCCCAGTTTCCCTGTGTTTCGATCAGCAATTCTTTCTGACCAATGTTGACAATCGCATCTCCTATTGAAGCGTCTCCATGCGGGTGATACTGCATAGACTGACCGATGATATTAGCGACTTTATTAAATCGGCCATCGTCCATTTCCTTCATTGCATGAAGAATTCGACGCTGTACCGGCTTCAAACCATCTTCAATCGCAGGAACAGCCCGCTCCAAAATCACATAGGAGGCATAGTCCAGGAACCAGTCTTTATACATGCCGGTAATCGGCAAGGAAGTATGCAAACTCTCATCTCCGTCTGGCGTCAAATTCTTTTCTTCACTCATCTAATATGTTCTTTTTAATAATCGTGAGTTCGAGTGAACCTGGTAATTAATTTATTCCTCCGAGCTTGATTAAGCCGCCTCAGTTTTCTCCTCTACTATTGTTTCACTTGAATGATCCAAAGCCAGATCTTTCTCAATTTTGAGATTAGCAATGATGAAATTCTGACGGTCGGGAGTGTTTTTTCCCATGTAGAATGTCAACAGATCTGAAATCTTCGTCTCTTTGTTCAAAATGATCGGTTCCAATCGAATATCCTCTCCGATGAAAGTTCCAAACTCATCCGGTGAAATCTCACCCAAACCTTTAAATCGAGTGATTTCAGGCTTGGATCCAAGCTTATAAATCGCTCTTTGGCGCTCTTCATCTGAGTAGCAATAGATAGTCTCTTTCTTATTTCTAACCCTAAAAAGCGGAGTATCGAGTATATATAAGTGACCATTTTTCACCAGATCGGGAAAAAATTGAAGAAAATAGGTCATGATCAAAAGTCGTATGTGCATCCCGTCTACATCCGCATCCGTGGCAATTACAATCTTCCGGTACCGGAGATGTTCGATTCCGTCTTCGATATTCAGAGCATGCTGAAGTAGGTTGAATTCTTCATTTTCATACACCACCTTCTTGGTCATTCCGAAGCAGTTCAGAGGTTTTCCACGAAGAGAAAAAACCGCCTGAGTTTGCACATCGCGGGATTTGGTGATCGAACCTGAAGCAGAATCTCCTTCTGTCAGAAATAGCATGGTATTGTTTTTAGCTTCCTCATTTGCTTTGGGATCATCGTAGTGAACTCGACAATCTCTCAGCTTCTTATTGTGAAGATTCGCCTTTTTTGCCCGTTCGTTGGCAAGTTTCTTAATGCCGGAAATCTCCTTTCGCTCGCGCTCTGACTGAAGAATTCTTTTGAGCAATGCATCCGCTGTTGCGGGGTTCTTATGCAGGAAATTATCAAGCTCAGTTTTGATGAAGTCATTGACAAAAGTCCTGAGAGTTGGGCCATCAGGCCCTATGGATTGGGAACCAAGTTTTGTCTTAGTCTGAGATTCAAAAACTGGCTCTTGAACTCGTACAGCAATCGCTGCAACAACGCTTTGCCTGATGTCTGAAGCATCAAAATCCTTCTTATAAAACTCCCGAATCGTCTTAACAATTGCTTCCCGAAATGCCGCAAGGTGAGTTCCTCCTTGAGTCGTATACTGACCATTGACGAAAGAATAATATTCCTCACCGTATTGTGCGGTATGAGTAATTGCGCACTCGATATCAGTTCCTTTTAGATGAATGATCGGATAGCGGGTTTCATCATCGACTTTATTAGAAAGAAGGTCAAAAAGGCCTCTTTCCGAGAAATACTTCTTTCCGTTGTAATTGATCGTAAGTCCTGAGTTCAAATAGGCATAGTTCCAAATCTGATTTTCAAGGTATTCGGGGATGAAATGATAGTTTTTGAAAATACCGGAATCTGGCGAAAAGACCACTTTGGTACCATTTCGGTCAGAAGATTTCTCGACAGATTTCTCCGAAACAAGAATCCCCTTTTCAAATTCTGCTACTTTAGTTTCTCCCTCACGGAATGATTGCACTCTGAAGAAATCCGCAAGAGCGTTAACTGCCTTGGTTCCTACACCATTCAGACCAACTGATTTTTGAAATGCTCCGGAATCATATTTACCGCCCGTATTGATTTTGGAAACGCAGTCAATAACTTTTCCCAGTGGAATTCCGCGACCATAATCTCGGACTTCAACTTTATGTTCGGTGATTTTTACGTCAATAATCCTTCCATACCCCATCATGTGCTCATCAATAGAGTTGTCGAGGATTTCTTTTACCATCACATAGATGCCATCGTCATGTGCACTCCCATCGCCAAGCTTACCGATGTACATCCCGGGACGGAGACGAATGTGCTCACGCCAGTCCAGAGACCTGATACTATCTTCTGTATATTTTACTTCTTCAGCCATGTTTTTTGAACCTCAGTATTTCAGGATTTGGTCTGTACTTGTTTGAATTTACCCATCAATATCAAAAATAGGCCAACAATCCAGACTAGGAAAAGAACAGGTATCATGTAGAAGAAAATATTGAATTCCTTCGAAGCTATCTCGTTCTGATTGTTAATCGAATGGGTATAAAAAACCATCAATCCCAAGCTCATGTTCAAAATCGCGCCAAACGAATAAAACCAGCCCAAGAAGTAGTCTCTGTAATCATCTCCCACTGGAAAAATTCTTCCCAAACCTGTATGACTCTTGGTTTCCAATAGCTTGGGAGGCAAAAGAACCATCCCGTTGCAAATGACAAACAAAGCAATCATAAGGTAGAAAAATATCCCTTTTTCAAGGTCTCCATTGGAGTTGCCTACTTCATCTATCTGGTAAGAAACACTCTCAGGAAGAGCAGAATAGAAGTAAAGAAGGGCAAAAACGAATAATAAAACGCTAATGAAATAGATGGCTTTTCCGAACCGATAAAACATAAATGAGGGGGATTGGATGTGCTAATATAAAGGATTTGATAAACAGATTGGACCCGTCCGATGTTCCTTTAATCATTATCTTTGACAACTTGTTCACGGGGATCTCCCAAATTAATGACCCTCAGGTACCAAGTGTTTGAATCCCACCAACTCATGCTAAAAAACTTCAAATTCCTAATCCCTGTTTTCTTCGGAACGCTCGTTTCATGCAGCGGAAAAATAGATACTGGGAAAATCAACATAGAAAACTGGAAAGCTGATCGATACGGATGCAAGGGACTTAGGATTCAGGATTTGGATGAATTGCAGAAAATAAAAAATACCTTTCTCGGCGCTGACAACCAAGCTATCATCAAAACTTTTGGTCGTCCAGATCGGGTAGAGTTAGTAGATAAAAGCCAGAGTTTTTTCTTCTATTTTCTGGAGCCAAGTAATGGTTGTGAAAGCGTGGAAAAAGAAAAAGAACCTCTCAGGGTCCTTTTTCGAATGAATGCTGTCAGTAAAGTTTCTGAAGTTACGATTACAACCCAGAACCCATAAAACAAAGTGCCGCTGCCCCAAGGGTTCCTGCATTATTCTCTAAAGTAGCTTTCTTCAATTTCAAATCTTTGACATAATAAGAAGTCAAGTATTGGCGAATGGTATGATCCATTGAAGGCATCATAAATTCAAGGCCTGCAGAAATTCCACCCCCAAAATAAACATCCGTTACATCCAGAATTCGGATGGTCGATACAATAGCTTCGCCCAAAATCATTCCGACTTCTTCGAAAACCATCAATGAAACCTGATTTCCTGCTTTTGCTGTATCCACAAGTAAGTGCGTTCCTAGTTCGGCACCCACAAGCTCACCGGCTTTCTCAGGGTATGCTGCAATCATTCTTTCCATAATCCTCAAAATCCCTGCTCTTCCGATCAAGTTTTCTAATCCGGAATTTCCCCTGGCAAGCATATGACCCATTTCGAGTGCATTTCCTCTCGAACCTTTGAAAACAGATCCGTCCAAGACTAAAGCACTTCCAATTCCGGTTCCCATTGTAATGAACAAGAAGTTGTCGGAAGGATCATCTTTTCCAAAATAAAACTCCCCAATAGCTGCAGCAGCTGCATCATTTTCAAGCGAAAATGTATGATCAGGGTACTTGGCTTCTAATCCAGCTTTCAAATTGAAGCCATTCAAGGCCGGAATCGCGGGTATTTCAAGCGGGGTTGTTCTGTCTTTGGAAATCAAACCGGGAAGACCTATTCCAATTTTTTCAACCTTTGGAAATTTTTTGAGGTACTTGCCAAGCCCATCAATAAAGCACGGGCCAAATCCTTCAGGATTATCTCTATAAGGTGTAGTATCCTCCTTTTCAAATTCTATAATAGTGCCCGTTCTGTCGACGAGACCAATCTTTAAGTGAGTTCCACCCACATCCACTCCTAAAAAGTGTGACTCCTGATCCTGCATAGTATTACCCTTAGGTTTGAATTTCAAAAAAGCAAAAGAATCGGTTTACTTCCTAAAATCCTTGTCAATCTGCTGGAAAATTTTGAAAACAGCAGGACAAACGAGTGTGTTTTTCAGAGTAAGTTCCAAAATCCCATGCATTTTCTTGCGATTCGTATGTGGGTACTCTCGACAGGCCTTGGGTCTTTCTTGGTAAACCAGACATTTATTATCAATATCAAGAAAAGGACAGGGTGATGTGTTTAGGACATAATCGCCTTCTTCATCCCGGTGTAAATAGGAATCTATAAACATGCTGGATTTCATTTTTAAAACCTTTGCCAAACGGTCGATATCAGTTTGTAAAAAAATCGGACTCGTTGTTTTGCAGCAGTTGGCACAATCTAAACAATCAATGTTTTGGAAAACTTCATCATGAAGCACCTCAAACATTTCATCCAATTCTTTTGGCTTATTTTTCTTTAGCCTGGCTTTTAATTTCTGATTTGCAGCAAAATCCGATTTACTGTCTCTTCGAAAATTTTCAAGATCTATTTCCAACTCTGAAGGAATATTAACGTTTGGAATACCATTTTTTACAGGCTATTAATTTTATAAAAGACAGATTTTTAGTATCTTATGATAACTCTAAGATCTAAAATTATGAAAATTCATCCTTCTGAACTATACCTCTACCACAATTCCTCTCAGCTAATCGTGAAGCAAACGCTCGCATATGCAAAGTCTATTACCAGATTTGTAAATGAAATTGATGTCGTGAAAGAGAAAATAACTACCACTCATTGGAACACTCTTTTACTCAAGCTTAATCTCCGGGCAAAAGACCTGCTCAACAGAGCGCATCCAGATTACCAAAATCTGATAGCCGGGAATGATTGGGATGAGGACAGCTGGTTGCAAATTCTAGTCAGATATCCATATCTGATCAAATCTCCGATTGCCATTTTTCGTGACAAAGCAATCTTGTGCAACACCCCGACTGATATTCTTAAATTAAATTAGTCTTCGCTCATCGAGATCCCATCCTCTTGAATTTGAATCAGCCGGCCCTTGTAAAGTTGACCAACACATTGCTTGAAATGCTTCTTGCTCATGCCAAGCAAACGTTGGATTTCTTCAGGAGAAGATTTATCGTTCAACGGCAAAAATCCTTTCTGTTCCAAAATTGAAAGGATTAGTTCTGAGCCTTCATCATATTTCACCCGGCCAGGCGACAGGAGCTGCAAATCCAATTTCCCATCCTCTCTTCTCTTCTTCACAAAAAGCTTCCGCTTTTCTCCTATTTCAAGCGGCTGAAAAACTTCATTGGCAAATAACAAACCCTCATATAAGTCATCAATCAAAACTTTATAGCCCAGGTTGGTTTTTTCAAATATCAAACCTTCTGCCTCAACGCCTGGTTGTAAAGATTCAGGTGCCGGATCTATGAAATCCCGGTATTTGGTGACGCCGATTAATCGATCTGTCCGATAGTCTACACAAACTTTGACCAGATATTTATCTCCGACAACCATATTTTTACCCATTTCTGCCTTTGGGACAAAAAGATCTTTTGGCAATCCCCAATCCATAAAAGCTCCAAAGGAAGTCACTTCTTTAGCCTCCATCACTGCAAAATGATCCAGAATAGCTGAGGGTCTTTGAGTCACTGCGACAGGTCGATCTTCGCTATCTGTGTAAATAAAAACCTCAACGATATCGCCTTCTTTCTCCTCTCCATGCAAATACCCTTTGGGTAACAATAATTCTTCTCCCGAGCTCAACGCGAGATAAGCTCCAAAATCAGTAAATCGGTTAATAGGCAGTTTACTAATCAGACCAAGTTCTTTCATAGGCCAAAGGTAGGTATTAATCCTATTTTGCTCAGATAGTTTTGCGACAAACAAAGTCAGAAAACCAGGATTTAAAAATTGGAAAACGAGCAGGTTCGAAGTAGCTTTGAACTATCCAAAATCAGGGAAACACTAATCCTGAACCCAAATAAACTCGTTTTTGATATAAACTCTCCTTATGAAAAACATCTCAGTAATCGGCTCCGGCACCATGGGAAATGGTATTTCGCACGTTTTTATGCAGAATGGTTATGAAGTTTCGCTGATAGATATCAAGCAGGAATTTCTTGATAAAGCTTTAGTAACAATTGGGAAAAATCTGGATCGTCAAGTGAGTAAAGGTACTCTGAATGAAGAAGATAAAAATGCTGCTTTGGGAAGAATCAAAACCTTCACAGATCTTGAAACCGGCGTCAAAAATGCTGATCTAGTAGTGGAAGCAGCCACTGAAAACCTTGAGCTCAAACTTGATATTTTTCGGCAAATCGATCAGTTCAGCCCTTCCGAAGCGATCTTGGCTTCCAATACTTCTTCGATTTCCATTACCAAAATTGCAGCCGTCACCAAACGTCCAAGTCAGGTAATAGGAATGCACTTTATGAATCCTGTTCCAGTTATGAAACTGGTTGAGGTAATTCGCGGGTATGCGACTTCTGATGAAGTGACCAAAAGAATCATGGAGCTTTCGAAAAAACTATCGAAAGACCCTGTCGAAGTCAATGATTATCCCGGCTTCATAGCAAACAGAATTCTCATGCCGATGATCAATGAGGCAATTTATAGTCTCTATGAAGGGGTGGCAGGCGTCTATGAGATTGACACGGTAATGAAACTGGGAATGGCTCATCCCATGGGACCTCTACAGCTAGCTGATTTTATAGGTTTGGATGTTTGCCTTTCTATTTTGAGAGTTCTTCAGGATGGATTTGGAAATCCAAAATACGCCCCATGTCCGCTGTTGGTAAACATGGTGGAAGCAGGTTTCAAAGGAGTAAAAACGGCGGAAGGATTCTATCAATACACCCCGGGAAGCAAAGATTTGGTGGTTGCATCCCGATTTAAGAAATAATCTAAACAGTAAATTCAAATGCATTTAGCAATATCCGGAAATATCGGAAGCGGAAAAACCACACTCACTGAGAAGCTTTCCAAACATTACGGCTGGAAGGCTGAGTTTGAGGCAGTGGACAATAATCCTTACTTGCCGGACTTCTACGAAGACATGAAGCGATGGGCTTTTCATCTTCAGGTTTATTTTCTCAATTCGAGATTCAATCAGATAAAAAAAATTCAGGACAGCAACCACCCTACTGTTCAGGATCGAACTATCTATGAGGATGCTTATATTTTCGCAGCAAATCTTTACAAGAGTAATTTGCTCAGCGAGCGGGATTATACAAATTACAAGAGTCTTTTTAATTCAATGATCACGCACGTGAAAGCTCCTGATCTCTTAATCTATCTCAAAGCTGACATACCTAAACTGGTCGGACAGATAGAAAAGCGTGGCAGAACTTACGAAACAGCCATGCGAATTGATTATCTAAAAAACCTCAACCAACATTATGAGGATTGGATTGAAGGATATAAGGAAGGAAAACTATTGATCGTGGATGTCAACAATCTCGACTTTGTTGAGAGACCTGAGGATTTTTCAATGATTGTTCAAAGGATAGATCGTGAAATTTTTGGGCTTTTCGCGTGATCATTTGCAATCAAAAAAGATTATCCATCTTCAGGGTAGTCTTTTTTATTTTTAGGCATCAGACAATCAGTTCAATCATAAATCACCTATCCAAAATCTCAATTTGGCATTACCCAATCTTTCTGAGTAACCAGTTAAAAATCACTTTCCTCTGCTCCTCTTTTGGATTGATGAGAAGTTGATCAAGCCGCTTGAGTGAGCCTCCTGTCATGATAGTTTCGTAAGGAGTCAATCGGATCAATTTGTATCCATGAGTTCTGGTCTGCAAATCATATTGAATATCATTATAGGCTAGCAATTTCCATCCTGTAGGGCCATTTCCGGAGAAATCACCCTGCTCACTTGATTTACCGAAGCATTGTTTTGCTTTCGGTGACCCATTCCAAATCCGCTCCTGATATCCAACTTTCAAGCATTCTTTTTCAAAAGTTCGACAAAGTCTTTTATATGCTTCTGTGAACGGGAAATTCAATTCACTGTAAAGCTCAGATTTCAAAGTTGAAAGTCTGTATCGATTGAAATGCAACTCATCATCGTACAGGAACAGATTCCTGTTGATTTTAAAATCGAATTTCATCTTTTCTAGAAAGATCAATTTTCCAATTCCACCCAAATCTGAATAGACTTCATCCATCCAATTTTTCCCTTTTTGATCCAGGAAAGTCGGATTGATTTCCAATTCATATTCACGATCAAAATCGGCCTCACCTTCTTTCAAAATCAGGTGCAGCTGACGGGTCATGAGATTATCCATTTGATTTAGGTGTTTTTTCGAAGAATTTCCCAGGTGTGATCAGCAAGTAATTTCACTTCGGAGATGAATTCCGCAAAATCCTTTTTTCTTCCCCATTCCTCAGGGGCAATCATACTCATGAAATCTATCCCATCAGATTTCTGATACAAAAAATAATGGTGATTGATCAAAGGTTCGAAGGCAATAGAAGCCTGGTAGATCCGCTCAGAAACCTCAATTCTAGCCTGTATTTTTTTTGCTTGATCCGCCAAAAGCTGCATTTGCTGATAGATCTGAGACATCTGCATGTCTGTCTGACTATGCATGGCAGCCACCGCTCGGCCAGTAATTTTTCCTTTATCCTCCGGTTTGATGAGCGCACTTCCAGCGTGATGAGCATAAGGCAAAATCCCGGGATTCTCCGTGGTTTTGTCTTTCATCCGCTCCAAATCAAGCTTTTCTACATCTATCTTTTTTCCAATCATGGTTCAATTTTCAGATTTATCAGTGTTGATTCGCTCCTTTAAATTCCCTTTGGAACCGGGAAATGTAGTACGTCTGGAAATATCATAGCCGATCCAGAACATGATAAGCATGAAAATCACGAAAATGATTAGAAAGATTTTTTTATTTTTTTGCATAAGTAATTTTAATCTCCTGCATTTTGGCCTACAAAATTAACTAAACCGGACTAATGAGTTTACTTTTAATTTGATGTTTCCAATGCGTGCGCGAATAGATAATAAGGCTTATTCAAAATTGTTTTTAATTTTATCCAAAAGGTAGGTGAGCAAACTTTTGTCAGAAAATAAAAGATCCACAATTCAGACCATGTATCAACTCATAGATGAAAATATCATTATTCAGTTTTTCGGTGATGATGATCCTGAAATGCTTAAGGAAATGGTTCAGATTATCATTGATGTAAACATTCTGGAATTGAAAGGGCTTGATCATTTTTATAAGATTTCTGATTATCAGACCATCAAAAAACGCTGCCATAAATCCAAACCGAGTATGAGTTACATCGGCGCAGAGTTGACAAAAAAAATCATAGAAGATATAGAATCAAACCTCGAAAACTCACAACAGCTTAATGAGACCCTCCAAAGCCATCTCGTCATCATTGAGGATGAATTGGTCAGATTCATGAACACCAACAATTGAAAAACAGCAATTTTAAAATGATGATGCAGCGAAAATTATTATTTCTGCCTTTGCTTTGCTTTGCCCTATTCGAAGCAAACGCCCAATCTTCCCTTAGTGTTGAATACATCATGAGAGATCCCAAATGGATGGGGACTTTTCCCTCCGCTGCAAATTGGGGAGATGATGGAAAACAGATTTTTTTCCAATACAACAAGGATCAAGACCCCGCAGATTCTCTTTACAAAATCAACCTGACCGAACCTACTCAAATTCAGAAAGTTCATTGGCCTGAGGCAAAAAGCTTGAGAAAAGCAAATGCCTCTTACAATAGTGACAAAAGTCTTCGGGTCTATCGGGAAGAAAATAACTTGATGATGGATACGCCTAGAATTGGAATTCCAGTTGTTTTGGTTGAATGGTTTGAGGAATTTAATAATCCAAAGTTCTTGGCTGATGAAAGTGAAATCTCTTTTGTCTCATCTGGAAATATTTATGTCTTCAATCTCAATACGAAAAGCATCACCAAGGCAACCAACATTCTTCCGGGCACAAAACCGTTAGGCAGAAATACCTCGCCTGAAGCAAAAACTTCTTTTTTGGAATCGGAAAATCTAAATTTACTTCAGGAAGTAAGAGAGCGAAAAGAAGCTGAAAAATTATCTCGAGCCTACCGCGAATCAATCGCTAGCCAAAGTGACAAAGCATTTGCTTACTACACAGAGGGAAAAAATATTTCTAATCTTCAGCTTTCACCAGATAAAAGCTTTGCAACATTCTCAATATTAACCCCATCTAGCTCCAACAAAAACACAAAAGTCCCAGACTATACAGCAGCTTCCGGATTTACAGAAGATCTGAACTCCAGAACAAAAGTCGGCAATAACCCTTCAAAAATAGAGATCGGCATCTATGATCTTTCTCGCGATACGGTGTATTTCATCAGCAAGTTCAATTTGCCGGGAATCAAAGATTTTCCGGATTATGTAAAAGATTATCCTGACAAAACCTGGGAAGAAAAAGAACGAGACCTCACTTTATCCGGCCTGAATTTTTCTCCTGATGGAAAAAAAGCAATTATTCAAATTCGATCCTTTGATAACAAGGATCGATGGATCACTGAGGTAAATCTGCATACTGGAAAATTAAAAACTCTTGATCGTCAGCGCGACGAAGCCTGGGTTGGTGGTCCGGGAATCGGTGGCGCTTTCGGCGGAGGAGTATTGGGTTGGCTTCCAGACAATGAGCATATTTTTTTCCAATCAGAAGAAAGCGGCTATTCACATCTTTATGTGCTGAATACAAACACCGGAGAGAAAAAAGCCCTCACATCCGGTAAATTCGAGGTTTTTGAACCCTTCATTTCGAAGGATAAAAAGTACTGGTACCTCACCACATCAGAAGTTGATCCTGGCGAAAGGCATTTTTACCGCATGCCTTTAATGGGAGGAAAGAAGGAAAAACTAACCTCCATGACTGGTAATAATGAGGTTTCTCTTTCACCGGATGAAAAGAAACTTGCCATACTCTCCTCCTACAGCAATCGACCAACCGAACTTTTCATTCAAGACGCTAAAGTCGGTGCCAAAGCAACTCAACTTACAACTGGCCAAAGTGCAGAATTCAACGCTTATTCCTGGAGAGATCCTCAAATCGTCCGATTCACCGCAGAAGACGGAGCCCAGGTTCCAGCTCGTCTTTATTTGCCAGATCCGGCAAAGAAGAATGGTGCTGCCGTTATTTTTGTCCATGGTGCCGGTTACCTCCAAAACGTCCATAAGTGGTGGAGTAGTTATTTCCGGGAATATATGTTTCACAATCTTTTGACAGATCTTGGCTACACCGTTTTGGATGTAGACTACCGCGGTTCGGCTGGATATGGCAGGGACTGGCGAACGGGAATTTACCGTCACATGGGTGGAAAAGACCTTTCTGATCAGATTGATGGTGTGAAATTTCTCGTCAATTCCCATGGAGTTGATTCAGGAAAGATTGGTATTTATGGAGGAAGCTATGGTGGTTTTATCACCCTAATGGGACTTTTCACCGCTCCTGAAGTATTCAAATCCGGGGCGGCACTTCGATCAGTGACAGATTGGGCGCATTACAATCACGGGTACACAGCCAATATCCTAAACACACTTGAGGCTGATCCGATCGCTTACCGTCGCTCCTCTCCGATTTATTTTGCCGAAGGCCTGAAGGGAAATCTGCTCATGGCCCATGGAATGGTCGATGTGAATGTTCATTTTCAGGATGTGGTGAGACTTTCGCAGCGATTGATCGAGCTCAAGAAAGACAATTGGGAAATGGCAATATATCCGGTCGAGGATCACGGGTTTGTTGAGCCAAGCTCCTGGACAGATGAATACAAAAGAATCCTTAAACTCTTCAATTCGACACTTCTAGTACCACAACCATGATCAATACCCGTCCAATTGGGAGTTTCCTGATTCTGCTTTCTTTCACCGTTGCGAGTCTTTCCTGCGGAAAGAAAGAGGAAAAACCAGCTAAAATAAAAGGACTGATCTCTGAAAAAGCGATGGTTGTGTCGGCACGAGAAGAGGCCTCTGCAATCGGATTAGAAATCATCCGTAAAGGTGGGAATGCTTTTGATGCGATGATGGCAACTGAGATGGCGTTGGCAGTTGCTTATCCTTTCGCAGGAAATCTCGGCGGCGGAGGATTCATGGTTTACCGGATGGCTGATGGCTCTGTTGGCTCGATCGATTATCGGGAAAAGGCACCCGGCGCTGCTTCAAGAGACATGTACTTGGATAAGAATGGGGAAGTGATTCCTGGTTTGAGTACTCAGGGAGCATTGGCTTCAGGTGTACCAGGAACAATTGCAGGAATCTTCGAAGCTCAGGAAAAATTCGGAAAACTGACTCCGGCTGAAATTTTACAACCTGTGATTGAATTGGCAAGACGTGGATTTATCATCACTGAAAAACAGGCAGAGCGTCTGGCAAAAACCCGTCAAATCTTTATCGATGTGAATGGGCCAGAGACATTTTTTGGGAAAGAATTGAAAGCAGGAGACACGTTGAAAATACCTGTTTTGGCAGAAACGCTGAGTAGAATTGCGGCAAACGGGAGAGATGAATTTTACAAAGGTGAGACAGCCAAAATACTTGTTAAGCATATTCAGGACAAAGGCGGAATCATATCGAAAGAAGATCTTACCGGATACGAAGCAGCATGGAGAGATCCAATTTCATTTTCTTATAAGAATTTGAAAGTCATATCAATGGCTCCTCCTAGTTCAGGTGGAATCACACTCGCTCAAATCATGAAAATGGTCGAGCCTTATGATCTTAAATCCTATGGTCATCATGCTACAGAGTATATCCAACTTTTGGTTGAGGCAGAAAGAAGGGCTTACGCTGATCGGAATTTCTACTTGGGCGATCCTGATTTTGTGAATATTCCGGTATATGAATTACTGGATTCCGACTATCTGAAATCTAGGATGGAAAGCTTCAGTTTTGATCTTGCTAGCAAATCTTCCGACATCAAAGAAGGAGAAATTGCTTTTGCAGAAAGCATGGAAACAACCCACTATTCCATTGTAGATGCAGAAGGAAATGCAGTTTCTGTTACCACCACTTTGAATGGAGGCTATGGCTCCAAGGTCTATATAGACGAACTTGGATTTTTCATGAACAACGAAATGGACGATTTCAGCTCGAAAGCCGGAGTTCCAAATATGTTTGGATTGGTTGGAGCAGAAGCGAATAGCATCGCTCCTGGAAAGAGAATGCTGAGCTCCATGACCCCGACAATCGTGGAAAAAGACGGTAGGCTCTGGATGGTCGTAGGAACACCAGGCGGATCGACCATTATTACTTCAGTCTTGCAGACAATTTTGAATGTCTATGAATTTGGGATGGGCATGCAGGAAGCAGTGGAAGCTCCAAGATTCCATCACCAATGGTTGCCGGATTTGGTGAGTTTTGAACCTGATTCATTTGATACGATTTTGATCAACAAGTTGAAATCAAAAGGCTACATCATCTTAGAAAATAATAACCCTATTATCGGAAAAGTGGATGCTATCCTGGTTCTTGAAAACGGGAAACTCGAAGGAGGGGCAGATCCAAGAGGTGATGATAAAGCAGTTGGTTTTTGATTTTTCATTTCCATCTTTCGTCTCCGGTCTCCCGTTCCAAAAACCAATCAATATCACGTTCCAAAAATAAGAATCATTAGATAATCCAATTTACCAATTCTTAATTTCACAGAGCATAGAACCAATTCAATCTGAATCAATGTTCTCGGTTCACTTGTAACCTAATGGACCTTGAATCCATTAATTATTACGCCAAATGAAAACAAAACAAAGAGTAGTCGTCGGCCTTTCGGGCGGCGTCGATAGTTCGGTAGCAGCTCACCTCCTCCTAGAGCAAGGCTACGAAGTCATCGGGATGTTCATGAAGAACTGGCATGATGAATCCGTCACCATTTCCAATGATTGCCCTTGGATGGAAGATTCTACAGATGCGATGTTAGTTGCACAAAAACTCGGTATTCCTTTTCAGGCGATTGACCTCAGCGAAGACTACCGTGAGCGAATTGTCGATTATATGTTTTCAGAATATAAAGCCGGCAGAACGCCTAATCCGGACATTCTTTGCAACCGTGAAATCAAGTTTGATATTTTTCTGAAAGCTGCACAAAAGCTAAAAGCAGACTTCGTAGCGACTGGCCATTATTGTCAAAAAGGTGAACTTCAAGTCAACAGAAAGCCGATTTATCAGCTTTTGGCGGGAGCCGATTCAAATAAGGATCAGAGCTATTTCCTATGTCAGCTTAGTCAGGAACAACTTGCAAAGGCTCTGTTTCCGATCGGCCATTTGCAAAAATCCGAAGTGCGAAAAATCGCTAAAGAGCTGGATTTGGTCACAGCAGATAAGAAAGACAGTCAAGGCTTATGCTTTATCGGGAAGGTTCGCTTGCCTGATTTTCTTCAGCAACAACTGAAACCGAAAAAGGGGAATATCATTCAAATTCCTGAGAACTTGGAGATTTACAAAAGACTTCAAATACCCGCCGGAATTGCTCCTGAAGATTGGGATTCTGAGATTTTAGATGTTGTTTCCTTACCGATTCACTATTCCCAAGATCAGGGAAAAGTACTTGGAGAACATACAGGAGCGCATTATTTCACCGTAGGCCAACGGAAAGGATTGCATGTTGGTGGTACAGGAAAACCATTATTTGTGATCTCGACAGATACGCAAGAGAACGTCATTTATACAGGTTTGGGAGAAGATCATCCGGGACTAAATCGCTTTGGACTCTTCGTAAAAAATGAAGATATCCATTGGATCAGAGAGGATTTAGCGCTTCAAGTTGGAGCATCGGCAGAATATGTTGCCAGAATTCGATATCGACAGCCACTATCCAAAGCGACTTTATTGAGAAAGGAAAACGGACTTTATGTGATCTTCGAAAACGCCCAAAAAGGCGTCGCCTCTGGTCAATTTGTCGCATGGTATGACGGCGAAGAATGCATAGGTTCGGGGACCATATTTTAATGAGGTCATAATTCGAGGAAAGAGAAAGAATCCTTGTAAAAAGACTTTAGACTCAGTTCTATTTTCCTCTTTTCCATTCTAAAATTTCTATTCACCATTTTCACCTCACCTTGCTTCTAGATATCCTTTTTGAAGACGAATACCTAGTCATCATAGACAAGCCTGCCGGATTGCTCGTTCACCGAACACGGCTTGCATATGGGGAAAATGAAAATGCTCTCATTCAGCTTCGGGATCAGATCGGTTCATGGGTTGCTCCCGTTCATCGTCTGGACCGTGCTACTAGCGGCACGCTGCTTTTTGCAAAAAAAGAAGAAATACTGCCTCTTCTTAAAACCCAGTTTATGGATAGAAAAGTCAAGAAAACTTATCTGTCCATTGTAAGAGGAATTCCTGGAGAAAAGGAAGGGCTCATCGATCATCCTCTGACCAGTGAGCGATCAGGTAAGCTTCAAGAAGCACAGACCCGATATAAAGTATTGGCCGAAACTGAGATTCCTCATAATTCTACTGGCCGATACCCTACCAGTAGATATAGTCTGCTAGAAGTAGATCTCATGACAGGAAGAACTCACCAAATCAGACGACATCTGGGCCACATTCGGCATTATATCATCGGAGATAAAAAGCATGGTGACAACAAACAAAACATCTTTTTCCAGAAGCAATATGGATTGGAAAATCTCCTCCTACATGCTTTTGAATTGAAATTCATTCATCCGGTTACTTTACAAGAAATAAGCCTCAATGCCCCAATTCCTATGCATTTTCGGACAATTATGAAAGAGTTGGGATGGAATCCGGAGCAAATTTTCCCAACCATAAATTGAATTCCATATTTTGAATTACTTTACGCTAGCAATTAATTTCATTATGCAAAAAACTATTTTAGGTTTTGGTTTGCTATTCGCGACCTCTCAATTTTCGCAGGCTCAAAAAGCCGATATTGATCAAAAATTTGATCAAAAAGAATCCGTTTCTCATTTTACTTACTTGGCTTCTGACGAGTTGATGGGAAGAGATCCTGCCCGTCCGGAGATCAAGTTGGCGTATACTTTCATAGCTGATCAGCTTAAGAAATATGGAGCAATGCCTGTTCCCGGTGCGGATGGATATTATCAAAACATTCCTTTTCGCTTATCCTCCCCTCCCAGCAAAGGTCAAATTTCTTTAGGTGATTCAGTTTTTACTCAAGGAAAATCTCTTCTGGTTCTAGATGGAAAATCTATTGCCGGAGATTTTGAATTGATTGAAGTTGGTTACGGAATGGAATCGGATTACGAGGAGAAAGAAGTAACCGGAAAAGTGGTGGTCACCAACATTGGAGCACCAGATCGAATGACTCCTGCTGATTTATTTTCATTAGGACGAGAAAAGCTAGCTCTTGCGAAAGCAAAAGGAGCGATTGCCTTGATTGAGATGTACAATATTCCTTCGATTCCATGGCAGTTGATTGTGAATAATTTGAACAGACCCCAAATGGGAGTTGATCAGGGAGCATCTTCTGAACTGCCTTATATTTGGATCAAAGACTTGACAAACGAAACCAAAAATACCGTCGCAACAGGAAAGGTTACCAAAGCAACTTTTGCTATAAATGGAAAAAACAATCAATCAATCGAAGGAAAAAACGTATTGGCTTGGGTAGAAGGAACAGATCCTGAGTTGAAAAATGAGTTTGTAATGCTTTCTGCACATTATGATCACGTGGGGATCGGGAGGCCTGATGCTGAAGGAGATTCTATTTTCAACGGAGCGCGAGATAACGCTGTTGGAACCACCGCAGTTTTAAATGCTGCCAGATATTTTGCAGCAAATCCTCCAAAACGATCTATTCTTTTCGCTCTTTGGACAGCCGAAGAAAAAGGTTTGTTAGGAAGTGGATATTTTACAAACAATCCTTTAATTCCTTTAAATCAAATAGTTTTCAACCTGAATATCGATAATGCAGGATACAACGATACCTCAATAATCACAGTCATTGGATTGGGAAGAACTACAGGCGACCATCTGATCAGTGAAGCTGTGGAAGAATATGGGATAAAAGCAACTGCTGATCCTGCCCCTGAGCAAGGACTTTATGACCGATCTGATAATGTGAATTTTGCCCGGAAGGGTATTCCGGCACCGAGCTTTACGTTAGGTTTTACTGCTTTTGATGACAAGATCGCCCAGTACTACCACCAAGCAGCTGATGAGGTAGAATCCTTTGACATGGACTACGCTGCCATTTACTGGAAGTCCTATATTCTTGCTGCGCAGAAAATCGCAAATACGTTAAAAAAGCCATTCTGGATATCTGGTGATAAATACGAAGACGTAGGAAAGTCGCTTTACGGGATTCACTAGTAAGAAAAAAGTAGCAAAACAGTAGTATTTAGAAGCAAGAAAATAGAGGAAAGACGAAAGAATCAGTGGAACCAAAAAAGCTTCAGCTTCTTACTTTGAGTCGTAAAAAAAGTCAAGAGTTGGGTTCCCCGATGGAAGATCATAAGCAGACCTTTAAACCCTTAAACTTATTTCTCTCTGAAACGCTGTGGTAAAAAACATCTTTCTAATCTTGAAAAAATAGCAAGCCGATAAAATTGAGAATCAAGTATCATGACATAAGCTTCTATGAATTTAGTGTACAAAAAAAGCCCGGCTTCTCAATGAGATCGGGCTTTTTAGATTTTATTTTTGGCTCCTCAATTCTTATGCCAGCTACTTTAACCTTCCTAGTACAGCATCCCGGCAATCGTAGCCGTCATCAAACAAGCCAAAGAAGCCGCAAGTAATGCCTTTAGTCCAAGCCTGCTCAAATTACCCTGTTGATTAGGAGCAATAATACTAATACCACCCAATTGGATGGCAATAGAGCTAAAATTTGAAAAACCACAGAGGGCATACGTTGCAATCACGATTGATTTCGCAGATAAAGAGCCTGCTTCTTTCATATCCGCTAGGCTTAAATAAGCGACAAATTCGTTGATAACTGTTTTCTGACCCAACAGGCTTCCTACCTGAAGTGTATCTACCCAATCTACTCCAATTACCCAAGCAAATACCCTAAAGACTTGTCCAAACAGATATTCCAAAGAAAACCCCTGAAACTGGCCTCCGGTTGAATTGACTACTAATGCATTCAATCCAGTATATTCCCCAATCAAACCAGTCAAAACGTAGTTTAAAGCAGCGATCACTGCTATAAAAGCCAGAAGCATTGCACCTACGTTAAGCGCTAATTTCAAACCTTCAGAAGCCCCGATAGACATTGCATCGATCAGGTTGACACCCATACTTTCTTTATTCACTTCAAGCTTTTCCTGAATCTTATCTTTTTCCAGTTCAGGAATAAAAATCTTTGACATTACAATCGCAGCAGGAGCATTCATGATACTTGCTCCGAGCAAATACGCGGCAAAGCGACTTTGCTCTTCCATGCTATCACCTCCCAGAAAAGCAACATATCCTGCTAAAACGCCACCTGCAATTGTCGCCATTCCTCCAGTCATCAGACACATCAATTCAGATTTGGTCATGTGGGGAATAAAAGGCCGGACCAAAAGAGGGGCTTCAGTTTGCCCAAGGAATATATTTCCAGCCGCAGATAAACTTTCAGGACCGGAAAGTCTCATCGTTCGTGCCATCACCCAGGCAATTCCAAATACTACTTTCTGTAATGCACCCAAGTAGTACAAACCAGCTGAAACCGTTGAAAAGAATATGATAGTGGGTAATACTTGGAAAGCAAAAATAAATCCGAATCCATCACCAGCAAGATCTCCAAAAATAAATGCGGCACCGTCTCGACTAAAACTCAGAAACTTTACAAAAGCCTCGCTCAAAAGAACAAATCCCTGAGCGACTATTGAAACTTTGGTAATTAAAATGCCAAAAACCAACTGAAGAGAAATTCCAATACCAACTAATCTCCAATCTACTTTTCTCCTGCTACTTGAAAAAATGAATGCAACCAGAACAAGGACTGCTATACCAAAGACACCTCTCAAATAATCCATTTAATATTTTTTTCAAAACTGAAGGCTAAAAATAGGCAAGTCAGGGTCATAAAAAAAGCCTGGTTTTCGCCAGGCTTTCAATTGTATCAGTTTCTCTTATTTATTTCATCTCTTATCCTGGCAGCTCGTTCATAATCTTCATTTGAGATAGCTTTATCCAGCATTTGATTGAGTTTATCTAGGCTAAAATCCTTCAAGGAGGACTCCTTTTTTGACGTGATTTTTTGTGACTGCGTCTTTGGATCAGGTTTTTCGTTTTTGTCTTCTACCTCATAATGCTCAACTGCACCTTCTGACATTGCTTTTTCTGAACAGAAAACCTGACAACCAAATCTGATTGCAATCGCGATGGCGTCTGATGGACGAGCGTCAATCTCAACTTCTGTTTGATTGCCTTTGCATTGGATTTTTGCATAAAACACTCCCTCTTTCATGTCTGTGATGACAATCCTATCAACTTCAAAATTGAATCCTGCCGCAAATGATTTGAATAAATCATGGGTCATTGGTCGGTTAGGAATTATTTTTTCGATTTCAAGAGCAATGGCTTGAGCTTCAAACATCCCAATCACGATTGGTAATCTTCTTTTTCCACTCACTTCTCCAAGTACCAGAGTAAATGACCCTGACTGTGAATGGTTGGACGAAAGGCCCAGAATCTCAAGTTCTATGAGTTTTTCCACAAAAATTTTATAATTCGGCTTTGAGTGCTTCAGTCAATTTGGGGACTATTTCAAATGCATCCCCTACAATTCCATAATCAGCTGCTTTGAAAAAAGGTGCCTCAGGATCTTTATTAATCACAACAATATTTTTTGAAGAATTGACCCCTGCAAGATGTTGAATCGCGCCTGAAATTCCAATAGCAATGTATAAACTAGGAGCGACTTTTACGCCTGTTTGGCCCACATGTTCATGGTGAGGTCGCCAACCAATATCAGAAACCGGTTTGGAACATCCGGTTGCCGCACCTAGGGTTTTGGCCAGTTCCTCAAGCATGCCCCAGTTTTCAGGCCCTTTCATTCCTCTCCCACCAGACACAACTATATCAGCCTCAGGCAACAGCACCTCTCCAGTTGCTCTTTCAGTAGAAATAATTTTAGACGCGAAATCTGATGAATCCAAAGAAACCTCTAATTTCTCAACGATAGGTGGAGAGCCATCTGTTTTTAATTCAATTGCGTTCTTTTTGACCGCAAGGATTTTATTCTCCGTGGAAACAGCTGTTTCAGCAAAAGCTTTCCCAGTGAAAATACTTCTCTTCACCGAATAGCCAGAACTCGTGTCAGGTAACTCTACCACATTGCTAACTAAACCTGCTCCCAACTTGATTGACAATCTTGCAGCAACTGAGTCGCCAAGAGATGATTTTGCCAGAACCAACGTCTTAGCTCCAACTTTATGGAAAGCTTGTGACACCGCACTTGCATGTGCTTGTATCAATCCTTCATTTAATCTTGGGTCAGTCACATGCAGGACTTTGGCAGCACCGGCGGTACCTATTACCGATAATTCACTTTCAGCTAAAGTACCTAGAGCAACCGCCACCACATCACCCTCACCTGTCTTAGCTGCAAGAGCATTTGCAAAAGAAACGGCTTCTAAACTGCTCTTTTTTACTTTTCCTTCGGTCTGTTCTATATAAACTAATATTGACATAAAATTTTGATTTTAAATTATTTGTAAAAACTCAATTAAAGCACTTTTGCTTCATTTTTCAACAACCTAACCAACTCTTTCACATTGTCTTTATCAATGAGTTTTACAGCTCCTTTTGCAGGTGGCAAAAGATAGTTTCCAGCCTCGGCTTGAGTTTCCTGCGAAACAGGTTCCACCACAATCAGTGGCTTGGTTCTCGCTGACATGATTCCCCTCATATTCGGGATTTTCCATTCAGCAATGGGTTCCTGACATCCAGCTATCAAAGGTAATCTTGCCTCCAAAATTTCTTTTCCTCCTTCAATCTCCCGAGCCATTTTCACGGTTTTTCCTTCCAATTCCAGCTTCATAACCGGTGAAAAAGAAGGGATTCCAAGAATTTCCCCAACCATTCCATGGACCATTCCACCGTTGAAGTCGATCGACTCACGACCCATCAAAATCAAATCATATCCTCCAGCCTTTGCATAATGTGCAATTTGATTTGCCACAAAAAAGGAATCTTTCGGCACAGAATTGATGCGAATCGCATCATCAGCACCAATTGCTAAAGCTTTCCTTAAGGTTGGCTCAGTTTCTATTTCCCCTACATTCAGAGCAGTCAAAGTACCGCCGGTCTGATCTCTAAGTTCCACTGCACGTGCCAAAGCATAATCATCGTAAGGACCAATTATAAATTGGACTCCAGTCGTATCGAATTTGGTATTGTTAGCAGTAAACTGAATCTTGGAGGTAGTATCGGGTACGTGTGTGATACAAACAAGAATCTTCATTGGTTTAGGTTTATATTATTTCAGATTTATTTCGTGTGAAAATAACAGTCACTGGTTAATTAAAAAAACTATTCATGGGCATTTTGAGCAGGTTACAACTTCTTATTCAATTCACCAAGGAAGAACCGGAAAACCCTTTCAATTGGTATGCTTTGGCTTTAGAGTATTTAAACTCTAATCCCAAAGGAACAGCTGCAATTTTTGATCAACTTTTAAAAGATCATCCTGAATACCTTCCAACTTACTATACTTCCGCACAGTTTTTTGCTGAGCAAAGCAATCTAGAAAAAACGAAAGAAATATTTGAAAAAGGAATCTTGCTGGCGGCAAAGTTGAAAGAGGATAAAGCATTGAAGGAATTAAAAAATGCATACCAAAACTTTCTATTCGAAAATGACCTTGATTAGCCTTCGTCATAAGAATCCCGGAAAATGAGAATAATGATCTTACTGGTTGTCTGATAAACAAATCAAATCATTCAGTCTGGAAATATTGATTTCGTATTCGCATATTTAGGTCAATCTCAAGCAAAATTACGAAGTTGAAAAACCAAGGTTTCCTGAACTGATTTTGGGAATTTTTTCATAAAAATCTGAGTTTCTGAAAGAGTTTGGAAAAGATTTCACAACCAATTTACTAACTTGAATCACGGCACTTTCACTCTGAAAACGAATTTTCTTATGATTTCTCAAAAAGAATTTCTGGCTTATTTTTTACCCATTTTAGAAAAAAATGGAGACCATTTCAAAAAGGTGACTATGGTCAAAGCTAAAAAAGCTGAACCTGGAACCTGGATAATTACCAAAACCTCGGATGGCGTCGAAACAAAAAATCAGGCTAAAACAGGCGATTTTCTGGTCGAAAATCAGACAAGTTCTATGGAGCAATACCTTGTGAAAGGGGATGAATTTTTGAAAAAGTATGAAATAGAACACTGCCTTGAGCGAGGATGGGCAACATACAAACCGATAGGTCAGGTTTTAGCCTATCGTGTTTCAAATGTCGATTATGAATTTTTCGGAGTGATAGATATCCTTGAATTTGAAGCACCTTGGGGAGAAACAATGGTTGTTAAACCAGGTGATTATCTTGTCACTCCCCCAGAAAAAAATGAAATTTATCGAGTTGCTCAAAAGGAGTTTAGCGAAACTTATAAGAAGGCCTAAGGCTTCAGAATAATTTTACCCATTTGCTTACCTGAGCTCATTCGATCAAATGCTTCAATCGCCTGACCCAACGAATAAACCTTGTCAATAACCGGATGAATTTTTCTTCTCTCCACTAGCTGAAGCATTTTTCTAAAATCTTTGTCGGAACCCATTGTGCTACCGATGATCTTTAATTGATTCCAAAAAATCCGCCTCGCTTCTAATTTCCCGGGATTGCCTCTAGTGGCTCCATAAAAAACAACTCTTCCTCCGGGCTTACAAACCTGTATCAACAGGTTGAAAGAATCTCCAGCAGCTCCATCAATGATGAGATCAAATCCTCCTTGTGAATCCACTATTGCGTGGTCAACCCATTTTGGATCGGAATAATTGTATCCAAAGGATGCACCCATTTTCAGCCCTTTTTTGATTTTTTCAGGACTGCTGCTGCTGATCGAAACTTTGGCACCAAGAGCTAATGCAAACTGAGCTGCAAACTGAGCGACACCGCCTCCAAAACCTGTAACAAGGACATTTTCATCGTCCTCCAACTGACCCTGATGAGTCAATGCCCGATAAGCTGTGAGACCAGCCAACGGCAAGGCCGCCGCTTCTTCCCAAGAAAGATGATCGGGTTTTTGATGCAACCGATTCGCAGGAACTATCACACTTTCCGCAAAGGTGCCATTTCGGGGCATTCCCAAAATTTCAAAATTCTTTCCCTGCATCCGCTGATTATCGCCCCAATTTATTGCGGCATTTATGATTACTTCTTTGCCCAGCCAAAAAGAATCTACTCCTTTACCAATCTCAGAAACTACTCCAGCACCATCAGATCCAAGAATTACTCCGGTTTTTAGATTTGGATATAATCCTTGCCGGCTCCATTCATCGCGGTGGTTAAGCGCAGCTGCCTTGATTTTCACTCTTACTTCTCCCGGTTCCAAAATCGCCTCTTGAACATCAGTCAGTTTGATTTTTTCTTTCGAATCGAGATTAAGGACGATGGCTTTCATGCTTATTGAGATTAGAAATTGGTAGGTCTGATATTTTTGTTCATAAGATCGTCCGTGTCGTCTTCATTCGCTTTACTTTGAAGTTTGATGGTATTACCGGCATCAAACTGGGAAATTCCGCTGGATTGACTTACAAAATTTTGACCATACATCGGCTCTTTCGAACCCATGTTCTGCCCACCATAATTATCTAAATCTGTGAATTTGGTGAAACGGCCTATAAATCGAAGTTTGACTGTGTCGAGGGACCCATTTCTATGCTTTGCAATAATTACCTCACCGACACCCTGAGTGGAATTATGCTCTTCATCTTCCGTGATTCCGTAGTATTCAGGACGATAAAGGAACATTACCATATCAGCATCCTGCTCGATCGCCCCTGATTCTCTCAAATCCGATAGTTGCGGCCGCTTATCTCCACCCCTAGTTTCTACTGCTCGAGAGAGCTGCGAAAGCGCGATGACCGGGACGCTGAGTTCCTTTGCAATCTTTTTGAGCGCTCGGGAAATACTCGCAATTTCCTGTTCACGATTGCCTCCAAAATTTCCACCCTTTGAATCCCCTGACATCAACTGCAAGTAATCAATTACGATCATTTGAATGTCATGTTGAGCTTTTAGCTTTCGGCATTTTGCACGAAGTTCCAAAATAGAAAGTGCCGGAGTATCATCTACAAAAAGAGGCGCTTTCGAAAGTCTAGCTGTTTTATGAACCAATTGAGCCCATTCATGGTCAGCAAGTTGTCCCTTTTTAATTTTTTCTGAATCTAATTCAGCTTCAGCAGCAATCAGACGATTGACCAGCTGAATGGAGGACATTTCCAACGAAAAGATAGCCACGGGACGATTGTGATCTACTGCGGCATTTCTTAGAACAGAAAGAACAAATGCCGTCTTGCCCATCGCCGGACGAGCAGCGATGATTACCAAGTCAGATTTTTGCCAACCTGAAGTCACCCGATCGAGCGCTGTAAATCCTGAAGGAACACCTGTCAAACCATCCTTTTGGTGCTTCCTGATTTCCATTTCTGCAATTGCCTCACGCATGATGGTCTTCATATCCGAATAATTCTTTCGGATATTTTTTTCAGAGATCTGAAAAAGACTTTGTTCCATCTTATCCAAAAGCTCAAAAACATCAGTTGTTTCCTCATAGGCGTCTCGCTGGATTTCAGAAGAGATCCTGATCATTTCCCGCTTGATGGCTTGTTCCGTGATGATTCGTGCATGGTATTCTATATTAGCCGCAGAGGCGACTTTCGAAGTCAATTCGGTGATGTAAAAAGCTCCGCCGGCAATCTCCAACGTCCCACTTTTCCTCAACTGTGTAGTCACAGTAAGTAAATCTATCGGTTGCGTATCGGTGAAAAGATCCAAAATTGCCTGAAAAATTACCTGATGCGAATCCTTGTAAAAGCTCTCCACTTTGAGGATATCGATGACGTTTGTCAAGGCGTCTTTCTCCAGCATCAATGCTCCCAAAACTGCCTCTTCGAGGTCTGTGGCCTGTGGCGGCACTTTTCCAAGCATATTCGTATTTTCGAAGGAAGGCTTTTTTCGGGTGATCAAAGGATTGGGTCTTTTCTCATTCATAGTAACAAATGTATAGGTCTTGGGTCAGGAGTTTTGAACAACTTTTGCCCAAGTTATCAACAAGGAAAAGTCTCAAAAATCAAGCCTCACGGGATTTTAGTTTATTTATAATAGACACCGTTTCGGTATCCTCTGAACATGCTACAGAGCATCGCCCAAGTGAAATGCCAAAGCATCTCAGATAGCGGGATATTCAGCAATTTATATCCCAGAACGGGTTTGTCCAGCATGCCGTATTTATCCCAAAAATGCAGAAATAGAAGATTGAAGTTGACATAATAAATAGCCAATGAAATCGCCAGCGTGGCAAAAGCTGAGATAATCGAAAGCCGAATCAAATCCGGTCTTTGATTCCAGATATAGGCCGAAAGTATGAAAAACGTCAAGAACGTGACGTATCCCGAATGAAACCCGAAAACCACGCTAAACAAAGTCAAACTTCCGCATCCAATGAGAAAAAGGAATAGGAAATCTTTGTTTTTGGCTGCAGTCTGCTTTTCGTAATCAATTTCTTTCTTCGTAAAAGAGGAATGGATATATCCTCCAACTCCAAAAAGCGCAAACCCAATAATGTAATCTTCGATCCCTACTATCCCTTGCCCAAACAAAGTTGGAGGTCTCCAATAATCACGGAAATACCAGTATTCCGCAAGAATCCCCATGATTCCTCCGACCAACCCAACTCTTACCATTCCCCTTTTCCAAGGGTTTTTCAAATAAATGATGGTCCAAGCAAGCATGAAAAATATGGAAAGAGACAAGTAAGCGTATTTGTCAGGTAGCATCAAAAGGAAATTTTGGCCCGAAAATAAAGAAAAACCTGTTCCCGAAAAAAAGTAATGAATCAGAAAGCGAAGTCGGCCTGCTCCCAAGTTTTATTTTTAAGTTTGACAGAGAAAGTAAAAACTGATCAATCCTACTTATGAAAAAATATCATTTCATCGCAATCGGAGGCGCCGTGATGCATAATCTCGCTTTGGCACTAGTGAGCAAAGGGTATCAGGTAAGTGGTTCGGATGATGAAATCTATGAGCCTTCCAGAACCCGACTGGAGAAAGCTGGAATTTTGCCAGCAGAATACGGCTGGTATCCGGAAAAAATTAATTCAGATCTGGATGGTATTATCCTTGGGATGCATGCCCGCATCGATAATCCGGAACTGATCAAAGCTCAGGAATTAGGCATTCCGGTCTTCTCATTTCCTGAATTCATTTACAATCAAAGCATTAACAAAAAGCGGGTTGTAATCGCAGGTTCGCATGGGAAAACCTCGATCACTTCCATCATTCTTCATGTTCTGAAAGATCAAAAAGTTAACTTTGACTATCTCGTTGGCGCTCAGATCGAAGGATTTGATTTAATGGTTAGATTATCAGATGCACCGGTGATTATCATCGAAGGTGACGAATACCTGACTTCCCCGCTCGATCGGACTCCTAAGTTTTTTCATTATAAACATAACATTGCGTTGGTTTCAGGAATCGCCTGGGACCACTTCAATGTTTTTCCAGATTTTGGGGAATACAAAGCTCAATTCTGCGAACTAATGAGCAAAACTCCTGATTTGGGAGAACTCATTTATTGTGAAGCTGATCCGCTGGTGAAAGAAGCCGCCGAGAAAGTCAGTATAAAAGCTCAAAAAACTCCTTATAACGCTCATCCTGCTCAGATTAAAAACGGAAAGACTTTTCTGGAAACAGTTAACGGCTTGATCCAGATTCAGATTTTCGGAGAGCATAATCTACAAAACTTGCAGGGGGCAATGAATATTTGCAGGTCACTCGGACTTTCTGATGATCAGTTTTACAAGTCAATTCAGAACTTCAAAGGTGCTGCAAAGCGGCAGGAATTATTGGCAAAAGGTGAAAATGCAAGTCTGTTTCGCGATTTTGCTCATGCCCCTTCCAAACTTCAGGCTACGGTCAATGCTGTCAAAGCCCAGTTTCCGGAAAGAAAATTGGTTGCCGTCCAGGAACTTCACACCTATTCTTCGTTAAACAAAGCCTTTTTGCCTAACTATGCAGGAACGATGAAATCTGCAGATGTGGCAATAATTTATCTGAATCCTCATGCTGTATTTTTGAAAAAGCTCGAATTGATGGATGAGGAAACTTTACGAGCCGGTTTTGAACGGTCCGATTTAATATTATTTACAGATAGTTCAGAACTGAAAGAATATCTTTTAGCTAAGGACTTTACTGATTCTAACTTACTTTTGATGAGTTCCGGTAACTATGACAACATGGATCTGGAAGGAATCAAAGCAAAATTTAACTAACCATGCGTTTAAACTTAAGGAATTCAATAGCTTTTTTTGATCTGGAAGGTACCGGAACAAATGTTTCTACTGACCGGATCGTAGAAATTTCCATTGTAAAAATCCATCCTGACGGAAGTCAGGAAATCCTCACCAAACGGGTGAATCCAGGAGTTCCGATTCCTCTGGAGTCCTCTCTGATTCATGGAATTTACGATAAGGATGTCAAAAACGAACCAACTTTCAAGGATTTGGCGAAGCAACTCCACTTGTTTTTTGGACAGGCAGATCTGGCGGGATTCAATGTTTTGAAGTACGATATTCCGCTTTTGGTAGAAGAGTTTCTTCGCGCAGGAATCGATTTTGATCTAGAAAAAAGAAATTTATTGGATTCTCAAAAGATTTTTTTCTTGATGGAAAAGAGAAATCTGACAGCAGCCTATCAGTTTTATTGCGGTCAAAAGCTTGAAAATGCACACAGTGCCGAAGCCGATACCCTTGCAACTTTAGATGTGTTCAAAGCTCAAATCGAACGATATCTTGGAGAAGAAGTGGAAGATCTTCAGGGAAATAAGCTGGGGGTATTTGAAAATGACATGAAAAAAATCCACGAACTCGTCAATGAGCGGATGGTAGATCTTGCCGGAAGATTTGTATTCAATAATGAAGGTGAAGAGGTTTTCAACTTTGGTAAGCATAAAGGGAAAACGATCGAACAAGTCTTCAAGGAAGAACCGGGATATTATGATTGGATGATGCGGGGAGATTTTGCGCTTGATACGAAAAGGAAACTCACGCAGGTCAAGCTGAGAGGATTGACAAACAGATAAAGAAAAACCCGGAATAGCTTCCGGGTTTTTCTTTTTATCAAGGCTTATAATATTTTAAAGCTTCAGGCATTTGAGCATTCAGCTTGGCAATTCGACTTGCTGGTCCTGGGTGAGTAGACAAAAACTCAGGTGGTGCCTGACCGCCTTGGGCATTCATTCTTTCCCAGAAAATCGGAGCCTGTCTAGGATCGTAACCCGACATAGCCATGAAAATAAGACCCATTTGATCCGCTTCCAATTCATGGTTTCTTGAGAATTTCAACATTCCCAATTCACTTCCAATACCTACAGATTGTAATAAAATATTCTGAGTCAGACTTGGGTTTTGACCCAAAGCAGTAGAAAGTACTCCTACCCCAAAATTGGTAATCAATCCTGTGGACATTCTCTCTCTGGCATGCGCAGCTACAGCGTGAGCAATTTCATGTCCCATAACTACCGCGACGCCGGCTTCATCTTTTGCAACAGGCATTATCCCGGTATAAAAAGCAACTTTACCGCCGGGCATACACCATGCATTAACATCATCACTTTGGATCAGGTTAAACTCCCAATTAAACTCCTTTGCAAGCTCAGCATAACCCTCCGAAACAAGATATTGCTCAACAGCTTTGGCCATTTTATTCCCCACTTTGAGAACTCGTTGTCCTTCAGTCGTGCCGTTTACAATTTTACTTTCTTTAATAACCTTGGCATATTCCTCATTTACCAGTGGTTGTATTTCACCACTTGAAACAAGAGCGAGTTGGTTTCTTCCCGTCAACGGAACAGTGGCACATGCATATGCAGAAAGCCCTACGACGAAAATCATTAGTATCTTTTTCATTTGTTGGTTGATTAATCTCAGAATTGAATTTCAAAAAGAGTACCAAGGTTCTGCCTGTAAGTAAATTTTAGTATTTTCATTAAAATTTACCCTTAAATGGAAAAATCAATTCAAATTTCGGGACTTACTCCGGCTGCACTAAGTTACCAAGGAAAAATGATCAGCCCTTTTGTTTTTTGGTGGGCTATGCTGTTCAAACTTCCTTCTGCTGTTTTTTGGAGGCTTAAAATCAAATGCCTAAATCCTGAAAAATGCGAAGTCTCTATCCCCTATTTTTGGCGAAGCCAAAATCCATTTAAATCAATTTATTTCGCAGCTTTAGCTGGAGCAGCAGAACTGAGCACAGGAGCTCTATGCCAGTTGGCCATCGCAGGAAAGGGGCAGTTCAGTATGCTGGTTGTAGATTTCAAAGCAGAATATCACAAGAAGGCAAATCAAAAAATCACCTTTACATGTGATCAGGGAGCTGAACTTTTTGATTTGATCGATGGGATGAAACCTGCTGAAACAGGCCAGTTAAGGATGGCTTCCACAGGTAAGAATCCTTCAGGGGAGATGGTGGCAAAATTCTATGTAACCTGGTCTTTCAAGCGTAAAGCTTAATTGACCCAATCTTTTTCTTGCACGATAAACTCGCTTAATCTGGCGTAAACTTTTTCCTTTGACCAGTCTAAAAATTGATGATGAATATGTGCCTGGTTGAATCTGACAATGATTTTATCCCAAGTATTTCTATCAATTTGAAAATCATTCATCAAAATTGAGCGGACGGAATCAGAATCCACAACTGCCAAATAGCCTTGCCTTCGTCTTACTATTTCCAATTTTTCTTGGTATTCCCGCTCTTGCCGGGCCTTTTTTGAGAAGTAAGAAATCGGCCCGTAGATAGTCAATCCTCCACCCATAGAAGTTCCCGTGCCAACCGTAACTTCCCCTTTCTTTGATGCTTCAGACTTTTCATTTGGATCAATTAAGGTCAGCTTTCCATCACGAAACCGAAATGCATAAGGCTCTCCCTTGACTTCGAAAGTGGGAAGCATCCTTGCACGGTCCTGAATTTGAACCAATAAGAATCGATCTTCAGTAAGCCTTATTTTTTTGTCAATAAAGCCGGGAAATCTAAAAATAAGGGTATCCCCGATTGAAGCTTTCAAAGTAAAGTACCCTCTTGAATTGGTCGTTGCAGTTTGCTCTTTTGCTACGATTGAGACCTCCACTCCTTCTATATATCGCTTATCTGTGGCATCAAGCACATTTCCGGAATAGGAAGCCTGAGCAAAAATTGCTTGTGAATAAAGGATTAGAATTCCTGGGGTAAAAAAAAGAAATGTTGACTTCAGATTCATTCGAGTCAAAATTACCCACCTTTTATCATGACAAGAAAAATATTGAGTTAAAGAAGCTTAAGCGTGATTCAGAAATTTTTGAGAATTCACGATTTATCAAATTCACTTGATTTCCAAAAGCATATCAGTTCCAAGAAATTCAGGCTTTTCTGTTCGATACCACCTTCGGTTCGCCGGAATTTTCATTCCATCAAATTCCTTTTCTCCTTCCAGATATATAACCTCACCTTTTCCCGCGGGCTCGTCTTGGTAAAACTTATAAGCCGCCATTCGATAAGTTTCGGGTTCGATGTAGAAGTACCAAATGTCTTTCTCATAGGGTACGCGGACGACCAAATAGCTTTTTCCATCTAGTTCTTCTTTGGAAACTTTTTCTTCAATTTTAGTATTTGGATCCAATAATTTCATTGGCAATCCCCATAGGTAGGTGTAGTAATTTCTCATTCGGAGGGCTCGCTCTTTTTCCACTTCTCCTTCAAAAACCTGGACTGAATCGTTCCAAACAATGTAATTCAAGCCATCAATCCAATAAACCATTTTGGATTGGGAATTATCCAGACTTAATTCGTAAAAACGAGAATCCCGACCTGCGGGCAGACTATCCTGAATCACGAAGGTAGCCTTCAGCTTAGACCAATTTCCATTGGGATCATGATAGCGAATAGATCGTTGGATGATTTCAGGTCCGGTCAAATTTCCATCGGAAGTTGGTTCGGCACATCCGACCGAAAAAAGGATCAAAAGGTTGAAGAGCAGAAAGTTTCTCATGTTCGGTTTTTTTATGAATCTAGCTAATTTCACCGAATGGAATTCAACCTCACCCGAATAGCACCTACTCCAAGTGGATTTTTACACTTGGGAAATCTCTATTCATTTTTGATTACAAAAGCTCTTGCAGAAAACCATGGAACCAAAATCTTGCTAAGAATAGATGATTTAGATCGTGAAAGATTTAATATTGAATACGTTCAGGACATCTTTGATACGCTGGATTTCATGGAAATCGGCTATGATCTTGGTCCCAAAAACATTCAGGAATTTGAATCGGAATGGTCTCAAAAACATCGATTGAGCCTTTACGAGGCTGGTTTAGAAAAATTAAGAACTCAGGATTTACTTTTTGCCTGCGATTGTTCACGAAAAAAAATCCAGCAAATGGATTCCTCAGGATATTATCTGGGACATTGTCAGGATCGCAGGATTCCTCTTGATCGTCAGGAAGTGGCCTGGAGGTTCAATACGTTTACTTCCGACTTTATCAAAATTAAGGAATATCCCGATCCATGGAAATCCTACACACTTCCAGAAGACACAGCATTTTTTGTTGTAAGAAAAAAAGATCGACTGCCTGCCTATCAACTCACCTCAGTGATCGATGATTTACACTTTGGAGTGGATCTGATCATAAGAGGGACAGATTTATTTGGATCAACACTTGCTCAGCAACTTGTCGCGGATTCGTTGGAAGATAAAACTTTCCGGGAAGTTAGATTCCTCCACCACAAACTTCTCAGAGGTCCAAACAAAGAAAAACTTTCAAAGTCTGAAGGATCCACTTCCATACAATTCCTTCGGAAAGCCGGAAAAAAACCAATCGACGTTTACAGGATTCTGGGTGAACTCTCTGGATCAAAAGAACCGATTGTTGATTTTGAAAGCTTCAGGAATTACATGAGTTTTAAATGAAAAAAGGCCGAAAAAATCAATTTTCGGCCTTTTCTTTTTCATTAAAAACCTTAATTAATTGTACCTCGCTGGCATATTAGGAGCCACTTTTGATTTCTCGATGAACTTGCGGATATCCTCATTCGAAGTCGCCAGGTCTTCAGCTCTCAAGTACATCATATGACCGCTTCGATAGCCTTTGAAGTCAATTCTGCTTTTCATTTTTCCGGAAGGATCAATTTGCCATAAGCTGTATTTGGCATTGAAGAAATCTGTTCCTCCATCAAAATATCCTGACTGAACCATCAGGTGCAGATACGGATTTTGGCGCATTGCAGTACCCAAATCATATCCGGTAGTTTCATCGGATCGATCCCAAGGATGAACTGGTCCAAATAAATTGTAAGTCAAATCTGTGTTGAATTTCAATACATTTTTCGCATAAATATTAAATGCAGGAGCAAAAGCATGATTCCAGCTTGTCAAAGCAGGATCAAAATCATAACTGGTTCCTGCACCTTGACGGTCAAACCCTTTGTATCGGCTATCCAATCTGCCAATGGTCATTCCCTGATCTCTCAAAAGCTCTTTCCAGAAGAAGCTCGTAGGCACAGCGAGGTTATGATCCAAAATTGATTCTTTGCTCAAACCTGAATATCTCGCCATCTTAGTGGCAATTGCGTCGCGCTCAGCCTCAGGCAAATTGCCACCCTTTACCATTGCGGGAAGTACTTCATTTAAAGTAAATGGCTCAACTTCCGCCAAAAGCTCATCTAAGTCTTTGCTTTGCAAATCAGCAGGAAGCGCTTTGTGATACCACGCAGTGGCTGCAAAATAAGGAAGATAATTGGCCATTTTTACAGGTCCGCCACGCTCAATTCCCATATCCGTCGGAGACACCAAAATGACTCCGTTGAAATACATCCAATGTGAATCTTGCAGCTGTGCAACCAAACCAGCCACACGCGTAGTACCATAGCTTTCTCCGATCAGATATTTTGGCGAAGCCCATCGATTTGATCTGGTCACGAATGTATTGACCCAGTCAGCTAGGTATTTGATATCTGAATTGATTCCGAAGAAAGTCGCTCTTGGAGTCTCCTCATCTGTCTGCCTTGAATAGCCTGTATTCACCGGATCGATGTAGACAATGTCAGCTACATCCAAGATTGAATGTGGGTTAGCACGTGTTCCATAAGGCTGAACTGGATAGCCTTCGTCATCGATATTCAGCAAAACAGGTCCGGTGTAAGCCAAATGCATCCAGATGGAAGCAGATCCAGGGCCTCCATTGAAGGAAATCACCAAAGGCCGATTTGCTTTGTCGCTGATGTCGGATCGCTCGTAATAGGTGTAAAAAAGTGAAGCAATTGGCTTTCCTTTTTCATTCCAAACCGGCTGGGTCCCGGCAGTTGCCTTGTAAGGCACTCGCTTTCCTTTAATCGTTACTTCACCTGTGGATTCGACTTTGGATTCCACCTCAATTTGCCGCTCGGTTTGAGCAAAACTAATCCCGAAGCAAAACAGCATCAGGAATACTAAACTTACTTTTTTCATAAAGCCATATGGTCTTTTATTTTGATAACAAACTAGTAATTAGGAATCCTTTCCTGTCAAATTATTACATAAATGGAAGAGCTGGACTATTTTTTTCCACTTCCAACCAATTTTGCAATTACCACAGCAGGGTATAATGCACCTATCGTAGACAAAAAAACAGCTAGCATTTTAGCCATGATTTGAGTGGGAATAAGATCACCGAATCCAACCGTAGTAAGAGAGACGAGACTAAAATATATGTAATAGACATAATCTTTATCCTTGCCTATCAATATCTCATCTCCAGAGATGGAGTGACCGGTTGTGATATGAATGATCTCAAGTAAGAAAGCTCCCAAAATGGCAACCAGCAAATAGACATTAATAGCCCCGATCATACGATAAACATTCACTTCATCATCTCTGAATAAAAGCCTGAAATTTAAGAAGATAAACACAATCATATTAGCTATACCTACTATCCTTTCAATCAAATAAAACTCAACAGAAAGATCGCTGAACCTCAATATTCTAAGCCCTAATTGAGCAAAGAAAAGTAGAGAAGTAAGTAGTATTAAAAACTTATTTCTAGAAGACCAAATACCTGTGAAAAACAAAAAAAGGAAAACAGTATTGACAAAAATGGTCTCCACTTTACCATAGTCAATCAGAATTGGAAGAATAAAAACAGTGAAAATCAGAATCACGAGCAATAGGCTAAAACTGGCGTCGTTCAACCAATAATTGGTGAATTTGTTAAAAGCCTTTCTTACAGGTTTATGATCCTCCGAATTAGTATGATCCATAGACTGAGTAGATTCAAAATTCAATATAACCATTTAGGACACTTACTGCCTGTCCTCTCAGAAACACCCGGTCATCATGCTTTTCCAGATGAAGCACTCCTCCTCTCCTGCTTGCCTGATATGCTTTAAGTTCGAATTTACCTGTTCTTTGGTACCAATAATCCATCAAAGCGCAATGTGCAAATCCAGTAACAGGATCTTCAGGAACACCGACATTTGGCCCAAAAAACCTGCTGTAAATATCAAATGGTTCTTTACCGGCAGAAGTGACAATAATCCCTTCCTCACTATGAGCTGCAATCAATGCGAAATCTGGAATTAGTCCCTCCACATCCTGGTAATTCTCCAATTCAAAAATCCAATTTCTATGCAATTGAGAAGAATGAACGATTTTATAACCTAAAAATTCATCTCCAAAAAACGGATGAATCTCTGAGTAAGTAGGAATCAATGGGAAATCCATTTCCAGCCAATCTCCATCACTTTTGACCCGGAGTTCACCACTTCTGGTTTGAAACCGGATCATTTCTCCAGGTTTTGCCCAGCCTGATTTCAACATCCAAAATGCAGAAGCTAGCGTAGCATGCCCACAAAGATCAATTTCTAAAATCGGCGTAAACCATCTCAATCCAAAATTTCCCTGCTCGGAAGTTCTTTCCACAAAAGCTGTCTCACTGAGATTCATTTCCATAGCGATTCCCTGCATTTGATCAGCAGAGAGATTTTTTTCCAATAAGCAAACAGCGGCAGGATTCCCTGAGAAAGCCTTGTCCGTAAATGCATCAACAGTTGCGATGTTCAGTTTCATGTGTTTATAATTTGATTTTTATTGGTCACATGGAATCTCGCATATTGAATAATCATCCAAGAGTGTGTCGCTTTCGACATGCTCGATTTCATGGTTTAGTATCTTTCTTTCAGAATATTCAAATGATGGATAAAATGACCGGGAATGATCCAAAACAAAGCTCTTGGGGTAATTCGGTTTCCGCTCGCAATTCCCACATTATCCAATGAATTTTCAGGCAAAGTCCGAATCAATGTTCGAAGCGCTTTGCGTTGCGCTTCAAAATCTTCTAACAATGCCTCTATTGGTACATGTCCAAATCGTGCATTGAGCACATACGGATCCTGATCAAATCCCGGTAAAGCGGATTTCTCGCCTCTGGCAAAACATAAAGCTCTAAAAGTCATGATTCGCTCCGTATCGATCACATGACCGATCACTTCTTTTGGTGTCCATTTCCCTTCCAGATAAGGCATAGAATCCCAACCTTCCGGCTTACTGCTTATCAGATACTTGAGGTCTTCAAATTGACTGGAAATCAGATCGCTGAGATTTTGATTGGTTACATGCAAAAGGTACTTATCAAAATACCCTGCGTATTCACCTTTGTTGGGTGGAAGAAATGTATTCATGTAAATTTTAATTTGTTTCGAAGCTAATGGGATAAATTTAGGGCTAAGCTTAAAACCATACTTCACATGTACAAAATTTTATTTACACTATTTCTTGGGATTGTTTCCCAGAGTCTTTTTGCCCAGACCACTATTGTAAGAAATCAAATCATTGAAGAATATGTGGATGAAGTTTCCTCCGACTCCCTTGAAAGCTACATAAAAGCAATGGCGGCATTTCAATCCCGCCATACCCTAAATACAAATACAAAAAATGGAATGCCAGCAGCACAGAAATATGCGCTGGATAAATTCAAATCTTTTGAAAAAGACTCTAAAGGAAGAATGAGCTCTCAAATAGAAGAGTACATCATTCCGGCTGATGCAAGAAGAATACTGAAAGACTCTCCAGCTGCCAATGTTGTGGCTACGCTGAAAGGAACTAATCCTGCGGATAACCGGATCTTCATCATCTCAGGTCATTTGGATTCAAGAAATAAAGACGTCATGGATACAGAAGGTTTTGCCCCAGGTGCCAATGACGATGGAAGTGGTGTAGCAGCAGTCATTGAGGCGGCAAGAATTTTAGCAAAGGGTGATTTTTCCGCGACCATCCTGTTCGTTGCTTTTGCAGGTGAAGAAGAAGGATTAAAAGGAGCCACTTATATGGCTGACAAAGCCAAGACTGAAGGCTGGAATATCGCCGCAGTATTGAACAATGACATTGTAGGCAACAGCAACTCCTCCGAAACCAATATCAATGACAATACCAAAGTTCGGATTTTCTCAGAAAGCATCCCACTCGCAGAAACTGATCAGACGGCACAGGTTCGCAGATCAATAAATGCAGAAAACGACAGCAAATCCAGACAACTCGCTCGCTACATCAAAGAAGTCGGTGAGCGCTACGTAGATCAAATGGAAGTAAAACTCATCTATAGATCTGATAGATTTCTTCGCGGAGGTGATCAAACACCTTTCATGAGAAATGGATTTACCGCAACTAGGATGTCCGAAATGAACGAAAACTTCTACCATCAACATGAGAATGTAAGAATGGAAAATGGTATTCAATATGGTGACCTGCCGGAATTCATGGACTTTGAATATCTCAGAAAAGTATCAGCCATCAACCTTGCTTCCCTTGCTTCTTTGGCAAACAGTCCGGACGTTCCTCAAGAAGTGAAAATCGACGTTCGAGGACTTAGCAATAAATCAATCTTGCTTTGGACAGCCCCACAGATCGGAAAAGTAAAAGGCTATTATGTATTGATGAGAGAAACTTCTGCTGCTGTTTGGGAGAAGAAATTCTTCACGACAGAGCTGACTTTAACCCTTCCCTACTCAAAGGATAACTATTTCTTTGCAGTCCAGTCAGTATCAGAAACAGGAGAAGAAAGCCTTGCCATAATCCCTATACCATTAAGTAGATAAGCTATTTTACGGGTAAATTTCTAGTTAAATTCAAGTTTAAAAACTTTGAGAAAAAGGGTACCGGGAACCAAAAAGCACATGCTTCGTTAATCTAATGGCATAAACAACACCTATATGAAACACAAAGAAATCGTAACACTCAAGCGTTCGTTACTTCAGGATACAGAAAAATTGCTTAACGAACAGATTGCTATGGAAGGCAAGTCATCTGCATATTACCTTTCAATGGCTTCCTGGTGTCATATGATGGGCTATGCAAATGGAGCTCAATATCTCTACACGCATGCAGACGAAGAGCGAATGCATATGATGAAGATTTTCCAATATGTAAATGAAGCAGGAGGACACGCCATTCAACCGGAAATCACCGGAATCAGGCACCAATTCAATTCCCTTAGAGAAGTTTTTGAATTGATTTTGGAGCATGAAATCAAAGTAACGAAGTCCATCAATAGCATTGTAGATCATGCATTTACAGCTAAGGATTTTGCAACATTTAGCTTCATGCAATGGTATGTGGCTGAGCAAAGAGAAGAGGAAACGATGTCCCGAAGAGCTCTTGAGCTGTTTGACATCATCGGAGAAGAAGGTATCGGACTTTGGACAATTGACCAAGAACTTGGAAAGCTCCACGCTCAGGCGGCGAAAGGAGAATAATTATAAAAGCGGCTTAAAGCCGTTTTTTTTTAGGTTAAATCCAGGGGATTCTCTGGATATTTTTTTGCAAAAAATCATAAAAAGGAGTCGTAAAACTCAATAATAAGCAAGAGTTGCATTTTAAATGATTTCGGAAGTCCTGTTTCTGGAAAAACCTTGAAGGCAAACCATCAGCCTTTAAAAACCAATTACTTCGAGCCAAAGAGTTGGGATATTTTCAAGAAAAAATCCTAACCCTATGAAAACAACATATAAGAAATCTGCAAGAACAATTGCGATTTGCATCCTGAATACCTTAACTATTCTCTATTGCCTTTTTCTGTTGGCTTTCAGCCTAAGGCATACACCTGGATATTTCATAATTTTGTTTATTTCAGGATGGCTCAGTTGGACTTTCGTAGAATATTTTATCCACCGATTTCTGATGCACGAATTGATTGTTCCCGGTAATAAAGACAATGTGTTCAATCATCATGAGCATCATCAAAACCCAAAGAGTCTTAAAGTTTCATTTTTAAATAGAACTATTATCTTCATTTTAGGAATTGTCCTCTTTTGGAAAGCAGTGGAATTAAATAACCTATTCACGCTTTTTGCCGGATTTTTCACAGGATTCATCACATTCAACTTCATTCACTTCATACTTCACCAACCTTATGGAAAGTATATTCTTCCGAAAATTCAGAAAGCTCACATCCTTCATCATACCCGATATCCAAACTGTGGGTATAGCTTCAGCACAATTTTGTGGGACTGGATGTATGATACACTTCCTCCAAAAAATGCAGTGATAACTGATCAAATGAGAATCAATTTTTTCAAAAATTCACCGAAATCTTAGCGATCCATTTAACCGGTAAAATTCTTGCTATTCAGATTACGTCTTCCAAAAATCATAAATTGAAGTCCAATCAATATGCTAAAAAACCAGCTTACTTAAATCAATTGACGTGAATTAAAAATTTATACAAAATATAATTCCGTCCACTGCCGATCATTTAAAATAAGTTGGTTAAATTAATCCTAAGAAATCCAGGATTTTTAATGTTGAATGATATGGAAATTTCAAACTCACAAGCCCAATTTTTTAATTCATTAAAGACATATATTCCAGCTTATACTTCTTTGGTTGATGAGGTATCGGAAATCCTTAACATTAGTATGGACAGTGCTTATCGCCGGATCCGGGGAGAAAAACTAGTTGATTTTGCAGAGATAGAACTGCTTTGCAAACGATTTAATATCTCGGTCGATAAATTCTTCAGTACAAACGCGAACACTATCCTATTTCAGGGAAAACAAAATAATTACAAAGAGAATAGCTTCATGGAATGGATGGAGGATGTCCTCGCACAGCTGAATCTGGTTAATAGTTTTAACAAAAAGCATATCTATTATTTGTGTAAGGATATGCCTCCTTTTTATCATTATTATCACAAGGAACTGGCCGCCTTCAAATTTTTTTTCTGGATAAAATCCATATTGTTTAGCGAGTATTTGAATGGGTCAAAATTCTCTATCTCAGACAATTTTTTTTCCAATTATGAGGAGGTGACCAGGAAAATCATCAAAACCTATAATTTATGCCCGACTACCGAAATCTGGAATGAGGAAGGAATCAACACAACTCTCAGACAGATCGAACTTTACCATCAAATGGGAATCATCGACAATCCCGAGGACACACTTTTCCTCTATAACTGTGTCAAAGAAGTTGTGGATCACCTGGAGAAAATGGCTGAAGCAGGGAAGAAATTTATGATAAATCAAGCCCCAACAGACCAAAGCCCTGAATACAGATTCTTTGTTAATGAATTTGTGTTGGGAGACAATACCTTCTTTGTAGAACTCGATGGAAATAAAATTACCTACCTCAATTATGGCGTCATTTATTTTCTTGGCACTGCAGATCAAAAGTTTAATGAA
>JBKJKX010000055.1:0-33050 GCA_046597285.1 Algoriphagus sp. | reverse complement strand
TCAAATATCTATGGGATTATTTTTGAGTTGATTTGACTTTTTCTAATTTAGATAGCTTTTAATGAATTGATTTTTAACAATTTAAATTTTTGAAATATGAAAAATATCTGGATTTTACTTATAGTCTTGGTTTTTGTGGCGAGCTGTAAAAAGAGTGAAAATGAGTTCATAAGTGCAGCGGATGATCCTTATAAAAACGGAGCGGTGGTTTTTCTGGACGCCGAAGATTTCACTTCTATTTTAGATGATAATAAGAATGCTTTTGAAGAAGGCTGGACTCAAGATCAAATTGAAAAATTGGCTGCTCCAAAAAAGGAGAAAATTAAAGAGTTCAGTAAAAAGAATTTTGGTATCGATTTACCACTTGATGAGATCCACGTTGAAGTTGACTCCTGGTTCTTTGTTGAAAAAATTACTCGGAGGCAACTTCGGAAAATAAAAAGGAATCAAGAAGTAAAAGAAGGGGTAATCGAAAACTACCCAAATTATGATATAGACGTTCATGGAAGAAAACCCATGATGCAGGGCGGACCGGTTATTCAAAGTCGAAAACCCATGATGCAGGAAGAGTTGAGATATGATTCAGCTCTATTTGCTAGTGATTTAATATTGCTTGTTGGTGGAGGTAACCCAAATGAGAATCCTAAAAATGAAACTGTTTGGATTGTTGATTCCGGAATTGATAAAAATCATCAAGATTTGAAAAATTCAGTTGACACGAATCGAGGCTTTTGCAATTTGCAAGGTGGAGTATGTGATCAATATGTGGATGAAAATGGGCATGGAACCCTTATTGCAGGTGTAATTGGTGGAAAAGCATACAACCAAACTCCTCCAGGAAATAATCAGGATATTGGAATTAATGGAGTTTACCCTGGGGCAAAGATGGTCTCTGTCAGAGTTTTGGATAAAGATGGAACAGGAACTTTGAATACATTTGCAACTGGCCTTGATTACCTCTTTGTCAGTGTAAGGGATGGTGATGTGGTCAATATTAGCCTCGGTATGCCGGATCTAAAGAATTGCAACTGGGGCCCACTTGGGCAGAAAATAACCAGACTGGCAACTGATAAAAAAGTGTCAGTTGTATTGTCGGCCGGCAATGATACTTCGCCTTCCCTATCAAATTTCCCTGGTTGCATGGAAAATGTTCCAAATATCATCACAGTTGGTTCCATCAATGTTTTTTGTAAGGGAACTGAGTTTTTCTACTCAAGCTTCTCAAATTATGGAAGACCTTCTATTGATTGGGTTGCTCCCGGTGAGCTTATTTTTTCCACCTATTTGAATAATGGATACGGATTGGTTTCCGGAACCTCATTTTCTACGGCAATTGTTTCCGGAATAATTTATGGCAAAGGAAGTTCTCCGGACACACTTGGAATGGTGATCAGAGGAGGAGATAGTATTCAATATCCAATAGCAACATGGAAAAGGTAATTCTTTGAGAAAAAGCCCTTCTCGAATTTTCAAGAAGGGCTTTTTTGGTTTTAGGATTTAAACAGGTATATCTAATTTTCATTGAAACTCCTAAAATTTGAATTACTTGAACCAGCTTATGAATTATGAAAAGCTGATTTTTCCCATGACATACGCTGCTCATTGTTCATTTGGTTTATAGTTTACGGAGTAGCTTCTTGTCAGATCCCGGGGTGCTGGCAGCAAGATTTTGATTCATTTGATCGATGTCGTTTTTGATGGTAGTAATTAGCTTTCGGTATTCAGGATTCTTTTTAATCGAATCAAACACCCAATTATTTTCAACCATGAAATAATCTCTCCAGCCAAGCTCATAGGCCAGATTTAAGTTATTTATAGCTTCGGATTCCTGATTTTTTAACATGTATCCCATCGCGATGTATAAGGGTAAATTATAGTCCTTATCCCCACTTTCGATCGCTTCGATCCGAATTTGGATAGCCATGTCAATTAGCTTCTGAGCCTCTCTTTCATTTTCATTAAATGCCGCCAAGAAAAATGGAACAGGGAAGTAAGGGTCGGTATCATACGTCTCATTCCTATTTTGAGATTGCATTAGGTTTTCCAGAGCCAAATCTTGTTTTGCCGAATAGAAAGAAATTAATCCAGCAGCTTCGTAATGCCTGGATCCATTCTCTGCCCCTTGAATGAAAATCTCATGAACAATTTCCAAGGCTTTCTCAGTTGAATTCTCACTCAAATAAGAATAAGCATATTGCTCGTAAGTCACTGGATCTTTCTGGATGGACAAGGATTGATCCATCCATTTTCTAGCCTCAACCTGATTACCGAGGATTCGATAAATCCAGCCTGCTATCTGAAATGGAATGTAATTATTTGGATTGATGGCTGCAGATCTTGACTGAAGCCGGAGTGACTTATCTAATTGACCATTAGAAAAATAGACGGTTGCGAGGTTGCCAATAGCCGATGATAAGTTTGGATTGAGCGCCAAAGCCTTTTCAAAAGAAACCTGAGACAAATCCTTTCTACCTTTGTAATAATAAGCCGAACCCTGCGAGCTGTAGGCTTCAGAAAGAAACGGGTCAATTTCAAGAGCTTTGCTGCTTGCTTCCAAACTGTAGTCCAACCAATCCATTCCCAATCCAAAATAACTCATTTGGGCATAAGCGTCGGCGAGACCAGTATAGGCCATAGCATAATCGGGGTCTAAGGAAATAGCTTTTTTGAAGGTTTCTGCAGCTAGCAAATTGGTAGCAGAGTCATATTTATAATAATAATCTCGGCCCTTCAAATACATTTCATAAGCCGAAAAGCTAGATGTTTGTGCTTTTCCTATTTGGTTCTGTTCTTCCACACTAAGATTTGCATCCAATGCTTTGGCTATTTCTCTGGCGATTTCTGTTTGCACCAAAAAAATATCTTTCGAATCTCGGTCATAACTTTCTTCCCAAATATTCTTATTCTTACCCACATCGACCAACTCCACCCTAATTTTGATTTTGTCCCCGTCCCATTGAACTGATCCAATAAGGACTGTACTTACATTCAGCGTTTCCGCAATTTCCTTTAAAGAGGGTCTATCATTTTTATATTCCCGGACGGCATCTTTGGAGATGACTTTTAAAGAATTAACCTTCGTTATTTGAGAAATTATATCCGAGGTCAAACCATCGGAAAAAAAATCCTGATCTTCATTTTCGCTCAGGTTTTCAAAAGGCAGGACCGCCACAGATTTTTCTCTGTCATCCCAATTTCGATTTTCTCCAAAAATTGAAAATATCAAGTAACTGACTAAAATCAATAGTGCGGAAATTCCAACCCAATATTTCCAAAGATTTCTATCCTGAAATTTGATGTTTTGAAGAATTTCGTTTCTCTTGGGGACGACTAGCGGGGAGTTTGTAAGTGCGTAAAGTTCTATTTCGGTTTCAACATTTTTGAGACTGAATGCGCCCATCTTAACGGTTTGAAAATCCTCTGCAGATTGGATTTTTTGAAATATTCTTTCTGAAATCAGGATGCTGGAAGGAATGGCTACACTTTGAATTCTTGAAGCAAGATTTACAGCATCACCAAATACATCTCCATGGTCAAAAATTACCTCTCCGCTATGCAAACCAATTCGGAGTTGAAATTCCCCATTTTTTTTGCAAAATTTTTGTACTTCCAAAGCCGCTGAAAGCGCTTCAGGAACACTCTCGAATACTGCCAAAATTCCATCACCGAGTTCTTTGATTATTTTTCCCCGATACTTTTCAAAAATCTCTGTGTGAACGGCAAGATTTTTCTTCATCAACTCAAATGCAGCATCCTCATTCCGACCCATTAACCGGGTGTAGCCCACGATATCGGAAAAATAGACTACAGATAATTTTCGGTTTAGTTCGAGGCTCATAAAAAAAGGTAAGACTAACTAAACGTTGAATTTGTGATTAGTTTCTTTAAGCTAGGAAATTTTGAGTTTGGATAAAAGTCCTACTAGTTTCGGTGTTGTACTTGGTTTTATTAAAGCTTTCTCTTGACAGAACTGATCTTTAACTAAAAGCGAATGGTTTTTGTGATATCTCTGATTGATTGAGACTTACAGAATCTTTACAAGAAGCATGTATTTAGAGATCAAAGCATCGTTTTCAGCCTCCCCTTCATCCGAATTTGAACTATTGAAAACCTCGGGCTGGATTCCTTTTTTCACTAAAATGGCAGCTGTCTGTACCATTATTCCCTGAAGAATAGCTGCTCCTAAGATAGTTGAGGTAGCGCCAACTTTCGCAGGGAGCCCGGGAATTGAAATGGCTGCGTCACCAATTTCTCCGCAATTATCCAGAAAAAGATCCACCACCTCGAAAAGCTTTTTGTTGGAAGAATGACGGGATTCAACACGCTGGCTATGGTCTAAATTCGTTATACAAATTGTTTTTGCTCCTTTTGAGCGTGCATGGAGAGCAAGTTCGATGCTCACTGCATTTCTTCCTGAATTTGAGGCAATAATGAAGACGTCATTTTCAGTCAGCTTGTAAGGCTTCATGATTTTTTCTGCGTAACCTTCGATTCTCTCCATTTCTGTGCTTTTGGAGGCACTTTCATGAAGCATCAACGCCGGATCAAGAATCGGATTTACTCTCGCAAATCCTCCTGCCCGGTAGAAAATTTCCTCAGCAAGGATATGGGAATGCCCTGTTCCGCTGATGTAAATCCACCCACCTTTGCGTAGACTTTCAGCAATCCATTCTGCGGCTTTTTGAATCTCATCCTCTTGTTCAAAAGCCTTAGCTAGCTTTTTAACAATCAGGTCTTTGAATGAAATGGATACTTTGGAAACCATTGGATCAATTAAGCAAGATCTCGTCTATGAAAATCCAGCCTTTCGAACCAGCACTAGGGTGCCATTTCGGTAATTTTGAGAGGGGTGAAACCCTGACTCTGATTTTTTCCATAGGTTTCTCTCCCAAAGAATATTCAAGAATTTCTGGTCTGGATTCCTTCGCTTTTTCGGACTGAGTTGGAATCTCGTTAATCACGGAAGTCCACTTTCCTTCGGAAAAAGTCCAGATCTCAACTTTTGTGGGAGGGAAAATATGTGAGCCTTCATTGTAGAATAAGCTCAGAGCAATGTCTTTCGGGACATTTCCTTTATCGATACTCAACTCGATATCCATCGGCTGATCTTGAAACCCGATCCATTCTCCGGAACCTTGATTGTTTTTTCCTTTTATCTGATCAAAAAGAGTAGCTGCTCCCTGGGCTTTGTATTTCTCGTTTGGTTGGGTTTTCAACAAAAATGAAGATGGAACGATACTCGATTTCAATACTACTGCCTCTGCATTTGCACTGCTTTTCCAATCCGGAGCAAATGATTTTGCTTTGATTTTCTCTGTCTTTTTTAACCAAATTGGGTCTTTGAAGACTGAGCTAGAAATGCTGTCTGGTTCGGATCCATCAAGCGTATACCGGATTTCGGCGGTCCTGATCGGGTGGGAGATGATCAGTTCGGTGGAGTCTTTGAAGAGAACTTTTTCCAATTCAATTTTTGGGGAATTGAGGGGATAAATCACTCCTCTGCCATCATATCCAAAATCGATCTGGGTTTGAGGTAAAGCTTTTTCAAGTTTTTCTTTGGTGGCATCATCCAATCCGCTTTGCCAGAGGTAAAGTTTTTGAAGGCTTTTTATGTTCGCCAAGTCCTCCAGACTTTCTGTATCAAGTTGATTTCCGGAGAGTGCCAGGCTCCTGAGATTTTGCAAAGACAGGAGATTATCAAGTTGTTTTGAATCGAGATCAGTGAAATTGAGTTGAAGCTCTTCAAGGTTTGATAATTCTGAAAGGAATTTCAACTCAACTCCTGCAAGAGGCATCTTATTAAGATTCAGTTTCACGATCTGGTTTTTCACCTTTTTAAGATCATTCAGCGAAGCGGGATCGAAAGCTGAAATCCCAAAATAGGAAACTACCAAAGCAGGAGACTCTGGATAGGTAGGCTGAACTTTCCGGAAGAAATTATTGAGTTCTTCCACCTCATCAGGATCAGCTGGCTCGAACGTGTACGCCTTCGCCGAATTGAATTTTAACGAAGCAAGCTGGAAGAGTTCGCTTTTCGGATCAGCTTCCTCAACTTTCTGCTCAAAACTTGCCCCTGAAGCAACCCATTCCATCAAAATCTCAATTTCCTCATCGGTCAATTGCGGTTTATTCTTTGGAGGCATATGCTTCTTTTCATCTCCTGGAAGATTGATTCGCTGAATCAGCAACGAGTTTTCGAAATCTGCTGCAACCACAAACGGACCAGATTTCCCTCCTTTTTTCAACCCTGCGAGATGATCCATCCGAAGCTCTCCTTTGATTTTCCCTTCTTTGTGACAGCTTTGGCATTTGGCTTCCAGGATCGGCTGAACCATATCCCTGAAAATCTCAGCTTCCGACATTGCTACCAATTCGACTTGGTCGGATTTGATCGGCGCCAATAGAAAATCCTCCCCATGAGTGAGATTTGCACCCAAATGACCGGTGATAAAAATCCCCGCGACTAAAACCAAGGTGAGTGGTTTGATCGCTTGGAAGGATTTATCCCGCAGGAAATAAATGATGACAGACAAAACAAAAATCCCGATTCCAACCCATTGATGCCAGAAAAGCGCATCACCTTCGTATTCTTCCTGTGCCAAAATCAATCCGGCGACTACAGTAAGACCAGCGAAATTGATTCCTGTCAGAAAACTCAGGTCGCCGATTTCACGAATTTCTTTTTTATCTCGGATTCCGGGAATCCAATAGAAAATCAATCCTAAAAGCAATAAAACGATCGGGAAGTGGAGTAATAGCGGATGCGTGCGACCGACTAACTGAAGCCAGTTCGGTAGAAGAATTCCCGATCCACCTAGTGTGAAAATCAAGGCTAATCCCAGCCATATAAATAGGGCATTTTCGAGCAGGGAGATAATCTTAGTAATCTTGAGCATGCGGTCAGGTTAAGCGATAAGGTCTTTAATCACTTTACCGGAAACATCGGTCAATCGATACCTTCTTCCAAGATGCTTGAAAGTTAATCGCTCATGGTCGATTCCCATCAGATTGAGAATAGTTGCCTGAAAATCATGGACGTGAACAGGATTCTCCACAATGTTGTATCCAAACTCATCTGTCTCGCCATAGACGATTCCAGGCTTTACTCCGCCTCCGGCCATCCATATTGAGAATGCTCTTGGATGGTGATCACGGCCATAGTTTTCGGGCAGAATTTTTCCTTGGCAATAGTTTGTCCTTCCAAATTCACCGCCCCAAATCACAAGCGTCTCATCAAGCAAACCTCTTTGCTTCAAATCTGTAATTAATGCTGCTGAGGACTGATCCACATCTTTCGCCTGTCCAATCATTTGATTTGGAAGATTGTCATGCGCATCCCAACCCTGATGGTAAAGCTGCACGAATCGGACTCCACTTTCGGAAAGTTTTCTTGCCAAAAGGCAATTAGCAGCGTAGGTTCCCGGCACTAGACAATCAGGACCGTACATTTTGATCACGCTGTCCGGTTCTTTGGAAAGGTCGGTCATTTCCGGGACGGCGGTCTGCATTCTATAAGCCATTTCGTATTGCTGAACTTTGGCTGAAATCTGAGGATCGTTGAATTCCTTAAAGCTGAGATCGTTTATCGCAGCAATCTGATCAATCATTTTTCGTCGTTCATCCCGATTCATGGATTTTGGATCTTTGAGGTAAAGCACGGGATCTTCTGAATTCGAAAACTGAACTCCCTGGTGTGTTGCATCCAGGAATCCATTACTCCAAAGTTTGGAATAAACACCTTGTCCGTTTCCTTTTCCTCGGCTCAAAAGCACGCAGAAAGCAGGTAAATTGCTGTTTTCACTTCCTAATCCATAACTCAACCAAGAGCCCATGCTTGGCCGATTTCCCACTTGAGCACCCGTCTGGAAAAAAGTCAAAGCCGGATCATGGTTGATTGCTTCAGTATGCATGGACTTTACGATGCAGATATCATCTACGACGCTTGCTGTATGCGGGAAAATGGACGAAATCCAGGCACGGCTTTCTCCATATTGCTGAAAAGGAAAATAAGATCCCACCAGTGGGAAAGATTTTTGGTCAGAAGTCATTCCTGTTAATCGCTGCCCTCCACGGATGGATTCAGGGAGTTCCTGGCCAATATTTTTATTCAAAAGTGGTTTGTAATCAAACGTCTCCAACTGGCTTGGAGCTCCATTTTGAAACAGATAGATCACACGCTTTGCCTTTGGGGCAAAATGAGGGAGGGCATCCATGATGGCATCTTCAGAAGGACTTCCACCTTTGAATAAATCTGGAATCAGAAGTGAACCCAATGCCGCACTACCCACGCCCAAACTAACTCTGGAAAGGAATTTCCGTCTGTTCAGGTTAAGTCCTTGCTCTAAAATCTCCTTTTCCATATCAGGACTTAGTTATCGTTTCTTCGAGGTTGTACATGCTTACAATTACCTGCATCAGGGCTGCTGTCTCAGGTTTAATATTTTTTTCATTCAGAGGATACTCACCAACTTCCAAGGTAGGCTTGACCTGTTCTGGATTTTTGATGAATCTGTTTAGCTGATCTTTAAAATATCCCACCAGGATTGATCTTTCTTTGGAGTTAATTTCCCGACAAAGGATTCGTTTGAAGGCCAACTCTAATGCTTTCTCACCATCAGGGTTTTCATCCAAAAGAGTACCAGCTAAAACCCGAGAAGCTTCCAAAACCATCGGATCGTTCATCATCACCAAAGCTTGAAGCGGCGTGTTGGTTCGTCCTCTGCCGATCTCGCATCGATCTCGGTTACTCGAGTCAAATATGATTGCCTTTGGAGGCGGAACAGTCAGTTTGATGAAGTTGTATATTCCTCTGCGGTAAAGTGCATCTCCTTTGTCTTGAATATAGGTGGCCAAAATGCCTCGTCCCGAAGTAGCAGATTCCCAGATTCCTGGAGGCTGATAGGGCTTAACACTTGGTCCACCCAGCTTGGAATGAAGCAATCCACTACTTGCCCAAACCAGATCCTGGATATTTTCTGCAGGTAATCTCATTCGTGGTGCCCGGGCAAGGTAGATATTGTCCGGATCGATTTCAAGATGCGCTTTGGTGATGGCTGCGGATTGCTTGTAGGTGGATGAACTTAAAATCTGCTTCATCAGACGCTTGATGTCCCAGCCATTTTCCATGAAATCCACTGCCAGCCAATCCAATAATTCCGGATGGGTAGGTAAATCTCCCTGCATCCCAAAGTCTCCTGCAGATTTCACGATTCCACGACCGAAGATTTCCTGCCAAACCAAATTGACGAATACACGCGCAGTTAAGGGGTTGTCCCTATTGGTTGCCCATTTGGCCAATCCAAGCCTGTTTTTCTCAGCGTTTTCAGGGAATTTCAGGATTGAAGATGGGGTAGAAGCCTCAACAGGAATGGTTGGCGCATCGTAAACTCCGCGATCCAAAATATGCGTTGTCCGCATATCCTCACCCTCAAGTTCGCCCATGACAGAGATACTTAGCCGGGTGGTGTCTTTGTGATTGACAAAGCTCAGGATACCAGAAAGATCTTCTTGCTCCACCCAAAGTATCGGAGGCTTCGCAGGTTTCGAGGTGCTTACATCGCCTTCAAATCCTTTCTCAAGTGAGTTGTTGAAAAAAGCGAACATCTGGTAATAGTCCTTCTGCGAAATTGGATCATACTTATGGTCATGGCATTGCGCACATTCCATGGTGATTCCCAGAATTCCTTTGCTGAACGTATTGGTTTTATCCAGGACGTACTCGATTCGGTATTCCTCGTGAATCACTCCGCCTTCTTCGGTGTATTTATGGTTTCTGTTGAAAGCCGTGGCCAGAATCTGTTCTTTGGTTGCATCAGGCATCAAGTCTCCGGCAAGCTGCCAGGTGAGGAACTGATCGTAAGAAAGATTTTTGTTAAAAGCATGAATTACCCAATCACGGTATGGCCATTGAGATCGGATGTTATCATCCTGATAGCCATAGCTGTCAGAATACCTGGAAATATCCAGCCAGAGGATTGCGAGCTTTTCTCCAAAAGCATCATCTGCCAACAAACCATCCAGCAGATCCTCATAGCTATTTTCTCCTGAAAAATCTCCGAATCTGTCCAATACTTCAGGGCTGGGAGGGAGGCCAGTTAGATCAAGACTTGCCCGCTTGATCAACTCGTGCGGTTTGGCTTTTGGGTTTGGTTCCAGACCTTTTTCCTCCATCTTCCGAAGCGCGAACAAATCAATTTCATTTGTTGACCAATCTGATTTTTTAGGAAGGGTTGGTTTTTCCGCTTTTACAAAAGCCCAGTGAGGTTCATATTTTGCGCCCTGCTTGATCCAAGCTTTGATCAATTCAATTTCTTTCTCAGTTAATGAAAGATTGGATTCTGGAGGAGGCATGAGTTCTCCGGGATCTTCTGAAGTGATTCGATGATAAACTTGTGATTCTTCAAGATTTCCTGCCACCAAGGCAAACTTCCCCGGACTTTCTTTCAACCCCGTAAATGCGCCAACCTCTGTATCCAACCTCAGATTTGCCTCTCTCTTATTTGCATCCGGTCCGTGACAGGCAAAGCATTTGTCTGAAAGAATCGGGCGAATATGGAAGTTGTAGCTGATCTGGTCTGACCCTTTCAATTTGTTTAAATCAGTACTTTTCTCGGAGCAACTCCAAGAAAGGATGGCCAGAAAAAGAACCCCAAAAAGGTGAAAAGATTTGAAATAGGTCATTTGGGACGGAGGTAATTATAGGGCATAAGTTAAAATAAAAATTTAAAAAAGGTGTCTCTAATTATTGAGAAAATAGAAAGCTCAAAAATTAAACTGAAATGAAAATTTCAAGTTTATAAGTTTCTTCAAAGAGAGATTATTGGAAAATAAAAAAGCCACCCTTTCGAGTGGCTTTTGGTTTATAAGTTTTTTGGAAACTAGTATTTGATCACTGAGAAATCAAAAGTCTCGAGGAATTTTGTTGTAAAGTCTCCTTCTATGAATTTGGGATCATTGAGCAATGCAATGTGAAAAGGTATCGTGGTTTTGATACCATCGATTACAAATTCCTCCAAAGCTCTCTTCATTCTCACAATTACTTCTTCTCTCGATTGACCGCTGACAATCAGCTTGGCAATCATTGAATCGTAATTGGGAGGGATTACATATCCTGCATACACATGCGAGTCAACTCTTACGCCTCGTCCACCCGGTATATGAAGATTGAGGATTTTTCCCGGACTTGGCCGGAATCCATGTGCCACATCTTCGGCATTGATTCGGCACTCCATAGCGAATAGCTTAGGGAAATAGTTTCTTCCGCTGATTGTTTCTCCTGCTGCCACTTTGATTTGCTCTTTGATCAAATCAAAATCAGTTACTTCTTCTGTAATTGGATGCTCTACCTGGATACGGGTGTTCATCTCCATAAAGTAGAAGTTGCGGTCCTTGTCTACCAGAAATTCGATTGTCCCGGCACCTTCGTATTTGATAGCTTCAGCTCCTTTGATAGCTGCTTTGCCCATTGCTTCGCGAAGTTCGTCCGTGATAAATGGAGAAGGCGTCTCTTCAATAAGTTTTTGATGTCTTCTCTGGATAGAGCAATCTCGCTCAGAAAGGTGACATGCTTTTCCTGTTCGGTCACCTATGATTTGAATCTCTATATGGCGGGGTTCCTCCACGAACTTCTCCAAATACAAACCATCGTTTCCGAAAGCCGCACTAGACTCCATTCTTGCATCATCCCATGCTTTTTTGAAATCCCTGTCTTCTTTGACAATCCTCATTCCTTTGCCACCACCGCCGGCAGTAGCTTTCAGAATTACCGGATACCCAATTTCATTGGCGATTTTCAAACCATGCTCAATGGAATCGATCAATCCGACAGATCCAGGGATGGTAGGTACGCCGGCTTCCATCATTGTTGCTTTTGCCGTTGCTTTATCACCCATTTTGGCGATCATGTCTGGGCTGGCACCGATGAACTTGATATTGTATTCTTCACAAATTCTGGAAAACTCAGCATTTTCCGAAAGGAATCCATATCCCGGGTGAATCGCATCTGCATTGGTTATTTCCGCTGCTGCTATGATTCTGGGGATATTCAGATAAGAATCGCGACTAGGTGCGGGCCCAATGCAAACAGCTTCGTCTGCAAATCTTACGTGTAAACTATCTTTATCTACCGTGGAGTAAACAGCAACGGTCTTAATCCCCATTTCTTTACAGGTCCGGATAATTCTCAGAGCGATTTCGCCTCTGTTGGCTATTAATATTTTTTTGAACACAGGTTTTTTCGTTGGGTGTGAAAAAATTAACCGGCTGGGTCAACCAGGAATAGTGGCTGATCATATTCTACAGGAGTGGCATTGGAAACAAGAATTTTCACGATTTTACCTGAAATTTCAGATTCAATTTCGTTGAAAAGTTTCATAGCTTCAATAATACAAACTGTCTGCCCCGCTTTGATAGAATCGCCTTCAGCGACAAATGCGGGAGTGTCAGGATTTGGATTCAAATAGAAGGTACCTATCATTGGAGATTTGATCTCTAACAGGTTGGATTGTGTTACCACCGGAGGCTGAGCGGCTACTGGTGCAGCAATATGAGTTGAGGTATGAACAGCAGGTGGAACTTGCGCTGCAGAACTTTCGACCATTCTAACTTGACCCGGATCAGCGTATTTTTTTATAGAAAGTTCAAATTCTTCCGTTTTGATTTTTACTTCAGCCAAACCGGAATTTGAGATATAATCAATCAATTCCTGAATCTCTTTTGCTTTCATGGGGCTCTTTTTTTGAGGGATGTTTTGGGACATCGTTGGTGGGGTTTAAAACAATAAAGCTGCGTGATTTTTTTCAAGTAGCACGGCTAAAGGTAAATTATTTTACTCTTTCTGAATATGACCCATCACGGGTGTCAACTTTGATCAGCGTGTCTTGCTCTACAAAAAGGGGAACCATTACAATCGCACCTGTTTCCAGAGTTGCAGGTTTCTGAGCGTTAGTTGCAGTATCTCCTTTGATTCCAGGCTCGGTATAAGTAATCATCAATTCTACAAAAGGCGGCAATTCAACAGCAAGTGGTGTCTCTGTTTCATCATGAACCATGATGTCTACCAGCTGACCATCCTTCAGAAGTTTTGGTCTCTCGATTAGCTTTTCTTGAATTGATATTTGCTCGAAAGTATTTGTATCCATGAAATTGTAACCCATTTCATCCGAATACAGGAATTGATGAGGTCTTTTCTCAACCCTTGCGGTAGTTATTTTTTCACCAGCATTGAAGGTCTTATCCAAAGTTTTACCACTTGTAAGACTTTTAAACTTTGTTCTTACGAAAGCCGGTCCTTTTCCTGGTTTCACATGCTGAAATTCCGTAATGGAATAAATATCATTGTTCAATACCAGACAAAGTCCATTCTTAAAATCTGCAGTACTTGCCATATTTGGTTGTAATTAATTATTCTTTAGAAATTATTTTGGATCGTAGGCCCACTTCAAATAGATCGAGCCCCAGGTGAATCCACCGCCAAATGCAGCAAGAATCAGATTGTCACCTTTTCTGAGTTGCTTCTCGTAGTCCCAGAGACAAAGGGGAATAGTCGCAGCAGTTGTGTTACCGTATTTTTCAATGTTCATCATCACTTTGTCTTGTGTGATGCCCATTCTGTTGGCAGTTGCGTCGATGATACGCTTATTGGCTTGGTGAGGTACGAGCCAGGCAATGTCTCCTCCCTTCAATCCATTTCTTTCCATGACCTCAGCACTAACATCAGCCATGTTTGTGACCGCAAATTTATAAACTGTTGAGCCTTCTTGGAAAGCATAATGCTCTCTAGCTTGTAAGGTTTCCAGAGTTGCCGGTCTTCTGCTACCTCCCGCCTTCATATGAAGAAAATGCTCTCCCGATCCGTCTGATTTCAAAATAGCATCCATGATTCCGTATTCCTCGGTAGTCGCTTCCAGTAAAACTGCACCGGCGCCGTCGCCAAAAAGGATGCAAGTGGCTCTATCCGTATAATCAACAATCGAGGACATTTTGTCCGCACCAACTACGATTACTTTTTTATGCGTACCTGCTTGGATGAATTGACTGCCCATTTGAAGCGCATATAAAAATCCTGAACAAGCAGCCGAAATGTCAAAACTGAAACTTTTCTTTGCCCCGACTTTATCAGCGATGATGTTTGCAGTTGCAGGGAAAGGCATATCCGGAGTTACGGTCGCACAGATAATCAACTCGATATCCATCGGGTCTGTACCTGTCTTTTCCAAAAGGCCTTTTACCGCCTCTATTCCCATCACGGAAGTACCTTGGTTTTCACCTTTTAGAATCCTTCTCTCTTTGATACCTGTCCTTGAAACAATCCACTCATCGTTAGTCTCAACCAGTTTTTCCAGTTCTTGATTGGTGAGTATATATTCAGGAACGTATCCCTGAATTCCTGTAATCATAGCTCTAAGTTTGGTCATTTTTCTGATTTTAAATTGAAGCTCTTAGTCTTGGTTGATCATATTGCCGGGCAATAAATTGCAAGGGCTTCCGTAATAGAAGGGCAAAAATATTACAATTGTGAGTCACCACCAAAACAAATCCTAGTGAATGAAGCTAACAATTTGACTAACAGGCATTTTGTGTTGGATCCAATCCAAAAAAAAATCCATTCGCTTTAGCGAATGGATTTCAATAAGTAATGGAAGACTGACTAAGCCGTAATTTCCTTCTCAATGATAACTTGTCCTTTGAAGTACAATTTACCGTCCAACCAGTAGGCTCTGTGTGGTAAGTGCATCTCACCTGTAGTTTGGCATTTAGCCAATCCTGGCGCTTCCAACTTGTAGTGAGTTCTTCTTTTATCTCTTCTGGTTTTCGAAATTTTTCGTTTAGGATGTGCCATTTTATGCGTGGTTTTTGATTATTCCTTGTTTTTTAACTTTTTCAATAATTCCCATCTGGGATCGATTGGTTCATTTTTTTCTTCACCGGATTCAGAATCTTCTTCTGATTTTTCAGTATTAGACCCATCGATGTAGGCATAACCTCCTTCACCTTCGTAATCCTCATTATCCAGTTCATTTCTATAATCAGGATGAATTTTCTTTGATGGCAATGCCAGTAAGGTAAACTCATAAATCAATTGAGCGACGTTGACTATCGGGGTGTCCCGTGTAACCATGATCACATCTTCATTGATCTCTTGTTCTTCAGATCCATACTTAAAGATGATCTTTTCCGTGAAATCAAGAGGATGATCAAACTCCTCCAAACTTCTGTCGCAGGTCAGCTTTACAGAGCCCTTGATTTGAAAAGACATATCAATCAGATTTGCTCCTTTGTCCATGAGAACCCGTACGGTTAACTGGCCTTCTTTCACTATTTCATTGTCTTCAAAATGCTGGAAGAAAGAATCTCCAATCTGGAAGTCAATTTCGTGTCTTCCCTCTTTGAACTTAATTACTTCAATATCAAAGGTTTTAAAGAATTTCACGATTTCTTAGCTCGATTTTAAGAGCGCAAATTTAGGGATTTTTTTTTAAATAGGTTGAATCAGGATTTAAAATATTCTTCGGCTTCCTGGTCTTTTAATTTCCTGCTTGGATTCGTTAGTCCAAAACTTCTTCAGGATGATGCAATCCAATGATGTCTGAGGCTAGCAAAATTGCGGCTCTCATGGATCCTTCATCAGCCATATTTTTCCCTGCGATGTTGTAAGCAGTTCCATGATCCGGTGATGTTCGGATGACAGGGAGACCTGCGGTAAAGTTCACTCCGCTGCTGAATGCAATCGATTTGAAGGGAATCAATCCCTGATCGTGATACATCGCAAGGATTCCGTCAAACTTGGTCTGGTGCATCATTCCGAAAAACCCATCTGCCGGATAGGGTCCAAAAACATATTTATTTTGATCCTTCAATTCACGAATTGCAGGTTTGATGATTTTTTCTTCCTCTTCGCCGAGCAGCCCATCTTCTCCGGCATGTGGGTTCAGCCCTAAAATGGCAATTTTTGGCTTATTTATTCCAAAATCATTTTCAAGACTTTTTAAAAGGAGATTAGCTTTTTGAATGATTCGGTCTTTAGAGATTCCTTCCGAAACTTTTGCCAAAGGCACATGACCCGTTACCAATCCTACCCGAAGTTGCTCCGCCACCATTAACATTAAGCTTGACCCTGCACCCACGGCTTCAGTGATAAACTCTGTATGTCCTACAAATGGGAGTTCCTCAGAATTGATGTTATTTTTATTCACTGGTGCAGTGACTAACGCCTGAATTTTCCCTTCTCTGAGATCAATTACAGCCGCTTTCAAAACGTCCAAAGCAAACTTACCGGCCTCAAGAGTTTCCACGCCGGGGATCACATCCGGACAATCTTCAGTCACGTTGAGCACATTGATTTTCTTATGTTGGATTTCCTCAATGCTCCGAATTTGCACAAAATTAAAATCCTCAAGATTCAGAAGTTTTCTGTAAAAAGTCAGGACTTTGCCATGTGCATAGATCACTGGAGTAAAGGACTTGTGAGTTCTATTATCTATAATCGCCTTCATCGTGACCTCAGGTCCGATTCCATTAATATCACCGATGCTTATCCCAATTATGGGTCTTGATTTTTTTGAGTTCATACGATTCGGTTTTGGAAGTCCGTTGCCTTGTTGAGGCTATCTTACTTTAGACCTTTAGGAATATTCTCTTAATTTTAGGCCTGCAATTTATAAAATATTATCAGAGCTAACAGATGGAAAGAGTCAAAGCCAAAAAACACCTTGGGCAGCACTTTTTGACCGATTTGAATATTGCTGAGCAAATCGCTCAGGCGGTCAAAGGGAATGGAGGCGTCACCAAAGTTCTGGAAATTGGTCCGGGAATGGGGGTGCTCACAGATTATCTGCTTAAGGGGCCTCTGGAACTGTATTTAATCGATATTGATAAAGAATCAATTGCATATCTCCACAAAAAATATCCACAAGTTGGAGATAAAATTATTCAGGGAGATTTTCTTAAACTGGATCTCAGGAAGACTTTTGAAGAGAAATATGCCATCATCGGCAATTTTCCTTACAACATTTCTTCCCAAATTTTATTCAAGGTTTTAGAAGAAAAAGATAAAGTTACTGAGGTAGTTTGTATGCTACAAAAAGAGGTGGCCAAACGAATCGCCTCGCCGAAAGGAAATAAAGAATACGGAATACTGTCTGTTTTGCTCCAGGCCTTTTATGATATAGACTATCTCTTTTCCGTTCCGCCCGAGGTTTTTGATCCGCCTCCAAAGGTCAATTCAGGCGTAATTAGACTTTCCAGAAACCAAACTGAAAAACTGGATTGCAGCGAAAAGCTTTTTTTTCAGGTTGTTAAAGCCGGATTTGCCACTAGGAGAAAAACCCTGAGGAATTCATTGAAATCTTTCCAACTTCCAGAAGAATTAAAAGTTAACCCAATGTTGGACAAACGTGCTGAGCAACTGGACGTGGCTGATTTTGTGTTTCTCACACAACAAATAGAAGCTTCCCGTGGAAATCATTAAGCAATTCGGCCTCTCTAAAGAGTATCTGGAGAGCCTGCGTCAAGGCATTGAATCAAAGGATCTGGAGTTTATCCACGAGTCCCTAGATGGTGTAAATGTTGCCGACGTGGCAGCAATTCTGGATGAACTTTCTCTGGATGAGTCGATCTTTGTCCTCCGAATTCTAAAGAGCCAGCTTGCTGCAGATATCTTAATAGAACTGGATGATACCACACTATTTAAGGTCCTGAAGGAAATGGAGGAAGAGGAAATCTCTTCATTCATCGAATTGATGGACTCGGATGATGGTGCGGATATTTTAAATCTCCTTCCCGAAAAAGAGCGTGAAGACGTTATCAGCCATTTTAAGGATCAGGTTAAGTCGGATCAAATCCTCGAACTCTTACGCTACGAAGAAGATACGGCCGGAGGTATTATGGCCAAGGAATATATCCGGGCAAATAAAAACTGGAATGTAGTTCAGACAATTAACGAGATTCGGAGACAGGCCGAAAATGTTGAGAAAATCTATTCGATCTACGTGGTCAACAACCGGCAGCAATTGCTTGGTAGAGTTTCGCTAAAGAAAATTGTCCTTGCAGCCGAAGACACCAGAATTGAAGATATTTATGATGACGAGGTGATGTCAGTTCCTACTCATATGGACCAGGAACACGTAGCCGAGATCATGAGAAAGTATGACTTGGAATCTGTTCCTGTCGTAAATTCCAAGAATAAACTCGTCGGAAGGATCACAGTAGATGACATTCTTGATGTAATTCGGGAAGAAGCCGAAGAGGATATGCAGGCTATGTCCGGTATTTCTGACACGGTTGATGAATATGATAGCGTTCTGAAACTAACTAAGGCACGACTTCCCTGGTTGATGATTGGGATTGTTGGAGGATTGTTAGGTGCCGGTTTTATTGGTTTTTTCGAAGAAGGTTTAAGCAAAGTAACAGCTCTCGCATTTTTTATTCCCCTTATTACAGCGACAGGAGGAAATGTTGGAATCCAGTCCTCCTCTCTTGTTGTACAGTCTCTGGCAAACAAATCGGCTTTTGATGATTCGCTTTGGACCAGATTTGTCAAAGGGTTGATTGTCGCGATTATCAATGGATTGATCTTGGCAACCTTTGTCTTTGGAGTTGTTGTTCTATTTTATAAAACCGAGGTGGCATTCGCTTTAGTGGTTTCTATTGCGCTATTCTCAGTGGTGTTACTCTCTTCATTTATGGGTACGTTCACTCCGATTGTTTTGGATAGATTTGGGATTAACCCTGCTTTGGCATCGGGCCCATTTATTACCACAGCCAATGATTTGATAGGTTTGGCAGTTTATTTTATGGTAGCAATGTCTTTGTTGAATATTTAAGGGTTTCAAAAATGAAAATTCTGATTATCGACGAGATGCACCTGAGCATTATTCCAATGCTCGAAAAAGACCGACATGTAGTCACCTATTCTCCCAAAATTACCAGAGCTGAAATTCTTGGTCAGGTTGAAGAATACGATGGCCTGATCATTCGTTCCAAAACTCCGATGGATCGTGAGCTTCTGGAGAAAGCGAAAAACCTGAAATTTATAGGCAGAGCGGGAGCAGGGCTCGATCAGATTGACCTGGTTTATTTGGTGACGCGTGGGATCAAACTTTTCCATGCTGCAAAAGGAAACAGAGATGCGGTCGCTGAACATGCTCTTGGGATGATTTTAGCCTTGTTTAATCAGCTCTCAAAAGCTGATCAGGAAGTGAGGAAAGGTATTTGGGATAGAGAAGGCAATCGCGGCAATGAACTTGCGGGGAAAACTGTCGGGATTATGGGCTATGGCAATATGGGAAAAGCCTTTGCAAAGCGTCTTCAGGGATTCAAAGTAAAGGTGATGGCCTATGATAAATTCAAGCTCGGATTTGGCGATGAGTTTGTTCAAGAGGTGACTTGGGAAAAGCTCAAAGCAGAAGCTGATATTTTAAGTGTCCATGTTCCATTGACCCCAGATACACAGGATTTTTTCACGGTTGAAGTGCTGGAAAGTTTCAATAAACCATTTTGGTTTGTCAATACTGCAAGGGGAGAAGTCATTACTTTCAAAACTCTTAATGAGGGTTTGGACAGTGAGATTCTTCGAGGAGCGGTACTGGATGTTTTGGAAAATGAAAAGTTCCAGAAGTTCACGCCAGAGCAAAAATCGGAATTTGAAAAGCTTGCTTTAAGAGATAATGTACTTTTTAGTCCGCATGTAGCCGGATGGACCTTTGAATCTTATGAGAAAATAAATAAAGTGCTTGTAAAGAAAATCAGGAAAGCTTTTAAGTAATTTCCGTCCTTTATTTGAGGCTTTTCGTAAACAAGCTTGCTTTGCTTTATATGGAAGGATTACTATATTTGACCATTAAATAAAAGGCGAGTAACAAAGTAACGGTCCCTCTCACGTGACCGTTACTTTGTTTTTATGCCTCTTGAAAAGATTAAAAAACTATGGGAACAATACAATATTACACCGAAGAAGGCCTGAAAAGACTGAAAGATGAACTTCAGGAGTTGAAGGGTAAAGGAAGAATGGATATCGCAAAGCAGATTGCTGAAGCTCGAGATAAAGGAGATTTGAGTGAAAATGCTGAATACGATGCAGCCAAAGATGCACAGGGTCACCTCGAACTTAAAATCGCGAAACTTGAAGCTGTCGTAGGAAATGCCCGAATCCTGGATAATTCCCAAATGGACACTTCCAAAGTTGGTATTCTTTGCACAGTGAAAATCAAAAATGTGAAGAACGGAATGACAGTGAGCTATACGCTGGTGTCTGAAGAGGAAGCTGATTTGAAAGCAGGAAAGATTTCTTTGGGTTCACCTTTCGGAAAAGGCTTAGTTGGAAAGTCATTGGGGGATATCGCTGAGATCAATGCTCCTGCCGGTCAGTTGCAATTCGAAATTTTGGAAATTAATTATTAATTCTTACCCGGCTCGACCGGGTTTTTTTATAAAAAAGTTATGGCAACTATTTTCACTAAAATCATCAATAGAGAAATTCCAGCTCAAATTGTAGCTGAGGATGAAAATTACATTGCCTTCCTTGACATTATGCCCTTGGTCAAGGGACATGTCCTGGTAGTACCAAAGCAAGAAGTAAATTATATTTTTGACATGGAGCCAGAGTCATTAACAGGCTTACATCTTTTCGCTCAGAAAGTGGCCAAAGCCATGGATAAAACCATCAAATGTACCCGAATCGGAGTGGCAGTGATTGGTCTGGAAGTGCCTCATGTGCACATTCACCTAGTTCCTCTTCGGACGATGGATGATATCAATTTCACCCGACCCAAGTTAAAATTGACTTCCGAAGAAATGGCAGAGACAGCTGATGCGATTCGATCAGGATTTTGAAGATAGAAGTAGTTTTCAGTCTCAATGTTCAGTTGACAACTGCCAACTGATCCCTAATCAAATATATCCACAGAATACCTAGGAGTTCCTCCTTTTTGGGTCGCTATGAAGGCCCCAAGTTTACAAGCATAATCAAGGATTTCTTCAGGATTTTTATCATCCAGGTAGGTTTTGACAAAACCGCTCAAAAATGCATCACCTGCACCAATGCTATCTTCCACTTTTACCACGTATCCCGGATGCTCTGTGATGACTCCTTTTTGATAAATCAACGCTCCCTTTGATCCTCGAGTGACACAGATTATTTCCATTGGAAAGTGCTGATCCAAATGAGAGCATAGGCTTTCTACAGTTGGTTCGGTTTGGAAATATTCAGCAAAAATATATAATTCATCTTCGTTTATTTTCAGAACGTCCGCATATCCCAAAAGCGTTTCGATTACTTCGAAGTCATAAAATGGTGGTCGAAGGTTCGCATCAAAAACTCTTAAAACAGGGTGACGTAACAGATGAAGAAGCGTTTTTAAGCTTTCTGTATTCCTCACTCCAAGAGATCCAAATACAAATGCATCTGCATCTTCTACTGCATCATCCATTTCTTCGTTCCAATGGATAAAGTCCCAGGCAACAGGGGAAACAATTGTGTATTTGATGTTTTCCGGATCGGAGTTATCGACCAAAACTTTGGAGGTTTCATGCTCAAGATTTGATTGAATCAAATCCAAAGGAATTTCAAATGTGTGCAGGAATTCCAATAGATTCCGGCCATCTACATCATTTCCTATGGCAGAAATTAGACGTGAATTCAATCCCAACTGATGCAAATTAAGTGCTACGTTCATAGGCGCACCGCCGGCTACGGCTCCGGATGGCAGACAGTCCCATAGCATTTCTCCAAAAATGACAACCTTATGCGGCATGTTTTTGATGTAAGTCTTGTTGAATCTCTTCTAAAGATCGGCCTTTGGTTTCAGGCATTTTGTATTTCACCCACCAAAGCTGCCAAACCATCATCAGAGCAAAGAATGCAAATATATATCCCGGACCGAATTGGTTGGCGAAGTATGGAAAGACATTGGCGATCAAAGCAGCAAGAATCCAGTGCGTGAAGCAACCAATGGATTGCCCATAAGCACGAAGTTCGTTCGGGAATATTTCAGAAATAAACACCCAAATCACTGAGCCTTGTCCTATGGCATGTGACGTGATGAAACCGAATACAAAAATTGGAAGCCAGAAAGAATCAATTCCCCCAACAAGGAAATTATATGCCATTAGAGAAAGAGAAATGATGTATCCGAATGAACCGATGTACATGAGTTTTTTTCTTCCCAGCCGGTCGATTAAATAGAGACCAAGGAAAGTTCCGATTAGGTTGACCACGCCAATTCCAATTGTTGAGATCAGGGCGTTTTCGGTGGAAATCCCAGCCATTTCAAATACTCTTGGCGCGAAATAGATGATTGCGTTTATTCCTGAAACCTGATTAAAGAAGGCAATGAAAATAGCCAGCATGGTTGTGGAAATGAAAGCTTTGGTAAAAAGCCCAGAGAAACTTCCTTTTTGCTTCAATAGCTTTTCTTCCTCTATCGCCAGACGAATGGCTTCATCCACACCATCAGGATCTGTCCTTGTGAGTATGGCTCTTGCCTTTGGCTCATCATTAAATTTGGTGAGTATCCATCGTGGGCTTTCCGGAATCATAAAAATCATCGCACTATAGATTAAAGCAGGAATAGCTTCTACACCTAGCATCCATCTCCATTCTTCCGGGATATCCGCTGTTCCAATCAAGTAATTTGATAAATAAGCCATCAAGATACCGAAAACGATGTTGAATTGGTAGAGTGCAACAAGCAAACCTCTGTTTTTTGCCGGAGCAATTTCTGAGATGTACATCGGCGCTACTACGGAAGAAGCACCCACTCCCAATCCTCCGATAAATCTGAAGAATGTGAATGATTCAACGTCCCAGGCAATGCCGGATCCAAGTGCAGAGACAAAATAAAAGACCCCAATCCACAATAGGCTTTTCTTTCGACCTAGCTTGTCTGCGGGAATTCCACCAAACAAAGCGCCTATCACGGTGCCATAAAGAGCCGATGCGATTGCCAATCCATGGGTCAGGTCACTGAGTTTCCAGACTTCCTGAATTGCCCGCTCAGCTCCTGATATTACCGCTGTATCAAAGCCAAATAAAAAGCCGCCCAAAGCGGCCGTGAGTGAAAGGAAAAAAGCGTAGCTCTTTGAAGACATGGATGAATTGGGCTTATTATATTTTACTAAACTAAATAGAACCCGAATAAATCAAAACTTATCAAGCTCTTTTCCTGTCAGATTATCTGAAAGGTATAGAAAGCTTCCAATCTTCCATTTATCGCTTTTTCCAAATTTCTCCCAATGAATTGGATGGGAAATCCTACAATCTCTTACGGAGGTTTTTTCCATCCAAATTGGCAACTCCAACCTTCGCTAACTTGAATCATCGCCACGTCGATTCTGAGATTATACCCACGCTGACTGATTTGAATAAAGCACCCAGAAGCTGGTAAAATACGGGTGGACGATTGAAGTTGGAAAATAGTAGCCAAATATTATTCTGTTTTGGTGGAGATGTAAACCAAGACCTCTTTGATTTTTGTTATATTCGCAGTTGATTTTCATCCTTGAATTTGCCAGTAAATATGGCAATCAACTAAGCCAACGAAGTATTAAAGCCAAACTCATGACTATATCTCAGGAGATTTATAAACCGAAAAATCATATTCGGATCGTCACAGCGGCCTCGCTGTTTGATGGTCATGATGCGGCAATCAATATTATGCGCCGGATTATTCAATCCACAGGTTGTGAAGTAATCCATTTGGGGCATAACAGATCTGTTCAGGAAATCGTCGACTGCGCGATTCAGGAGGATGTGCAGGCAATTGCCATCACTTCTTATCAAGGTGGCCACGTGGAATTTTTCAAGTATATGTATGATCTGCTTCGGGAAAAAGGAGCGGGTCATGTTAAGATTTTTGGTGGTGGAGGAGGAACCATCCATCCGGAAGAAATACGTGAGCTGCATCAGTACGGAATATGCAAAATCTACTCTCCTGATAATGGAAGAGCCATGGGATTGCAAGGCATGATCAACGACTTAGTCATGCAATGCGATTTCCCAATCGGGGACGAATTACCCGAAGAATTTACCTTGGTGAAGGAGCGAAAGGAATTCGTGGCAAGGGCAATCTCTGCTTTTGAAAACTTCCCTGAGAATTCAAAGAATTTGCTTGAGCAGGTAAGAAAGCTAAGTGAGAATTTGACTACTCCTGTCGTAGGAATCACGGGAACAGGTGGTTCTGGGAAGTCATCCCTTGTGGATGAGTTGGTACGTAGATTCCTCATGGACTTTGAAGATAAGACACTGGCAATCATTTCTGTAGATCCATCCAAGCGAAAAACTGGTGGAGCTCTTTTGGGAGACAGGATTCGAATGAATGCAATCCATCATCCCCGTGTTTTCATGCGATCTTTGGCAACCCGCCAGTCTAATTTGGCGCTATCTAAATATGTCCAAGACGCAGTGGATACGGTGATAGCTGCAGGGTTTGACATGGTAATTTTGGAAACTTCCGGTATCGGACAGTCTGATACAGAGATCATCGAGCACTCGGATCTTTCACTTTATGTGATGACCCCTGAGTATGGAGCCGCTTCTCAGTTGGAGAAAATCGACATGCTTGACTTCGCCGATGTGATAGCGCTGAACAAGTTTGACAAGCGCGGAGCTTTGGATGCGATCCGTGATGTGAAAAAACAATTCAAGAGAAACCATAACCTTTGGGATATTTCAGACGATGAAATTCCAGTTTTTGGCACCATCGCTTCCCAGTTTAATGATCCGGGAATGAATCAGCTTTATCGTGCTTTGATCCATAAGATCAATGAAAAGCATTCGGGATGGGAAAGTACATTCGAGTTGACAGCCGGAACTTCGGAGAAGATTTACATCATTCCACCGGCACGAACTCGCTATCTGAGCGAAATCACAGAGAATAATCGAAGCTACGATCGTTGGGTGGAAGATCAGAAAGAAATTGCGCAGCAACTTTACAGCATCCAAAAATCCATTGAGGCAATCCGTGCTTCAAAAATTGAAGACAAGGATAGACTGATCAAGGAACTTCAGGAAGTCTATGTTCAGGTAGAACTCAATCTAGATCCTAAAAACAAAAAATGGCTTGAAGAGTGGCCCGCAGAGGCTGCCCGATATGGGGAGGATTATTATACGTTTAAAGTTCGGGACAAGGAATTGAGGGTGAAAACCTATCATTCCTCTCTTTCCAACTCTAGAATCCCAAAAGTCTCCATGCCGAAATACGAGGCTTGGGGAGAATTGCTAAAGTGGGGATTGCGAGAAAACCTCCCAGGATATTTCCCTTACACAGCCGGAGTTTTTCCTTTCAAAAGAGAGGGGGAGGACCCAACCCGAATGTTCGCTGGAGAAGGCGGACCGGAGCGCACGAACAAGCGCTTTCATTATGTATCCAAAGGCATGCCTGCAAAGCGACTTTCCACAGCTTTTGACTCGGTGACTTTATACGGCGAAGACCCTGATTACAGACCGGATATTTATGGAAAAATAGGTAACTCAGGAGTGAACGTTTGCTGTTTGGACGATGCAAAGAAGTTGTATTCAGGGTTCAATTTAGTGGATCCGATGACATCGGTTTCGATGACTATCAATGGTCCTGCAGCAACGATGACGGCATTTTTCATGAATGCAGCTATTGATCAGCAATGTGAGATGTACATCAAAGCAAATGGATTGGAAGATGAAGTCAAGCAGAAAATCCAGTCAATCTACAAAGCCAAAAAGCTTCCAGTCCCAACCTACCATTCAGCCGTTCCGGAAGGAAATGAAGGCTTGGGCTTAATGCTTTTAGGTGTTACAGGCGATCAGGTTTTGCATTCGGAAGTTTACCAAAAGATTAAAGCTGACACGCTTTCGAAGGTTCGCGGAACGGTGCAAGCTGACATTCTGAAGGAAGATCAAGCCCAGAATACCTGTATTTTCTCAACTGAATTCTCCCTTCGTTTGATGGGGGACGTGCAGCAGTATTTCATCGATCAGAAAATCAGAAACTTCTATTCAGTTTCTATTTCGGGCTATCATATTGCAGAGGCTGGAGCCAATCCGATTACTCAATTAGCGTTGACACTTTCCAATGGTTTCACTTACGTGGAATATTATGTCTCTCGGGGCATGAATATCAATGACTTTGCACCAAACTTATCCTTTTTCTTTTCCAACGGAATAGATCCTGAATACGCCGTGATCGGCCGGGTAGCAAGGAGGATCTGGGCAAAAGCCATGAAATTGAAATATGGTGCGAATGAAAGATCTCAGATGATGAAGTATCACATTCAGACTTCAGGTAGATCACTTCACGCCCAGGAGATTGATTTCAACGATATCCGCACGACACTGCAGGCGCTTTATGCGATCTACGATAACTGCAATTCCCTTCACACCAATGCTTATGATGAGGCGATTACCACGCCAACCGAAGGGTCTGTTCGCCGTGCGATGGCGATTCAATTGATCATCAATAAAGAATTGGGTCTGGCGAAAAATGAGAACCCGCTTCAGGGCGCTTTCATTATTGAAGATTTAACGGATTTAGTGGAAGAAGCAGTTTACCTGGAATTTGATCGAATCACCGAGCGAGGTGGAGTTTTGGGAGCAATGGAGACTATGTATCAGCGCGGAAAAATCCAGGAAGAAAGCCTTTATTATGAGATGCAAAAGCATACCGGAGAATATCCGATTATTGGCGTGAATACCTTTTTGTCTTCTGATGGTTCACCGACGATCATTCCCGGAGAAGTCATCCGAGCTACTGAGGAAGAGAAAGAGGCTCAGATTCAAACCCTCCGAAATCTTCACGCCTTCAATCCTGATAAGGTTAGGGAACATTTGCCAGCATTGAAAAAGGCTTCGGTTAAAAATGAAAATATCTTCTCGGAACTTATGGAAGCTGTAAAATATTGTTCACTTGGAGAAATCACTCACGCACTTTACGAAGTGGGAGGACAGTACCGAAGAAATATGTAAAAAGAAGGAAGACAGAAGACAGAAAACGAGAGAACGACTATTGTGCGACTTCAGAATTGTCAGCATTTTGGGGAATATTGTGGTAAGTTGACTTTGAATGGAAAATACTTAAGTAACACTAAAATAAATCACCTTGGACCTTTGTCTATGGACTATTAACAAACACAATGTCTAAAAGAAATGTAACTGTCCGGATGAAATCGGACTACGAATACGAGGCTAGCAATGCTCAGGGCAACGTTGTCCAAATCGATATGTATGATGCGCCGAATAAAAAAGCCCAATCCCCAATGGATTTGCTGCTTTCTGCTTTGGGAGGTTGTGCATCAGTGGATACTGTTTTGATGATGAAGAAAAAGCGAAGAGAAATTCTGGATTTCTTTGTGGAACTGGAAGGCCATCGAAATGATGGAGTTCCTGCTTTCTACACTGATATTCACTTGAAATTCACGTTGATTTCCCCGGATGCCACAAATGAGGAATTTGCAAAAGTGGTGGCGTTATCAGTTGAGAAATATTGTTCTGTATCTTCCTCTCTGAAATCTAAAGTGACGTTCTCTGCTGAAGTCAGAAAATCCTGATGCGGGTTGTAAAGGAGTTTGTCCAAGAGGAAATACGGGTGAGTGTTTTCTCTTGGAATAATAAATACCTAGTCAAATTTGAATTGGGTCCTATGGAGCAGACTTTTAAGATTGCAGAGACTGATATTTTAGAAGAACAGGACCTGGAAAGTTTTTTTTCCGGAGATTTTTTTAAGGAAGTAAAACTGAGATTTGAAGAAATGGGTAAATCTCTTCGTAGCCAGCTTGAAAATTTATAATTTGTTGAGCTTCTACTTCTCCTATGCTAAAATACGCTCTTGGTTTTTTTTACTTGGTAATCCTTCTAGCATCATGCTCCAAGAAATCTGAAAATCAAAATTCTGAAATATCAAACTTGAAAAACCTCGTTTGTTCAATTGAAAGGGAGACTTTGGTGTTTAATGAGGAGATCGAGCTTTTGAAGGAGCATTATGAATTTCTGATCAATAAGCATGACAGCCTGCTTTTATTAGCTGATCGAAACAAATACCAATTTCGGGGTAGGTTTTCTTCCAATCTTCCCGAAACTGATTCCACTCTCAGTACAATTTTTATTTCTACAAAAAATCTGGATTTTGAAAGGGCAAAGGAAGAGGTCTATTTAACAAATGGGCTTGATTCTGTCTTTTTCAATCTTTTCAATAAAAGAGATTTAATAGCACAGGTTTATTCAAACTCAACCAATAATGTTTCCAGAGTTTATCCAGCTTACGATGCTGAAAATCTTATTTCCACAGATGTAGACGTCAGGGACTTTAATTTTTACTATGAAGCAGATTTATCCCATAATCCAAATAAAGGTTCGGTTTGGATACCTGAAGCATATGTAGATCCTGTAGGTAGAGGTTGGATATTTTCTTTGATACAGCCGGTATATGTAAAGAACAACCTATTTGCAGTTCTGGGGATTGACTTTACGGTAGATGAATTTATTGAATATTTTCTTGAGAAGGAGGAAAGTAAATTATTGATTATTAATGGTAAGGGAGACATTGTAGCTGGGAAATCTTCTGCTATTGAAGCATTGAGCATGCCGCCTTTGAAAAACCATGTTTACCGCGAAACTATCAAAATGGATAATTTCAGGATATCTGATTTTAATCTGTTCAATAGTAAAAGTAGAGAGGTCAGAGAGATGGCTAAGTCAATTCTGTTTGAAAAGAATGGAGAATACACTTTTGAAAGCGAAAAAGGACTTCAAAAAGCCCATGCAGTACCCTTTCAAATCGTTGATTGGTTTCTATTAAAACTGAATTGAACCATGTCACTTTCAAATAAATACAAAGATGATTTTTGGAGAACTCTGTTCGCAGGTTCTTTAATGGTCATTTTGGTAATTTCTCTAGGATTCAGTTTTTTCAGAGCGATTTTTAATACTCAACTTGAATCCAGGGAAGATTATCTGATCAAACAAACAGAACTGGCAGCTCATAGTCTAGAGATCGACATTGACCGATTTGAAGAGGATGGTCAATTTTTAATTTATTACCTGGAGGAAGATGATTTGGATCCGGATGATTTCAGACAAGAGTTTACTACTACTGTCAGAAGAGTTTTTAACAGGTATCCTGGTTTGATTGATTCGGTCTGGGTGGATCTCAATGACTCGTTGGTTTCATTTACGATGACACCAAGGAATGATTTCATCAGGAATTCTTACGAGGGGAATTTGGAGGAGAAAAAGATACAAAAAAACACTTTTTTTCTTGAGGGAAATTCAGGGTTCAAAGTACTTTTCTCTCTTGATCTGATTAATTATTCAAGAAATTTTGCCTCCAATTTTTATCTTAACCCGACCGGAGCAAAATTTTTAATTCTAGGAAATAAGATTTGGGACATAAGAAAAACTGAAAGTCGGGAAGAGATTTTATTTGTTAAACAGGATTTCGAACAAGTCAGAAATGACATTGCTATTGGTGTCAAGGGTGCTTATAAGGTCGGTTGGTTTAAAAACCAAAAGAAAGTAAATGGGGTATTGGTTCAGTATCCTTTTGATTTTGGAGAAATAGAAGAAGATATCTCATTGATTTTTTTAGTCGAATCTGAAGACTTAACATCTGGAATTTACACCACTTATTTTTTACTTTTTTTGGGATTGGTGGTCCTTTTGATTAGTACGGTCATCCTATTCATCCGTTTTATCAACTCCAACTTGGAATCCCGTCGCATTTTGGAAGGAAAAAATCGTGAAATATCTGAGCTGTTTGAACAACAAAGTTTATTGCTAAGGGAATCACAAGGATTCATTTTCTTTCACGATTATAAAGGTGAAATAACAGAACTAAGTGATGAAGTCGAAAATATACTGGGTTATCCAAAAGAAGTTGTTTTAAAGGAGTTTAAAAAAAGAAGCGATTTTGATGATGTAAAAAAGCTTCGATCCATAATCAAGAATGCCTTGGAGTCAAACCTCCCTGTAATCGAGTTTGAATATGATTATGTGAGACCGGACGGAAAACACACACACCTTAGATTTTTTGAAAAATTCATTTTTGGCGAGAAAGGGAATTTCAAAGGTGGGACAGGCATATGCACAGATATCACTAAGCAATATCAAGATAGAATAGAATTAGTACAGAGCGAAAAAAGACTTCGATCAGTAATCGACAATATTCCTGACATTATCTCTATTTATGATAATCAGGGTAATATCCTTGATTTTCAGATGAAAGATCAAATTAACCTTTTTGATACTACCGGTCCTTTGGTTGGTATGAATTTGGTCGATATTACTCCTAACAATCAAAGGCCTGAAATTTTGGGAGCTTTTGAATTAGCTAGGAAAACCGGAATAATTCAATCCGTTGAATTAATGCTAAAACTTCCATCAGGGAATAAATATTTCGAAGTCAGGTTTTTTCCGCTTGACAATATCCAAATCATGTCTTTGGCCAAAGATATAACTGGTAAGAAAATTTGGGAAAAAGGTCTTGTGGAAGCTATGAATGCTGCTGATAATGCAAATCGAGCCAAATCTGAATTCCTGGCAAATATGAGCCATGAAATAAGGACCCCTATGAATGGATTGCTAGGGATAATTGAAATGCTGGAGACTACTGATCTCAATAAGGAGCAGAAATTATTCGTGGAAATAATTAAAAACTCCGGTAATTCCCTTCTTGGTATTATTAAGGATATCCTAGATTACTCAAAGATCGAATCTGGTAAAATTCAAATTAACGAGGAGCTATTTAGCCCTTCTGAAGAATTAAAAAGGCTGATTCAGATTTTCATTGGTTTGGGTCAAAAAAAGGATTTGAAAATCACCTCTCACCACGGACAGGATTCCCATGAACTAGTTTTGGGAGACAGGGAAAAAATCAATCAGGTTATTTTGAATTTGGTTGGGAATGCAGTTAAGTTCACTCCTGATGGGGGAAATGTTTCCATTTACTTGGATACGGAGCCTTTGGGACATAATTTTATTTTTATCCATTTTCGGATTATAGACTCTGGTATTGGTATTCAAAAGGAATACTTGTCCCAACTTACCGATCCTTTCTTCCAAGTAGAAAGTTCAAATACCCGCTCTTTCCAAGGTACAGGGTTAGGTTTGGCGATTGCCAAAAAGATTATCAAGTTGCTAGGGGGTGAGCTCAAAATTTTGAGCGAACACGGAATTGGTTCTGAGTTTTCTTTTTCAGTGCTCGTAAAAAGAACAAAAGATGCGATCTATGTGATTCCCTCAGAATTGGAAGAGCGAAAGGATTGGAAGGGAATGGCAGGCGAATATCCCTTGAGAATTCTTTTGGCGGAAGACAATGATCTCAATCTTCAACTCATGACTTTAATGTTGGATCAGCTTGGATACAATCCTGAAATTGCAAGGAATGGCAAAGAAGTATTGGAGAAAGTTCAAGAACAGCCATTTGATATCATCTTGATGGATGTACAAATGCCAGTCATGAATGGGCTGGAAGCTACCAAAAGTATAAGAATTCAACCATCCCTTTCAGAAGTTGGGATCATTGGTCTTTCCGCTAACGTCTTTGATGAAGATCGAAGGAAAGCATTCGAAAGCGGAATGGATGATTACTTGACAAAACCAATCCGGATGATGGCATTGGCCAAAAAACTAGAGCAGTTTTATCTTAAGTCGAAACAAAAAGCATAAAAAAACCGGACTTTTAAGTCCGGTTTAATTTTTTAAAAGGTAGTATGTAAATCAAAGGCTTCCAGATAATCAGCAACTTTTCGTACAAACATTCCTCCCAAAGATCCGTCAATCACACGGTGGTCATAGGAGTGAGATAAGAACATTTTATGACGGATAGCAATGACGTCTCCGGTGGGAGTTTCAACTACTGCAGGCTTCTTTACAATCGCTCCTACAGCCATAATTGCAACTTGAGGTTGAAGAATGATCGGGGTTCCCATCACATTACCAAATGAACCAACATTTGACACTGTGTAGGTTCCTCCACTCACATCATCTGCAGTCAATTTGTTATTTCGCGCTTTGTTTGCCAGTTCGTTTACTTTTTTGGAAATGCCTACGATATTGAGTTGGTCAGCATTTCGAATTACCGGCACAATGAGATTTCCTGAAGGTAAGGCGACTGCCATTCCTATATTTATGTCATTTTTTCGGATGATTCGATCCCCGTCCACTGATATATTAATCATTGGGAAGTCACGAATTGCCTTTGCTACAGCCTCAATGAAGAAAGGGGTGTAGGTGATTCCCTCACCATATTTTACTCGATAAGCCTCTTTATTCCTCTCTCTCCAAAGGACAATAGTTGTCATATCAGCCTCAACAAATGAGGTGACGTGCGCAGATATTCTTCGGGATTCGATCATTCGTTGAGCGATCATTTTTCGCATCCGATCCATCTCAATGATTTCGTCTGATGCAGATACACTCATATGAACTTTAGGAGCAGAAATGGATGGGACAGCAAAAACCTGGGATTTTTCAGCTTTTACCTTGAGGTAATTAAGGATGTCCAGCTTTGTCACACGGGCTTCTTTGCCGGTTCCTGTGATTATAGAAAGTTCTGATTTTGAAATTCCTTCTTCTTTGGCGATACTTAAAACTAATGGAGAATAAAAGCGTCCATCCTCAGATGGAGTTTGTTCCTTATTTTCCTGACTAGGGATCAGTGTGGAAGTATTAGCCGGTGCTGATGCTATCAATTCCTCCTGAGAGTTTTCTGCAACGGTAGGTTTTGAGGCGGGATCAATTGATTCTCCCTCCGTCTCAATGATTGCAATAGGAGCTCCGACAGCTACTACGTCTCCTTCTTTCGCCAGGATCTTTTTTAGGATTCCTCCATGAGTGGCAGGTACCTCGGTGTCAACCTTATCGGTAGCCACTTCCAGAACGGACTCATCCTGATCGATGCTGTCTCCTTCTTTCTTTAGCCAGGTAAGGATTGTTCCCTCCGTGATACTTTCACCCATTTTGGGCATTAGCATTTCTACACTTGCCATACTTGATTCGTTAATTATATTGGGTATATATTCAATTTTTAAAATTAAATTTTATCAAATTCTATCCCAAACCTTTGTGATAAAATATTATTCTTCTTTTC
>JBKJKX010000005.1:0-16611 GCA_046597285.1 Algoriphagus sp. | reverse complement strand
GAACAGGACTCGAACCTGTGACCTTCGGGTTATGAGCCCGACGAGCTACCAACTGCTCCATCCCGCGATATTGTGATGCAAATGTAAGGACAAACTATCAAAAATCAAGTACCTTTGTGAAAAATTTCTCAGAATGATTCAACCAATCCATCAAGCCGGCTTCGTAAACATCATTGGAAAACCCAATGTGGGCAAGTCTACATTGATGAATATCCTTGTAGGTGAGCGACTTTCAATCATTTCTTCCAAAGCTCAAACCACGCGACACCGAATCCTTGGGATGATCAATACTGATAATTATCAGATAATTTTTTCCGATACCCCTGGAATGATGAAGCCTCAATACGAGCTTCATAAGAACATGATGAGCTTTGTCAATATTTCTTTGGAAGATGCTGACGTCATTGTTTTCGTGACAGATCTATTCGAGACCGAGGAAGAAATTGAAGAAATTATTGAAAAAATCAACCTATCCAGAATCCCTGTTTTGTTGGTCATCAATAAGATCGACTTGGCAAAAGAAGGGCAATTGGATAAAGTGACGGAATATTGGACTTCTAGAATCAAGGCCAGTTCTGTGATTTATGTCTCAGCACTCGAGAAGTTTAATACTGAGAAAATCCTCCAGGAAATTCTAGATAGACTTCCTGAACATCCGGCATTTTACGATAAAGGGGAACTAACCGACCGACCTGAGAGGTTCTTTGCCTCTGAGATCATTCGTGAGAAGATTTTCAACAATTACAAAAAAGAAATTCCCTACAGCAGTGAAGTCTCGATTGAAGATTTCCTAGAGGAGTCAAAAATAATTAAAATCCGTGCTACCATTTACGTAGAGCGCGAAAGCCAAAAAGGCATTATCATCGGCGATCAGGGAAAAATGCTGAAGAAAGTAGGCATTGAGGCAAGGGAAGAATTGGAAAAATTCTTCGGAAAGAAGATCTATCTCGAAACCTTTGTTAAGGTGGAGACTGACTGGAGAAAAAATAAATTGAAACTGAAAAAATTTGGGTACGACCCAACTTGATTATGGCAAATATTGTAGCGATAGTCGGAAGACCAAATGTGGGTAAATCCACTTTGTTCAACCGACTGGTAGAAGAGAGAAAAGCGATCGAAGACAACATGAGTGGCGTGACTCGAGATAGACATTACGGTCATGCTCAATGGTCTGGTAAATTCTTTTCTGTCATCGACACAGGAGGGTATGTAACAGGTTCGGAAGACATTTTCGAAAAAGAAATACGTAAGCAGGTGAAGCTTGCTATAGAAGAAGCGGATGTAATCTTATTTGTTGTGGATTGCCATAGTGGACTTACTGATTTAGACTTAGAGTTTGCAAAAGAGCTCAGAAAATCTAAAAAGCCTATTTATGTAGTAGCCAATAAGGCTGATAATCAGGAAAAGAGCTTTGCTTCTCATGAATTTTACTCTTTGGGTATAACTGATTTTGAGGTTTATCCAATCGCAGCGGCAAGCGGAAGCGGAACGGGTGAATTGCTGGATGCTATCATTACGCAATTTGAGGATGAAGGAATTGAAGACCCTGATGCTGGAATTCCAAAAATCTCGATTTTGGGCCGACCAAATGTTGGTAAATCTTCCTTTTTGAATGCTTTGCTTGGAGAGGAAAGGTCAATTGTCACCGATGAAGCGGGAACAACCAGAGATGCAATCCACACTAGATACAAGTTATTTGGGCAGGATTTCATCATCACTGACACTGCCGGAATTCGTAAAAAATCAAAAGTGACCGAAGACGTTGAGTTCTACTCGGTCATGCGCTCCTTGAGAACGCTTGAAGAATCTGACGTGGTAATCGTAATGGTAGATGCCACCAGAGGAATGGAAGCACAAGATGTCAATCTGATAAGCCTTGCTATCAAAAATAACAAGGGAATTATGATCATGGTAAACAAGTGGGACCTGATTGAAAAAGATCATAAAACCATGAACACAATCAAAGAAGATATGCTGGAAAGACTGGGAGAAAATAAATGGATCCCGATAATTTTCACTTCGGTGACTACAAAACAGCGAATTTTTCAGGCAATTGAACTCGCAGTAAAGGTCTATGAAAATAAAACGAGAAGAGTTTCTACTTCCAAATTGAACGATATTCTTCAACCAGAAATCGAAAAATATCCGCCTCCAGCTTGGAAAGGTAAGTACATCAAAATCAAATATATTACTCAATTACCCACTAAAAACCCTGTATTCGCCTTTTTTTGCAACCTCCCCCAATACATCAAATCGCCATACACGAGATTTCTGGAGAACCGCCTCAGAGAAAACTTTGATTTCGAAGGAGTTCCGGTAAAAATTATTTACAAAGCAAAATAAAAAATATTCAAAAAACACTTGTTTCATTGTCAAAAGTAATAGTACCTTTGCACCGTAATTAAGAAAACCACAAAAAATGAAAAAAGTATTTGCAATTTTCGCAATTGTTGGCTTGATGGCTACTGCATCTTGCGGCAACAAAGAAGTTACTGAAGAAGTAACTATTGAAGAAGTAACTGTTGAAGAAACAGCTCCAGTTGAAGAAGTTGTAGTTGACACTACTGCTGTTGCAGCTGACACTACTGCTGCTCAGTAATTGGGATTCATTTCTCAACGCTTCAAAAAAATTTAGAGCCTCAATTGAGGCTCTTTTTTTGTACTTTTCGCAATGGTTTCTTCCGAAAAACTGTCTGAAATCTTAACCAAACACCTGCCAAACTCAGCCGTTGATTATTGCATTAAGCTTTGGCAGCAGGAGCCTTTTTCTTTCAGAACAACAGCTAGCAGGAAATCAAAACTTGGGGATTTTAGGTACAGAAGAGATCGGACCCATCAGATTATTACACTGAATGGCGACCTAAATCCCTATCAATTTCTCCTCACCTACGTCCACGAGGTCGCGCACTTGCATGCCTTTCTCCATTTTGGGATTGATATCCCTCCTCACGGCAAAGAATGGAAAACTACTTTTCAACAATTGATGGTTCCTCTTTTTTCTATGAGTTCTTTCCCGATTGATCTTTCAATTCCGCTTAGAAAGCATATGAAGAACCCAAAAGCAAGTTCCGCAGCAGATTTGTTTTTGATGAAGGAGATGAGCAAATATGATTTACATACCGAAACAAAAGAGGAAGTATTCCTTTCTGATCTAGGTTCAGGTAAAAGATTTTTACTCTCAGGAAGGGAATTTGAAAAAGGCGAAACTCGTAGGACTCGGGTTATTTGTCTTGAAGTTAAGTCAGGTAAAAGGTTTTTGGTTGCTCAATTGGCCAAAGTAATGCCCTTATAATTCATCAGCCTCGCTCCTCTCCGATTTGATTTTCAGGCTGCGAAAAGTCTTTTAGATGAGGTAAATCCTGAATGGAATTGATTCCAAAGTATTCCATAAACCTCCCGGAAGTTCCATAAATCAACGGCCTACCTACCCCATCTGTCTTTCCTTTGATCTCAATAAGTTCTTTCTCGAGGAGTTTTTGAATGGAATAATCACTATTCACACCTCGAATTTGTTCCACTTCACCTTTAGTGACCGGTTGCTTATAGGCAATAATCGAAAGAGTTTCCAACTGAGCCGGTGAAAGTCTCTTTTGGGATTGCTGCCTTAGAAGAATACTAATGCTGGTTTGGTATGCAGGCTTTGTCAAAAACTGGTACCCGCCGCCTAAATTCTCCACCGCGAAAGCAAATTCGCCAGCGTAATATTTATCCTGCAAGTCGGAAATAGCCTTTTCGACATGTTCGAGGGGAACTTCAGCCTGGAACAATTCGCTCAGGCATTTAATAATTTCCTCCGTTGGAAGTGGCGCCGGCGCGCAAAAAATCAACGCCTCAATATGCCTGTGAAGGAAATCCAAGATTTATTTCTTTGCCAGTTTAGCCTCGATAGAATGCATCGTGTGAGGAACTGCTCTCAATCTTTCTTTTGAAATCAGCTTTCCTGTATCTACACAGACTCCATACGTACCATTTTTAATACGAATCAGTGCATTCTCAAGATTGACGACAAACTTTTGCTGTCTTGCTGCAAGCTGACTCATACTTTCTCTCTCAAGTGTATCTGCACCATCTTCAAGCAATTTGGAAGTAGAAGCGGTGTAGTCTGTACCACTATCATTCTTCTTACTCATTGTATCCTTCATTGTATGCAGCTCTTCTTTAGCCACAGCTAATTTTTGAAGGATAATTTGTTCAAATTCTTTCAGTTCATCCTGAGAATACGCGGTCTTTCCTTCCTGGCTCATGGCAAAAATTATTAGGTGAGATTGATACAGTCGGAATATTGATTTATTCCTTCCCTAAAATACGTTTCAACTGCTGAATTGCAAAAATTAAAAAATGAGTCAAGGCAAATATTATCCGTTTCCAGTCATAAGACAAAAAATTTCAATATTATCATTCTATTAATCAAACTCTTATGGTTTCTGAAAATGTTTAAATTATTTGTTCATGAAAGTTAGAAAGAGAATTCTGAGTGCAGAAAAAACTATTAGGACTAAATAATGTCTTCAGTGAAAGGACATTCCAAAAAAAAAACCATCATGCGACGGCTTTTTGTTGTGTTGACATTTTTTCTAATCTCTTTTGGAGAACTAAATGCTCTACATCAATTTTAAACTTCATTAACAAATACTGTTGAACTTCACGAAGATCGGTACCCCCTTCAATGACGAAACGTTTTAATGCTCGATTTATAAGGCCTTCTTCCATGGGTTTTGGGTGTTAAGTGATTCCTAATTTACTGATTTTATGCATTTAAGGAACAAGAATTGAACAATAAATTACAATTTTGTTGCCACGCCGATTGCTTTTCGAATCACTTTTACGTTTCCTGAAATATCATACATCTCAACTACTAATACATAATACCCAGGCCTGACTTTGCCTCCCTGCGAATCTGTTCCGGTCCATGTGAAAAAACCATCTACGCCCAGTATTTCATTTTGTGCCAAAATATCCATCAGCTGACCCGAAATATTATATATCCGAAAACTTCCTATCCAACCTGACTGATCTAGCTGATACCGAATAGTTGTAAAAGTATTTCCATTGCTTCCTTCGGGATCAAAAACCGCAGGTTCTATTTGAATGATTTCTCCTTCAAATTCTCCGGATATTACTTGGGAGTTTTTTCTGCCAGGAGTTGCATAATCTTCTTTAGCAGATGCAGAATGCCAATTCGAGGTAAGGTTTGGAGATGATTGAGTTGAAATTCTTTCCAAGGAAACTCCCTTTGGATCTCGCAATAGTGGATGATGCAGGTTTTCATCATAAGCAAACTCCTCTACGATTTGATCATTTTCATTAAGCAAAACCACTGTACCTCCAGAAACAGGATAGCTTGGCAAAGAAGAAACGGTGTGAAACAAACCCGAAATAGAACGCGGATAGCCTAGCTTCAATCGTTCTGAATCTGTAGCAATCGCTAAATAAGCTGACGGAGGGATCACAAAACCATTTCCACTGATTATTCGAACTTGGTCTATTTTTCCGCTTGCATTGAGATTCGCTAATTTCCAGTTTCCTATTTCAAGGTATTTATTCGTGAGATTTTGTAATTCAACAAACTTAGGATCTCCGGTTCTTGGGTTGAAAAGCAGTTCATTAATTCCGATATCTCCAATTTTTGCAAGACTTGGAAGGACAATCAGAACTGAATTTGAAGATTGAAGGATATTCCCGAAGCAGTCCCTTAAACCTGAAATAGAAAGTTGATATTCCAAATTTTCCTCCAATCCCACTTCCAGTATAATCTTTGATCGATTAGAGATCAAGCTATCGATCAGGACTGATGGCTGAATAGTGAAATTCTCTGCTGAAATATCCTGATAGATCGTTTCTGAAAAAGTAAGCTCAAGTTGAGATGGTGAAATAAATTTCCAAGAAATGAATTCCGGAGAAATTATATCCTCCCTCAAATCCAAAACAGAATTTTTCTTTCCTGGCGTCCCGCGAAAAGGGTCTTTTGAAGGCTGAAGTAAATCTGATTGATCACACCCATAAAATGGATTTATGAGTTCAAGACTGTATCCACCGTTCGAAAACTCACTCCCACCCCAACTCGAAGTTGAATACTCAATCTGATCAATGACAATTCCATGGTCATCCTTCAAAACCAGTTGATCGCCAGAATTCAATAGTGTTGGCCAATCTTTTATCGGAATGACTTTCCCAAATTCTTCCATCAAAGCCGCCTGATTTTCAGAAACGAGTAAAACATATTCTCCAGGTTTTAGCCAAAAATCCTTCAAGGCAACTTCCGATCTCGAGTTGGACCATTTGAGGTTTTCCATTCGTACCTCATATTCTCCCGCATGAAAAATCTCCACATATTCCACATTTGGCAAGTCAAAATCAGCCCTAGGGGCGGGCATAATTTCATTGATGACCAATCCTTTCTTAGGGATTTTGGTTGGATCGAAAAATTGAATATTGATTAACGTGTCCCGGAGAAAATTTCCTTCCAAATCCGGAATCTCAATGATTTGAAGTGAATACTCTTTAGCCTTTTCTAGAGGCTGAGAAAAAAATAATCTGATAAGTGAATCCGCTTTTAATTCTACTTCCTCAGGTTCAATTCCATCCAATTTGTAATTCAATAGAAACTGTGAAAAGACAGGATCCACCGCCTCATTAAATTGGACCAAAAGCTCGCGTTCATCGAAGCCCCGAACTGAAACAATTTTTGGCGGAGTGACATCCTGCACTATTTCCCCAAACTCAAAATCATCCATCACCCAACGTGCGCAATTTCCAGATCCTGGTCCATACCGGATTTCTATTCGAAAGAAAATTTGATCTGAATTCATAAAATTTTGAGGCATTGCAACTTGAAATCTCCTGAATTCCTGATTTTCATTTTTAAATTCATTGGCATCACCCAGCAATTGGGCAGGAATAAATTCGCCTTCCAAACTCTCACTCCACGAATAAAAAATATGAGCAGGTCGGTTTCCGGTTCCGTTTTGTACAGATCTTGCCCAAAACTGAACTTTAGCATTTATCAGATTTTCCGTTGAAAGCCTAATAATCAATTCACCATTAAAAGTCGAAATTGGCTGAACTGCTAGCGCTTTGCCTCCATTCCTTCCCAAATTGGCTGATTGGAAAATCCTTGAGGAGGTAGATCTGATGTCATTTGCTGTCCATCCTGGAAGGAATTCCTCCGGGAAATTGACAATAGAAAACGGTGATTCGAAGTCCTGCTTTTGCGGGATTAATAGCTTATTGTTTTCCTTTTCACCAAAATGAAAAGGAAATACAAAAAAGAGAAGGCTAAAAAAAATGAATCTCACTGATTATCAATTAAAAAAACCCACCTAAATATATAAATGCAAATTGAATTTATTGAAAGTTATTAGTTGATTTTGAATCAATCATTCTCAATAATTTCTGGACAAAAACCTGAAAATGAACGCTTAGTCCTTACTTTTGTGCTTTCAAATTCAGTAATAACCTATTAGAACCAATCCGATGAAACTTACTTTTATGATTCCTATCAATTGGGAGTTTGTTTTGCAAGTGACATCTGAAAATTAAAAACAACGTAAGAAGATGAAATTAGCAGTAGTAGGAGCTACCGGCTTGGTGGGCTCAGAAATCCTGGAAGTGCTCGATGAGCACAACTTCCCTTTTGATGAACTTTTACTTGTCGCCAGCGAGCGATCAGTAGGTAAACAGATTTCATATAAAGGTAAACCTTACACAGTGATCGGATTGGAACAGGCTGTTTCTTTGAAACCTGAAGTCGCTATTTTCTCAGCCGGAGGCAGCACTTCTCTGGAGTGGGCTCCGAAATTCGCAGCAGTTGGAACAATGGTGATCGATAATTCCTCCGCCTGGCGAATGGATGCAAGCAAGAAATTGATTGTGCCGGAGATCAATGCGAAGGAAATTACCAAAACCGATAAAATAATTGCAAACCCTAATTGCTCAACCATTCAGATGGTGTTGGCATTGGAGCCTTTGCGCCAGCGATACGGCATCAAGCGTATTGTCGTTTCTACCTATCAATCTGTAACTGGAACCGGAAAAGCAGCGGTTGACCAAATGATGTCAGAACGCGCCGGAGAGACCCCTCAAATGGTCTATCCGTATAAGATTGACATGAATGTTCTTCCCCATATCGATGTGTTCCAATCGAACGGCTACACCAAGGAGGAAATGAAAATGATCAACGAAACCAAGAAAATTTTCAGCGACGATACCATTCAGGTGACTGCAACCACTGTAAGAGTCCCAACTGTAGGAGGCCACTCGGAGGCTGTCAACGTGGAATTCAAAGAGGATTTTGATCTGGCAGAAGTGAGAAAATTGCTTTCTGAATATCCGGGATTGGTTGTTCAGGATGATCCGGCAAACTTTATCTACCCGATGCCTATTACGGCTCACAAGAAAGATGAAGTATTTGTAGGTCGATTAAGACGCGACGAGTCTCAGCCAAATACCTTGAATATGTGGATTGTGGCAGATAACCTGAGAAAAGGCGCTGCTACAAACGCAGTTCAGATCGCAGAATATGCCTTAGAAAACGGCTTGATTTAATGGAACAAAGCCAATATCATCAGGCTGACTTCCAACAATTTGTGCAGGATCATCTGAATGAAGATCCTGCACTTTTACTTTTTAAGTATCAGGGGAAAGTTGATTTTGACCTAAAAGCTGCTGTTCAACAAATTTTTGCAAGACAAAAAGCTGCGAAAAAACTCCCTTCCTGGTCTTCCAATCCCAAGATAATTTTCCCCGCTTCCATTTCCCTTGAGCAGAGTTCATCTGAAGAAACTGCGCGATTCAAAGCAATAAACCTTGCCGGGAAATTAATGATCGACTTGACCGGAGGATTTGGCGTGGATAGCTATTTTTTAAGTGAAGGCTTCGAAAAAGCCATTTACTGCGAACAACAACAAGATTTGGCTGAGATTGCAGCGAACAATCTGGAAATATTGTTTCCCGGAAAGTTTGAAATTTTCCCTGGAGATGGATTAGATTTTTTGAAAAACACCACCAAGCATTTTGACCTGATTTATGCTGATCCTGCTAGGCGGGGGAAAGGAAATCAAAAGTTGTATCTCCTTCAGGATTGCGAACCTGATCTTGTCAGCGCCTGGGAATTGATGAAAAGCAAAGCCGATCGGATTCTGATCAAAGCCTCCCCGATGTTGGATATTTCACAGGCTTTGACCGAACTTCCAGACATTCAAAAAGTTAGAGTTATTTCTTTGAAAAATGAAGTCAAAGAGCTTTTGCTGGATTGGTCGAAAGAAAATGAGAATTCAATATCGAGCCCGGTTGAAATAGAAGCAGTTGATTTGGGCAAAAAAATAGCTCATTTTAGCTTTTCACTTTCAGAAGAATCTGAGGTTAAATCCGTTTTTGGGGAGGCAGAAACCTACCTTATTGAGCCACTTTCTGCAATATTAAAAGCCGGGGCATTCAAGAGTTTTGGACAGCGATTTGGTTTCAAAAAACTTGAAAAGAATAGCCATCTCTACACTTCATCTGATTTTCCAAAGGAAATTCCCGGAAGGGTTTTTGAGATTATAGGGGAAATTTCTTCAAAAAAGGAGGTGATTAAAAAGCTTTTCCCTTCCGGAAAGGCAAATGTGATTACCCGGAATTACGCTACAGGTTCAGAGGAATTAAAGAAAAAATTGGGATTGAAAGATGGAGGAGAGGATTTTTTAATTGGAACCAAAACCGAAAGCGGGTTTAAGGTTTTCCTAGGTCGACAGGTGAAACAAAAAAAGTGAAAGATTACTCCTTCACTTCTTCGTAATCAACATATTCTCCGCCTTGAATATCTTTTTGATTTTTCTTAAGGTGCTCTCGCGGCACAAAGTCAACATTTACTGCTGATTCCGGTCTCGACTTTCTTTGTTGTTCACGCTTTTGTTCGGCTGCCGCTGCGTTCACCTGTTGGGCAAACTTTGCAAGCTTACTTCGTAAAAAATACCGAACTAACTGGCCCAAAAGCCATCCAACACCAAGTAGAATTACAAGAAACTTTACCAAAACATTTATAATTTTTGTGAAAGAGCTTACCTGCTCAGATAGAGATTTCGCTCAGAATAAATTTTAAGGAAATAATCATCCATCAAATCATCTATGAAGTAGATCGCTTCCCCAGTCGATTTCATTTCAGGCCCCAGTTCCTTATTTACATTTGGAAATTTATGGAAAGAGAAAATTGGCTCCTTGATGGCATAACCCTTTTTCACAGGATTGAATTCAAAGTCTGTTACTTTATTCTCTCCTAGCATCACCTTTACGGCATAATTGACATAAGGTTCCTGATACGCTTTGCAAATAAAAGGCACCGTTCGAGAAGCTCTTGGGTTCGCCTCGATGATGTAAACTTTGTCATTTTTGATCGCAAACTGGATATTGATCAATCCTACCGTTCTCAGCGCCAAGGCTATTTTTTCAGTATGAACCTCGATTTGTCTCATCACCAAGTCTCCCAAATTATAGGGCGGCAATACTGCGTAGGAATCTCCTGAGTGAATTCCGGCCGGCTCTATATGCTGCATGATTCCGATGATGTAGACATTTTCTCCGTCACAGATTGCATCAGCTTCCGCCTCAATCGCTCCTTCCAAGAAGTGATCCAGCAGAATCTCATTGTTTGGAATATCCCTGAGGACATTGACAACATGTTGCTCTAGTTCTTTCTCGTTGATGACGATTTTCATGCCTTGTCCGCCCAAAACATAACTAGGCCTAACCAGCAATGGAAATCCAAGAGTTTTGCAAAGCTCAAGCGCTTCGTCCGTGTTATGAATGGTGCCAAACTCAGGATAAGGAATCCCAAGTTCCTTGAGTAAGTTAGAGAATCGACCTCTGTCTTCTGCCAAATCCAAGGCTTCGAAACTAGTTCCGATAATCTTGATTCCGTATTTATCGAGCTTTTCTGCAAGTTTCAAGGCAGTCTGTCCACCCAGCTGAACGATTACTCCCACCGGATTCTCTTGGAGGATGATCTCATAGATATGCTCCCAGAATACCGGTTCGAAATACAACTTATCCGCAATATCAAAGTCCGTTGAAACTGTCTCCGGGTTGCAATTAATCATGATGGTTTCATATCCACATTCTTTCGCAGCAAGAACTCCATGTACGCATGAGTAATCAAACTCGATTCCCTGCCCGACCCTGTTTGGTCCGGAGCCCAAAACCACCACCTTCTTCTTCTCTGATCTTATGGACTCGTTTTCCTCTCCGAAGGTTGAGTAATAATAAGGTGTTTGTGCTGCGAATTCTGCTGCACAAGTATCTACCTGCTTATAAACTCGCTTTATTCCCAATTCATGGTATCGTTTGTTGAAAACTTCGCTTTCAAGGCAATCCAATAAATGAGCAATCTGACGATCCGCATAGCCTCTTTTCTTGGCCAAATCCATCATTTCAAATGGGATGGTATCGATTTTATATTTTTCAATCTCAGCCTCGATGTGAATAAATTCCTCGATTTGCTTCAGAAACCACTTATCAATTTTGGTCAGATCATGAATTGTTCGGAAGGAAATTCCCAGCTTGAATGCATCATAGATATGAAATAATCTGTTCCAGCTCGGATTTGCCAAAGAGTATAGAATCTGGGCCTGATCTCTCAGTTCTTTCCCGTCAGCTCCCAAGCCATTTCTTTTGATCTCAAGAGACTGACAAGCTTTTTGCAAAGCCTCCTGGAAGTTTCGACCAATCCCCATTACTTCTCCAACAGACTTCATGGAAAGTCCCAATCTCCTGTCACAATCTTTGAATTTATCAAAGTTCCAGCGAGGGATTTTTACGATTACATAATCAATCGAAGGCTCAAAAAATGCCGATGTATTTCCAGTTATTGAGTTTTTAAGTTCATCCAAGTTGTATCCGATGGCGAGTTTAGCTGCCACTTTTGCAATTGGGTAGCCAGTTGCTTTAGATGCTAAAGCTGAAGATCTTGAAACTCTCGGATTGATTTCGATTCCGATGATGGTTTCGTTATCCGGACTCACAGAGAATTGCACATTACAACCTCCTGCAAAAGTGCCGATGCTGTTCATCATCGTTATAGCGAAGTTTCTCATTCGCTGATATACCGTATCGGGTAATGTCATCGCAGGGGCAACCGTGATCGAATCACCCGTGTGCACTCCCATTGGGTCAAAGTTTTCGATGGAGCAGATTACGATCATGTTGCCGATGTTATCCCGCATCACTTCCAACTCATACTCCTTCCAGCCAACAATACTTTGCTCGATGAGCACTTCGTGAACCGGGGAAGCCTGAAGTCCAGCCACCAACGCTTTTTCAAAATCCTCCTCCTTTTCAACGAAAGCTCCGCCTGCACCACCCAATGTATAGGATGCCCTGATGATTAATGGGAAACCAATTTCCTGTGCGATTTCTTTTCCCTGAAGGAAAGAAGTGGCTGTATCTCCTTTACATACTCCGACTCCGATTTTTTCCATCAGAGCTTTAAATTTCTCTCGGTTTTCTGCAGTATCGATTGCCTCTATATCTACACCAATCATTTTCACTCCAAACTTATTCCAAACACCGCCCTTGTCACAATCAATGGCAAGATTCAAAGCAGTCTGACCACCCATAGTTGGCAATATTGAGTCAATATCTGGGTGATCTTTTAGGATTTTTACAATGGATTTCTTTTCCAAAGGAAGTAAATACACGTTGTCCGCAGTTACCGGATCGGTCATGATCGTCGCCGGATTGGAGTTGATCAGGGTGACAATGATGCCTTCTTCTCGAAGGGATCTTGCTGCCTGAGAACCTGCATAGTCAAATTCGCAAGCTTGTCCGATTACGATGGGGCCAGAACCAATTATGAGTACGTGCTTGATGCTACTGTCTTTAGGCATTTCAAATGGGGATTGAGAGAAAAGAAAATACTTAGGTCCAAATTGGTGCAAAATTAGAAAAATATTCCAAAGGAGAACGGATAAGTTTGATTAATGTCAAACAGGATTGATCTCGGAACCATCCGGATTTTACCTAAAACAGAATTTTAAAAAGATAGAAAGCTTCCTTCCAGCAGGCTGGTATTGAAAAGGATATTTCCTATTTTGAGCCATTCTTGTATAATTGAATAGCTCTTTTAGCCATTTAACCAAACATTCTTTAACCCAAAATCTATGAAACCCAAAATTTGGAATGCCATCCTATTCGCCGTTTTAGCACTTGCGGTAGGTTCATATTGGTTTGTTTTTGAAGAAAACAAATTGACCCCCATATTATGGAACATCCCATTTATTTTTTGGTCGGGCTTCCTGATCACCGTGTTGGTCGTGGGGCTTACTTACCTCGGCTCCGTTTTCTTTCCACATGAAGAGCCTAAAAAGCCATGATTGGATGGTTGATTTTCTTCTTCGCTCTGTTTCTGGTTTCGCTAGGTTACGCTTCTTATAAGTCTTACAGCAAAAATCGAACTTCGGACGATTTCATCTTAGCTGGATCTAATATTGGTGCGATTCTCGGTTTCCTTACCTTCTCAGCCGCCTTGTTCAGTGCTTTTACATTCATGGGAATGCCTGATTTTTTTCGGACTCACGGTGTCGGAGCTTGGATTTTTCTGGCACTTTCAGATGCATTTATGGTTTTTATGCTGATCTGGTTTGGCTATTCTTTGAGAAAAAGAGCAGCAATCACCGGATATAAAGGGGTGGCGGGATTTATCCAGATTTGCTATCAAAATCGATTTGCCGGTTACCTTATTTTCATCAGTTCGTTTCTGTTTCTGATTCCTTATGTTGCGATTCAGATCCGCGGGATTTCAATCTTTCTGAATGCTGCTTTCCCTGATTTGCTTCCATATTGGTCCTGGTCTGCGATTTTGGTGGTTTTGATGCTGATCTATTCTGAAATCGGTGGATTAAAAGCCATCATGTACAGCGATGCTATTCAGGGTGTGATTTTACTGGTCGTGATCTGGATTATTGGAGTTACCTGCTTGAAAATGGCCGGAGGTCTTGAGCCTGCCTTGGCACAAGTAGCGGAAACCAATGTCGGTTTACTGAGTCTTCCCGGTCCGAAAGGCCTCTTCACCAGTCCTTTTCTGATCGCTTCAGCGATTGCAATTGTACTCATTCCGATCTCCCAGCCTCAATTCACTACTCGATTGGTCATTTTGAAAGATTTGAAATCGGTACACAAAATGGCGTATGCAGTTGGAATTTTCGCAATCCTAGTGATTTTGCCAACGGCCTTTATCGGATTATATGGTGCGGTGAAATATCCCGAGGCAAGCACCGCTGATTTTCTTTCGAATTCACTGCTCTTTGATCAAGCGGAACCTATCGCGGCACTCGCAGTCGTCGGATTATTCGCAGCTTGTCTCTCCACAACGAATGCTCAGATTTTTGCTTTGGGAACCGAGCTTCGTTCCCTTCTATCTGGCTCGGATACCCGTGATATGAGAATTACGAAAATTGGAATCGTCTTTTTCTCCCTGATAGTCTTGGTCTTTTCAACTTATATGAGCGATGAATTGGTGCTTTTGGCAAGGGTGAGTTTCACGGGAACATCCATGATAGCTCCAGTTGTGTTGGGTGCAGTGATTTTCAAAAATCCCCCGAAATCCCTCCTCATTCTATCAAGTTTTGCCCTCGGATATTTTGTCCTTTCTCTGGCAGGATTTGTTCCCAATCAAATCGGAGATTTGCCTTTAGACTTTGCGATGTATTGTATCTTGTTTGTAATAACCCTTATCCTGATGCTAAGTCATCATTTCACCCAAAAATCGACCCATGCAGCTTGATTCTTCATTTAACATATCTCAGCTCGAGGATCCTCTCAAAAGATTCTGGAAACTCTCAGCAGAAAAGATTTTGCAAATAGAAAAGTCTTTTGACTCTGCGAAAGGTGCTCCGGTTTTTACCGAAAAAGGGGAATACGTCACTCGAGGATGGACCGAATGGACTCAGGGTTTCCAATATGGATCTGCCTTACTTCAGTTCGATGCGACCGGTGACGAGCAATTTCTCCAGATCGGCAGAGAGAATACGATAAAGAAAATGGCGCCGCATCTCACTCACACGGGTGTTCATGATCATGGTTTCAACAACGTGAGTACCTACGGAAATCTCCTTCGAATGATAGAAGAAGGAAAAATTGAAGGTTCGGTTTGGGAGAAAGAGTTTTACCAACTAGCTATCAAAGTAAGCGGGGCGGTTCAGGCACTTCGATGGACAAATACACCCGGAGGCGGATACATGTATTCGTTTAATGGACCTCATTCGCTTTTCGTAGACACGATCCGTACCTGCCGGGTTTTGATCCTTTCTCATTCGCTCGGCCATATTCTTCAGGGAGAAAATGACAAACGCATAAATCTCCTCCACCGGGCAATTCAGCATTTGTTGAGCACGGTTCGGTTTTCTATTTTCTATGGAAAAGGCAGGGATAGATATGACGTCTCAGGTCGGACCGCTCATGAGATTATTTTCAATACGAACGACGGAAATTATCGATGCCCCAATTCCCAACAGGGCTACACCGGATTCAGCACGTGGACCCGTGGACTTGCCTGGGCTATTGCAGGTTTGGGCGAGACATTGGAGATTTTAGACAAAATACCTGAATCTGATTATTCAGAAATCATTTCCAAAAAAGCTTTGATTGCAGAACTTTCGCAGGCAGCCATTTCAACTGCGGAGTTTTATCTTGCAAATACCCCCACTGACGGCATCCCTTATTGGGATACTGGAGCTCCAAACTTGCATCAAATGGGAGATTATCTGAATCGACCAGCCGACCCATATAATTCGCATGAACCTGTGGACAGTTCTGCTGCAAGTATTGCAGCTCAAGGTTTCCTGCGAATAGGAAACTGGCTGAAAGAATCCGATCCGGATCGATCGTCGAAATACATCCAGACAGGTGGTCAGCTTGCCCAAACTCTCTTCAGTGAACCTTATCTTTCCACCGATTCAAACCATCAGGGAATGATTTTGCATTCGATTTATCACCAGCCAAATGGGTGGGATTATGTGGCGGATCCTGCTTTGGCTCCTCATGGAGAATCAAGCATGTGGGGCGATTATCATGCTCGCGAACTGGCTTTGCTCCTGCAGCGAACTATCAGGGGCGAAAAATATTACAGCTTTTTTAACTGTATTGCGAAATGAGCGCCGGCAAAAATAAACCACAATATCCTCGAGTTGCCCAGCTGAAAACAGCTGAGCAGTTTCGGGATCATCTGGATAGAGAAGGAATTGACCTGGGTTTCGATGAAACCTTGATTTCTGGCGAAAATTCTCCTTTTGCGAAAGCTCATCAGCTTCGGTCCGGCAATCAAATCGGAAACGCTTTTTGTATCCTGCCGATGGAAGGCTGGGACGGAACAGAAGATGGTCGCCCTACAGAATTAACCAAGCGACGTTGGAAAAACTTCGGGATCAGCGGGGCAAAATTACTCTGGGGTTGCGAGGCAGTTGCTGTCCGGCATGAAGGACGCGCCAATCCGAATCAGCTCCTGATGAATGAAAAAAACTTTCAGGATTTTGTCGAGCTCTTTCAATTGATTCAAACTGCACATCGGGAAACCTTTGGTCGCACCGATGATCTGCTCACGGGCTTGCAGCTGACCCACTCCGGTCGGTTCTGCAAACCCAACGA
>JBKJKX010000016.1:0-6006 GCA_046597285.1 Algoriphagus sp. | reverse complement strand
GGAATGCCTGCTGGCCCAATCGGGAAAATCGGTGTGACGGTCTCGCCTGCTGATCCCAATCGTATCTGGGCAATTGTCGAAGCAAATGAAGGCGGAGTTTTCCGCTCAGAAGATGCTGGTTGGACTTGGGAAAAAGTGAACGACGAACGCAAACTTCGTCAGCGGGCTTTCTATTATTCCCGAATTTATGCGGATCCTCTTGACAAAGAAACGGTCTATGGCCTGAATGTGGATTTTTTTAAATCTACTGACGGAGGCAAAACTTTTGACACAGAAATTACAGTTCCTCACGGTGACAATCACGATCTCTGGATCGACCCCAACGATCCCATGCGAATGATCAGCGCCAATGATGGCGGTGGTGTGGTAAGTATCAATGGAGGCAAGACTTGGACCGAGGAAGACTACCCGACCACTCAGTTTTATCATGTGATGACCACTAGTGATGTGCCTTATCATGTGGCCGGTGCTCAGCAGGATAATACTACCCTTGCTATGCCAAGTGAAGGTTGGGAAAATAAAATGGGATCTGGCCCGGGACATGGTTGGCATTATGAAGTTGGAGGCGGAGAAAGCGGTTGGATCACCCAAAGTCCTACGGATCCGGATGTGTTTTATGCAGGAAGTCAGGGGGCTTTGTTGACTCGATACAATCGCAAAACAGGTCAGATCAGGGATATTCAGGTTTATCCGAGATTTTTCTCGGGTGAGCCTGCTTCTGCCCTTCCGGAAAGATGGCAATGGACTTTCCCCATTATGTTTTCACCGTTGGATCCTTCTATCATGTACACGACTTCCCAGCATGTCTGGAAAACAACCAACGATGGCCAAACTTGGGAAAAAATCAGCCCGGATTTGACAGTTGCGGATCCTGAGACGTTGGGCGTGACCGGTGGAGTGATCACCAAAGACATGAACGGTCCGGAGATTTATGCGACAGTTTTTGCTTTGGCACCATCTGGTCATGATATCAATACCATCTGGGCTGGATCTGATGATGGAAAAGTAAGTATTACCAGAAACGGCGGTAAAAGCTGGTCGGATATTACCCCGAAAGACTTGCCACAATATTCCAGAATTGAAATTTTGGATGAGGGTAAATTCAAACCGGGAACGGTTTATCTGGCGGCTAATCGATATCAGGTAGACGATCGTCAGCCGTATGTTTATAAGACGGCAGATTATGGAAAAACCTGGACCAAGATCACCAATGGCATCGCTGACGGACATTTCGCCCGAGCAATCCGTGAGGATCTGGTCAAGCCGGGATTGCTTTATTTGGCCACTGAACATGGCGTTTATGTATCATTCAACGATGGCGCAGCGTGGCAATCCCTCCAATTGAATCTGCCGGATACACCTATCCGGGATTTGGTGCTGAAAAATGACGATGTTGTTTTGGGTTCTCACGGAAGAGGTTTTTGGATTTTGGATGATATTCGACCCTTGCGAGAGGCAATGGATGTGAATGCCAAAAAAGAAGTCGCCTTGTTCAAACCTGCAAATCCCATTCGGGGCGTCTACAATGCGGCCATTCAATATTATTTGCCGAATGAAGCAGACAGCGTAACGATTGAAATCAAAGATGCTCAAGGAAATCTAATCAATACCTACACGGGCAAAAAAGGGAAAACTGAAAGAAATACTCTAGCAACCAATGCCGGCTTGAATACCTTTACTTGGGATATGCGCTATCCCGGAGCTACTGTTTTTGACGGAATGATCATCTGGGGTGCAAGACCACAAAGAGGACCTATGGCTCCGATTGGCACTTACCAAGTGAATCTTAAAGCGAACGGTGTTGAGAAAAATACGTCTTTCGAATTGGAAATGGATCCGAATCTGGAAGGAATCACTGCGGAAGATTTACAGAAGCAATTTGATCTGGCAGTACAAATCAGAGATAAAGTATCTGAAGCCAATGAGGCTGTGATTCTAATCAGGAAAGTTCGGGAGCAGGCAAAGGAAATGGGAAATTCAGCTGATGCAAAAATCACCACCGAACTGACTGCAATGCTTGAAAAGATGAAAGTTATAGAAGAAGATCTGTATCAGGTGCAGAATCAAAGCGGTCAGGATCCATTGAATTTCCCGATCAAACTGAATAATCGTCTGGCATCTTTGCAGCGAAGTGTGGAAAGTGGACAAGCCCGACCAACCGATGCTGCTTATGTGGTGTTTGAGGAATTGTCGAAGGAATTAGCAGCACATTTAGCAAAACTTGACCAGATCATCAATGGTGATTTGAAAAGCTTGAATGACCTATTGCCTGAGAAAATTACGATTGAGAAGAAGTGATGCTTCGACAACGCTCAGCACAAGAGATAGAAGGTCTAAGCAACCTCAATTGAATCTCAATCCTTGATTTGTCTGGTTTGAAGGATAAGAGTGCAGCATAAGTAAAAAATAAAGAGGGTTTCTTGGAAAGGAAACCCTCTTTTTTGTTGCTGGGCTATTAGTCGAGATTTAAGAATTTATTTTCTGATACCTCTTAAAATTCTCCGCCTGCTCAAAAATCTCCTTGTACACCTCATCCCGATCTACGGGAGGATAATCGTTCTCAGCGAGTAGGATAATCAAATCCACTTTCAACTCGGCTTTGATATCTTCCCGCTTACTCCAATCAGTGTATTTGGCTTTGTCATCCACCACATCTTTGACCAGCTGAGCCAAATGAATCAGTTTATCTTCAGGATAGACAAAGTCATATTTCACTGCCAACTCCTTCAGAATATCATAAAAAGCCTTTTCTTCGAAATCAATTCCCATTTCTGCAAAGGATTCCTTCTCCTTCTTCATGGCATAATACAAGTCGATAATCTCATTCGTGAAGTCTTCCAAGACCTCACTTTGCAATACATCGGATTCCTTCCGCTCGTTATACTTCTCTACTAGATGCTGCATCTTCTTCGAGAAATCCACGCCTTTGATCTTGTTGATTTGCTTAAACTCATCGATGGCTCTTGCCAAAAGCTTTTGCAGGAGTTTGATCTTGGTATGGGGCAATTTGATCTTATCAATCTTAGCCAAGTAGTCGGCCTCGAAAATATCTACCTCTTTGTGATCGTCCTCTCCCAACTTGAAGATCTCTTCTACTCCCTCACTTAAAATCGCGTCATGGATCATTTCCCGCACCTTCGCATTCATCTGATCGGTATCTGGAGCTTCGCCTTTAGTGAGTTTGAAAACAATGGATCGCACCGCTATGAAAAAATGAATCTTGTCTTTGGCCTCATTTGTAAATGCCGCAGATCCGGAGCAAATATCATAAGCCGCTTTCATCCGCTTCACCAGATTCATAAAGCGTTTTTCCAATTGCTGGGTTATCTGAACGAATTCAGCCGATTGATTCAGCGTGTGTAGTTGCTCCAACGGTGAGCCATTGAAATACTTGCTGTAATCAAACTTATGGAAAATAGCCTCCAGCAGATTCACCTGATCTTTCACCACGATGATGGATTGCTCGATGTCTTCAAAGTTCTGGCTATCCACAGTTGAATACTGCTTCAATGCAAGATTCATCTGTTTCTTGATACCGATGTAATCCACCACCAAGCCTTTTGTCTTTCCTTCAAACTTCCGGTTTACCCTGGAAATCGTCTGAATCAAGCTATGCTCCTGCAGCGGTTTGTCGATGTACATGGTATCCAAAAATGGAACATCAAATCCCGTCAGCCACATATCCACCACAATCGCTATCTTAAAATTACTCTTGGCATTCTTAAACTGTCGATCCAGCTCCTTTCGGTAATCCTGCGTGCCCAAAGCTTCCCAAAGCTCCTTTTTATCGTCCTTTGATCGAGTCATCACCATGTTGACTCTTGCCATAGGTTTCAGTTCCCGGGTATCCTTTTCACTTAGCTCCACTCCTTCCGCTGCTACCAATACTTCTGCCCATGCAGGTCTCAATCCTATAATTTTCTGATAGAGTTGATAGGCAATCTCCCGGGTCGAACACACAAACATGGCTTTTCCCTTGATCGTACTTCCTTCTTCTACCCGGGCTTCATAGTGTCTGACAAAATCATTGGCGATGGCCTGAATCCGTCCCGGATCACCAAGTATGGTACGCATCTGGGTGATCTGCTTCTTACTTTCGTCGATCTGGTATTCATTGGTACCTGCCTCAGCTACTTGATTGTAATATTTTTCGATCTGCTGAAGCTTGCTGTTTTCCAATAAAACCTTTGCTGCTCTTCCTTCATACACGATGCGAACTGTAATCTCATCCATCACCGATTCGGTCATGGTGTAGGTATCCACGATCTCCCCAAACACATCCATGGTCGCATCGATCGGCGTACCGGTAAAGCCCACATAGGTCGCATTCGGAAGGGAATCATGGAGATGCTTCGCAAATCCAAAACTCTTCTTTACGCCTTGCTCTGTCACACGGACTTTCTGGTCTAGATTCGTCTGGCTTCTATGTGCCTCATCCGAAATACAAATCACATTGCTGCGCTCGGTCAGTAATTCGGTGTCTTCATTGAATTTATGAATCGTGGTCAAGAATACGCCTCCGCTATTTCTTCCTTTCAATTCATCCCGCAATTCCACTCTACTGCCTACACTTCGGATCACATTGTCTCCAATAAACGTCTTGGCATTGGTAAACTGTCCGCTCAGCTGATCATCGAGATCGGTGCGATCAGTAATCAGCACAATCGTAGGACTGGCAAAGTCCACGCTTTTCATCAGCAAGCGTGTGAGATAAAGCATGGTAAAGCTCTTTCCGCAACCTGTGGCTCCAAAGTAAGTTCCTCCCTTCCCGTCTCCATCGGGAAGCTGATGAAGTTTGATATTTTCAAAAAGCTTGGTCGCAGCATAATACTGGGGATAGCGACAGACGATCTTCTCGTCCTTCTTGGAGCTATCCGGCACATAGATGAAATTATGGATGATATCCGTCAATCTATGCTTATCCAGCATTCCCTTGATCAGCGTGTACATGGAATCGATTCCATGCACTTTGGTGGATAAGCCGGTATTCGGATCGATCTCCTTATCCAACCCTTGAATCTTTCGCCAGGCGTAGAAGAATTCATAAGGCGCAAAGAAACTCCCAGACTTGGTATTCACTCCATCGCCAATGATACAAAAAGCATTGTACTTGAATAAGTCCGGAATGTCCCGCTTGTAGCGATTCGTCAACTGATCATAGGCAGAAAAAAGGCTGGCTTCTTCTCGGATGGAAGACTTAAACTCAAAAACCACCAGAGGCAAACCATTTACGTAGAGAATGCCATCTGGAATCCGTCGCTCAAAGCCCTGAATTTCCAACTGATTGACGATCTTAAAAATGTTCTTCTCAGGTTCCTCGTAATCAATCAGCTGAATAAAAATATCCTTCTTTTTATGATCCTCTCGCTTGAGTAGAAAACCATCCCGCACCCAATTTATAATCGTCTTATTCGTCTCATACAGATCCGAAGCAGGCAACTTCTCCAAATCCCGAACGATCCCAAACACTTCATTCGGAGTGATCTTTTCAGTGGAATAGCGATTCTGCAAAAAAGCCTGTAAATCTTCCCGAATCAGGACTTCCTCTTTCCCTCGCAAGATGTCCTCTCCCCGAACATGGGGATATCCCTGCGCTTCCAAAAGCGAGATAAAGGCTTGTTCGAGATGGGATTCGGTAAACTTCATTTTTAATGGTTAAGGATTAATGCTCAATGGTTAATGTTGGCTTTTGCTGACTTTAAAATGGCTGTGATTAGCTTGATGATTTCGACTGCATCTGCGTTCATGCTTTCAAATTGGTCTTTGGTCAAATAATCGGTTTTATACATTAGTTCAAGCCAGTAAATAGTTTCGTTTATTTCTTTTTGAGCAATGCCCATTTTATGTTTGAAATCATTCTTTGTTTCAGCGTGTTCGGCTTCCCTAACCATTGCTCCTACTGAAGTTCCACTTCTAAGCAGTTGTTTTGAAAGCACATACTCCTTTTTTTGCTCACACAGAAACTGGTATAGCTTAACCACTCTTACCGCAAACACAAAACTTTTA
>JBKJKX010000120.1:0-21520 GCA_046597285.1 Algoriphagus sp. | reverse complement strand
AATATTGTAAATGTTATGATTGGAGCAGGCATCTTTGTTTTGCCTGCCATCATTGCAGAATCAATGGGCGCTTCCGGAGTGCTGGCTTATCTATTTTGCGGACTGCTGATAGGTTTGATCATGCTTTGTTTTGCAGAAGTTGGAAGTAAAGTCACTCATTCAGGGGGGTCATATGCCTATGTGGAAACTGCGCTTGGCGCTTATCCTGGATTTTTGGTTTCAATATTCTACCTGTTGGGAAGCATTTTAGCAGATGCGGCTGTTTCCAATGCCCTGTTGGAAATATTGGGCGTTATTTTTCCCATTTTCAAAAATTCAACGGTCAGATTTCTTTCTCTATTTATTCTCTTTTCAGGATTGGCGAGTTTGAATGTCATTGGCGTCAAACAGGGAATCGGCTTGGTAAAATTCACTACAGTCGCCAAACTAATTCCGATTTTACTATTGGTTACCATCGGCTGGAAGGATGTGCAATGGGCCAATTTGTCCTGGGCGACTGAGCCTACCATCCAAAAGCTTGGCGAGGCTTCCCTGATTTTATTTTTCGCATTTACGGGTGGTGATGCGGGACTGTCCATAGGAGGTGAAATCAAGAACCCCCAAAAGACTGTTCCCCGTGCGATTTTAATTGGAATTTCAGGAGTCCTGATTGTTTACGTGATGGTCCAGTTGGTTTCCCAAGGAATTTTAGGAAGTGAATTGCCGAATCTAAAAGAAGCGCCTTTGGCAGAGGCTGCCAAACTTGTTTTCGGTCCGGTTGGATATACGCTGCTTTTTGTCGGGACAGCAATTTCTATGTTTGGAATGATCAGTGGTCAAACCTTGAATAATCCCAGAGTGATATTTAGATTGTCCCGTGATGGCGTGATACCTTTTAGCAAGTTGGCCTCTATCCACCCAAAGTTTAAAACACCTTACTTGGCAATCTTGCTTTATGCTGGTTTGGGCTTTACCCTTGCTAACATCGGAGGATTTAGAGCTTTGGCTGTCATTTCGGCCTCCAGCATGCTACTTGTTTATTTTGGTGTATCGCTCTCGGTTATTGGACTTCGGAGAAAGAAGGAGTTTAATAATGGCGGATTCACTATCCCTTTTGGCTACACCGTTCCAATTATTTCTGCAGGCATCATTCTTTTTTTCCTTTCTAACCTTTCTGCAATGGAAATGCAAGCCCTAGGCATTTTGATCGGGGTATTAACAGTGATCTACTTCCTGGGAAAGGGGTATCGGAAATGGAAAAAATCGAGCTAAAACATGATTTATGAAAAAGAATAAAAATCTAAAAACAGGAATCCTTGCTGGATTGGCAATAATTCTGATTCTTTTCCTGCCGGGATTATCCTTTGCACAGGAATCTGAAATCGCCCTAATACTCGCTCAACGAGAAGCCTCTACTCAGGCTCTTCGGGCATTTGATATGGATCTGAACGCCACTTATTCGACGGATGACGCTTTTATTACCACCGGACTGGGAGTTCTGATTTCAGGTAAAGAAGAGCAGGAAATCTACCTCAAATCCCTAAAAGGGCCAAGAATGTACTGGATCCGAACTCCTGATGAAGTCCTTGTCAATCCCAAAACCCAATTGGCCTGGGAGACGGGAACCTGGAAAGGATATTATGAAGATTCCAATGAAGCAGTAGTTGGAGGCAAATATTCCGCCCAATGGACTAAAGCTTCGGGGACATGGCTCATCAAATCTCAACTGTTTGTCACTTTGGATAAATAAACTAATGGAAGAAAACCAAAACATCCCAGAAGTAAAACCCGCCGGAATCCCTGCACCCCTACTCGCTGACAGGAGAAACTGGACTTCCTATTTCAAAGAATTTTTTATGCTTTTTTTGGCGGTTTTTTGTGGTTTTCTGGCGGAAAATTACCGGGGAAACATGGTGGAAAAGCAGCAGGAAAGACAGTTTATCCTATCCTATATCGAAGATTTAAAATCTGATACTGCGACTATCCGAGAAACCTTGGGTTTTAGAAAATTGAAGATGATACAAATGGATTCTTTGATGCTTTTGCTAAGTAATCAAACCATTAGAGGACATGAAAATGAGCTTTATTTCTTTGGAAGAAGCCTGGTGAGAAGTGTCTGGTTTCAAAATAATGACCGAACCTTTGCGCAGTTAAAAAATTCAGGTGCACTGCGGTTGATCCGAAATGAACAGGCAACAGATAGTATCATGGCATATCAAAAATTGGTGGAAAGGTTAATTACCAACCATGAAGATGATCGCACAGAACGATACAATGCCTTCCCGATTATTTCTCAAATATTCAATCCTTTTATTTTTGATCAAATGGTAACTGCCAAAGGAATTCAAAGGCCAACAGACAATCCGCCTCTTCGGTCCTACGACTCAGCGCTTCAACAAGACCTTGCATTTTGTATTCACCAATTGAGGGGAAGCACTTTCATTATTGAGGACAGGCTGGCACAACTGAATGAAAAAGCAATTCAGCTCATTGCATTACTCACTGAAGAATATGACCTCGAATAGGAGATGAAAGAAAACCAAGAATCATCCGATCAGGATAAAGATATTTCGAACAAAGACCTGATAAGCTCTCTAAAAAAGAAGAACTGGAAATCTTACTTCAAAGAGTTCTTTATGCTCTTTTTGGCAGTGTTCTGTGGCTTTCTCGCTGAGAACTATCGGGAAAATTTGAGTGTGCGGAAAATTGAAAAGGAGTATATCCAATCCCTAGTTGAGGATTTGAAAACAGACACGACCAATCTCAGCTTGTATATCACTTTCCGAAAAGAAAAAAGCTTGCTGATGGATTCTTTGGCGGGAATGATGCTTTCAGACCAACGAAACTTGATGGGAAATCAGATTTACTTTTTGGCCCGACAAGTATTTAATGAACAATCATTTTCTTCCTCCGACGGAACCATACAGCAACTTAAAAATGCCGGAAACCTTAGGCTACTGAGAAAAAGAAACGTCGTCAATGCCTTGCTTACCTATGAGAAGAAAGTGAAGGTGCTGGAAGGTTGGGATGAAAATGACAATCGTACCAAATCCACCTTTCGCGAAATGGGCGGAAGGGTTTTCAACTCATCGGAATTGAATAAAACCATGGATTCAGACATGAGATTTATCATGCCTACTTCTAATCCCCAATTGATTACAAATGATTTTACCGTCATCAATGAGATTGCTTTCCAAATTCACTACCTATCCAAAATGACCAAAGGCAATAGCCTCAGAGGGGAATCCCTGCGAATCGATGCAATTCAATTATTGGAATTGATTCATGCCGAATATAAACTAAACTGATCATGGAAAAGACCTTTTGGATTTACTTATTGCTATTGGGTCTTTTTGGCTTGGGAAAGTCAGAAATAGTGCGTGCACAGGATGTATCCATCAAAATAGGAGTTCGTGAGAGTCTTCAATCGGAGATCCTTCAGGAAAACAGAAAGCTACTAATCCATCTACCTGACGTCTACCAAACTTCCGGGAAATCCTATCCAGGGCACCGATTTTCGATTTGTAACCATAATTCTACCTACATAAAGTCCCTTAAAGAGACAGGTTTACCAAAACACATTTATGATCCGTTCTTTCGAAAAATTCAGTCCCTGTAGGGACTTACTATTGGTAGAAGAAATAAGCAAATCATCAATCTACCGTGCCTTTAGGTACGGGATATAAATTTTTTACCATGGCCAACACCTATACCCAAATCCATATTCAGGCAGTTTTTGCAGTTCAAAACCGCGTCTCCCTGATCGACACATCATGGAAAGCTGAGCTGTATAAATACGTCACCGGAGTGATCCAAAATCATGATCACAAGCTTTTGCAAATCAATGGTATGTCGGATCATGTTCATTTATTGATGGGATTCCGGCCTACCCAAGCTTTATCAGACTTGATGCAACTAGTCAAGGAGGATTCTTCAATATGGATTAATCAAAAAGATTTTGTCAAAGGGAAGTTTAGCTGGCAGTCAGGATATGGAGCATTTTCTTATTCAAAAAATCAGGTGCCAAGGGTAATCAAATACATTCAGGATCAGGAAAAACATCATGGTAAAAAATCCTTTCTCGAAGAATATGAGGCCCTTCTGAAAATTCATGAGTTGGAATATGACCCACGGTACATTTTCAAGCCAATCGAATGATTATATTCTGTACCTAACGGCACAGATTTTCAAATCGAAGCAATTATTCTACCGATAGAAAGTCCCTAACGGGACAAATCAAAGACATTGAAACCATGATCTCATTTTTAAGAAAAATCCGCCAAAAGCTTCTTACTCAAAATCGAGTTAGTCAATATCTAATCTATGCCATCGGAGAGATTTTTTTGGTGGTGATCGGAATTCTAATCGCGTTAAGCATAAATAACTGGAATGAAGACCGCAAGACCCAAAAGTTTGAAGAGGAGATTCTTTTTTTGATCGACCAGAACCTGCAGCGAGATTCAGTTCTATTAGCTGAAGAACTCTTTAAAACCAAACAGGCGATTGAATTAACCGACCGTTTGCTGGAGCAAGTGGACTTGAAAAACTATGACGACAGCTTAAATTTCTGGATGGGAAAGATCATTTCCTTTGAGCGGTTCAAATCTCAATCCAGTGCTTTTGAAGTTTTGAAAGCGAAAGGGATAGAAACGATTTCAGATAATGAACTCCAACTTGCCTTGATTTCTTATTATGATGTGAGTTTGTTTGAGGTTTACCAAAGTCTGAATGACGTAGAAGAATCATTCATTGCAGATTGGAGCCCCGTTATCAAGCGTGACTTTTTGGATTTTAAATGGATGGATTTTGGCCAGCCCATCGACTCCAAAACATTCCTTGAGAACCCTTCTTCCGTTCTCCTTTTCAAATTATATCAGGATAATCGGGAAGGGTCTGAAAAAAATATAGAAAGTGCTCTTCAAAAGATTTTTGAAATCAGATCTCTTACAAAAAAACATATTCAATGATTTCACTCTTTCGAGACATCCGCTAAAATCTGCTGGCAAAATGTTATATTCATCTTCATTTTGAGAGTTGAAACTTAAAAACCCTTCAGCTTTTATTTTTGGTTGAAAAGTGGCTTTTTAGGCCTTCTCAAAATAATCTTTCCCAAAATACAATCTCTGTCCAATTGTTGGAATATAAATACTATTGGTGCACTCTGCGTCCTAATTGCACAATCCAAGTCCAAGAGGATTAATTTTATCTTATCATTTTTAAACATTAATTTGATTGATCAGAAAAGGTTAGCTTAAAGATTACCCTGTTAAAAATGTTCAAATTAAAAACTAAAGGCATTTAGTTTCAGCTCACTAGAAAACCTTGATCTTTCTGACCAAAATCTTCCCGCCTATCTTTGCCACCAAGCCAACAGGGCAGGGAACAGGATTGGGATTGAGTCTTAGTTATGATATTGTGAAGGCGCATGGGGGGAATTGAGAGTGGAAACGAAGGAAGGTGAAGGAAGTAAGTTTACGATCCTATTGCCATCGGAAGTTTCCTGATTTGAATAGGACATTTTAAACTTACTTTTTATATTTTGGTCACTGATTGCCCAACAGATTCGCTTATTCAAATAATATTCTTAATTCTACTAACTATAGCACTAATTCACCTTCAGCTCCCCTTCTTTTGAAAAACCATTTTTTTACCAATTCACATACCCGAAAAATTCTACTCAACTTATTTGGTGAGCTAGAAGAAGAACTTATCGCACAGATTCTTGCTTCTGGCCAGACCTTAGAAGTAGAAAGTGGCCAGTTTCTATTTCATCAGGGAGATACTGACAACTCCCTTTACATCGTCCTTTCGGGAAGATTTCGGGCGTTAGCAAAACAAGATAATGGTACACTTCATGCCTTGGGAGATATTGGAGAAGGAGATCCGATTGGAGAGTTTGCGCTATTTATGGCCGAGCCAAGATCCGCTTCCGTAGTTGCCATCCGGAAATCAATCATCTTAGAACTACATGAAAGTCAGTACTTGGCGATAGTTGCCAAGCATCCCTCATTTTCAAGCAAGTTGACCCGGTTTATTGTCAATCGTCTGAAGCGGAATGTACTTCAACAACACTTAGAAACATCAGCTAAAAACATAGCAGTTATTAACCTGCAAGCTGATAATGATATTTCAGATTATACAAATACGATCAAAACTCAGTTTGAATCCCTTCAGGTCAGCATCCAAATTTTGGATCATGAATCGCATGCAAACCTAGAGCTCCGATCTATGTACGATACATTGGAAGATCATGAAGGGTTAAACTTCTTGGTATGCAGTGAAGCGAACCTAGACTGGTCAAGGCAATGCATTATCTATGCTGATTTGGTGATAATCGCCACCGATTTTTATGCGCCAAGTGAAATTTATGAGATTGAAAGGCACTTGGATCTTTATTCCCAAAACATTCTCAATAAGAAAATCTACCTGTTGCTTCTTCATCCTGAGCAGGCCAAATTCCCTAAGAATACCAGTCGCTGGTTTGTTGATCGCAAAATCGATCTCCACATCCATTATCGTAAAAATCATGGCCCAGACATCCGCCGCTTTGCCCGCATCCTTTCCAATAAAGCCATTGGTTTGGTCTTAGGCGGAGGTGGAGCGAAAGGTTTCGCCCATCTCGGTGCCATCAAAGCGCTTTATGAGGCAGGCATGGAAATAGACTTTTTGGGTGGAACCAGCGCAGGTGCTCTTTATGGCTTGTGCGCATCCTATTGTGATTTTGATCGAGAGCAGATCGATTTTTACAGTAAAGATTCTGCCGAAAGTAAGCTTACCAGTAATGACTTTACGATTCCTATCTTATCGATCATGTCTGGAAAGAAAATGACCAAATACCTCAAAAAAATGCTTGGAGAGGCCTATTTAGAGGATTTCTGGGTAGGGAGTTATTGCGTTTCTACCAACTATTCCAATGCCTCTACTCGAGTGCATGACCGAGGAATGGCGTGGAAACAAATAGAAGCGAGCATTGCCATACCGGGAATATATCCCCCGGTAGTAATAGACAATCAACTACATGTGGACGGTGGAGTGGTGGATAATTTGCCCATCGAAACCATGTACAACTATCCGGTGCGGCACATCATTGCGATTTCGCTGACCCAGTTAAAATCACAACCTGTAGAATTCCAAGAGACACCTTCATCATCTCAGATTCTTTGGGACAAAATTACCCGAAAGAAAAAATTCAGACTACCTGGCATTACCTCGATCTTGGTCAACTCTCTCACACTAAATAGTCGTCAGAAGCAGGAGATGAGCAAATCCGGAGTCGCAATTTACCTTGAAATGGAGCTGAAAGGAATCGGAATGATGGATGATTCTCGCTGGAAAGAGATCATAAAAAAAGGCCATGATCAGATGAAATCTACCCTGGAAAATTTCCCTCAGGAAAAGATGTTTTGGGATGCTACCAAAACCAGATTCTGATTAATCAAGGTTTGCGCCACTAGGCAATTCCATCTTATATATTTTTTCTCAGACAGGCTGATTTGCATCAGGCAAATTTGACTTGGGTAAAATCAATGTACTAACCCGCTATTCATGAGATAGTCGCTAAAACTGAATTTATTGACCAATTCAGAATCAGATGATTTTTTATGCTTAAGGAAAGAAATTCCGCCAATTCGGACAATAAATCAGGTCCTTCGTCCCATTTGATTTTTGAATCTATTTAATTATCAAGACTTAAAAGCATTGATAATTTATTTTTCCACCAGTTCTATAAACTAATATTACTATGAAAATTTTCAAAAAATTCTTGGCTTTTACCTTCTTAATCTTGCTGACGACTCTGACTGCTCGGGCGCAAGATCCTACAACCACTCTTGAATTTAAGAATGCAGCAGCATCACTTGAAATAGTGCAACAATACGTCAATGGGTTAAAATCCGGCGATGTATCCAAGATGGATGCGGCACTCGCCAGTAACGTGATGGTCTATGGATTAGGAGGGGGACTGGATTCGCTTACTAAAGCCCAGCACAAAGACTATTTCACCAACAGTACTTCCACATACAAACACAGCATCGATGGAGAACTGTACTTGCCTGTGAAAGTCACTAACAACTGGAACGAAGGAGAATGGGTCTTAGCTTGGGGGACCAATACCCTCACGAACAAGTCTACCGGAAAGACAACAATAGTTCCCTACCATTCTGCCTCTCGTCTGGAGAATGGAAAAATTACTTACATGCGGTATTGGTATGATATGCTGAATGTCATGGAAAGCCAGGGGTATAAAATTACACCACCTGCTAATTGACTGATTGCAAATACTTTTTAAATGACTTAGGTAGACGCTGGTTTACCTAAGTCATTTTAAATTTTTTTATGATGAGATGGTATTTTTTTACCAAAATCATCGGCTTAGATCAATCTAGTGGCACTTTACCTATAGTTAAGTAGCTTTGAGCCTGTCAATTGGATTCTGGGGGAAATATTAAAAAAGTAGCCAAATCCTTAGTCTGAAGGCAAAATCAAATTCAAAAGAAGTCTAGGTAAGCTGATCTCAGATAATTAGATCTTACTGTTTTGACTATCGTTAGCTGATTTTATCAAATGCTATTAGACTTTATTCAGCATTTTATGCAGGTCCTCCTTGTACAATTTCCCGATCGGAATTAGTTTACTGTTGACTTCCACATAAGAATCGGCCACTGAATCTAGCTTTGCATAATTCACCACAAATGATCTGTGAATCCGGACAAATTGTTTTGGGTCTATTTTTTCACAGAGTTTATTCATCGGGCTTACCACCATATAAGATTGATTTACTGTGGTGATTTTACAGTAATTACGGTCAGCCTCGATATAGAAAATATCATTCAACATCACTTTGATCAACTTGTTATTGTTGCGGATAAAAATCCGGTCATCCTGAGACCCTTCATGATTTTCCACCACAGCCAGTTGATCATGTTTTTCCCGGATCTTGTCTTCCACCAAAGCAATAGTCCGCTCTAAGTTGATATTGGTAAAAGGCTTGGCAATAAAAGCATAAGGATGAGTCTCCTTTGCTTTTTGAAAGGAAGAATCATCTACGTTTGCCGTGAGATAGATCAAGGGAATATCAAGGTATTTTCGGATCGCTTTCGCGGCATCTATCCCGTTGGATTGTCCTCTTAACTGAATATCCATCAGGATCATATCAGGCTTGGTCTCCAATGCATGATGAATAGCCTCTTCTGCTTTGGTTTCTATTCCGGTCACCTCATAGCCCAAGTTGCTCAGCTGCAAGCTGATATTTGCCGCAATGATCATGTCATCCTCGACGATTAAAATCCTTGTCTTCTCCATCACGCTGCCTTTTCAGGTTGAAATTCAAAAATAAATTCTGTCCCTTGATTGCATTCAAGGGTCATTTTCCCATCTAACTGGATAGTCAAAAGACGGATTAACTCAGTTCCAAAACCAGAACCAAGAACAATTGGATCCTCACCCATGCCGATTCCATTGTCGGAGACAGTGAGGTAAAGCTGATTACTTTTCTCCTCTAATCTCACTTCGATTTCTCCTTGACTATGGTTTGGAAAGGCATATTTCAAGGAATTGGATACGAGTTCGTTGACAATCAATCCAATAGGAATCGCCCAGTCCACATCCAATTCCAATGGCTCCATCCTTGAAGAAAAGAGGATTCTCCCCGACGCGTCAAAGGTGTCAATGATGTAATTACCCAGACTTTCAAAAAATTCCTTCATCTCGATTGAGGTCATATTTTCACCCTGATAGAGTCGCTTGTGGATCATGCCCATGCTGTGAACTCTGTTTTGGGTTTCCTCCATCAGGATCTGAAATTCTTTGCTTTCAATTTTGGCAGTTTGAAGGGAGAGTAAACTTGAGATCGTCTCCAGATTGTTTTTTACCCGGTGATGGATTTCTTTGAGCAGGAATTCTTTCTCAAGGTTCTTTTTTTCCAAAAGCCGACTGTACCTATTTTTTTTGATGATATTCCTGTATAGCAGAAATAAGAAAACAACTAAAATTCCAGAGACACTTAAGATTGATGCTTGAAGTATTTGGTTTCGGGCGAGTTTGGCTTCTTGGAGTTTGATGGTATTTTCTTTCTGAGAAACGTCCATTTGTGTTTGCAAGAGAGAGATCTTTTCGGTAGCCTCATCGTTGAATACCTCCTGCCTGAGTTGGTCATATCTACGTGAGGCATCCAATGCCAGAGAATACTGCTGACTGCCTTCCAATGCTTTGCTCAACTCCAGATAGACGAGGCTTAGATAATACTTATCTCCAAAATCAGGAGATACTACCTGGATGCTTTTTTTCAAAAAATCCGCTGCTTCAGGAAAATTACCGGAGGCATTGCTTGCCTTACCAAGGGATAAGTAAGAGCGCATAATCATGAAGCTATTTTCCAAAAGCTCTGCATATTTCAAAGCCTCCCTTCCTGAAGAAATCGCAGCGAGAAAATCCTTTTTTTGGGCATATAGCTCCGAAAGTGCAATGTAGCTATCACTCAGATTATTGTAGAAACCGTATTTCTCACCGATTTGAATTGATTTTTGAAAGTATATTTCAGCTTCATTTAGCCTATTCAATTCCACCAGATTATTGCCAACCACATGAAAGGTAAAGTCATAATCGAGGTCATTGATCCCTCCCGCTTCGAATATTGCGAGGGATTTCAATCCATATTCTAAACCGACCACAAACTTGCCCTGTTTCCAAAATAGATTGCTCATATCCGAATAGGCCATCGCAATGGCTTTTTGGTCCCCATATCTTTCTCCAATTTTTAGAGTTTTGGTAGCAAAATCAAATGCCTTACCAAGGTCTCCACGTCTTTCATAGACATATCCCAAATTGGTATAGAGCAACCAGCTTTCGGCTTCCGGGATTTTGGAGACGGCATTTTTAAGTACTAGTTCAGCCAAGTCGATCTCCTCCATTCGGAGCAAAATTGCTCCTTGGGATATTTGAAGCTTTCCCTGCCAATAAGTGTTTTTCAGGTCTGTTGCTTCGCCCAAGCCTTGATTAATAAGATGAAGAGCTTTATTCAGATTACGTGTATGATAATAATAACCCAAGTCATTCAAGACCTGAAGTCGAAGCGTAGAATTCGATGTGATTCGGACAAGTGACTTTTCCAGCACATCTAGGTATTCAGATCCAAAATCATCCGTTTTGACAAACACTTCCTGATATTGAAAAAGTCCATTCTTTTCTTCTACCTGAGCAATAGCCAGATAATTATTTAAAAAAAACAGAAGGATAAAAAGTCTCTTCATAAAATGAATGTAGCAAAATATATGATTTTAAAGTCAATTTTTTGTATTCCATATTCATTTGAAAAGTATTAATTTCATTTCGGACAGTTTAACCATCGGTTGGTCCTATCCTGCTTTCAACCCATCGCACAAGCCCCCACCTTGGCTGGAAATAATCCAATAATTTTTATGAAAAACCAATTAATCAATTTATTGAAGGCCTCGCTAAGCTTGGTCTTTATCCTAACCCTAGGCATCAGATCACATGCCCAAAACGATCCACTAGGCCCCTTGATGTCAGTGACTGAGTTTACGGTCAGAGACGGACATGATTTACAGTTTCAAGAGGGCGTGAAAGCCTGGAAAGCCTGCTATCTCGCTGAAAAAGGGGAATGGACATGGAGGGTATGGCAACGACTGCAGGGAGAAGGGAATGTATATATACTCGCCTCAGATATGCCCAATTGGGCGGAAATGGATAAAACAGATCCTGTCGGCAGCAAATGTGCCGCACTGGCCACAGCAATGATTAATGTCCATGTAGAAAAGGCAATCACTCACATCACACGACTCCTACCGGGAGTCAGCAATTCCACACCAACTACCGACGAATTGATCTCTGTTGGTTTTTATGAACTCAATCCAAGCGATGGCCATAAATTCCTTCCGGCTATAAGGGAGGTTGCAGCTAGTTTGGCAAAAGCAGAAGGTGCAGCCAGAGGATATTGGTACAGCTGGCAGACGATGAGTCCAGACAGCCCAAATTACCATGTCGTAACCCCCTATAAGAATTTTGCGGCAATGGATGTAACCAGAGATAGTGTATGGGATGTCTATGAAAAAGAAAATGGGAAAGAAAAGAGAGATGCTATGCAGGCCCAATTTAGGTCTGCCCTAAAGAACTCCTGGACTTATCAGTATAAACTGAATTTGGAAATGAGCAGGCCTACCAAATAACAAAAATAAACCAAACAACTATGAAAACATTTCTTCTTTTCGCCTTCCTCATCTTAGGCGCCCAGACGCTTCAGGCGCAGGATGATTACTTCTTGTCTGTTTCGACGACTTCCGAAGAGGCCAAGCAGTTTTATCAGGCTGCTGTGATTTCTACACAGCACGCAGATCTTACTTCTTATCAAGAATTAATGAAGAAAGCTCTCGAAAGTGATCCCGAATTCTACATGGCTTTGGCCCATCGCGGAATCATGGGCCTGAATGCAGCTAACACAGATTTTGTAAAAGAGAATATTTCCAAGGCATTGGCTGTTTCTGAAAACAAATTAACAGGGCCGGAAAAAATCCTTAGGAAAGCCCTTGTGATGCTAGATCAGGATTTGAAATCCAATATCACCAGTGTGATCACGGAGCTTCAGGCAGCCTATCCGACTACTGCCCAAGCTTACGATTTAGGCCTTTTTATTAATTATTTCTACACCAAAGATTTTGCCGAAGCGGTAAAAAACGGAGAAATACTGGTGAAACTTGCTCCAAATAATGGAGGGGGATATAATATGCTTGGATACGCCAATATGAATGCGGGAAATATGAAGGCAGCTAAGAAATCCTTTAAAAAGTACATCAAAAAATTTCCTGAAGAAGCCAACCCGTACGATTCCATGGGTGAATACTACATGAATCTGAAAGACTATAAAAATTCGGCTAAATATTATCAAATGGCTGCAGATAGGGGTCTGGAGGCTTCTCAGGCGATGGCCGATGAAGCCAAAAGCCTGATTGATAAATAGAAATTCAGAAATTAAAACCGGAAAACATGAAAAAATTCATCTTAATACCTGTAATCGCCACACTTCTATTCGCTTGTGAGGGCAAGCAGCGATATTCACAGGAGTCTACCGAGATTGAAACGATCAAATCAATCATCGGCAACTATGTCAATGGGGAATGGGACGCCTATCAATCCCACTATGCCGATGGTGCACAACTCTTTTTTAACACTACAGAAAAAAATCCTGCAACCATTCAGGAAATCATCGCTCAACAAAAAATGGAATTGGAACGAATGTCCTCTTACACAATTGATCGCGAAGAAGAGGCCGTAGAAATGGTGATAGATGATGAAGGTGAGACTTGGGTAAATTATTGGAGCGTGTGGAAAGGAACTATGACAGCCAATGGAAAAACCTATGAAACTCCGATTCATATCACCTCACAGTTTGTCAACGGAAAAATCGTCAAAGCCTATGGCTATTGGGATAATGCGCCTATCCAATTGGATGGAATGGCTTTGCAAATGGCCGCTGAAAAAGCTGCATTGGAAGCTGAGCAACCGGAAAAATAAATTGACTTTTTAACAACCGGGAAGAGCTTCAATCTTTTTGAGCATTCTTCCCGGTTACTTTATTAAATATTGACTCTGACTTGATTTTCAAGTGAAGCTTTTAATTTCCTCCTGACCCAAACAAATCTCCTGGATTCCAAATTGGCCTTTCAGCAGTTTGAGCAATGGAATAACTGATCAGAAAGTTTAACTGCACGTAGGTTTTGGCAGCTTTGAAATTGAAAATTCCATCCAATCCATCAGCTGCTCGATGGTAATATTTGGCCCTCCACGTTTTGATAAAAGCATCCATGTCAAAGCCCGGAACATTTGTTTTGTTGCCATACTTGATATGCAAAGCAGGGATCCCATTTACCACAAAGCTGTATTGATCGCTCCGTACAAAGCGGTATTGCTCCGGCTCAGGGTCATTTTCGACCTCCAAACCAAGATAATCTGCTGCGAATTTTACATTTCCCATTATGCTGGAATGCTCCGCGCCTAGTGGAACAATAGAAAGCAAGGGTGCAATAACTGTTGGCATATCCGTATTCACATTTGCTACAATGGAAGATTTTGGCACCGTGGGATTAGAAGCAAAATAAGCAGAACCCACCAACCCCATTTCCTCAGCAGTCACCATCACAATGAGGACAGAGCGTTTGGGTTTGGCATTTCCACTCTTATAGATTCTTGCAATTTCTAAAAGCGAAGCCACTCCTGAAGCATTGTCATGCGCTCCATTGTAGATCGAATCTCCGTTTTCAGGCTTGCTGATTCCTTCATGATCCAAATGAGCTGAATGTACGACGTACTCATTTTTCAGCTTTGGATCCGAACCCGGAATCATCCCCACTAGGTTGTAGCTTTCAAACTCGGAATGACTGGTATTGTAGGTTGCCGAAAGCTCATAGGGTAGGTCAAAGGAATTAGGCTTCTGATTTTTAATATTGGCCAAAACCATTTTCATGTTATTGCCGGAATTCAAGAAAAGACGTGAAAGCAATTGCTCGTTGCCGGATAAGGCGAGGTTAAGATTCCCAATAAATCCCCGACCATAAGCAGTAGTTTTCTCAGGGTTCAAAGCCACATTTGATTGCACAATTCTATTTGGAACAAGTGCTGTTTGGCTATTCATGGTTATTAGAATTGCACCAATAGCTCCTTTGGAAAATGCTGTTGTCATTTTATTCCCCACGTTTGTAAAATGCGCCGTAAGTGTAGAAGACATCCCTTCAGGAGCACCTGAAACAAGCACTACTATTTTCCCTTTCACCTCAATGCCCAAATAATCAGAATAGCCCCCCGGAATGTCTATCCCATATCCGGCAAAAATGAGTTTTCCTTCTGCTGAAGTTTTGGAAAGCATGGGATGAGCATACGGCAGAAAATCTTTTGAAAACACCAGAGAATCCATATTTCCAACTTTATCCTTCAAGAATACCCTTGCGGATGAAATATCTGCAACTGACTTCCTTAAAATTAACTTTTGAGTGAACATTCCCGGATCTCCTCCAGGCTTCACACCTATCTTTTGAAACTGATCAATGACATAATCCATCGCCATCTGATATCCTTCCGTACCTGGCATCCGGCCTTTCAATTTGTCGTCGGCGAGATACGCAATATGGGAACGGATCTGAATTGTATCTACCCGATTCATTGCTTGGCGCACAGAATTCGGTATTTTTGTAACCTGAGAAAACCCTTGTAGCGTTACAAGGCAGGCAATAAAAAAGAATAATTTTTTCATAAAATGGACAATTTCAAATTGGCAGTAAGAGAACGTAAGTTAATTCAGGAATACCAATCTATTAAAGTCAAATTCAAAATTCCTTTCTGGATTCAAAATCGTGGTTAATTGGATTGTTAGTTTCCAAAAACTTTTAGGCTCAGTTTTGCACGCCGCTCAAAACTCACTTTATCAAAACCTTGAAATTCAAAAATCTTGTTGAATTGCCCACTGGATCGAATTACCCAGCAGTACTATTAGGAAACTTCATCCAATATAGATCCCTCATCACCGGCCTTTTTATTTAAGGATTTTTCAATAGGTAGAGTAAAGTAAAAGGATGAACCCTCTCCCTCGATACTTTCTACCCAAACCTTACCCCCATTTTTTTCTACAAATCCTTTTACCAATAATAAACCAATTCCAGCACCTTTTTTATCCTTTCTTGCTTTTGAAAGCGTTTTCATCTGTGGTGAAAAAAGTTTTTCCTGCATCTCTTTAGACATTCCAACTCCTGTGTCTTTTACTTGAATTATCATATTTTCATTCAAAGTTTCTGCTGAAATAGACACTGTTCCCTCTTTTTCTGTATGTTTTATCGCATTTGAAACAATGTTCTGAATAATAGAAATCAACATTTTATCATCAGCAAAAACAAACGCGTTTTCTTCTGTTTCATTATAGAGATGTATAGTATTCCTAGAAGCAGTCTCTTTTAAGGTTTTAAAAACTCTATCAATGTATTCCGAAAGTTTCAGTTTTTTTGGCGAAAATAAATCCGATGCATATTTTATCCTTGCCCATTCTAATAAATTGTCTAAAATAGCTAACTCGTTACTTGATGAAGTATGAATCATTTCAACAAATTCTTTAACTTCTTGAGGTTCTATTGTATCCAAATTGGATTTCAAAAAATTTGCAATTCCTATAATTGTAGTAAGCGGGCTCCTTAAATCATGTGAAAGTATAGCCAAAACATTTTCTTTATGTGTCTGCAGATCTTCTAATTCTTTGACATATTTCTTTATTGCGTCTTCAGCTCTTTTGCTTTCTGTTAAGTCTCGTAAAATTTTAACATAACCCAACATTTCTCCATCCAAACCTATAAGTGGAAAAACCAGTCCCTGAGCATAAAAAAGACTTTTGTCTTTAGCAATGTGCCATCTATTGTCAGTAGCTCGTCCATCTTCTAAAGCTTTATGGATTTCTAGCTTAGGAATTCCATTATTTATATCTTCTTCTGTAAATATTAAATTGAAATGTTCTCCAATAACCTCATCCGTTTCATAACCAAATATTTTAGTGCTTCCGGAATTCCAACTATTAATTTTAAATTCATTATCCAGCGTAAAAACTGAATAATCCTTTAAACTGTCAACAACCCGCCTATAGAATTCTGTGGTAGGTATATACTTTTTTTTATTATTTTTAGATATTATTACCATTTTAAAAATAATTAATTGTTATTTCTTTATTTATATAAAAATTAGAGGTTTTAAGATAACCTATTCCAAAAATTAAGAATTCAATCATACGCAAAATCCAATCGAAAAATTACTCGAATGGTCCATCCTTAAAACTGTGAGGACCATATCAACTTTTCTCAGCTTGATTGTCGTAGTAATGTATTTTACGATTTTCATCAAATAATGTTAACATGGTTGAAAGCCCACATAAAGGCATATAATTTCTCTTATTCTTTTAGTATCTATTTAATTCATGAATGAAAATTTTTAAAAATTCCAAATAAAGGATGTGGTTTTAGTTAAATTACATTTTAAAGACACACTCAATTTTATCTAAAAAATTATATGAGCTCTAAATAAAATTACATGTTTTCAATCAATCCTTTTATAAATATCCAAATGTATGCCACGGAGTAGTTTTTTGTAAAAGCGGAAAAGGTTAAAAACAAGCTGCAAGCTTTCGAGTCATTGATCCAGCTAATGTGGATTTGCAATTCTGGAAATTAAAATAAAAGTGGAGGTAAAATTTTGAATTTGAATTTTAGATCGAAATAAAAAAAAAATTATAATCCTCAATATCATAAATAAAATTAACCTCCTCAAATCGGGCATGTATTTGTACAATTGGGGAAATAAAGTTTACAGGCTTTTTATTTGGTACAAATACCTGTAAGTCCGCTGTCTTTTCCCAAATTGAGTAATTGCTAAAAAGTTATTCTGGAAATCTTCATGCTTTCAAAATGGCGATGGATATAGCAATGATTTTCGAAAGATGCTTTCCTGCGAGACAAGTTGAATAAATTTTTCTATCTTTTATCATCTAATAAAAATTGTTGCTTAATCTTTTTTGTCTTCTCTATGTCATCGAGCAGGAGAAATCAAGGCTTTAAAATGGATTCCTTTTTTACCGCAAATGAGGCGGATTGGATCAATTTACTTTTTCATATTTGGTATATCGGAAAAAGTCCTTCTTGTGAAGCGAATCCTTTTCAAGTTAGGAAGACCCTTAATTATTCCTGTGATAGTTCTCCAACGAGTCACTTTTCTGTCTCTACAACAGTCATAATAAAAAGCTTAATCTTCATCCACCTGAATTTCTTAAATCAAATCAATGAGGTCAATTTTGTATTTCTTTATACATCTTAATTTCTCCTTTTTCGGTGTTCCTTTTAAATTGTTCTCGTTGAAAGTTGAGGACTGGAATTTCCAGAGTTGATTTTTACTTCTTCCGTAGAAAAAATCAGCTTAATTGTTTGGCGTATCCGGATTGAAAGTCCCAATTATCAACTTTTCAGTTTCTGGACACATTTGATGGTTTATAGATAAATGATGGAAAGTCAGAATACCGTTTCATTAAATGCACCTCAACTCGTTCTAGCTTTACTATTAGATAGTTTCAGAAGCTACTTTTCTAGAAGAGTTTTAAATATGAGGAAAAAATCAAAATTGCTTTGCTTCCTCCAAAAACGCTTCTAATCCAGGAGTTTTGCAGAAAAAAATAAGGTGCTATTCGATTTGCGGGTTTAATTGGGGGAAGGATTCATTAGTTTTAAAGGGAGTCGATTTTCTTTATTCCTTTATAGCTACTATATATACTTGTTTGTCACCAAGATTATATTGCTCTTTTGATGTGGAACTATATGTGGCTATTATTTTTAAATCATATAGATTTAAGAGTCGGCTCACTTCACTTAAAGTAAATACATAGTGCTTAAAAGAATGCTCATCACTCTTACCTTCCTTTGTATAAAGTATATTACTTATCAGGTAACTATCTTCAATTCTATACTTATTGAAAACTTCCATAGTAATATTTCCCACCGTATAAATTCTATTTTTTGAATAGTTTAAAAGGTTAGGCAAAATGCTTTCTGCAATCATCCCAGAATTAATTATAAACTTTGATCCTTTCTCAAGGCAAGAGGAAACCTTTTCGACAAATATTTTCATTCGGGAAAAATTAAAATAGCCAAAGCTATTAGCCAAGCAAATGGCTCCCGCAAATTTTTCGCTAAGTTGAACTGTGAGAATATCTACTTGGATTGCCTCAATATTCAAATTTTCATATTTAATCGTTTATGTCAAACTATTTATAAATGTTTGGGAAATGTCAATGCCGGTAACTTTAAATCCTCTCTTGGAAATTTCTATAGAATGTCTACCGAAGCCACAAGGAATGTCAAGAATATGTTTTCCTTTCTGCAGGTTCAGTTCACTCAACAAGAATTCTGTCTCATTTTTGGTTATTTCAATCGGTATTGCATTCTCCCAGAGTTCACAGTTTATTCCTTGGAAAAAATCTTCATACTAATTGCCCTTAATTTCATTTTTCATAATATTATAGCATCTAAATTAGTTGGTTCCGCCTCTAAGTTAGTGAGAATATAGATCTAGCCCACCATAGAAGAACAGTATTGCGCTTCTAAAGTTGGTGATGGTTCGATAGCCTTTTCCCACTGTTTTAAGCTCTTGAATTTTACCATTTAACCGTTCGGCCATTGCGTTGGTTAGATTCATTAATAATGCATTCACCACTCCTGAGATATGGTTATGAAACATCTCTACGACTTGGGTTATTTCTTTTATATTTCTCTTCTGTGAATCAGTGGTCCATTTTATAAATAGTTTCCAGGCGAATAGCTTTTCAGCACAGAATAGATCTTTGAAGTTTTCCCGTACTTGCCAGGCTTTACTTACCTCATAGTTGGCACCGGTGATCGCATCAAAATGAATGCGCTGTTTCTCGGTGAGGTTTTCCGGATTCTTGAGCAGGGCATAGCGACTGTTTTTTAGTTCTTGGTGCTGTTTTACTTATCTTCGGCGCACTTTGTCGATTGCCTCATTGAGGTACTTGACCAGATGAAACCGATCATGTACGATCAATGCATTGGGAAGAAGCTCCTGCGCGGTATGGATGAAGGCCTTCCACATATCCATACTGATTGCGGTTACTTGCTGGAGCTGTGTGCCACTTAATGAATTGTTTAACAGCTTCTTACATGACTCCTTGGTTCGGTGTTCTTCGACATCTAGTACACAGCCGGACTTGGGGTGACTCAGGACTGTAATGTAATGATGCCCTTTCTTAAATGACTTCTCATCGATACTCAATTGGTCAAATACCAACTCGGAATGGTTTCTTCTATCCATGCCTCTTTGCGTGCTTAGGTGCATGATTCGATTCACTACATTAAACCCGCACTGCATGAGCTGGGCGGTTTTGGTTTGATTTTTACTCGCTTTCAGTAGATCAATAACCGCATGTTCAAACAAACAGGTGTGGCGTTCTTAGCCATATGACCAAGTAGGTTGAATGGTCTTTACCTTACCATCAGAACTCTTGATCCGAGGAAGGCAACACCTAATGAAAGTCTTGTATTGCATGGTATCCAGATGTCTCCATTCACGCTCTGGAGCATGATCATAAACCTTGCAGATCTATCCAGTCTGATCATCTACAAGCTCCTTCAAAATGCAACTAACATAAATGAAAATCTCTGCTTTTCCCAAGTCTGATCCGACCGATTGAACACTCCATCCATCCTCCAAATTGAGCAATACTGTGAAAAAATTCTCTGTAAACATCTTTTTGCCTAAATATAGCTATTCCATTAAATTCAGGGTAGAGCCAATATTTGAACTTAAATAGATACCTCTATGGTGTTAAACATGGTCCTTTACAAGATATTACTCTTAAATATTGTTTCAATCTTCCTATCAATGTGGTAATGTTGTTAGTTGCAACCAAAATTCCTCAATTTTCAGTATCGCACCTAGAAACTCACTCATTTCGAGCGGTTTTTTCACATAGCTGTTGCAGTGATGTTCGTATGCTTCACTAATGTCTTTTTGACTCGAGGAGGTAGTGAGCATGATTACCGGAATTTTTTTGAGGTCTGCATCGGTCTTGATTTGACTCAAAACTTCATGCCCATTAAATATGGGGATGTTAATATCCAACAAGACAAGATCAGGCTTTTTTACATCCGCAAAGGCATTTCTTTTAAAGAGAAAATCAAGCGCTTCTTGGCCATTTTTCGCCACGCTGATTTCTGTTATCATTTTACATTCTTCAAATGCTTCCATAGTAAGTAATACATCCCCTTCATTGTCTTCCACCAATAGGACATGAGCGACTCTCATATTTTGAATAACCATTTTAATTAATTTTTGGAATTGTGAAATAAAACACGGTGCCTTCTTTTGGTTTAGACTCCAGCCAAATCTGACCTCCTAAGAATAAAATGTGTCTTTTGGCAATAGAAAGACCTATCCCAGTTCCTCCATATTCATCCTTGTTGTGAAGTCGTTGAAATATGACAAATATTTTTTCAAAGAATTGAGAATCTATTCCTATCCCATTGTCTTTGATTGAAAATTCCCATTCTTTTTCATTTTCTACTACGTCAACCTCCACTATTGGCGGGATACCTTCTATGGAATACTTAAGTGCATTGTCCAGCAAACAATGAAGGATCTGGGTGATGGCTGCTCTATACGTGTTCAGGGTAGGCAGATGGTTAGATGAAATTGTAGCCGCTTTTTCTGAAATTAATTTTCTTCTTAATTGCTTAAATTCAGAAAAGACCTCATTCATATCTACATCGTCTTTTTCTTCTATCTTGCCAGCTCTTGAATAGTCTAACAGATCAAGAATGATCTTCTTCATCTTTTTGGCACCATCTGTAGCAAAATGAATATACAGGTGCCCTTTTTCGTCCAATCGATCTTTATATTTTCGCATCAATTGATCCATAAAGCTGGAAATCATTCGCAGTGGTTCCTGTAGATCATGAGAGACAACAAAAGCAAATTGCTCCAATTCCTCATTGGAGCGTTC
>JBKJKX010000133.1:0-2553 GCA_046597285.1 Algoriphagus sp. | reverse complement strand
TTCACTCACCCGAAGCTTTTCATTTCAGAATGTCATTCGCAAACCAATTCTCAACGCTCATTCCTTAATTTATCTTCCCGAAATGCTGTTTTTTTGAACAATTTTAAATTCTTCATTTTAAATTTTAAATTCTTTTTTCGATCATTTCCATCGGCCCACAATCACATTTGGTTTCGAACCGTGAATGCCGAGGTGGCAGGTCCAGGAACAGACAATGAGCCGAAAACTCCGTAGGGGGTGACCTATTGGTAGCCGTAGATGACGCAAAGAGACGAGTACTCCACGGTTTTATTAATAAAGGCAAGGCCTCAATTTTTTTCATTTGGTTCTTTTTAATCCTTAAATAATTTCAAAATTAAAATTAAAATATTTCCACTCCGCCTCAATCCAATCCAAAAACTTACTTCGTATATCATTAAATGTGTTTTAAACGCATAAAACAGCTTCAAAATGTAGGATAAACAAATTGAAGATAGAGTAACTAATGAAGATTAAAACTTTTGAGATTGTCAGTTTTTTCAGCTTTTGGCAAAGAATCAGATTAGGTAATAGATATAGATTTTGATTATGGTCAATGATCTATCCTTTTTTTAAGGATAGGCTATTAACTCTCTGATTTATTCAACTTATTAATTAATTAACCTTTTAACCAAATTACCATGTCAAAACCAATTCAATCAGATGAAATAGGAATGGATTTCCTACCAACAGGTAGTCGAAGATCCTTCCTAAAATTCAGTGGAGCGACACTTGCGACCACAGGATTATTTTTAACAGGATGCCAGGAAATATTCGAGGTCGTTCCCGGTCAAGCGAGAAAATTACCTCCGGGCCAAAGCAAACGCGCAGTTCCTCTAGGCAAAGGAGATATAGGTGTTTTGAATTATGCCTATACCCTAGAGCAACTTGAAGCTGCATTTTACCTTATGGTAGTAGCCAATCCTTATGTTGGAATGTCCGGATCAGAATCAGTCATGATGGAAGATATCAAAAACCATGAAGTGGCCCACCGGGATTTTCTAAAAGCAGCATTAGGGAAAAATGCCATCATTGATCTGACATTCGATTTCAGTTCGGTGAATTTCAGCAGCCGAGACAGTGTACTGGCTACCGCTAAAACTTTCGAGGATTTGGGAGTTGCGGCGTATAATGGAGCAGGGCAATTATTGGTAAGTGCTGATTATTTATTGATTGCTGGCAAGATTGTTTCAGTTGAAGCCAGACATGCAGCTGCAATCCGCAGCATTTTTGACAGCGATCCAAGATCCTTTGCTGGAGATGATGTAATTGATGAAAATGGTTTAGATAGAGCTTTTACTCCCAATATGGTATTGGAAGCTGCAGCTCCATTTATTACCAACAAAATCATCGCAAATCAATTACCTACCTCTTAATCAATCATACCATGAAAATATTTGAAGTTCTCAACAAATATGACATCAAGACCGAAGAGCTTGATTCATTTACAACAAGACGTGAAGCTTTCAAAAGACTCACCAATTTTGGAAAAAGCATCGCATTTGCTGCAATCCCCGTAGGTGTATTAGCGGCAAGTACACAAAGTGCTTCCGCAGCTCACATTCCGACAGTTTTGAATGTGCTCAACTTCGCTCTTACCTTGGAATATCTAGAAGGCGAATATTATACTACTGGGCTAAATTCCCCAGGTCTTATTCCCGCAGGAAAGGACAGGGCAATTTTCGAAACAATCGAAAAGCATGAAGTGGATCATGTGGCATTTCTGAAAGCTGCAATTTTGAGCTATGGTGGTACCCCAGTAGCAAAACCCACGTTTGATTTTACTGTAGGCGGTATGTTTACTCCATTTACAAATTATGAGCAATTCTTGATTTTAGCTCAGGCGTTTGAAGATACGGGAGTAAGAGCATATAAAGGACAAGCAGGAAACTTGATTGCCGAGAATGACGCGTTGACTGCTGCACTTCAAATCCATTCTGTAGAAGCTAGGCATGCATCTGAAGTAAGAAGACTTCGAGGTTTGAAAGGATGGATAACGCAAGCTGAAAGAGGAGCTGGAATGCCAGCAGCCACACAAGCTGTTTATAATGGAGAAAATAATTTAATCCAAGGTGGAGTGAATGTTACTACCGTCACTTCTGTAGGAGCAGACGGCATTACAGAAGGATTCGACGAACCGTTGACTATGGATGAAGTATTAGCCATTGGAGGCTTATTTATCGTTTCCTGATTTGAGGTAAAGGTAGTTTGACTTATAAAAAGGCTGTCCCTGAAGTGTCGCGAATATGTGTGATTTCACACAGACCATAGGGTTTCAATTATCTGAAACCAAATATTGGGAAACGACATTTTTGGGATGGTTTTTTTTGTAGGCATGGATAATCTAAAGCAATAATTGAGGTCTCTGGCCTACAATCATCTGAGAATTCCAATTAATCCTGCCAGAGGATGGAATAGGGAATTCAAAATGAAGAATTAGACCGGATTCCATCAAAATAATCTCATTTTATTCCATTTAGGCCTTGATCGGATATTTTCTCCTTTTCACTTTTTCCTGCCAAAAAGCAACATTAA
>JBKJKX010000091.1:0-31622 GCA_046597285.1 Algoriphagus sp. | reverse complement strand
CGTTTTCAATGCTGTGATTTCCACTGGAAAGATACATTTTGAAAGCAATTCACAACACATCTTGATTGGATGGAAGATCCTCCTGTGCTGTGATTTCCACTGGAAAGATACATTTTGAAAGCAATTCACAACCCTGTAGAAGTCCGTGTCATGTCCCCATGAGCTGTGATTTCCACTGGAAAGATACATTTTGAAAGCAATTCACAACCACATCCAAAAGAGTTTGCCTTAGCAATTGGCTGTGATTTCCACTGGAAAGATACATTTTGAAAGCAATTCACAACTCATTGCGGCAGTTGTTTCCGTTCTCGCAAGCTGTGATTTCCACTGGAAAGATACATTTTGAAAGCAATTCACAACCAACAAAAGCAATTGTTTCCAAAGCATCGAGCTGTGATTTCCACTGGAAAGATACATTTTGAAAGCAATTCACAACAAGAAATCGGAAGCACCTATTTTCATTCATGCTGTGATTTCCACTGGAAAGATACATTTTGAAAGCAATTCACAACTATTGTGGCGTGGGTATTTTACAAACTCGGCTGTGATTTCCACTGGAAAGATACATTTTGAAAGCAATTCACAACTATTATGACGTGGATACTTAACAAACTCGCGCTGTGATTTCCACTGGAAAGATACATTTTGAAAGCAATTCACAACTTGATGCGGAAACATCTGATCTAAACGCAGGCTGTGATTTCCACTGGAAAGATACATTTTGAAAGCAATTCACAACTATTACATAACAATTAAAACAAACAGACCAGCTGTGATTTCCACTGGAAAGATACATTTTGAAAGCAATTCACAACTAGATCAGCGTGAATGGATTCAGATTCACCGCTGTGATTTCCACTGGAAAGATACATTTTGAAAGCAATTCACAACTAGAGGAGCATTCGCTTGACGCGATCATCGGCTGTGATTTCCACTGGAAAGATACATTTTGAAAGCAATTCACATTTTCCCATCTGGAAGGACACAGACCGGGGTAGCTAAGAAAGGCATATTGAAAAAAAGGGCAACTAAAAAAAGCCATCTGCGAGGGTGGCTTTTTTAATAATATTCCTCTTCAAATCTCTTAAAACACCCTATTCAGGATATCTTAATTCTTGACTCTTTCAAGGATAATTCTCTTTCACAAAATTCTCCGCATTGTTATAGCAGAAGTCATCTACCACTTTTTCTACGTCTTCTCTGGTTTTTAAATGTGCGAGGTGTTTGGCTTGAGGATCTTTTCTTGCCTGATCGATTTCGAAGACTAGGTTATTGGCCATCAACTCAAATTCTAAAGCGGTAGGATAGGCATTGACAGGATCGATCAGTCCTTCGAAATCTGTCCCGATAGTTATGGTTTTCCAGATTTGAGGTTTCTGAGATTCAGTGAGATTAGGGTTTGCGTAAGCACTTTTCACAATGCCCTCGATATTTTCCCAGATCAATTGAATTCCATTTCTTTTGCTGTTTTTATCCTTCAAATCTTTTTTGGTGATTCCCAAAATGCGCTGATCGAACGAGATTCCAAATAGTCCTCCGGTTTTTACAATGATTTCTATGTCTTCGTCGCACATATTGATGTTCCACGCGTTGAATTTACCGCTTGGATCGCACTGTCCATCTTTTTCTAGTTTTTCACAGTCGATGTGATCCTGAAGTTTTTTGACTCCAGAATAGCCGCAGTGTGAAGCAATAACAGGGATTCGATCTCCTTTTGCCAAGCACTCTTTTACTAACTCATAATATTCTACCCTTGATCTTGCAGCCATGTGTTTGACATCGATCAGGATTCTGTAGCCAAGGGATGGATCTCGGTCAAGATTCACGTTAAGTCCCAACGTTTCTCTGATTATTCGAGGTCCATTTTCTTGAAAGCCTTCATTCATGTGCTTTCGCTGCTTCATCAATACTTTTCCCAGCCCCGGAATGGAATGCGCATGCCCACACAGGTGATTGTCAAAATGATGGGCAAGCGTGATAAAGAAAAGGGGCGCTTCCCACTTTTCTTTGATGAACTTGATCCGATCAGAGATGTCCTGAACTCCACTGCATTTGTCAGTTCCCAGGGAGTGAGCTCCTTCAATCGTCAAAATCATCGTTATCTCGTTGTCATCAGCCAGAGATTTCAGTAACTCACTCCTGTCTTTTGGAACACGGAAGCATGCATTTTCTGCCACATAAGATTCCGGAAACTCCTGAGCACGTTTTGCTGCAGCTTTCTTATCACCCAAAAGAGCACTAGGGACATGGATTTCATTTTTTTTGATCCGTTTGCCTGAATCCATTAAGACAAAGTCTTTTTCTCGGTTGAGAGAATCCCAATAATCGTATTGGGGTGATTGAAAAAAATCAACCACTTTATCAGGAATTCGCATGTAGGCGGTCTGAAGTAGGTCTCTTCTTAATCCGGCTTTGCCCAAAATTCCCCTTCCCATAAAGTGATACCACTTATCCTCTTTGATTCTGGGATCCATACCCAAAACAAATTGACGCTCCAGGGGGTAAAGCGAATTGAAAGTCAATCTTAGATTTCCATTCCAGCATTTGACCAGATCGATTTGGCTGTAGCTGGCGCCCATTTTTCCCAATTCTTCGGATTTTGCCTTGGAACCAATGACCGTCCAAGGGCTGAATTCACCTTTTCTGGTAAATTTTTTCTCTTTCGCCTGCATGTGGAAATGAACCCTCATGTGATTATGGCAGTGCAGATCTGAAAATTTTCTTTTCATGGCTTACCTGCGGAATTTCCGGCGTTCAAAATATTATTGAAATCTTCGACCTCTGCAGCCGAATCGCTGGAAAACCTTTCCATACTCATGAATTCTTTTTCGTTGACTGAAATGTAGCTGGCACTTTTGCGAGAAGTCAATTCTCGGTTGGCGTCGATGTAGTGTGAAATCATTGGGTGTGAGTTTTTTAAAAATGAATTAAAAAGAAGATTCTAAGGAAGACCTGTTTAAAAATCCGACAGGACCGATGGCGTTTACCTGAATGCAGGCCAAAAACTTACCATAAGTTCAAAAAATATTGGAGAATTAACAAAGCGAATTGAGAGCAATAACATCTTTGACCTTCTAGAGAATTATAAAAAAAGGAAAGGAGTAGATTTGTAGGTCTTCTCCTTTCCTTATCTCTTCGGTCCTAAGTCTTCTGTCTTCGTTCCTCTCTCTATTTCACATCGAGCAATTCAATCTCAAAGATCAGGATGGCGTAAGGAGGAATAGCTCCACCAGCTCCTCTGGCACCGTAAGCCAAGCCGGATGGAAGTATGAATAATCCTTTTTCACCCACACTCATCAAAGCGACTCCTTCATCCCATCCTGCAATCACCTGACCCTGACCCAAACCAAAGTCAAATGGACCTCGATCCAATGAGCTGTCGAATTTGGTTCCGTCTAATAACATGCCTGTGTAATGAACTGAAACCGTTTTGCCAGGTTCTGCCTTTAATCCCGTTCCCGGCGTCTGTTGGACATAATATAATCCGGATGGCTGCTTCACACCAACCAGGTTTTTTGAAGTTAAATATTCCTGAATAGTGGCATCTTCTTTTTCCACGAGCTCAGCTGCCTCTTTATTCATCATTTCTTCAAATTCCTGCATGGTATACAATCCTTCCATTTTGATGATAAATTTCAAAAAGCTCCCTTTTTCGATGAATTCAGGCAAGGGTTGCCGAATGGCAATTTCATATAAAGAATCAGCGCTGATGAGAAACGAGGCGCTGTCTCCTGCCGACATCATCAGAAAGGCTTCTTCTGGACTACCCAGAAAAATAGGCTCCGGCGCTTGAGAAATTTTTGGCCCTGCTTCTTCCCAGGTATCTCTCAAAACAGAATCACTTGCTGTCACCATCTTAAAATTAATTTTGATGACGTCGTCTACCATAGCAACTCTTCCCGGTTCATCCTTGAAGAATTGGTATTTCAAACCAGTTGGTGTTTGCTGAAAACCCTTCTCCTGTTGTGAAAAGGCTAGAAAAGGCATGAAGAATGCCCAAATGAATACTAGAGGTTTCATTCTTACTCGTTTGTTTTTTATCATATTAGGTAAAATACCGGAGTTTATGGGCATTTTGAAAAGTATCCTTAATCCAAAATGACGCCAAAAATGATCAAAACTTTTATCAGGCCAAAGTTTATTTGTTTCATACTTAATCAGGAAACACATCCTTTTCAAAAATGGAATTCGATTCGAAGATTAAGAAATCAAGAATTTTGACAAAAGGGTAGAGGCCTTTTGCAGTTTATCTCCATTTTTAACATGTAATCCTCAGAACCATGAAATCGAGCATGATGAGAAAGTCACCCATAAACATGATTATTCAATATGCGAGATTCCATCTGACCATTAAAAATCAAATTATAACCATATGAAATTCAATAACCATGTACTTTTCTTTGCCTTGATTCTTTCGGGCTTGTTTTCTTGTAAGTCTTCAGAAAAATCTTCTTCCGCTTCAGGAGAATCAATTGAGGTTATAGCTTTTGGTTCCTGCAACAGGCAGAATCGACCGCAGCCACTTTGGCAACCCATCATCGCTGATCAGCCGGATCTTTGGATTTGGATGGGGGATAATATCTATGGTGATACGCATAATATGGATACACTTCATGCAAAATATGATTTACAAAATCAGGTTTTGGATTATCAGACTTTGAAAGCCAACACTCCAATTATCGGGGTTTGGGATGACCACGACTACGGAATCAATGACGGAGGAAAGTATTATGCTCAGAAGAAGGAATCAAAAAACCTGATGATGGATTTTATGGACGTTCCAGCAGATGCGCCTGAGCGAAAAAGAGAAGGAGGATATTCAAGTCATTTGATTGGAAGCGGGGATGATTTGGTTAAGATTATTTTGCTTGATGCCCGATATTTCAAAGACACTTTAGAGCGAATAGATCGGGTTTATCAAATCAATCAAACCGGGGAAGTGCTCGGGGAAGCGCAATGGAAATGGCTGGAAGAGGAATTGAAAAACAGCCCGGCAAGAGTAAATCTGATTTCAAGTGGTGTTCAGATTTTGCCAACCCAACATGCCTATGAAAAATGGGCAAACTTTCCGAAGGAAAGAGAAAGATTACTGGATCTGATTGCAAAGTCAGGAGCTAAAACTCCTGTCTTGCTGAGTGGAGACAGGCATATTGCCGAGGTGATGAAGTTGACGGATTCCAGATTTCCGAAGGGAATATTTGAAATTACCTCAAGCGGACTGACTCACACCTGGAGCGAAATATTACCTGAACCTAATCAATATAGGATCGGCCAATTGATCGCCAAACTCAATTACGGACTTGCTCTGATCAATTGGAATAAAGAAGAAGTCACTTTCCAAATCAAGGGAGAGGACGGTGTAATCCTCGCAACGCAAGTAGTTCCTTTCAACCTTTGAATCAACTTACAAAAGCCAACCAAAATCAGGCACGGTCACTTTTGTTTTGACCAAATAAGCCACTTAACTTGAATCCAACACCTTAATGTCACGCGCAGTGCCAATTAAATTTGGCTAGTGGTAGGATTCCGAATAATCCTATAAAACAATTATATAAACCTTTGAATTATGAAATTTAAAATGAAAATCCTTGCCCTTATTCTTTGTGGGTTGGTGATAATGTCCACTACAGCCTGGGGGCCTAAGGCTGAAGAAAAATCGACATCAGAAGTTGAGGCGCCTCCGGCAGGCCGATATTTATATGTACCTGTTCCAGGAATCCGTAATTACCTTGGGTATGGTGGACACGGAATTTTGGTTTTCGACATGGATAATGATCACAAATTCGTCAAGCGCATCAAAACCCAGGGACTCCTTCCCAATGGAAATCCTTCAAATGTAAAAGGGGTGGCTGTAAGCGTGTCGTTGAACAGTATTTATGTCAGCACTCTCCAGACACTTCAGCGTATCGATTTAACTAGTGAAGAGATCCTGTGGGAAAAAACATATGAAGGGGGGACGGACCGGATGTCCATCTCACCGGACGGTAAAACCATGTATCTTCCTTCTTTGGAGAAAACATTTTGGAATGTGGTGGATTGTGAAACCGGAGATGTGATCAAAAAAATTGAGGTGGTCCAAAGAGCACATAATACGATTTATGGTCCATCTGGAAAACATGCCTATTTAGCGGATATAGCATCTCCATATTTGCATGTGACCGATACCAAAGACCACACCATAACGAGAAAAATAGGCCCTTTTGGAGATGGAATCCGTCCCTTCACAATCAACAGTGATGAAACGCTGACATTTGTAAATGTGGATAATCTCCTGGGATTTGAAGTGGGTGATCTTAAAACAGGGAAAGTACTGGATCGAATTACAGTTTTGGGTTGGGAAATGGGACCTGTCAGAAGACATGGAAATCCAAGCCATGGGATTGGCCTTACACCTGATGAAAAAGAAGTGTGGGTATGTGATGGCCATAACATGCGGATGCATATTTTTAGTACGGTGCCTCCATATCAACAACTCTCGACAATTCCTTTACAGGACATGCCGGGGTGGATTACGTTCAGTATGGATGGTAAATATGCCTATCCTTCCAGCGGTGAGGTAATTGATGTAAAAACCCGGAAAGTATTGTTTACGCTCCAAGATGAATTTTACAATTACGTCGCAAGCGAGAAAATGGTGGAGATTCATATGGATGGCAACAGGGTCGTCGCAGCCGGTGATCAGTTCGGTATAGGCCGTGCGAACAAACAGATGACTTCAAAATAAAACAGTAATTCCTCCTTTATAAAAAGCCATACCTGCATTTCCAAGAATATTTGATTGTTATGCAGGTGTAGTTTTGAATAAACTGACAAACCAAAACAGATAACCTCCAACCCAAAACCCCCAACAGATATGTTTAAAAGAAGAGAATTTATCAAAGCCCTTGGTCTCACTTCTGCCGGATTTCTGGGATTGGGAGATTCAGTTTTAGCGGATATTCATGGGAAGCCTTTGCAGACTTTGCCATCTATTTTCAGCCCGATCAAAATCAGGGGCAGAGTTCATGTAGGGGGACAAGGTGTCTTTCGGGCAGCCGTTTCGGATGGCAGATCAGTCGTACAAACCAATTCCTCTGGTGAATTTGAATTGCACACTGCCACTGATCGACAGTTTGTTTTTGTTTCGACACCTTCAGGTTTTGAGTTTAAAAAACAAGCGAATGGCTCGGCTGATTTTTTTCAGTTGATCGATAAATCGAAATCTGAGCAAAACATTTCATTCGAACTCACCCGGACAGTTCAAAGCGATGAAAATCACCATTTCCTTTTGCTTTCGGATACTCAGATTCAAAATGAATACGAGGCAAATTTAATGCTTACAGTCGCCTTTCCGGATGTTCAAAAAACCATCAAATCACTTGGTGATCCAAACCTGTTCGGTATCGGTTGTGGAGATTTGGTCTTTGATGACCTCGCACTTTTTAAAGAATACAATCAAGGGATCCAAAGCACCGGAATTCCATTTTTCCAGGTGATTGGAAATCACGATATGGACTTTGGAGTCCGATCCGATGCCTGGAGCAATCAGACGTTCAACGGACATTTTGGACCGACTTACTATTCCTGGAATCGTGGAGAAATCCATTATATAGTTTTGGATGATGTGTTTTATCTGGGAAATACCAACAAATACATCGGCTACATTAGCGAGGAACAATTAGCATGGCTAGAGCAGGATTTGAAATTGGTGGAAAAAGGAAAAACCGTGGTTGCTTCCCTTCATATCCCAACCTTCACAGGGGCAGTCAATCGCTATCCACAGCGGGATACGCTCGGCGGAACGGTCAGTAATCGTGAGCACCTCTACAAATTGCTGGAAGGATACAATGCCCACCTGCTTTCAGGACACACCCATTTCAATGATAACATGATCTCGGGTAATGTATATGAGCATTGCCACGGAACAGTCTGTGGAGCTTGGTGGTCAGGCCCGATTTGCTTTGATGGAACGCCAAATGGGTATGCGATTTACGAAGCAAGAGGGAGCGAATTGAAATGGAAATACAAAGGGTCAGAAACCCCGTTGGAGGAGCAATTCAGAGTGTATGCAAAAGGGTATCACAAAGATCATCCGGATCATATTTCACTCAACTGCTGGAATTACGACCCGGCTTGGGAATTGTCCTGGTACGAAAACGGAGTAAGGGCCGGAAGCCCGGAGAAAATCGTAGCCTTGGATCCATGGAGTGTTGAATTGCATACCGGACCGGAACTGCCTGCAAGACGTCAATGGGTAGAGCCGCAGCTGAACGATCACATGTTCTTCTTTCAGCCAAATTCTACCGAGAACCTTGTGGTAGAAGCCAAGGATCGGTTTGGGAATGTGTTTACGAAGAAGGTGTAGCATGATTATCCGCAATGATGCCATTAGCAAAAGAATAGGCTTTTGGAATGCGGAAAATCTCTGGGTTAAGATGAAAGAGAAATACAAACATCTAGATTGGATGGTAGAACCTTGAATTTCGTCTAATAAATTCAACTCACCGACTGGGAGTAGAATTCTTGCCTAAGCGTAGTCCGAGATAGCCATCGGAAGTATCTACGCTTTTTAATTTTCTGGAATTTGAAATTCCGTTATTAATCTCAAGGGATTATATGTTTATAGAAAAACCGGCTAGATTTAGATCTTCGACCACCTCAGGGTCGTACTCTTTTTCCCACGCGATTCTTCTATAAATATTTGACGACCCATTCTGGGTCTTACCTCAGCATCAGTTCAACCCCTTTTAGGGTTGTTCCGCACCATGGATAATTATATTGTGAGATCCCCCGGTTGCACCGGGGGTTATTGAAAGGTTCGACCACTTCGTGGTCATTCATCCTCCCCATTTTCAATATATAAATCATGATCCTGAAAGGATCGAAGTTCTCAATAACCGCGGGTGGAACCCGTGGAAGCATGAATAATACATTTCTCACCCCGCCTGCGAGTAGAATTCTTGCCTAAGCGTAGTCCGAGATAGCCATCGGGAGTATCTACGCTTTCTTATTTTTCGGAATTTGTAATTCCGCTATTAATCCCGAAGGGATTTTATGTTTATAGCTAATTTGGTAAGAAAGTGATATTCGACTCCTTCGGAGTCGTACCATGTTCCCCAAGCATTTCTTCTATAACCATGTGACCCATTTTGGATCATAACCTGTCCACCACACATTTCTTCTATAACCATGTGACCCATTCTGGGTCATCAACCCATCACTTCTATCAGTGGAGGAAAAAGTTAAGCAAGGTTTCGGCAGTGCTTTTTCCAAACTATCTGGTGATCCGCGAATAAAAATTTCTACACAATGCGTTTGCTTTTGGATGCCTCAATCCAGGATTTTTTGGAACATGTTGGGCAAATTAATTCGCTTGATGTTATTGTTTTTACCACCCCGCAGTGGCAACATGCATAGACTCCTGCTTTCGAGATTTCCTTTTCGATTTGATTAAATACATCAGGAAAAATGGGTAAGCCCCATTTCACTTCTTCATCTGGATAGAAAAATACACTTAACTCACCAGAGGTTTCCAGAAATGCCTTTTTCACCTGACCAAGTTGATCAACGTTTTTGAGGCGTAGTTCCGAAAATAATTCATCATAAGCCAAAGATTCATTTTTAAAATTCTCATAAATGATCACCCCATCTTCCAGAAGTTTTATGGGTTTGCCTTCGATAAATTCCTCAACTTTTTCCACTCTACCAGAAATGTAAGTTATGGCTTTGTAAAGTGTGATGACGATAAAAAACACTGCGATTGCAGGCAGTAAACCGATTTCATGGTAAAACATGGGATCGCCGGCTGCCGAACCCAAACTGATAATGATCGCCAATTCGAAAATTGAGAGCTGTTTAATTCCTCTTTTTCCTGAAAGCCGAAGTACAAAAAGCAGAACCATAAACATGGTCACTGATCTAAACAAGACTTCGAGGAGAAAAGTGTAAGGGAGTTCTTCTCCCATCATTAACCTTTCCCAATCAAATATTTCGATCACTTGCTTTTCTTCCATTAGTTGTTTCAGTTTTGTTTATCAGTAGATAGGGTGACTTTGAATCATTTCCAAGCTGTCTGAAAAATTGAATTTTTGATAGCAGAAAAATTACAATTTCCATTCCCGAATCATTTTGGGAGGGAGTTATAGAAGTTAGGTTTTTTGAAGTTTTCCTTTTTGCTATTTTGTACTCAAATCACAAAAACAATGAATATCCATTACTGCAAAAACTACGAAGCAATGAGTCAGCAAGGGGCTGAGATTGTCATGAGAGAAATCGAACGAAAATCCGATCTGCTTTTTTGCGTCGCAAGTGGAGGATCTCCGACCGGGTTATACCAGGAAATGGTTAAAAATTTCAGGCTTAATGCCGATTTTTTCAACGAATTGAGGGTGATCAAGTTGGATGAATGGGGTGGATTGGAGGAAGGATCCACTTTTTCCTCCGAATACGATGTACAGGAGAAGTTTATCAAGCCGTTGAACATCGGAGATGATCGATACATCACAATCGATCCGCTGGCCAAAGACCCAACCGAAGAATGTTTGCGAATTCAAAAGGAATTGAATGAAAATGGGCCGATTGATATTTGTATTCTGGGAATCGGAGTAAATGGACATATCGCCTTAAATGAACCTGCGGAAAAACTGCAGTTGGATTGTCACGTCGCGGAACTTGCGCCAATAACTTTAAATCATGGAATGATTAAAGCTTTGACTCGTCCTCCAACATTTGGGATGACATTGGGAATTGGCAACATTATGGATTCAAACCGAATAATTCTTTTCATCTCCGGAAAAGGAAAAAAGCAAGCGCTTGAGCAGTTGCTTTCCCGGGAAATTTCCACCCAAAATCCGGCATCTATCCTGTGGCTTCACCCAAATGTCGACCTGATAATTGATGAGTCAGTTTTGTAAGAAAACTGCAGAAATAAGCATTTGATAGATAGTTCAATAGACTTTTTTTTGATTTGATAATTCTATGTTATTCCCAAGTGACAATACCTCTATTTTCCAATCTTCAACTATTTAATTTCCAAAAATGATCTGGCAACTTATCAAAGACGCCATAGTAGGTAAAGAGCAGGATTTCACCATCCTCCCTCTCAAAACAGCAATTTTCGTCCTCGCAATCCCGATGATTTTGGAGATGATGATGGAGTCGCTTTTTGCTGTGGTCGATATTTTCTTCGTGGCAAGATTGGGTGAGCATGCGATTGCTACCGTTGGCTTGACTGAGTCGGTGATTGTACTGGTTTATGCAATGGGATTTGGAATTAGCATGGCCGCTACAGCATTGATTTCAAGAAGATTTGGTGAAAAAGAATACAAGGAAGCAGGAGCTGCAGCTTTTCAGTTGTTGATAGTCGGTGGAGTGATCTCTGTTTTTCTGGGAATTATTGGTTGGTTCCTTGCCCCGGATATTTTGGGATTGATGGGAGCTGAACCCGCTGTAATTGAAACAGGAGTCAGCTATACCCGGATTATTTTCGCGGGGAATACTGCGATCATGTTGCTCTTTTTACTGAATGGCGCTTTTCGAGGAGCGGGGCAAGCTCACCATGCTATGCGGACACTTTGGATCTCCAATGGATTCAATATCGTCTTGGATCCCTTGTTGATTTTTGGTATTGGGTCTTGGGATGGATATGGGTTGGAGGGAGCCGCAATTGCTACCACAATGGGCCGAAGTTTCGGGGTTTTATATCAGTTGTATCATCTTTTCAATGGGAAACATAAGTTGAAAATTCTCCGGGAAAACCTCCATATCAATTGGGAAATCATCAAAAAAATCATGGACATCGCCGTAGGAGGGATGGGCCAATTCCTGATAGATTCAGTTTCCTGGATTGCCTTGACGAGGATGGTGGCAGAGTTTGGATCGACATCTCTAGCTGGATATACGATTTGCTCTAGAATTTTGATTTTTACGATTCTGCCTGCTTGGGGACTTTCCGGGGCAGCGGCCACTTTAGTCGGACAAAATCTTGGGGCAAAACAACCTCATCGTGCGGAACAGGCTGTATGGCTCACTGCTCGATATACTGTTATTTTTATGGCCTCCGTGACAGGAATTTATTTATTTTTTTCGCAGGAAATGGCGGGATTTTTCACTTCAAATCTTTCTGTCCAGGCTATTGCAGCTCAGGGTCTTTGGGTGATTGTGATAGGATATGTGTTTTTTGCGCTGGGGATGGTGATGACACAGGCATTCAATGGAGCGGGTGATACCCGAACTCCTGCTTGGATTAATATTGGAGTGCTTTGGTTTTTGGAGATTCCCCTGGCCTATGTATTGGCTTTCCCTCTTGGATTATCCCATCTAGGGATTTTTATTTCAATTGGTTTTAGTCATTCCTTTCACGCTTTAGTTTCTTTTTACTTTTTCAGAAAGGGAAGATGGAAAACTATTGTGGTTTGAGATATTGAATTATGATTCGAAAACTATTCAGAAAACTAAGATTTAATCAAGTCTAAAGGTTAAAATGTAAAGCAAATAAAATTTGGTTTCAAAATCGAGCCAAATGGAGAATTTGCCGATTGACCTTTCTAATGAGACGTTCAGCCCAATAAATGGCCTTTGATAAACCTAAGCGTTTTATCTTGGTGCTCTTCTTGTACGAAGAAAATGACTCTAAATCCCCGTTTCCTTTTTGTGGGCAATTTTGCATTTTGATTTTTAGAGTCTCTTAAACCGCCTATTATAACATTTAACTTAATTTCTGTTGAAAAAATGTATGTGGCATTCATCGAATTGAAAACGATAAAAACATGAGATTAACCAGACTATTCAAACTTTTTTTCAAAAGTAATAAAGCCGGAGGCTTGGTTTTAATATTCGTAACAGTCCTTTCCATGCTTCAGGCAAATTCATTTTGGGCACAAGATTATATTGCCTTTTGGAATATGGATATGGGAGACCATACGCTCGTACAGTGGATCAACGATGGTTTGATGACGATTTTCTTTTTGCTAATCGGCCTTGAACTCGAACGGGAAATTTATCAGGGGGAACTTTCCAGCATAAGGAATGCAGCTTTGCCAATGTTTGGTGCTTTGGGGGGAATGTTATTTCCGGCAGGTATTTTCCTTATGCTCAATTATGGAACTGAAACCCAAGCCGGGGCAGGAATTCCAATGGCAACAGATATCGCTTTTGCAATCGGGATTTTATCGTTGCTGGGAAATAGAGTTCCTGCTTCTTTGAAGATTTTCTTGATTGCCTTGGCAGTAATGGACGACCTGGGAGCAATAATCGTAATCGCGATATTCTACACTAAAACCATCATTTTATCCAATCTATTCATTGCCTTGGGTATTTTTGGTGCCTTACTAGTTCTCAATAGGTTAAAAATCTACAACTTGATTCCTTATCTGATTGGTGGAGTGGTAATGTGGTATTTCATGCTGAATTCTGGAATTCACGCTACTATATCAGGAGTATTATTAGCCTTTGCAATACCATTTGGATCAGGTAAAAAGAAATCGCCTTCCTACATCCTTCAGCATAAATTACATTACATCGTTGCCTTTTTTGTCCTTCCGGTCTTTGCTGTAGCGAATACGGATATTGCACTTGGAAACGATTGGACCTCGGGTCTGTTGCACTTAAGTAGCTTAGGCATCATATTGGGATTGGTCATTGGAAAGCCTTTCGGGATTTGGCTATTTTCTTTCCTTGGCGTCAAACTCAAACTTTGCTCTTTGCCAGATGACCTGAGATGGAACAATATTATTGGTGTGGGATTTTTAGGAGGGATAGGATTTACGATGTCCATCTTTGTCACGTTACTTGCTTTTGAAGGTGATTCCCTAATAAACTCTTCTAAAATCGCAATTCTTGCAGCCTCCATTATCGCAGGAGGAATAGGATTATTTTGGCTGAGATTGACTCTTTCTCATTCTCCGGTAAATGATGAAGATGAATTATTGTTGGAAGATGATAATGAAGATGCGTAGACCAAGGATTTCCACCTTTTTAATTCTGAGTATAAGTATCGAAGGTAAAAATTAGGGTAGAAATTCATTATTGTTTTAGCTTACAATTAGTTCTGAAATTTGTAATTCTTTACTTAAATTTTGAAAATCCTTCATACCTAAAACTTAGACTACATGGAACTTAATCGAAGAAAATTTCTTGAAAAAACATTGACAGCTTCTCTTGGGGTCGGCATGTTTTCTATCCTTCCTTCGAAAGTTTGGTCGGCACCCATTTCGCCAAGTGACCAGATCAATGTCGCATTAGTTGGTTGTAACGGTCATGGTTTTGCGATTTTGAGACATCATCTTAATATCCCAGGAGTGAATTGTGCAGCAATCTGCGATGTGGATGAAAATGCGCTGAACAAAAGAATTAAAGAAGTGCAGGATACCTTTGGGCAAAATCCAAAGCCATTTCGTGATTTTAGAAAACTGCTGGAAGAAAAAGATATTGATGCGGTCATCATCGGTACTCCGGACCATTGGCATTGCTTAATCATGGTCGAAGCATGTGCTGCAGGCAAAGATGTTTATGTCGAAAAGCCTTTAGCTAATACAATTGGAGAGTGTAAAATCATGGTCCAGGCAGCTGAATATTACAAAAGGGTCGTGCAAGTCGGACAGCAACAGAGAAGCGGATATACTTTTCAAGAACCTATTAGAAAGATTCGAAATGGGGACTTAGGAAAAATAAGAAAAGTTAATATCTGGGGAAATTTCAACTATGGTACTGGATCGACTCCTGCCCCGGACGGTACCCCGCCTCAAGGAGTTGATTATGATTTTTGGTTGGGACCAACAGAGAAGCGCCCATTCAATCCCAATCGCTTTCACGGAAGTTGGAGACATTTCTGGAATTATGGTGGAGGCTTGATGTCAGATTGGGGCGTTCACTTACTCGATATGGGTGTTTGGGCAATGGAGACACCTAAGGCTCCGAGTAAAGTATTGACCTACGCAGGAAATTTATCCACTGGTATTAAACAGAGGGAAACATTCGATACGATGACAGTGACATATTCCAATGAGGAATTTCCTATTTCTTGGGATATGGCCGCAGGGACTCAACTTGGACCGTATGGAAAGCCTTATGGAGTAGCTTTTATAGGAGAGAAGGGAACTATTGTGGCTGACAGAAGATCATTTCAGGTTTTTCCTGAATGGGATGATGCAGCAAAGGCTCCAAAAACCGAAGCTATAAATTTTACCGAAGGAGGAGAATCCCATAACCTTCATGTTAAAAATTTCTTGGATTGTGTAAAGTCACGTGAAACTACCATCTGTCCGCCGGAGACGGGTAGAATTGCCGCCTTGTATGCTCACATTCCCAATATAGCTGGAAGAGTAGGAGAACCTTTATTGGAGTGGGATGATGTAAATCAAGTATTTACAAATAGCCAAAAAGCAAATGAATACATCACTCCGAAATACCGCTCTCCTTGGGCAATACCCAAATTCTGATTCTGAAATTCAATTTTAAAATGAATTCACTCTCAGGCCTCCGGTCTCAATTCATAGGTCACGCACTTCTGTCTTCAGTCTCCGGTCTTCGGTCTCAATTCACGCACTTCCGTCTTCAGTCTCCATTCATTAGTCAAGAACTTCCGTCTTCAGTCTCCGGTCTTCGGTCTCAATTCACTGGTCTCAATTCATCGGTCACGAACTTCCGTCTTCAGTCTCCCGTCTTCGGTCTCTCTAAACAAATTCCTTCCTAATATCGGATTAATCAAACTTCGGTTGACTGAATCAGGATTGGCCAATAACCAATCCAAAGGCTCCAAGATAGGTTCATCCGAGAGATCAAATGTCCCGAAATGCATTGGGATGAAGTGCTTTGCCTCCATATCCCGAAAAGCTTTCGCAGCATCCATCGGACTTGTGTGAGCCGGATTCATAAACCATTCCGGCTTAAAAGCTCCAACACCCATGAGCGCGTAATCAGGAGATCCGAGCGTTTCTGAAATCATCTGAAAATGGGGTCCATAGCCGGAGTCGCCCATAAAATAGATGTTCTTTTCTGTGGATTGAATGAAAAAACCACCCCAAAGTCTCTCATTTTGATCCATTAGACCTCTTCTCGACCAGTGCCTACTTGGGACAAAAGTAATCTGAAGGGAATCGCTCAAATCATAATTCTGAAACCACCCGGCTTCCTGAATCTGAGTTTTGGGAATCCAGGATTCGATTAAAGGCTTCATATTTAAGCCGGTTAGAATTTCGACTTCAGGTAAAAGTGAGCTTAAAAGTTTTAGTGTGGTTTCATCGCAATGATCCCTATGATCATGGGAGATCAAAATATAATCCACATCGCGCAATAGCTCTGGATCTATAGGAAGTTGGCTTTGTCGCTTCAACACCCAAGTGTCCAACCAGACCGGATCTGTCAGGATGGTGACCCCATCCAGATGAATCAGATAACTTGCATGGCCAAGCCAGATCAATTCATCTTTTCCCGAAGGATTAAAAGTCTTAATAAAGTCAACTTGAAGTTTTCTGGAGTCAGACTTTTTCTCATCTGACTGAGGATTTTTGCTCAACTTCCATTTCAAAACATCGGTAAACTTCGACTCAAAAGGGTAGTGGAGATTTTGAAAAGTACCATCGCTGAGTTTAGGCGTTCCTTTCCAGTTTGTTGGAACTGTAGCGTACCCTAGTTTGGGATTGGAAGTGTAGGACATTTCAGGCGGTTCTTGAATCCAGGTAGAGAAAGTAATCCAGCTCAAAAGAACGGCCGAACTAAGTCCGGCCGATATCTTCAGTGTTCTGTATTTACTCATATAAATAAGAGCAATTTTAATTGTCCTGAGGAATCTCCATCAACAATCTGATTAATTGTCGGGGAGTGCACGCTCCTTTAATATTTTCCTCCTGAATGAATACTTGTAGATTATATTCCAATTCGAAGATCAGACCATTGATGAAAACCGGGTCCATATTCAGTTGTTTTACGAAATGATCGTTTTTCCTCTGACCTGTCAAGGTGATGCCGTACATGTTGAATACACCGATGGCCTTTTTGATTTTTGAAATTTGTTGGTTCATAGAGTTCAAATTTTTAATGGTAATGACTTATAGCTCACCAGAGTTTATAGCCTTGCCGCTGTGGTCAAACAATTCAAAGCTCTGATAAGCCTAAATGGTTAAAAAGATTTTTTATGCTTCACGGATGGCAGGCACAAAAGGTTTTCCTTCTTCATTAATAAGATAGTCACAATTCAATTGTAGGAAGGAAATACTTCGCCGCTCATACCTAGACCAAATATGGGTAAGGGCGTTTCGTGAGATTTAGGATTACAAAAGTAATTTATTAGCTAAGGTAGAACCGTGACATAAATCACTGGATAGTGGGAAGTTTGTATTCCTTAACACCACGAAAATCAGGAATGCAGCCATCTGATATTCTGTTCTGATTAAAATCAAATCCATCAATCTCAGGATTATTTTTTGGGTTCTTTCATGACCTCACTATCCCAGGCATGATCGTTCATCGAGAATTTCCGCATCAGCTCACCTGAAAGCAAAGATTCCTGCATTTCGAATTGATTTTTGACTTTGGAGATGTATTCGTCCTGATTCCCTTTGTACTCAACAAGCACCTTGAGTGCTTCCTCATCGTAGGCTCTGAATTGCTTTGCAAGCCGGTGGATCGTATGAGCTCTGAATCCAAGCTTTCGTAACACATCTTCTCCCATTCGGATAGAAGTATCGAGATGCTCCCGGTAGACATTTTTCACTCCCATTTCCATCATCTCATAGGCATCGTATCGGTTTTTGGCTCGAATGAAAACTTCCAAATGAGGGAAATGCTCTTTGCAGAGTTTTACTAATTTCAGGCTGTGGTCGGTATTATCAATGGCGGAAATCAGAATTTCAGCTTGCTTGGCACCTGCGGAATGCAATAATTCAAGTCTCGTCCCATCTCCGTAGAAGACCTTGAATCCCATTTTCCGAATGAAGTCAACCTGATCTGGGTCTACATCCAGGATAGTGGCTTCTACACCATTTGCTCTCATAAATCTCCCCAGAGTGGATCCAAAATGTCCGAAACCAATCAGGATTACTTTATTCATCCCATCGATTTTTTCATCCATTTTTCGCTCAGTCTTTGAGGATGATTTCAAAATCTTAGGTAAGATTAACTTATCCAAAGCGACCATCAACAGGGGAGTTGCAGTCATTGTCAAAGCGGTCACAGCCATCAGCATGTCAGAGTTTGCCTGAGTCAAAATTCCCAACTGAAAAGCGAATGCATAGGTCACGAAAGAGAACTCACTGACCTGAGAAAGCCCGATTGCAAAACTGAGATTTTCAGGAAGTTTTAGTTTTTTGAACTTTCCGATCACCAGGAGTACCAAAGTCTTCAAAATAATCACCCCCAGGGTAATAGAAATTACAATGGATGCTTCATTTCCAATAAGAGGGAAATTAATAGTGGCTCCAACGGCCATGAAAAATAGCCCCAGAAGTAATCCTTTGAACGGGTCAAGGTCGGATTCGAGGGCATGTTTATAGGGTGAGTTTGCCAGGATGACACCTGCCAAAAAAGTACCTAAAGCCGGACTTAGACCAACAAGCTCCATCAGGAAGGCGATTCCAAGCACTATCAGCAAGGCTGAAGCAGTAAATAATTCCCGAAGCTTCGTCTTCGAGACCCAATTAAGCAAAGGCCCAAATCCAAACCTTCCGAGTAAAATCACCACACCGATTGCTCCGAAAATCATCAGCGTCTGAATCCATCCGGGTTGATTTTCGAGAATTCCATTTGATCCGGATTCCCCTTGAATCTTGACTGCAGCCACTACCAAAAGAGGCAAAAAGGCCAGAATTGGAATCACTGCAATATCCTGCATCAATAATACTCCAAAGGACATTTTCCCTCCGGGGCTCCCCATTTCATTTTTCTCTTTGAGAGATTGGATGACGATCGCAGTAGAAGAAAGAGCCATGGATAATCCAGCCGCAAGACAAATTCTCCAATCAAAACCAAATAAAATACCAATGCCTGTAATCAAAGCGGCCGTTACCAAAACCTGAATTAGGCCTACGGTGATGATCAGGTTTTTCATTTTCCAAAGGTTTTTGGGCTCCAGTTCAAGACCAATCAAAAACAGCATCATCACAACTCCAAATTCCGCGTTGTGCATGATGTCGTGACCTTCTCCTTCGTTAGAAATAAATCCCAGTACATAGGGTCCGATGAAGATTCCAGCTAACAAATATCCCAAAATAGCCCCCATTCCCAATCGTTTGGCTAAGGGTACACAGATGATAGCTGCTAATATGTAGATGATTGCATTTAATAGAAATCCATCCATGGCCTATTGATTTTGAAGATTAGGTTGAGTCTCAATTACCTTTGAATCCCGAAGATGGAGAATCAATTCCCGATACTCGTTGGCTTTTTTCAATAAATCAGGCTCTGAAATCCGATGCGTGCCACCTAATTGGAAATAGGGCAAATAATGCATTCCACAAAGCTTGGCTGTTTGCTCAAAAGGCCTTAGAAACTCAGAAACTGTAAACCTGTTCCTGCCCAGGTGGGAGTAGACGTCCGAAGATCCTCCGGTTGTTATGGCATTGAAGATGTATTTTCCCTGAAGGTAAACACCACCGGGACCATACGCCCAGCCATATTCAAGAACCAGATCAATCCATTGTTTTAACAATGGGGGGCAGGAATACCAATAAAATGGATGGTGCCAGACAATCACGTCGTATTCAAATAGTTGCTCTTGCTCTTCCTGAATGTTCACATTGAAGTCAGGATACAGCTCATATAGATCCCTGATCTGCACATTTTCCAGATTTTCGATAGACTGGATCAGGGCATGGTTGGCATCAGAGTGCTCATACTTCGGATGGGCAAAGAGAACCAGTATTTTCCGCATGGAATTTTATTCTAAAACTTAAAAATTGATGGGTTTTGGCCATTTTCATGGCCTTGCTAGTATACCAAAAAGCAGGCGTTTTAGTGCGGAAATGACTAGGAAATTTAATTTTTCAAACAAAAAAAAACTCCTGAACCGGTACTAATGGCGCAGGAGTAAATATGCTTGCTGTAAATCAGCTCATTTGACTTTGGGCTTCCTCAATACCAAATAAAAGCAATATAAGGTAACACCCAAAACCAATGTCTGAGTGATCAATGCCAGAATTAATGCTGAAGTATTCATAGACGTCCTTCGAGTTTACGTTTTTTGGTTGAGAACCAAACTACAATTGAAATAAATACAAATAGGAGAACTAACTGGATACGGGCCATTTGAGTATAAAACATTTTATTCTCAATAGTCTCCTTATCATCCGGATTTAAGGCTAACTGCGCCTTCAAGTCCTCAAGAGTAATTTTCGAGATTAATGAGCTATTATCGAGTGCCCAACCATTATTTTCCACAGAACCTGCTAGAGCATTGCCCCATTCATTCCCTTGCGGTGTGAATAATGCGCCTATGAAAACTATTAAAAGCAAGACCGGCGTGATGTACTTGATAATGAATTTATAGATCACAGGAATTCTGATATCTGCTCCTCGGGTGATTTCTTCCCATCCTTTAGTCATTCCGAATACCCATGCAAACAATACGATCTCCAACAAAGCAAATACCACCAGACTTACTGTTCCTGCCCAATAATCGTATTCATCGAAATAACCGTATTGGAAGAAAAGAACTGTAGGAAGTCCCATGACTAATGCTAGAGCACCAAAGGAAAGTGCTCCTTTTACTTTGCCCCAACCGAACTCATCATGCATGAATCCCATCCAAGGCGTACCCATTGCGAGAGAAGAAGTGATTCCTGCAAAGAATAAGAGGCCGAACCAGCAAACACCGGCTATGACTCCAAATACAGCCCCCCACTGCTGGAAGAGGAATGGCATCGTCTGAAAAGCCATACCAAAGCCTGCATTCTCCATCACCCAATCTAATCCAAGGAAACCGGCTGCGATCGGGATCACTATGGCACTACCCAAGATTATCTCTACAAATTCGTTTGTAAAACCTGCGGTGATTGAGTTCAAGGCAATGTCCTCGTTTTCCTTCATATAAGAAGCGTAGCACTGAATTGATCCCATTCCAACCGATAAGGTGAAGAAAATCTGGCCTGCAGCAGCCAGCCAAACTTTTGGATCGGCAAGAGAAGAGTATTGTGGAGTCCAAAGGAAATTGATGCCATCCCATGCATTTGCATCAGGAAAAGCATCCGAGGCAAAGTCATCTCCCATTGTCCACCCTCTGTAAGCAAGGACAATTCCGAATAAAACAAGAAGCGGCATACCGATTTTAGCTACTTTTTCTATTCCTCCCAGTCCTGTGGAAAGGATGTAAACATTAAGACCTAAAATCCCCACATAAACTAGTGCCGGTAGGTATTCGATTCCAAAAACATTTCCCGTCAGACCAACATAATCGTTGAAATACATGCTGATTTCAGCTTGGCTCATTCCAGTGAATGTTCCAAATATGGTATGGAAGACGTAAATAAAAGTCCATGATTCGATGTAAGTGTAGTAGGCCACGACAGCCACGTTTGTGAAGATTCCGAATACGCCCACATATTTCCACACTGCTTTTTTTGCGATTGAATCCAGAATGTAGGGAGTACTGTGATTACCCAATTTCCCTCCATATCGCCCCAACGACCATTCTACAAAAAGTAATGGAATACCCATTAAAAGGAAACAAATCAAATAAGGAAGGATAAAAGCACCCCCTCCATTTTGAACTGCTTGAACAGGAAATCGTAGGAAATTTCCAAGACCAACAGCGTTTCCAGCCATTGCTAAAATCAGACCCACTCGGGAGCCCCAAGATTCATTTTGTTTACTCATTAGACAATGCGTGTTAGATAGATTGGGTAGCCGGTGAGGCTACCCAAAAGAATTAATTATTTAATTGATTATTTAATAGGTCAACCCAGTTTTTTGCCAAAACAACTTCTCCATCTTGTCCAGTGAATAATTCAGAATCATAGATTTCAATTAATTTTTCCGGCGTGTAATGATCCTTAAAATTAAATTGAATGCCAAGATAATCTAATACATTTCGTTTTTCCACACCGGATTCTACTAAGTGTGTTTTTTCCTGAACGCTTATTTTCTTGACTTCACCAAGGTTGATAAATGTTTGTTCTGGATTTGAACCACTATTTAAATAAACAACAATTTTTGCATTAGGGTCATAGCCCAAGAAATATTGATTTCTCCAATTCTCAATTTGAGTTGGATTTGCTCCTATCGTTTTCGAGAAGTTTTGGAAGGTTTCCAACTTCATTTTATAAGCCTTTTTGTTTTTTAGATTATAGTAAACAAAGGGTGAGCTAATTGCAATTATGAATATTAGGGACACAAATAGTGTCGATGAATCGATGTCGAACATGATGTAGGTACAGTTAAATTTGATGAATTGATTGTAAGGATCCTTGAAAAGGACAGGATGTCAATTCAATCTACCAAGTATGGAAAAAATGGATGAAAAGGGCTTTTACATCAAAAAGAGCTCTCGATTTTTGAAAAAATGATGGAGAAAGATAAAAAGTGGATGGTCTGATAAATGAAGGAATCCAATCAGAATTCAGCCTCCACGACAGGTTCCAGTCGATTTTGAGAGAAGGAATCTCAATCTTTTCAGTGAGAATTCTTGTATGGAAATCAGGATTTGAGATTTCCTGAACAATTGAGGTTCTTTCAGATTTTTCGGAAACTTTTACGTCCACCGCTAAAAAGAAAAAAGCGGTTATAAAACCTGTCAGCCAACTGAAAGAAAGCATTACAAATGGCAACCGTTTTTTCATCTAAAAGATTAGAAAGACAAAGTAGATTCTATTTAACCCATTAATCAAATTTGCTGTTATTTAATTTTCAGAGGATAGATTATTGGATCTGAAATACCCTCAGAAACTTCTACAGTTTTCCATGGACGGTTGGGGAAAATAATAGATGTCATTACCAATTCGCCTTCATTAACGAAAAGTTCGACTGAATGGGCATCAAGGAATATGCGTATTTCTTTTGCTTCCCAACTCATCGGTGCAGAGTGAACCGTTGCAAAATCTTCTTGAAAATCACTTTTTCCTGCTAGGGTCCGATCGATGGAAACCAATCCTTGATCCTTCATGATAAGAAGTTTCTCCCCGAGTTCATTCGAAAACACCAAGGAAAATGAATCTGACCCATTTAACTCACCAAGGATTTCGACAGCCTGAGAAGGGAGATTAGAAGCCCCATTAGTAATTTTGATCCCTTCTCCTCTCAGTTTTTGCAGTTCAGATGCAGGAGTTGATTTTAACAATAGGGTACCGCTCACATCGAAAAGACTCAATTCTCGAGGAATTGTCAAAGCAGATCTCCAAGTTTCAGTTGGCACCACCTGCCCATACAACCAATTGCTCATCCAACCAATGAAAAGGGTTCGATTTTGTTCTTTAGGCAAATTGGACCAAGTCACGCCCGCATAATTATCCGGTCCATAATCGATCCATCGGATCATGGTATCGTCGGGAGTGAAGGCTCCATTTTCGAAACTGCCTAAGAAATATTGTGTGGCTGAGCCTTTTTGAGGACCTCCTGGATTGATGCTGACCAACAGGACAAATTTATCCTCTCCTGAAGGAGATTTGAAAGGCAGTAAATCCGGACATTCCCACACGCCGCCATGGGCTCCGATTCCCTGACCAAACTCGCTTAGCATCGACCAATTTTTCAGATCTGATGAACCGAAAAATTGAATTCTGTCCTGAGCCGCCAAGGTCATTACCCAGGTTTTACTTCCATCCGACTGAATTAATTGAGAAACTTTTGGATCTCTGAAATCCCGTATGCCTTGATTAGGCAGAACTGGATTTCTCTCGTACTTGATCCAAGTTCGGCCTTTATCTAAGGAATAAGCGATTCCCTGTGTTTGAAAATCTGTCTTTCCAGACTTCTCACCGACCATGTCATGATAGGTGTAAATAGCCACTAAAGGAGGTTTTTCAATGGTGCCAAAACCGCTTGAATTTTCAGAATCATAAACAGCACTTCCCGAAAAAATATAACCTAAACTATCAGGTTCGATGGCAATTGGAAGGTGTTCCCAGCCTACAAGATCTTTTGAAACAGCATGTCCCCAATGCATGGGCCCCCATACCGTAGAGTCCGGATAATGCTGGTAAAACAAATGATATTCTCCGTCGAGATAGACCATCCCATTTGGATCATTCATCCATCCTGAAGGAGGAGTAAAGTGATAATCAGGTCTATAAATTTCAGATTCGGAGGGAATAAAATTGATCTCGTTTTTTTTTTGACAGGAAAAGGAAACCAATAGAACACCTAAAAACGGTATGAATGAACGCATTTGATTTATGAATTGAACCTAGAAGATTTTTAGTTTCTTAAAATAGTGATGACCTCGATAAACGCTGTTAAGTTTGAATAAGAGTTACCGCAATTTACCTCAAGAATCTTGATATAGACGCGCGGTATTATTTTAGGTATTTATTTACTTTAATTTCAAAAAATATGGGACTGTTTAGCGGATTAATCGGCAATGCCGGACAAGTGAAAAATGAGGAGTTGTTAAAGGATTTTGGCAAACTGCTGATTGAAGGAGAGGTGATTGAAGTTGGTTTTAAACTCATTCGGGATACCTTTATTTTTACCACAAAGCGCTTGATCCTGATCGACAAACAAGGTTTGACGGGTAGCAAAATGGAATACAAATCCATTTCCTATAAAAGCATTTCCCGTTTTAGTGTGGAGAGTACCGGAACTTTTGACCTGGACGCCGAGCTAAAAATTTGGGTTTCGAGTGAGCAGGAGCCAAGCATTCGTAAGCAATTCAGTAAATCTGTGGACGTATATGAGGTTCAGAAAATCCTGGCAATTCACGTCTTAAAGTAGCATTTCAAAAGAATTAGAAGTGATTTTCCTGACAAGATAGTGGTGAATTATGCTTTTTCCGAAGGATGAAACTTACTGAAATCTGCAGCTAATCGATCTCCAAACCATTGTGCTGCCAATCGGTTGGCACGAACTTCCGTCCAGTAATCTCTATGGCTTCCGCGTAGACCGGGGATTTTGTTGATAAGAGGTATCGTATTCAACATACTGGGAATGCCAATCCCTAAGTAAAATCCGATAATAGGAGACCTTAAAGTTCGCTTCCTCTTCAGGTCCTTGCTCAATTTGTAATCCAAGAAATGCCCATACTCATGTTGCAAAATCCGCTTTTGAGTATCTCCTCGTATTCCTGAATGGATGAAAATTCCAATTTTGGGCAAGCAAATCGCACTTCCTTTCAGGATTAGGTTTGTTTCGAAGAGTTGGATTCCGGGAAAGTTTACCGGATCTGAGATTTCTTTGAGCAAGGAATTGGTTTTAAAATCGAAATCTAAGGACGTGATTTTTTGGAATTGGTTTCGCTTGTTTTCAATTAAGCTGGTGGGTTTCGAAACAAAAATACCGTAAGTGTTCATGCTTCCGACGTAAAATAAATTCAGATTAGATTTTCTTAATCCCTCAGTTTCCCAAATCATTCCAGCTGATCAGTCCGTTCCAAACCATTGGGGCACCATGGTGTTTCAGGTAGGAATGTAGTCGGCAAGCTTACCAAAAAGCTGGCGACGAACCCTTTTAAAAATCTGGTTTTGATGATCAATAGGGGATTGGTGAGCGTAATGGTAATCCGGCCACACGATTGGGAAATCATTAAAAGCTACTTGTTGTTTGCATAAAAATTAGGACAAAGCAGACCGAGCTCAATAAGAAGCCACAGCCCTTATTCCGGTAAGATTTGTTTGAAGAAAAAAAAATCTGGTGAATTTGAATTTTCCTTGAAAATTTTTGAATAATCTAGTCACTCATTTTAGTAACTTTCGTTAGAGAAGAAAAAGTAAAAAAACCATTTAAAAAATAACACGACCATGGCAAAGCAACCTGAAGGAAAAATGAAAGATGACAAATCAAAGGCTACCAAGACTTTGAAAGAAAAGAGAGCTGCAAAGGCTGAAAAAAAAGAATCAAAAAAGAATAATTAATCAGTTTTTGATTTAGGTTTAAAAAAAAGAGGAATCGTCATTCCTCTTTTTTTATGCAGTTTTTCAATTAAGGAAAAGAAGGTATATCCGGTATGGTTCCTCCCAATTCTGAACCTTCTTTATTCCAAAGCAATCCCAAACTCACGCGAAGAATTTGTCCCATATTGATGCAATCCAAAAATCCATCATTTTGGTAAAACTTTGCAAGTTCTTTTTTGAGCGAATCAATGTTTTCGGGAGTAGATAATTCATCATGCTCCATCGCTTCCAGGATATCCTCAATTTCTTTTTGGGAAGATTTGAGACGGTTAGCGATCAGGGCACGTTCTTCGCGCTGGTATTGGTTCATTGATTCGGGAGTGATGAATTTCATCCCAAGTTGAATCAGCGCATTGTTTTCTTTGAAATACTGAGGCATATAAATGGATCGCTTTCCCTCATAGGATTGTTGGTCAAAATCAATTGCCCGAATCCTATAGTGGGTTTCTTCAAAATCAGGAGTCACGTCAATTACGAAGTTGGAGGAATGCATATCGCCCAAAAGGCGTACAAAACAGCGTTCATTGAATTTTACAAACTCTTTGGAAATCCGGATAGGATTCAGATTGGGGTCATTCATGTAGTTTTTCATAAACATTTCCCCTGGAATTCCGGCAATGTGCTCTTCAATCAGCGTGGTTTTATGGACAAAATAACTTATCCTATTTGGGGAGAGGAGATGCTCCAGTTCAAGGCCATAGACGCGTGATGCATCTGCATTTTTGATGTAGAAGTAATCGAAGTTATCGTTGATCCGGTTTACGATTCGAATGCGAAATGGCTGCGTGTTTCCATAAACACAAAGATCGACTCGATCCACAAAAAGGTGCTCCATCACAGTCATATCTCCACCGGCTTTTAGCAAAGCATAGATTTTTTTGACGTTCAGGTGAATTTCTTCCCGGTCCGATTGATCGTAAAATACAGTTTCCCAAAGAGTATCCTGATCTTTGGAATCGTAAAGTGCAATCGAACTGGTATAGCGAAGTAGCTCGTGATAATGAATTGGGATATTCACTTCCCGCGTGTACTTGATCAGGTATCGACGCAATCCCGTACTGATGGGATAAATGATTTTTTTTTTGCTGATCAAAGCCATGATTTACAAATGTACTTGCTGATCCTTTTTCAGGTTTCTGTTAAAAATATAAGGTCCAAAAGGTAAAATGGAAGCGATCAATGCTAGGAGTGTCCTGCTAAAATTCCATTTCAATTTATGCGCTGTCGGGAAAACCATGTAAATGTAAAGGATGAATAAGAAGCCATGTGCCCATCCTACATATTTGACCATCAGTGGCAAATCCAACATGTATTTGAGTGGCATTGCGATGAATAGCAACACTAAAAATGAAATACCTTCGATCAGACTAATCCATCGAAATCGTTTCGCCCAAAGGGCTTGTTCAGTTGTTAAAGTCATGTTATTTTGAAATATTGAAAAGGACTTGAAGAGCAGTCCAGAGTTTCTTTTTTAAATTTTTGTCTTCCGAAATGACTGAAAGCGCATCGGCAGAGAGGTATTCAGTTTCTCCTTCAGAGTAAACCTCATACATAGCACTAAGAACGGAATTGACAGGATGTTTGATTCGGCCAAATTTCAAGACAATATGGGCATTCAAATCTTTGAAATCTTCCATTGTCTTGCCCTCGAGGGAAGTCGAATTGAGTAACCCAACCTCGTTCATCGAATGACCAACTGCATTGATCATTTTGACAAGCATATCCATTACTTCAGGTTTCAGCGATTCCTCTTCATGAAGGATCAGAACTCCTTTTTCGAAGTTGCCTCTGACTTGGATTGCTTCAGCTTTAATTTCGGCTACAATCACTTTTTCCTCCGGAATTTCTTGTTTGACAGCAGGCTTCGAAATGTACTTCCGTTCAGGTTCTTTCACTTCCTGCTGAATTCCCATGTCTTGTTTCAAAAGAAAAAGATCTTCGGTAATGAAATGCTGTAGGTGATGGATGCTTAGGTTTTCCATATTGGGAAATTGGGGAAAAATACCTTGACCTCAAAAAAAGAGGGGACTTTATCTCGTGACCCTTTATGTTTTTTGGCTTACTTGGTGATATCCAGATTGAAAATCGATCTCAATTCTACCGCATCTTCGGGCCTCATTCTTTTCGCCAGCACTAGCCGAAGTTGTCTTCTCCTCAATGCTCCTTCGAAAAGCTCGATTTCCTCCGCAGTTTCTGGTATCAAATCAGGAATTCGAACAGGCTTGCTAGTGTGATCTACTGCCACGAAGGTGAAAAATGCCCGATGAGTCATGATCTTTTTACTGGCAGGAATATCTTCTGCCGTCACTTCGATAAATACTTCCATGGACGAATTGAATGCCCGGGTCACCTGAGATCGAAGTGTAACTACATTTCCCAGATTAATTGGCTCTTTGAAAGAAATACTGTCTGCAGAGGCTGTCACTACAATCCGGTTTGAATGTTTTTGAGCGGCGATTGCGGCTACGACGTCCATCCAATGCATGAGTTTTCCACCCATGAGATTGTTGAGCGTATTGGTATCGTTTGGAAGTACCATCTCCGTCATGATGGTCACTGAATCTTTTGCAAATTTCTTCGAACTCATTTGTTATTATTTTACCCAAAAATAGAAATTAAATTTGGCAGTTCTAATTTTAGGATGGCTTAACGGAATAAAATTTGGAATTGTTTGAGCTTTCTAATTGGGGATGGCTCTTATTACTCTGGTTTAACGCAACAGAAATTTTCTAGTTCCAGCCTTCTTTTCCAAGCAAGGGGACAAAGGCAAAACCTTCGTATTCTTCCCGGTCCACAGCTTTAATAGACTTTTTGGTGATTTTAAGCATGGTTTGCTTATTTCGGTCACCTACTGGAATTACTAGAATTCCCCCGATTTTGAGTTGTTGAATGAGCGCTTCAGGTACAACTGGTGCTCCGGCAGTGACGATGATTTTGTCAAAAGGAGCATGCTGAGGTAATCCACCTGTACCATCTCCGTAAAATAGATTCATCTCAATTCCCAATCGGGACAAAAACCGCTTGGTTCCCTCATATAGCTTTTTTTGATATTCAATCGTATAGACTTCAGCACCCAATAAGTGTAATATGCTGCCCTGATATCCGGAACCGGTACCGATTTCCAGCACTTTGTCCCCGGGTTTGATATTGAGCAATTCAGTCTGGAAAGCCACTGTGTAAGGCTGAGAAATGGTTTGGCCTTCGCCGATCGGGAACGCTTTGTCTTCATAGGCATGCGAAACAAGCGCAGAGTCAAAGAAAAAATGTCTTGGCAGTTTGTTGATAGCATCCAAAACCCGCTCGCTTTTGATTCCTTTTTCCCGGAGTAATGCTACCAGTGCTTTTCGTTTTCCTTTGTGCAGGTAGGTGTCTTCGAGTTTGAGAAGGGGCATGTGTATTTATGGATATTAGATCGAAGATAGAAGAATAATTGGCTTAATTTGAAACCGAATTGAGCAAATAAAGCTTAATCACTGATACTTCGAAAGTTAAAATTGACGCATGTTTACAGGAATAATTGAGTCCTTCGGCACCATCCAAAAAATCTCTAATGAAGGCAGCAACGTACATTTTGATATCCTATCGGAATTAGCTCCTGAATTGAAAATTGACCAATCTTTGGCGCATGATGGAGTTTGCCTTACGATCGTACAGACAGATTCGAAAAGCTATCGTGTGACAGCGATTCAGGAAACAATCTCAAAGACAAATCTTTCAGAATGGAACGATGGAAAGATTGTAAACCTCGAGCGCTGCATGGCAGCAAATGGTAGATTTGACGGTCATATTGTACAAGGCCATGTGGATCAAACCGGAAAGGTGAAAAAGATCAGTGATCGGAACGGATCTTGGGTTTTTGACTTTGAATTCGATTCAGTTTCCGGAAATGTGACTGTGGAGAAAGGCTCGGTCACTATTAATGGAACAAGCCTAACTTGCTTTAATTCCGGTCCCGGAAGATTTTCAGTTGCCATTATTCCATATACGTACGAGCATACCAATTTTCATCAACTGGAAGTTGGCGACTTGGTAAACCTCGAGTTTGATATCATCGGAAAATACATTCAGCGCATCATTCGCGGCTATCCAACCGCTTAATCAGGATACTGATTTTTGATAAGAAAGAGGTGAACAATGTTTTCTCCATACTAAATGGTTTTGCAAGATTCACAGAAAGAAACTCAGCAAGGGTCTTATTGGTTTAAGCTCACGGTTTTGGATGATGGAGTTTTTACGCATCTGAAACCGACGTTTGAAGTGCCCGAGTCAAAAGAATGTCCCTGTCTTGCAGAAGGTCTATAATTGACACAATAGTTTGCTGCACATAGGAAAGAACCTCCTTTGATGACTCTTTCCTGCGCAAAAGGATTATTCGGATTGTAGCACGGGTTCATTGTTGCATCCAGTTTTGGGGCTTGACCAGCCAATCTTGCATATTTGAGTGCATCGTACCAATCATCAGTCATTTCCCAGACGTTTCCGATCATATCATACAATCCAAAAGTGTTGGGTGCAAAAGTTTTAATAGGAGATGTGCCAACAAATCCATCCGTAGCAAGATTTTCATTTGGAAAATTTCCCTGAAAGGTATTTGCAAGAAATTGTCCATTGGGATGGAGTTCATCACCCCATGCAAATCGCTTTCCATTCATTCCACCCCGAGCTGCAAATTCCCATTCAATTTCCGTTGGAAGGCGTTTTCCAGCCCATTCAGTATACGCTTTCGCATCATCATAAGCCATGTGGACAACAGGATGATTTTCTCTTCCGATCAAATCACTTCCTGGACCTTCAGGATGCCTCCAGTTTGCACCAACCACCCATGACCACCAGCGTGAAATATCATCCGTAGGCACAGCGATTGCCGGAGGAGTAAAAACCATTGAACCTGCTACTAGTAAGGAATCATGTGGCTTGGGTGTTCCAGGAGGAACCTGAAGTTTGAGTTCTTCCCAGTCAGGTTTACGTTCAGCTATTGTGACGTATCCAGTTGCTTCCGTAAACGCGGTATATTCTGCATTGGTGATTTCATGAGTATCCATCCAGAATCCGTCGACTTTCAGGTCAACGGCAGGTTTCTCGGCATCGTAGGCATCCACTTCGTTGGTTCCCATGGTAAATTTTCCTCCGGGAATCCACGCCATGCCAGATTCTTTTTCTGAAGGATCTTCCTTACTTGAAAATAAAATTGTCTCAGATTCGGAAGATTGCTTTGGGGTGGTCGTCGAATTGCAGGAGATGGTTACTGCAAAAATAACTGCCAGGCCAATTGATTTTGAAACAGGAAAGGTCATATTGATTCGATAATTCTTCCCCAAGTTAAAGGAAATTTGTTTTTTCCATTTTGATAATGAAAGAGAATTGGATCTAGATTAGATCAATCTTGGCTTGAATTTTTTTTCGGAGCTTATTAAAAAACTGTTTTCTGTCTTTTTCTCCAACGTTGCTGATCTGAGTTGATTTTTTCATCAGGTTGTCAAGGTTTCGAAACATTCCTTCATTAAACTTTTGATCTGCAGTGCCAAGAAAATAAATGACGCCATAATTGAGGTAGGTAATTTTATTTCCATCGAGTTCTACAAAGAAGGTATTGTCTCCCAACACAAATTCATT
>JBKJKX010000143.1:0-49117 GCA_046597285.1 Algoriphagus sp. | reverse complement strand
ATCCAGCCTTACGCCGGATATGGAAATAGGAAAGAGCTTTATCTAGCTGGTCGAGTTCTCGTGGATCGAGATATTCAGGCGTCATTTCCAGAAGATAGATTTTGGAGAAACTTCCATAAAATGAGAAAGCGGTTTTTCTCGATCGTCTTTCCAGGAGTGGAAGTAGAAGCGGATTTTCAGGGAAAAATAATCCAAGCCACCACAGACGAAGAGGGATATTTTGAAATTAAAATTCTCTTAGAAGGAGCCGAAGTACCGGAAGGTTGGCACGCGGTAAGGCTGCGATTACTCCACGATTTACTAGGAAGGGCCACTGAGGTAGTTGCCTCTGGAGAAATATATTTCCCCGAAAAAAATCCTGATTATGGGATCATTTCTGATATCGATGATACAATTCTGACGACAGGTGCGATGCGGTTTTGGGAAATGATCAAAGTGACTTTTAGCCAAAATGCCCATACCCGGATTCCTTTTGCCGGAGTTTCAGAATTTTATGATGCCCTGCGAAAAGGCAGGGATGAAATTCTGAGTAACCCGATTTTTTACGTATCGAGCAGCCCTTGGAATATGTATGATTTCCTGATGGAGTTTCTCCTTACACACCAAATCCCCAAAGGTCCACTGATGCTTCGGGATATCGGCTTATCGAGAGAACAGCTGATCGTGGGCAGTCATCGGGATCATAAACTGAAGCAAATCCAACATATCATGCAAACATTTCTGAATTTGGAGTTTATCCTGATTGGCGACAGTGGACAGGAAGATCCACAGATTTATCTGGAAATAGTGAAGGGTTTTCCAAAGAGAATTTTGGGCGTCTACATTCGAGATGTATCTGGAGCCAACCTTTCGGAATTAGGAATTGAATACAAAGCCAACGGTGTTGAACTTATTGTAGTAAAGGACACTACCGAAGCAGCTTCTCATGCTCTTTCAAAAGGATGGATTTTGAAAAAGGATCAGCAAAAAATCAAGGTGAAGAAACTTGAGGATGAACAGGTTTAGGAATGAAAATCAAAAAATATAGACTTCCTAAATAAACTATTTTCCAATTCATCTAAGCAAAACGGCTCAAAATCCAAAGATTCTGATCCGTTCATTTAGTAGTTTTTTGGAAGAGATCGATTCATAATTCGCGATAAAATAGCCACTAGCGACGACAAAACATCGGTCATCGGTCACCCAACATCACTCCCTCAGTTCTTACTTTCCTTCACTGCATGGTGCGCAGCTCTCGCTGCAAACGCCATGTAAGTCAGCGATGGATTCTGAGTCGAAGTGGAAGTCATCGATGAACCGTCAGTCACGTATACATTTGGGACGGAGTGAAGTTGATGATTGCCATTGAGCAGAGAAGTTTTCGGATCACGACCCATACGAACTCCCCCCATCTCATGAATATCAAGCCCCGGAGCACGTTTGTCATCTCTGGTTTGGATGTTGGTGAATCCTGCTTTTTCAAACATTTCCGTCATTTGCTCGAGATAATCCTTGATCATTTTCTCATCGTTGTCGTCGTAAGAAATGTTGATTTTCAGCTGAGGCATTCCGAATGGATCTTTCAGATTGGTATCCAAAGCCACGTAATTGGTTTCTTTTGGAATCGTCTCCCCCATCATGTGCGAACCCACATACCAGGGACCGTATTTATCCGGATTCAAAAGGTTGTTTTTCAAATCTAATCCAATCCCATCCGTATCAGATCTTGATCCCCTTCCTGCTGAGAATCCTGCGGCATAACCGCGAAGGAAATCAGTTTCCTGCTTTTCCACATTTCTGAATCTTGGGAAATATCCGCTTGTCGGCCTTCCGCCTGAAGTGGTGTATTCGCCGTGTCCTTCATGTTGAGCTGATACTCCGGCGCGGTAGTTATGAAATGCTACATATTTACCCAGCAATCCGCTGTCATTTCCCAACCCATTCGGGAAGCGATTGGAAGTGGAATTGAGGAGAATCAAATTTGAATTCAGCGCTGCTGCATTTAGAAATATCACCGGAGCATAAAACTCCTCCATTTCCTTGGTAGTAGCATCAATCACTCTAACTCCAGTAGCCAATCCCCTTTCTTCATCATACATGATCGAATGAACCACCGCATCTGGCCTCAGGGTCAAATTTCCAGTCTTTATTGCCCAAGGAATTGTGGATGAATTGGAACTGAAATACCCTCCAAAAGGACAACCGCGTTGGCAAAGATTTCTGTTTTGGCACTGCCCGCGTCCCTGCTCTGCAAAATGCTCCAGATTCCCATTGATATGCGCACATCTCGATGAGATCATGTGGCGACTGCCACCGTAATTTTCTTTCAGCTTTTGCTGAAAGTATTTTTCAACCACATTCAGCTCGTATCCCGGTAAAAACTCACCATCCGGCAAAGTCTTTATACCGTCTTTATTTCCGGAAACCCCTGCAAATTTCTCCACATGGCTGTACCAAGATTCGAGGTCTTTGTAGCGAATAGGCCAATCCACTGCGAACCCATCTCTTGCCGGCCCTTCAAAATCATACTCTGACCATCGCTGCACCTGTCTGGCCCAAAGCAGAGATTTTCCCCCAACTTGATAGCCTCTGATCCAGTCAAATGGCTTTTCCTGAACGTAAGGATGCTCATTATCCTTCACGAAAAAGTGCATCGCATCTTCCCGAAATGCATAGCACTTGCTTACAACCGGGTTTTCATCCTGAATATTTTGCGGTACCTCGCCTCTATGCTCAAACTCATACGGAAGCATATTGGTGGTGGGGTAATCCTTGTTATGCTCGACATTTCTTCCACGCTCAAGCATTAATGTTTTCACTCCTAAGTCACAGAGTTCTTTTGCAGCCCATGCTCCGCTGATTCCCGAACCTATTACAATCGCCTCATACGTACGCTCTTGTTGACTTCGGATATTTAAATTAGCCATTGATTCTTGGTTTTTGAAGATCTGTGATGAGGACTGCGCCATTGTATTCTCCAGGGATCAGAGAATAAGGCATGATTTCGGATTGGATGTATTCGGAGGCCATGTATCCTTGAATTGTAAACCGCTTGGTGGTATTGAGGAAATAAGTCAAAGATTTGGTCTCCTCTCCTTCCAGTTTACTTCCGTTGATGATTAAAGCTTCCTTCTCTTTGGTTGAAAGGCCATCATAATTCTTTCCTGTTGTGCTTTTTACATAATCAGGAAAAGCCGCCAATCCAGTTGTAAATTTTGTCTGATTTTCGGTCGTCATACAATCATTCACCATCACCAATATAAAATCAGGCACTTCAAGATCGAGTGCACCTTTGATTTCACCTGCCGGAATGATAGTATTAGAAATTTCTCCCAGAAGTTTTTTCTGAGATGCGGTCACCTTGAGATTTTCGTAGGCGGCAAGGATATCGTCCGAACTGAAGTCGCAGGAGGGAATCATTACCAATCCCCCGGAAATCAGTGCCAGATGCCTTAGAGCTATCCGTCTGTTCATGGGTTTTGAATTTTGGGTGGTTTGCAATTGAAGTCAGAAAATAGGAATTTTTATTTCAATAAACCATGAATCTGTATCAATGTAAAATTATTCGGGTTCAACGGGTCAAAATCCCTATTTCACCGCTCGCAGTCGAATAAATTCGTTCGTACGGAACAATAAGCATTATTCTTTCTGAGACTTTCAGTAGAAAAAACATGTATGAATTGGTACTTCATAAATGGAAATGAAAGAATATGCTGACCTCCAGCTTCTTGAGAAGTATACCAACTGCGACCTTCGCGAAACCTTTGTGATCTTTGTGATCTTGGTGGTAAAAAAAAGATTAACCACAAAAGAAAAGTGAACCACGAAGGACACGAAGAGCACGAAGAAGAGTTAAATCAAGAAGAACACGAAAAAGATTCTTTGTGTCCTCCTATGCGGTTAAAAAAGACTTTCAGTAGAAAAAAAGGCTGTCTAACGACAGCCCTCATAAATAGTATGGGTTACCGAAATATGAAAGACTATTTCTTCACCTGCTCAAAAACAAATATTCCTCTCTTATTGGCAATGACCACATCTGTGAGTCCATCCTTGTTGATGTCCTCAGCGACCACATTTAGGCCAACCCCAGAGTTATCATCGATCTGGTGTGCCAGCCATTTGGGATCTTTCCCCGGCACAAATTCAAACCAGTAGAGATAGGCAGGCTCCAGAGCTCCGGTACCTTGCCGCATGTGGGCGTAATATCGCTTGCCGGTCACAAAGTCCTTTTTTCCGTCCCCGTTGATGTCGGTAAATGCAATAGCATGGGTTTCGGACATTTCTTCGGTTAGCGTATGCCTGATGAATTTTTGATTGGAACCGTCCCCTTCGTTTTCATACCACCAAACACCACGCTCGTGGGCTGAAGCTGAAAACACATCCAGGTGCCCATCCACGTTGAAGTCGAAAGTGTACATATGAGAGGAGGGTTCGCCCAAGTTGGAAGGATGCCAGTTCCAATCGGGATTCGTCACATCGCTTGGGCCTTCCCACCAACCTTCCCTGACTATCACATCATTGCGCCCGTCAGCGTTCAAATCGGAAAAGCCCAACCCGTGTGAGAAACCCTCCGAGCCGGGAGTTCCGGGTTGACTGATGGTATATTTTTTCCAGGTAAGGTCATCTTTGCTGTCAGGGGATTTCAACCAAATCATCTGTTTGTTGGCCACATCTCCGCATAGGATATCCTTTCTTCCATCACCATCCACATCATAGAATCCGGGAGACTCATTGCCTACTGTCTCATGGATCAGGTGCTCCTTCCAATGCTCATCTTTTCCCTGTGGGTTTTCGTGCCAGTAAACTGCTGTACCAGGGAAATCAAACCGGATAAAGTCGATCCATCCATCTTGGTTTACATCGAGCGAAAAGTTGAGCATGGAGTTGCTCCATTCCTTTTCGGCCACATAAAGCTTGGGAGTGTAGATTTCATGTTGGGTCCAGTTGGGTGCTTCAAACCAGAAGGGACCTGCCATCACGTCGATGAGGCCATCATTGTTCACATCACCAACAGCAACTCCCTCGGACACGAAATCCGAAAAAAGGACGGTTTTTTTGAACCGAATATCGCCGGTGACATCCCGGTCTTTCATGAGTTGGGCCTGACAAGAAAAAATACTCGTCAGGATGGCTGCCAGAGTTAAGGAAAAGACGGAAGTTTTCATGGCTTGTTTGATTTTGGAAGAAAAGGCCTGAATTGATTTTACCTGAATTTTCATTGGGAAGGATTATTTCTGAGTGATCAAAAAGCCGATCAAAGCATCGAAATCCTCCTCAGGGATGGACTCCCCGAAGTTGTCCGGCATTAGGGTATACTGCGAGGCTTTTTTTTCTTTAATGTCTTTCTTACTGACTGTATATTCCTGACCGGAGGCATTCGCATATACCTCGAGCTCTCCTTCATCCCTGCGGAATAAGCCGCTTAGCACCTTACCGTCATTCAGAGTAACCGTATAGGTTTTGAATGCCTGCGAAATGTTCCGGTTCGGATCCAGCATTTTTTCTGCAAGTGCCCTTCTTCCCCAGTTGCCAATGCCATCCAACTGAGGCCCGACGATACCGCCTTGTCCGTTGATTTGGTGGCAAACGCTGCAAGTATTCATGAATACAGCCTTGCCCAGTTCCAAGTCTGGTTTTGGGGCGAATCTTGCTAATCGGGCTTCAATTAGTTTTTGCCTCTCCTCCAGCATAGATTCCATTCCCGAAGTGAGAACATCATATTCCTTCTTCTGTGCCGGGGTTAATTTGGCAAGGAGCTGTTCATTGATCCTCCTGTCCATTAAAGTTCTTGGCGGGATAAATCCATCTTTAGAAGCTCTGAGCAAATTTGACCGTCCTTCCGCTGAGTTGACGAAAACAGAAGCAATCGCTACCTGTAAACCGCTTGGTGCATCTTTCAGGGATTTATTGAGAAGGGAGGTAACCCCGGAATAAGAAGATGTACCGATAGTGCGGGCTAGTTCCTCCCGGAAAGCAAGCTCTTCGCCGTTATCATTAAGCCTTCCTTCTACCATGGCTACATTTTTGGCAGGGGAAATATCAAGCAATGCCTTTCCAGCCATTGCTCTGGCTCGGTTTTTAGCCCACTTTGCATTCAACAAATCCTGAAGTCCGGACTCATATCCTATCAGTTTATTTGCACTGGCTATAGTGGCAGCAAACACCTGTTGCCTGGAGATTTCCTCATAAAATTCATATTCTTCATCCGCATGAGCCGAGGGTTTATCAGCTACCGGCTGGGGTTTGTTATCAAGATTTTTTAAGAAATCTCCGGCAAAACTGATGGCCCAATCGGTCATTTGTTTCTTTTTGCCAGCACCGCCACGCTGACCGATTCCGGTTTCGATTGTGTTATAAAGCGTGTACTGCGCCGGAGCATCCGCTTTGAATTTTTCCTTGATGAAATCAATCGCCTGAGAGAGTTGCGCTTCAGGGATAAATCTTCCCACATGTTCCAGATAGACCACCGTCCGGTCGCGAGGCGCATCGTACTTTTTCAAATTAGCATATAGGAATTCTGAAGCAACAGATGAAGGCACATCGGTCATAGCGTCCATCAATACTTTTGTTTCAGGCTCAGTCCAATTTTGGCCAACCGCAGTTTTCAGGACATCAGACTCCTTGAGATGGTCCCGAAGCGCAACCATCAAGGTGTATTTCAAATGGGTATCAGAAGTTGGAACCGCCTGAACCACTTTTACAATAGGCTTGACATTGCCGACATGATGATGTCTCACCAGCACATCTGCAGCCGCTCGTTGGGCATGAGGATCAGAGTGACGGATTCCTTCCAAAACCAAAGCCCGCTGCTTCTCATCCAGGGATTCGTATTCCGTCAAAATCCGAAAAGCATGAACCCTTACTTCCTGATCTTTGCTTTTTGCAGCTTGGGCAAGCTCTTCATGGCTCAGGGAGTTTAGCCTTTTTAGCACCCACAGCGCATGGGCTTTCTGTTCAGAAGTAGCCTTTGAGTCTTTAATCAAGGTTTTCAAAGGCCCAACTGCCTCAGATGATTTGTGCTCAACCAGTCTGTTGGAAGCCAACATTCGCTGGCTAAAAATACTGCTACCCAATCCCTTCAGCAGTTCGTCCAAAGAGGCTTTTGACCAGTCGATCGGCTTTTCAGTCTGTCCCTTGTAAGTTACCCGCCAGATTCGTCCGCTTTTTCTGTCCCGGCCCGGATGGTCGAGTGGTACTTCGTAATGCCCAATGATTCGATTGTAGAAATCGGCAATATACATTGCCCCGTCAGGCCCAATTTTGATGTCTACCGGTCTAAACCAAGGATCCTCGCTTACCAGGAAGTCCTTTTCAAGTTTGGCTTGTGGTGTGGAACCATTGTAAGTCACTGTATTTCTGCTTACCCTAGAAGCGACGACATCACCGGAGTAAAAGCTGTTCCGGTATTCTTCGGGAAAAGCGGTGCCATTATAGTAAACAAGACCTGAAAGGGCTGTGGATCCGATCTGAAAGTCCATCATTTGGGGACCAAAGCCCAGACCAGGAACTTTCTTGCCAAAGTGGGGGTAATCCCCCTGATTGATCATCTGGTAAATGGGCATGGAATGGCAATCGGCAGAATAGAGATACCCCAGATCATCCATCGCAAAACCAAATGGGTTGACACGTCCGTAGGTGGTTTGCTCAACCCGGCTTCCATCGATCCTGAACCTGAAAGTGTTCCCGGAAGTCATGCTGATGGAGTCTTTATCGGCCCCTGACACAGTCGAGCTGTTGCGGAATCCATGCGAAGAATGAATCCAGCCATCCGGTCCCCTGAAAAAGTTGTTGATCATGCCGTGCGTATCCTCATGCCCAAATGGACCGAGAAGCACTCTTTTTTCATCATACTTATCATCTCCATTTTTATCCTCGAACAAATAAATATTGGGAATGCTGTATGCCACCGCGCCGCCTTTGACAGGCATGATGCCAATAGGAATGTTCAGGTCGCTGGCAAAATCAGTGAATTTGTCAGCTTTCCCGTCTCCGTCACTATCCTCCAAAATGGTAATCTTATCCTGACCAGAGCCGGTTGAGGCTTCGTTTGGATATTCGATAGAATGTGTCACCCATAACCTTCCTTTCTCGTCAAACTCCATATTGATCGGTTTGGTGATATCAGGTTCCGAAGCAAAGAGGGTTATCTCGAACCCCGGGGGAAGATGGAAGCCGGCCAGTTCCTGTTCGGGAGTTTGGAAATCAGTAACTCTTATATGGTCTTTAAAAAGGTCAGGATTAATATAAGAATCGGGATTATAACTGTCTGCTTTTTCTGCTTGATTGCACGAGGTCAAAAAAAAGACAGAAAACAATGTTGGGAGGTATGCCTTCATAAGATGGGAGTAGGTTAAGCTGGGTTTGGTAAAATTCCCGTCACGCCTCGATCTAAAGACAAGAAATTTTACAGAAAGTATTTTTTATGGAGGAATTATCCAAATCCAAACCTATTTTCAAGAGAATCTATGTTGAAATTTTATCGAACCGAATTTTATATGGGCATCAAGCAGCTTTCAAAAAAAACGTGTTGAGATCAGTCTTCGATCCTGAAGGGACTTTGCTGTTGGGCTTTCCGAAAATTGGCTCAAACCGCCCATTTCCTCAGTAAGAAAAATAGAGGGAAACCACACATTTGCCTCATTTTCATCGTAATCGAAAATAAAAATTGACAAATCATCACTCAGGGAAACCATTGGACAGTATTCAAGCTTTTGTCTGCAAGTTTCCTCGTATTTTCCCACATGAAAAAGACGCTTACCATTTTCTTCTTATTGATCAGTCTTGGGCTTCAGGCCCAAATACAACTTCGAATACTCGATTCATCCAATCTTTCGCCCCTTCAAAATGTTCGGGTAAGAATTCCTGAAGGCAAAATCCTCTTAACCAACGCGGAAGGCAAAATTTCAATAGAATCGACCACTTCTTTGCTCATCCAATTTTCCCGTGAAGGGTATGAAACCCTCCAAAAAGAATTCGCTCCCGGAGTGGAGCAGGAAGTTCTTTTGGTCTCAAAGATCATCAATCTATCTGCAGTGACAGTTTCTGCTTTCGAAAGCGAGCGTCTACTCTTGCAACAATCCGCTTCCATAAGTCTGGTAGGAGAGCGGGAATTTAACCGATTCAATGAAACCTCGATTGTCAATTCATTCAATACCAAACCGGGAATCCGTATCGAAGAGCGCGCGCCGGCAAGCTATCGGATTTCCATAAGAGGCAGCTCGTTGAGATCCCCTTTCGGAGTGAGAAATGTGAAAGTCTATTGGAATGAAGTGCCCTTCACTTCTCCTGATGGCACTACTCCTTTGAACCTTTTAGACCTTAGTAACATTCGAACCGCGGAAGTCATTAAAGGTCCATCGGGCAGTATTTACGGGGCAGGAAACGGCGGTACGATTTCATTGAACAGTAAGGCAAATCCGCAAGGTGGAAGAGTCTCTGCAGACTTTACGGCGGGAGATTTTGGCTTGAGTCGCTATCGATTGGGAATTTCTCAGCAAGTAGGCGATGGTGGATTTGATGCTTCATTCGTCAGCCAAAAATCAGACGGCTATCGGGATCATTCGGCTATGGATCGTCAGGTTTTTCAGTTAGGGAGTTATTTCCCTGTTTCAGAAAAGCAAGAAATCCGGACCCAACTCCTGATATCGGATTTGAATTATCAAATTCCGGGAGCTTTAAATGAAGCTCAGCTAACTGAAGATCCAACCCAGGCTCGTCCGGGATCTGTCAATCAAAACAGCTCAATTTCGCAGCAATCTGTATTTGCATCAATCGGCCAATTGTATCGATTTTCTCCAAAAACAAGTAATAACACGACCCTTTACATCCAGACAAATGACTTCGAAAACCCTTTCATTCTGGATTATAAGAAGGAATTGGGATTTGGATTTGGAGGAAGAACGCGATTTACTTATGACGGGAAATTGGCAGGGAAAGCGATTCGCCTGACCGCCGGCGGTGAATATCAAACCAGTTTGACCAATGCTCAGAATTTTGGCAACAAAGCGGGAGTTGCGGATACGATTCGATTTGCAGACAAGCTTCGCGCTACACAGGCTTTCCTATTCCAGCAAGCTGAATGGTCGCTGAGCACGAAATTACTTTTCACCCTTGGCCTGAGCGAAAACTTCTCAAGCTTCGAAATAGACCGTCAGGTCGATGCAAGAAGAGGTAAAAAAACAGGACTTCAAACCAGAAAATTTGACCCGATCGTAATTCCGCGTGTTGCGCTTAATTATCAGCTAAATCAATTTTCTTCAGCCTTCGGAAGTGTGAGCAGCGGATTCTCTCCGCCCACGATCGATGAGGTTCGCACAAATGAGGGAAGTTTGAATCTGGATCTCGAAGCAGAGCGAGGGGTCAATTATGAAATTGGCTACAGAATGGGTAAGAATCGCTTCAACGCAGATGTCAGTGTTTTCTATTTTAAGCTTGACGAGACGATTACCACCTTTACCAATGAGCAAGGTGTAGTCTTGTTCAGAAATGCAGGTTCCACTGATCAAAAAGGAATTGAGGCAGCTTTTGACTATTCGTTTATAAAAAATACCATAGGTTTGATCCGCGATTTGAGTCTTGGAACGGCGATCACTTTATATGAGTTTGAATTTAAAGATTACAAAAAGCAGGACAACGATTTTTCGGGAAATGCTTTGACTGGAGTGCCGCCTCAGACGTTTGTCACACGATTGGATTTGCGAACCGGTCCCGGATTTTATCTGAACCTGACGCATCAGTACGTCCATGAAATCCCGTTGAATGATGCCAATACCGTGTATCAAGACTCCTATAACCTCGTCAATCTGAGAATAGGCTGGTCCAAGTGGATTACAGGAAACTGGGAACTCGAAGCCTTTGGTGGTGTGGACAATCTTCTGGATGAAGCCTATTCGTTGGGCAATGACCTGAATGCTTTCGCAGGAAGATTTTATCAGCCTGCCCCAACCAGGAATTTTTATGGAGGAGTCAAGGTGGGATTTAACTATTAGAATTAACACAAAAAGTCGTACTTATCCTCAAGACCTAGCGAGGGAGAATCAGACAATTCGCTTAACTTCCTATTTTTAAAACCCATTCCATGAAATCAGTTCTAGCACTTCTAATTCTTTTTATCCTCACTTCAGGATCCGGTTATTCCCAAGAAGAAAAACTGGAAGTCAAAGAAATTACCCGGGAACCTCAGCGATTTGAGTCGGTGCATTCCGGAACTTTCAACGGCCAAAAAATAAGCTATAAAGCCGTCGTGGCTGAGACTTTTCTCAAAAATAGCAAAGGCGAAATTACAGGCGCAATATGGAGCACTTCTTATCTGAAAGAAGGGACCGACGGATCAAAGCGTCCAGTCATTTTTGTTTTCAACGGAGGACCCGGCTCGGCTTCGATTTGGTTACACATGGGTTTCTTTGGTCCCAAAGTTGTCAAAACTGACAGCAATGCTAAAGAAGATGATGGAGGAGCACCCTATCGATTTATCGACAATACACAGGCCCTTTTAGACATTACGGATTTGGTTTTCATCGATCCGATCGGGACAGGATTCAGCGAAGTCCTCGGTGTAGGAAAAACGTCCGACTTCTGGGGATTGAATGAAGACGCAGAATCAATCGCTCAGTTTATGAGAATCTGGGTCACTCAAAACGGAAGATGGCAAGCTAAAAAGTTCATTGCCGGTGAAAGCTACGGCACCACCCGGGCAGCCAAAGTTGCTGAGGTTTTAGAAGGTGGCGGACAAAGCATGGCATTGAATGGAATCATCCTAATTTCCCAAGCTTTGGACTATGAAGGCTCCTCATCATGGAGCGATAATCTTACCTCTTTTTTTACGTATTTACCCTCAATGGCTTCAACCGCTTGGTACCATGGAAAGGCAGGAAAAGGTAAAACTTTGGAAGCTTTTGTTCAGGAAGCGAGAGATTTTGCATACGGTGACTACCTGAACGCACTTTTCCTGGGGGAAAAACAAACTGAAACTCAAAAATCGGCAATTGCTGAAAAACTTGCCTATTTCACAGGCCTGGAAAAAAATTACATCCTCAGATCAGACAACCAAATTCTGATGCACCGCTTCAAAAAGGAATTGCTGAGAGAGGAAGGAAAAGCAATTGGAACCCTTGACGGACGATATTTGGCAGTAGAAACTGATAAGTCCGCAGAAGGACCGGTTTTGGGTGACCCAAGCAGCTACATGACTGATGCTGCCTATACGGCTTCATTCAACCACTACATGATGCAGGATTTGAAGGTAAAAATGGATCGGCCTTACTTGACTTCTGCAGAAGGAATGGGCGGATCATGGAACTGGAAACCTGTAGGTGAAGGAGCCAATTGGGAGCCAAGTTATGTGAGTACAGCACGATCCCTCAGCGAGGTGATGCATAGAAATACCGCATTGCAGGTATTGGTGACAAATGGCTATTACGATTTGATTACGCCATTTTTTGATGCAGAATTCACTTTTGCCAGACATAACTTTCCGCAGGAAAGAATCAAAATGACTTACTATGAGGCTGGGCATATGATGTACAACCGTCAGGAAGATTTCGATGCGCTGGCAAAGGATGTACGAGCATTTTTGGAGGGGATCATTCAATAAATCTCAACCAGTTTAGAACTTATTTGGTTGTTTTAAAATTACTAACCTGAAAATTTCAGAATCATATCCATGCAAATACCAGATTTTAACATCGAAGAAGTAAATAAAATCATCCGTGGACGCCGCTCCATGTTTATCGCTCAATTCAAAGAAAACGATCCGATTGATGATTCAATTATCGGGGAATTACTGGAAAATGCCACTTGGGCCCCCACTCATAAGCTCACCCAGCCTTGGCGATTTATTGTCTACACAAGTGCAGGATTGAAGACATTCGGAAACTATCAGGCAGAAATGTATAAAATGAGGGCTGAGAAGAACGGCACACCATTCCTAGAAGCTACCTATCAAAAATTCATAGAGAATCCTCAGAAGGCTTCCCATATGATAGCAATCATCATGAAACGAACCGAAGGTTCCGGTATTCCGGTAATGGAGGAGATCGCTGCTACTGCTATGGCTGTACAGAATATGTACTTGACTGCTTCTGCACATGGTCTTGCTGCCTATTGGGGAACAGGTGGTCCTACATTCTGGCAAGAAGCCCGAGAAGATTTCGGTTTGGAAGGAGAGGATATGCTAATGGGATTCTTCTACATCGCAAAACCAGCCACCGATAATTGGCCTGTTGGAAAAAGAGAACCGATCGCTGACAAAGTGGGGTGGATAAGGGAGTAAATTCAAACCCTAATTACTAACAAAAACGGCAGTGGATTCACTGCCGTTTTGTTTTGAAGGAAAAATCTGATTTTTAGAAGCCGACAAATGCCGGTGGTTCCACTCCATTGATCCGAAGGTAGGCTATCGAAGAACCTCGATGATGAGTCGAGTGATCCATCAACAATGCCATTACTTGTCTTCTTGAAACAGTGTTACCAAAAACCTCAAGCTTTTCTCCAACCTGTTCAGGCGTGAGGGCTTTCATGGTTTTGGTTCCATAATCATAGCTTTTCGCTACGTAATCGGCAATTTCTGCTTTGGTCGCTGTCTTCATATCCAGCGTAAAATCTGGAACTCCACCCAAAAGAAATCCTTGAGCAATACCTGTAATTGCTGATCCGATGTGATACATCTGATCCTTGAAAGACATCGCCGCAGGATCGGTCTTGTAATCCATACCTGAAGCCGGCATTTTGTCTAAAACAGCTAATGTATACTTTTTGCTGTTTTCCCATTTGGAGTAAAACTCATCCATCGTAGTCTGGGCCATCCCTACAGGCGCAGCCAACATAAAAATCGCAGCAAAAAAAGCCAGCGACGCTACTCTTAATCTTGTTTTCATAGTATATAATTTTGGTTGTACTTTAAATTTCCTTTATTCTCCCCGCAATTCAAACCTTATCTCTAATTTTAAACCATGAGGAATTTTCTTTTGATAGTGCCGGTTTTTCTTGCATTGGTGGGTTGTGACAAAACTTACCTGCCAAAACCCAATGGGTATAATCGCATTGACCTTCCTCCTCATTCTTATAAAATGCTGAATGAAGGTTATCCATACAAGTTGGAGCTTTCCTCTTTTAGCCAAGTGGAAGCTGACTCTTTTAATTTAAAAGAAAAGGCATGGGTAAATATCAACTATAAGGATTTCGGAGCTAAAGTCCATTTGACCTACATTGAAATGGATGGCGAAAAAGTTGATTTCCAAAGAATCGCAAAAGATGCATTTAAGCTTACGGCTAAGCATCAAATCAAAGCTTACGGTATTGAAGAGGCTATTTTAGTAACGCCTGAAGGTTACACCGGAGTAGTTGCTGAACTAACCGGTGAAGTTCCAACTCAATTCCAATTTTTTGTAACAGACTCCACCGAACATTTTCTGCGAGGAGCTCTTTATTTCAATACCGCTATGAAAAATGATTCCCTGGCGCCAGTCATAGAATACATCAAGGTGGACATGGCCCACCTGATGAATTCCGTAAAATTTCTGGATTAATTGAGGTTTTTCCAGGATTTGATAATAATCCCCCCACCTATCACTGACACGACAGCGGCAATTGCTCCTCCCATCATATTGCCATAGATGAAGAAACCTGTGGCGAAAAGTGCTGCGTAAACCATCACAGTTCCTACCAGCATCAAACCAATTTCTTTTGGCAACTGACCAATCTCTTGCTTCTCATTCGGATATCTGTCCAATACTTTCTTCCAGCCAAATGCTGCCGGAGTTACTTTTCTGTAAAATGAAAGCAGAATTTCATCCTTTTCAGGCTGAGTCACAAAGGTGACTATCAACCAACCGATCGTCGTGATGGTAACACTGTACACCAATTTGAGGTAAGCCTGATTTTCAGGTATCATGATCCAATTTACTTTTGGATTGATCACCTCAAAGAAAATCGCAACAACGAATGAAATTGCCATGGCAGAGATTTCTGTGTATGCGTTGATTCTCCACCAAAACCACCTCAGAATAAAGATCAGGCCCGTTCCAGCTCCGATTTGAAGCAAAATATTAAACGCATTAAGTGCACTTGAGAGTGCCAATGCTAGAAAAGCTGAAAGGACCATCAAGCCCACCGTAGAGATTCTACCAACAGCAACCAATTCTTTATCTGTAGCCTCAGGCTTCATAAATCTGAGGTAAAAATCGTTCACAATGTAAGAAGAGCCCCAGTTCAGGTGCGTAGAAAGCGTAGACATCACCGCGGCAATCAGGGAAGCCAGAACAATCCCTATAAGACCTGTAGGGAGGTAAGTAAGCATGGCTGAGTACGCCAAATCGTCTCCTAACTTATCGACCGGAATATTTGGAAATGCAACCTGCAAGTCACTTACCGTAGGATACACTATCAGAGATGCTAGCGCCACGATAATCCAGGGCCAAGGTCTGAGCGCGTAATGGGCGATATTGAAAAATAAGGTTGCCCCAATCGCATTCTTTTCATCTTTTGCGGAAAGCATGCGCTGAGCGATGTATCCACCTCCGCCAGGCTCAGCACCTGGATACCAGGTAGCCCACCATTGGATGGCAATCGGCATAATGAAGAGCGGAATGTACATGTTTGGGTCAGAGAAATCGGGGAAGAAGTTCAGCTTGTCAGCGACATTCTCATGAGTCAACAGACTGTTCAATGAACCTATTTCAGGAAGATCCAAAATGTAATAAGCAGCTCCAAACGAACCAGCAATAGCCACGAAAAATTGAAAAAAGTCTGTCAGCAATACTCCTTTCAGCCCTCCCAATGAACTGTAAATCACTGTAACAACAGAAGCGATCAGTAAGGTTTGGACTGGAGACAATCCCAACATCACTCCACCAATTTTAATCGCGGCGAGTGATACGGTAGCCATGATCACTACGTTGAAAAATACGCCGAGATAGATTGCCCTGAAACCTCTTAGAAATGCAGCCCCTTTTCCTGAATAACGCAATTCATAAAATTCCAAATCCGTTGTAATTTCAGACCTTCTCCAAAGCTTGGCATAAACAAACACTGTCAACATGCCCGTAAGCAAAAATGCCCACCAGGCCCAGTTGCCGGCGACGCCATTTTTTCTAACAAGGTCAGTTACCAGGTTTGGTGTATCGGCAGAAAAAGTGGTAGCTACCATGGAAACTCCCAAAAGCCACCATGGCATGTTTCTGCCAGAAAGAAAAAACTCCTTGGCAGATTGACCTGCAGATTTGGAGGCAAAAACTCCTATCAGGAGTGAAATCACAAAGAAAGCGGCAATGATTGCCCAGTCAATTACACCAATATTCATGGTTCTTTGGGTTAATTATAGCGACCAATTAACGGAAATTTTTTCTAAATGCATTTCAACTTCCTTAATAAATTTTGTAAATCAAGAAATTCTGTGGTAAAATGGGAAACAGAAATCTCTCTTTTCGGAATTTTCTCAAGAGTTGTCAATTTTAGCCCGGCGAAACCTAATTTCGTGGCATGAATCCAACTTCTCTTTTGGCAGCAATCGCCTACAATTTTTCACTAAAATCAGACCCACCCCTTCAGATCAAACCTCTAGGCGAAGGATTGATTCATCAAACTTTTTTGATCGAAGGGCATCCTAATTCTTGGGTTCTTCAGGGTTTCAACAACAATGTCTTTAAATATCCGGACCGAATTGCTTCGAATCTAAAACTTCTCAGCAGGCTTTCGGAACTGGAGACCCTGCCTTTTATTCTCCCTTTGCCTTTGGCAAATAATAAAGGCGAAACCCTAACGGAATTGGGTGGTCAATTTTACAGGCTTTTTGAGTTTGTAAAAGGGCATACGATTCAGAAAATTACAAATTCAAATCAGGCCTATCTGGCAGCAAAAGCATATGGAGAATTTGCAGATTGGGGCCAAGAAATAAAAGCAGAGGATCTTCAGGAAAGCATTCCCAACTTTCATCGGCTTGACTTGCGGTTTTCAAGGTTTTTGGAAGTTTTGAAATCAAAAAAATCACTTTCCCTCGAAGAAAATGAGGTCTCAGATTTCTATGCGAGCCAATCAGAACTTATCGATAGTTACATTTCTCTAGCTCAAAGCCTTCCATTCCGGCTTACTCACAACGACACCAAAATCAATAATCTGATTTTCTCGGATAATCTTGATAAAGTAGAAGCAGTAATCGACCTCGATACCTTGATGGCAGGCATGCTTCTTTATGATTTTGGAGATTTGGTGAGAACAGTCGCTTGCTCCGAAACGGAAACTAGCCAAAGCTGGGAGAACCTATTTTTGATGCCGGAAGTTTTCAAAGTCCTCTTGAAAGGCTATTGGGAGGGCATCAAAGATTTTGCAACCCCTGAAGAAATTAAATCCCTCTTATTGGGCGGGGAAGTGATGACCATTATTATGGGTTTGCGTTTTTTTACGGATCACCTCGAAGGCAATGTCTATTACCGGGTAGAATATCCTGATCAAAATTTCCATCGGGCCAAAAACCAAATGATTTTACTTCAAAGTCAGCAATCCCTCCGCCCAAAACTCCAACAGATTTGGGGAAAAATTATGGAGTCAAAACTCTGATTCCGACAATTCTTTTCATTTTAATTGCCATTTGCCTGAAGCGGGCTTATTTTGTCTTCCTTCTAAACCCACTATTCATTGTCAGGCATTTTTGACACCAAGATTGAGTTTCTTAAAGGCGTTGGACCACAGCGTGCTGCCCTGATCAACAAGGAATTGAACATCTTCACCTACGGGGAATTGATCCAGCATTACCCTTTTCGGTACGAGGATCGGACGAAATTTTTTAAAATCCAGGAGCTGAATGTGGAACTGGAAAACGTACAGGTCATCGCTAAAATCCGACAAGTAGAAATAATTGGGTTGGGCGGCAAAAGGCGCTTGGTGGCTCATGTCTCAGATGAGACAGGGGAGATGGAAATGACCTGGTTTAAAGGAATTCAATGGGTGCAACCTAAACTGCCTGCTGGAGCTACGTTTATTTTTTATGGGAAACCAGCGCTTTACGGAAGAAAATGGAGTATTGCGCATCCGGAGATGGAACCCCTCAGCGCAGCTAATGAAACCCGCAATAATTTTCAGCCAGTCTATTCTACCACAGAAAAACTCAAAGCGAAATTTTTGGATTCCAGAGGTATTTCAAAAATCATGGAGCAGCTCGTTCAGGTCTGCCTTCCCCAGATTCAAGAAACTTTGCCTTCGGAAATCCTGCAACAATATCAATTGACCGGGAAGCAGGAATCCATCAGGCAGATCCACTTTCCGGATAAACCGGATTTACTTCAACGTGCCAGAAAACGGTTGAAGTTTGAAGAGTTCTTTTTCCTTCAGCTTCGATTGCTGATGATGAAACTCACAAGAATAGAGAAGTTTTGGGGACAGCCACTATCCAATACCGAATTGCTCACGGAGTTTTATAAAAATCATATTCCGTTTGAGCTTACAAATGCGCAAAAGCGGGTAATCAGGGAAGCTTTCGCAGATATGAAATCCGGCCGTCAGATGAATCGTCTGATCCAGGGAGATGTGGGAAGCGGTAAAACGATGGTGGCATTTATCGGTATGCTGATCGCAATCAGTTCGGGAGCACAGGCCTGTTTGATGGCACCAACAGAAATTCTGGCAAACCAGCATCACGAAGGATTGAAGCAATATGCTGATTTGATGGGGCTCGAAATTGCTATTCTGACGGGATCAGTTAAGAAAGCACGGCGAAAAGTAATTCATGAAGCACTCGAGTCCGGTGAGCTTAAAATCCTGATCGGAACACATGCTTTGCTGGAAGATGTAGTACAATTCAAAAATCTTGGACTTGCGATCGTGGACGAGCAACATCGATTTGGAGTTGCCCAGCGGGCAAAACTCTGGGCAAAAAACAAGGAATTCGTCCCTCACGTCTTGGTCATGACCGCTACTCCGATTCCCAGAACTCTTGCAATGACTCTTTATGGAGATTTGGACGTTTCTGTCATCGACGAACTTCCGGCAGGCCGAAAGCCTATCCAAACCGTTCATCGCTATGACAAAGATCGATTGAAAGTCTTCGGATTTATCAATCACGAGATCCAAAAAGGTAGGCAGGTTTACATAGTCTATCCGCTGATTGAAGAATCTCAGAAAATGGATCTTAAAAATCTGATGGATGGATTTGAGAGTATTTCCAGAGCTTTTCCTCATTATCCAACCAGTATCCTTTATGGAACTATGAAGTCCGACGCCAAAGACTTCGAAATGCAGCGATTTGTAAAAGGAGAAACAAAAATTATGGTCGCTACGACCGTCATTGAGGTTGGAGTCAATGTGCCAAATGCTTCTGTGATGATTATTGAGAATGCTGAGCGATTTGGGCTTTCACAGCTCCACCAACTTCGAGGAAGGGTAGGACGTGGCGCAGAACAGAGCTATTGTGTGCTGATGAGCAAGGTGGAACTGTCGAAAGACTCACGAATAAGGTTGGATACGATGGTCCGAACCAACGACGGATTTGAAATTGCGGATGTTGATCTGAGACTTCGTGGTCCCGGAGATCTGATGGGAACTCAACAAAGCGGAATTACCGATTTATTGATTGCGGATTTGAGCAGAGATGCTCCGATTTTGACCTTGGCGAGGGGTGCTGCTCAGCAGGTTTTGGCAGATGATCCAGAGCTTGCTCAGCCTCAGAATGCACCTATTTTAAGGCAAGTGAGACTGCAGAAAAAACACACTGTAAACTGGAGTCGGATTTCTTAATTGATTTTAAAATTGGAAGATTGAAAAATTAGGCGAACGTAGGGTTTTCAAGGAGAATGAGCTGAAACAAAATCACTTGTTCTTTTTGAAAACACCGGCAATTCTTCTGAAGATCAGCTTCTCTTTTTCCCAGAAAAACTTGAATTGGCCAAAAATAAAACCGTAAACCAGCAGAAAAATCTGATAAAGAGGCAAGACTAATATTAGGTAGAGAACTGTGTTGATAAAGCTTTTTTCACCGCCTCTTTCCACCCCAAAAAAATCAAGAACCGGGTTTTTGATAAATAGGATTGTGAAACCGGTACAGGCAAAAACCACTAAAACCATCACTACCTGAAAAAGGCTTTCCAGCTTCCAATTGGTTTGAAGTCTTTCAAGAAATCCAGGACGCTGAGTTGGCTCTGACATGCCGCAAAAGTAACAAGAAGGAATCTAAATAAAATAGCCGGACAATTCCGGCTATCATTTTTACCAAGTAAATACTCCCTGATTCAGGCTTTGCAAAGCCTGCACTTTAAAATTTGCATCTACCAGAATGGACACATTATGTCTGCTCCCGCCATAAGAAACCATTCGGATTGGAACATCCACCAAAGCGTCCATAATAGTTTTAATCACTCCTTTGGTCTCGGAAACCATATTGCCCACAATACAAATAATGGTTTGATTACTGTCCACCTCTACAATTCCCAGAGATTGCAATTCAGCTAAAATTTGATCCAAATGGCTCAGGTCATCAATCGTCACTGACACCGCAACTTCCGAAGTCGTGATCATATCGATTGGAGTTTTATATTTCTCAAAGATCTCAAACACTTTTCTCAGGAATCCATAAGCCAATAACATTCGGCTGGATTTGATCTTGATGGCGGTGATTCCGTCTTTCGCAGCAATTGCTTTCACTCCCACCGTTTCTACCTTTTCCTTGATCAATGTACCGTTTGCCTCAGGCTGCATGGTGTTTAGCAATTTCACTGGAACGTTGAATTGCTGGGCTGGCCAGATGGAAGCCGGATGGAGAATTTTCGCTCCGAAATAGGCCAATTCGGCCGCTTCATCAAAGGAAAGTTCTGCAATCGGACGTGTGCGATTCACGATTCTTGGATCATTATTGTGCATCCCGTCAATATCAGTCCAGATCTCACAGACCGATGCTTGAATCGCTGCTGCGATCAACGAAGCAGTATAATCGCTTCCTCCACGCTTCAGGTTATCTACTTCGTTTCGGTGATTTTTGCAAATATAGCCTTGCGTGATGAACAGTCTTCCCTCTGGATTCTTAGTCAGAATCGTTTTGAGTTTTTCAGAGATTTTTCCTAGTTCTGGTTCAGAGTTTTCATCAATGCTCATGAAATCAAAAGCAGGAAGGAAAACAGCAGGAATCTCCAATTCTTCTAAGAGCGTGTAAAACAACTTCGTAGAAAGCAATTCTCCCTGAGCTAAAATATCCCGATTGATTGCTTCATTGAATGAGATCTTCAGAATAATATTTAAAAACTCAAAATGCTCAATAATAATTTCTTCCGCTATAGTTCTTGCTTTATCGGTTTTCAATAGCTCCGGGTAAAAGGTTTTGTAATGGGCATGAAGCGTGTCGATTCGGTTTTTGGCGAGGATTTTGTTTCCTGTTGCCAAAGCTTCTCCAATTCCCACAAGAGAGTTGGTTGTGCCTGAAAGTGCTGAAAGAACCACGATGGTAGGCTCATCACCTCGGGTAATCAGGTCTTTCACCTGATGCATGCGTTCGGGTTTGCCCACAGAGGTGCCCCCAAATTTCATGATTTTCATAGGGTTTGAAAGTTTAATAAGTATAGGTTTGATGTGAATTAAAATCCAAGCATTTTGATGGCTGTGATCGCTGCTTCATCACCTTTGTTGCCATGCTTTCCTCCTGCCCTTTCGAGCGCTTGTTGTTGCGTATTTGGAGTCAAAACCCCAAAAATCACAGGCTTGTTATATTTCAAACTTACATTTGTGATTCCATGGGCGACTGCATTACAGATGAAGTCAAAGTGGCGGGTTTCACCTTGAATCACACAGCCCAGGCAGATCACTGCGTCTATATTCTCATCCTGAGCAACCCACTGCGCCGCAAGCGAAAGTTCAAATGAGCCGGGAACATTTTTGCGAATGATGTTTTTCTTTTTCGCTCCATTGTCCAGCAAAGTCTGTAAAGCTCCTGAATAGAGGGATTCTGTGACTTCTTCATTCCATTCAGAGACGATGATCCCAAATTTCTTGGAGCTGATGTCTTGAATATTTTTGGATGAATGCTCGCTAAGGCTTTTGAGTGATGATGCCATGGTTCGGTTTATTTTTATATGGGGTGAAATAAAAAAAGAGTAAGACCTCAAGGCCTTACTCTTCTAGTATGCTATGTAAAACAGCATTACTTAGCGGCAAGGCCTTCTAAGCGAGCTTTGTGTTTTCGTGCAGCGGAGAATTCGTAAGAATCAAAATACTTGTCTTCGATCTCACCATAAGTTGCGATTGCTTCCTGAATTTTACCTGCTTCCTCGTATGCTACGGCAAGTTTTGACAAATATTTCGGAGTCAAAAATTTATTCTCATTGTATTCAGCCGCTTTCTTGTAGTGAGAGATTGCTTCGTCAGTATTACCCAACTCCAGATATCCGTCACCAATCAAAGAATATGCTTTACCCTGAACCAAGTAATCGTCAGCTGAGAATTGCTCCAGATGATCGATCGCCTCCTGGAATTTCTTTTCAGACAAATAAATAGTGCCAATGTAAAAATTAGCCAGATTAGCTGCGTCAGTTCTTGGATACTCCTCAACAATCGCCAAAAAACCAGAGTTGATTCCATCACCATTCAACGCAAATTCGGTGCTGTCCTGCTCGTAGAAGTAGACAGCCTGAAACATTTCCTTCTGAGCAGTCTCATTTTGATTTTGAGTGTTGATCTGAAAAAACAGAATCCCACCGATCAGGATAATGGCAGCTGCCAATACTCCTGCAAATACTTTACTATTCTCTTTCAAAAAAGCCTCTCCTCTGCCCAATGAACTTGCAAGAACTTCCGGGTTTTCCAGAATCTCGTTTTGATGATCAGAATGTGCTTTTTTTGTTTGTTTCGTAGCCATGTTACTCAAAATTTCAGGCGCAAATATACGGTTTTTATGAAATACACAAAGCCAAAGAAAAAAGCCATGAAATCGGATCAATATCATGGCTTTCCGTTGGATTTTTTAATAGGCTTATTCCATTACAAATGGATAATCCTCTTGGATATAAACGTCTTTGAAAGCGTCCATACCGTCAGGCCAAGGTGATTCTTCTGCAAATTTCACCGCATCATCTACTTTTTGTTTCACTCCTTTGATGATGTCATCAATTTCTTCCTGAGTCAAAATCTTATTTTCCTGAATAGTTGCAAGGACTTGTTCAACAGGATCACGCTGCTTGTATTCTTCTACCTCTTCTTTGGTTCTGTATTTCTGGGGATCAGACATGGAGTGTCCTTTATATCTGTAGGTCCTCATTTCAAGCAAAGTTGGGCCATCGCCTCTTCTTGCTCTATCTGCCGCTTCGGCTACTGCTTCGTGAACTGCTTCCACATTCATTCCATCAACTGCGAATGAAGGCATGTCATACGATTCCCCAAGTGTGGATAAATCTTCCACGTTTGAAGATCTTTTCACAGCCGTGCCCATTGCGTAGCCATTATTTTCAATTACAAAAATCACGGGCACTTTATAAAGCATTGCAAGGTTCAAAGATTCATGGAAAGCTCCTTGGCGTACAGCGCCATCACCCATATAGCAAATTGCCAGGTTTTTGGTGCCCTTATATTTTTCGGCGAAGCCGGCTCCGAGACCCATTGGCACTTGCGCACCTACAATCCCATGACCACCCATGAAGTTTCTTTCTTTATCGAAAATATGCATTGAGCCACCTTTTCCTTTAGTGGTCCCTGTCGCTTTGCCATACAGCTCAGCCATCACAGCACCCGGATCAGTTCCCAATCCCAGTGGATGTGCATGACATCTATAAGCAGTGATCCACTTATCGTCTTTGGTCAAAGCACTGATAGCACCAGAAGCACAAGCCTCTTGACCAATGTATAAATGACAGAAACCTCTGATTTTTTGCTGACCGTATAGCTGTCCCGCTTTCTCCTCAAACCTCCTCATTAAGAGCATGCTCTCATACCAAAAGGTATAGGTCTCCTTCGAATATTTTACTTTGGACTTGGTCACTGCAGTTTTCTTTGCCATATCGTATTGATCAAAATATGCTATTTTAGGCCTCAAATATAATCAAGCTGGCCTAAAAATCAGGCTGTCGCAAAAATAATTACCGACTCCGATGTACCTGAAGTCACTGGAACTTCTTCAATTCAAAAATCACCAAAAGACGAAACTGGAGTTTAGCCCGCAATTGAATTGTCTCGTCGGGCTAAATGGCAGCGGCAAAACAAACGTCCTGGACGGGATACATTATTTATCATTAACCAAGAGTGCAATCCAATCAAGTGATTCGCTCAACATGATGAATGGCGGGGATTTTTTCTCGATCAAAGGGAATTTCGAAATTGATGATAAAGCACTCGAGGTCAAATGCACATTTGAATCCGGAAGGAAAAAACTCATCTATCAAAATGGCAAAGCGCTGGACAAAACAAGTGAACACGTAGGATTGATACCACTAGTTCTGATCGCTCCGGATGATACCGAATTGATAAAAGGCGGAAGCGAAGGACGCAGAAAGTTTTTCGACGGGTTGATTTCTCAAATGAATCGCGACTACCTGAATCAATTGATTCGATACCATCATTTTCTCAAACAAAGGAATGCCCTGCTCAAGCAATTTGCCGAATCGGGAAGACGAGATTTTGTACTGCTGCAAAGCTATGATCAGGAAATGATCCGCTTAAGTAAAAGCCTTGCTCAAAGCCGGGCGGAACTTCTGGATCAATTTGCCCCGCTTCTGCAATCCCACTATTCTGAAATCTCTCAGGGAGCTGAGCAGGTTTCAATCGTCTATGAAAGTGATGCGTTAAGGCCCGATTTTGAAGAATATTATTTGAGCCTTCGGCAAAAGGATCTGATCACCAAGAACAGCAATGCAGGAATCCACAAGGATGATTTCAATTTTCTGATCGGTGAGCACTCTATCCGGAAAATCGGAAGTCAGGGCCAACAAAAATCTTTCATCATTTCACTGAAACTTGCCCAGTTTCAGGTTTTTGAAAGGACCAAGGGAGAGAAGCCGCTCTTGTTACTAGATGATATTTTTGACAAGCTCGACGATCAGCGAATCGCCAAAATGATGGAATTGATCTCGAGGCATACATTTGGACAGATTTTTCTAACTGATGCCAGACCCGAGCGATCTAAAAAAATCCTTACCCAATTGGATTCTGAGGTATTCTTCTTTGAAGTGGAAAAGGGACTGATCATTCCCCAAATCAATTAATTCACTTGGTCTTGGAGACAATGGCTCTATATATTTTGTAAACACCATAGCAAACCACCAAGATGATAGCAAAGCCGAATGCTTGCCAAAGAATGATTCCTGTTCCTGGGGTTACTAAATCCATCTTCATTGCAGTTTAGTTTTGGCAAATATTGATTAAAAAACCCTCAAAAAATACCAGATATAGGGTATTTTTTGAGGGTTTTGCGAAAAAATTAAACAAAAAAGGAGCCTAAGCTCCTTTCCTTATTCCCAAAGATTTGCCGGATATTCTCCTGATTCATGTAGCATTTTCAAAGCTTCTATCACCACCGGACGGTCTTCCGTGTAAGTGATTCCAAACCAGACTTTCCCGCCGGGAAGAATTTCAAATGCAGCCTTTCGGTCCTTAATCAGATTATTTGCTACGGTAGGGATATAAAATTCTGATTTCAGGTTTGTGAGATTCGCAGGAAGGAACTCATTCCACAGCCTCTCTATATCTGCAAACGCATCCGGATGAAAACCCCAAAAATTCATGCTTACGGGAGTATTTTCAGGTATTTCAAGAATTTCATTTTCACCTTTACTCAGGATTTTATCTCCTTCACGGGCGATGGAAGTTCGCTCAACCATTCCGATCAGCTGACCTTTTTCATTGGTTGCACAGACTCCACGACTTACGGTACCATTTTCGGAAAGCACGTTTTGAATCGCATAGCCCACCATTGCATGCAGATCAGGGCGAACTTCGGAGGAAAGAAATTTACCTAGTATTTCAAAAGCCTCTTTCCCATAAAAATCGTCCGCATTGATCACTGCGAAAGGCTCATGGATTGCGTCTTTGGCACAAAGAACCGCGTGGGCAGTTCCAAAAGGCTTCACCCGATCCGCTTGCTTCAATTCGGCAGGAACAAAACTATCCAGGGATTGAATAACGAAGTCAACTTCGATCTTGCCTTCAAGCTTGGGAAGCAATAAATCCTTTGTCATCTCAAGTATCTCCTGACGAACGATCAGGACCACTTTGCCGAATCCTGCCCGGATTGCATCAAAAATGGAATATTCAAGAATGGTTTCTCCTCCGGGACCAAATCCATCGATTTGCTTATTCCCACCATATCTGCTGCCCATTCCTGCGGCGAGTACTAAAAGCGTTGGTTTCTTATTCATAATTAGTCTGTAAAAATCGGAGGCAAAATTAAATGAATATCCCAGCGGGACAAAATCTCTTCAAAACTCCTAATATGACATGGATTCTATTTTTACCAGTTTTATTAAAATTTAACCAATTTGTTCAACTCATAGGTATTTCAATAGCCACTTTGTTAAGAAATAAATCTGTTTTTTATTTTTATGGCTGCATTATCAACCATTTTATGATTTTTATTTAATTTTTATCTTACTTTCATGCCATAATCTCAAAGAACCACTAAACCCGTTGAAAAAATGAAAAAAATAGAAGCCATTATCCGGACTTCCCGCTTTGAACAGATTCATGCTTGTGTGGCAGCTCTTGGAGTGAAGTTTCTCACCTTTTATGAAGTGAAAGGAATGGGCCTCGAGCACGCCAAGCAGCAAACTTATCGAGGTGTGGCGTATGAGCCTGCCTACATCCCCCGAACGAAACTTGAAATCGTGACAGTAGAAGAGCTTGTGGAACCTGTAATCAAGTGCATCCTGGCAGAAGGGAAAACAGGCGAAATCGGCGATGGAAAAATTTTCGTCTACGACGTCCTTGAAGCTTACCGAATCAGAAACAGCGATGCCGGAGAGGAAGCCCTTTAATCAATCCCACCACCACCCTGAACCTATAATACCATGGAAGAAATACCTGTTCAAGACCTATTTACGGTCAACAACCTTTGGATGATGATTGCCACCATTCTGGTTTTCATCATGCACCTTGGCTTTGCTACTTTGGAAGCAGGACTCACACGAGCCAAAAACACTGTCAATATTTTATTTAAAAATACCATCATCCCCGCAATCGGAATTTTGTCGTATGCCTTTGTGGGCTTCAATTTAATGTATCCGGGTGCAGATTTCGCAGGCGGGTTCTTTGGATTCGCTGGTTTTGGTCTCAGCCTTCCCGAGGGCTGGGACAGCTCTAATTACAATGCTGGCTATACCTATTTTACTGATTTCATTTTCCAGGCCATGTTTGCCGCAACCGCCGCTACCATCGTGTCTGGCGCAGTAGCAGAGCGAGTGAAACTTGGACCATTTATTATTTTTTCGATCCTCTACGTTTCAATTGTCTATCCTATTGTAGGAATGTGGAAGTGGGGAAATGGATTTTTGAACACTTTAGAAACACCTTTCTATGATTTCGCCGGGTCAACCATTGTTCACTCTGTGGGTGGTTGGGCTGCCCTGATCGGAGCATTTCTATTGGGTCCAAGAATTGGCAAATACACACTTCAGGGAATGAAAGCGATTCCTGGTCATAACCTTCCAATGGCAACCATGGGCGTATTCTTATTGTGGTTCGGATGGTTTGGATTTAACGGCGGATCTGTGCTAAGCGCAAGTCCTGGTCTCGTTTCAAAAGTATTTGTAACGACCTCCATCGCCGCATCAGCCGGGGCTTTTGGAGCCTTGTTTATTTCCTATCTGAAATTCAAAACCTATGATATCACGATGGTACTGAACGGTATCCTTGCAGGTTTAGTGGGGATCACTGCCGGTGCTGACCAAATGGGCGTGTTAGATTCTGCAACCATCGGATTCATCGGTGGAGGACTAGTTGTATTTTCTGTGGTTTTCTTTGATAAAATCAAAATCGACGATCCAGTTGGTGCGATCTCAGTCCATCTTATAGGTGGCGTATGGGGAACATTGGCCGTAGGTATCTTTGGCAGCCTTGCAGGAATAGATCAACTAATTTCTCAATTAATAGGGATAGGTTCTGTAGCTGCTTTCTGCCTAACTTCTTCCTGGTTAATTTTCTTTACGCTAAAGAAGACCGTAGGAATCAGAGTGCATGAAATTGAAGAAACTGAAGGGTTGGATCTTCATGAGCACGGAATGAGTGCTTATCCCGACTTTGCAACAAAAGACTAATCAAGTAAAACCACCAAAACCAAAAAGACCTGTTCGTTGTGAACAGGTCTTTTTATTTAAACAGCTGGCTGAAAATAGCGGTTGAGAATCACATCATGGACCTTTCCAAACATTTCATAACACCAGACCTTAAAATCCTCTACCTCGGCGGGTAAAATTAGTCTCAGGCCCTTCCTTAGCTCTCGTTCAAACAAATATTTGCTAAAGCTGACCTTTTCAAGGATAGTCTTCACGTATTCAATCATAGTCAAAAGAGTTTTGGGTTTATTAACTGTTTTTAAGTCTAAGTACGAAGGCATTTCTACCTATGTTGTGTTATTTAGATTGTTCATAAAGTAGAATAATTCCTATTTTCGCAACCATGATTAAAACGTACTTCCAGGCTGCTTTGGTATGCATCGCATTTCTTTTTCAGGGGATAGTGAAAGGCCAGGATGTTCAGATTGAATTGGGACCAGATGAAATTGGTCTGAATGAGACGTTCACTATCAAAGTGACGCTTTCAAATGAAAAGATCAAATCCTACGACCAATTTCCTGAAATCACCGGCTTCCAAAAGCAAGGAATCTCCCAATCTTCGTCCATGAATCTAATAAATGGACAAATGAGCAGCTCAAATAGCATCATTCAATACTATAAACCCACCAAAAAGGGCCAGTTCACTATTGCTGATTTCAACATTGCTATTAACGGAACTGCTTTTCCCTCCGAAGGCAAAAAAATAACCGTTGTAGATGCTAAAAGTACTCAGGGACTTGGAGGCGCCGCAACTGATCCTTTTGCAGATTTTTTTGGAAGGACAGCCGAGGAACCTGAGTTTGTGGAATTGGAAGATGATGCTTTTTTCTCTGTTGCTATAGACAAAGAAGAGGTTTTTGCTGGAGAAGGTTTTAATGTAAGTCTTGCCTTTTACATGTCTGAAGCAAATCAGGCACCTTTTCAGTTTTATGAGCCAGGCAAGCAATTAGATGCAATTTTGAAGCAAATCAAACCTACCAATGCATGGGAAGAGAACTATAACGTCTCCAATATAGAACCTGAGCAAGTGACCATCAACGGGAAAAAATGGATGAAATTCAAGGTTTATGAAGCATCTTTTTTCCCATTTTCCGAAGGAGAAGTAACGATCCCACGGATTGGTTGGCAAATGATTAAATACAAAGTGGCAAAGAACCCTACCTTCTTCGGGGCAAATCGCCAAGAAGATTTCAAGACCTTTTATTCTCCCCCTAAAACGATCAAAGTGAAATCTTTGCCTCCACATCCTTTGCGAAATGAGGTAAATGTTGGGGAGTTTCAAATTCGTGAAAACATCACAGATCTCGAAGTTGAAACGGGTCAGGGTTTTGAATACAATTTTGGCATTAGCGGAATCGGGAACATCAATGCAATCTCCCCTCCTCGAAGGCTATCTGGTGCAAATCTGAATACCTTTGACCCAAATGTCCGTCAACAGATCAACCGTGGTTATGGCAGAGTTTCAGGGATCAAGGATTACAATTATTACGTCACCCTGAACGAAGCGGGCGAAATCAATCTTGCTGATCACTTTCAGTGGATTTATTTTGATCCTACCCGGGCAGTTTATGACACATTAAAACCAGCTGCAAAAATCAGGGTGGTCGGTGAAAGTAAAGTTAATCAGGCACTTTCCAGTCAGCGTCTCGGAGGTCTGTATGACCGAATCCAAACCGAAGACAATCGTTTTTCAAACGAGCAATATAAATACTATTTTACCACCGGAATCAACATTCTGCTACTGGCTTCAGTCGCTTTGCTGGCGTTTTTGATCATAAGAAAAAAATAATGGGCAACTCATTTGGCAAGCTTTTCAAGATCACCACCTTCGGTGAATCACACGGATTAGCTTTGGGCGTGATCATCGAGGGATGCCCTGCAGGACTAAAAATTGATGAGGAAAAAATCCGACTGGAAATGCAACGTCGCAAGCCCGGGCAGTCCAAAATCACTACTCAGCGTAAAGAAGAAGACGAAATACAGATTTTATCCGGAGTTTTCGATGGAATAAGCACGGGTACTCCGATCGGAATCGTCATTCCCAATTCTGACCAAAAGAGCAAAGATTACTCTCATATTTCTGACAAGTTCAGACCATCACACGCAGATTACACTTACTTTGAAAAATACGGAATACGAGATTATCGCGGTGGAGGAAGAAGCAGCGCAAGAGAAACGGCCGCAAGAGTTGCGGCAGGAGCGATTGCAAAGCAGCTTTTAGCAACCAAAGGAGTAAGTGTTCAGGCGTTTGTCTCTCAGGTTGGAGATTTGACGCTGAAAAAAAGCTACCAAGAGTTGGATCTTTCGAAAGCGGAGGAAAACATCATTCGTTGTCCAGATCCAGAAACAGCCGAGAGAATGATTGAGTTGATAGAATCGGTCAGATTGGAAAGAGACACCATTGGCGGAGTAGTGACTTGTGTGATTAAAAATACCCCTGTCGGAATCGGAGAGCCTGTTTTTGATCGGCTTCATGCCGAACTAGGCAAAGCAATGCTAAGCATTAATGCCGTAAAAGGCTTCGAATACGGAAGCGGTTTCGAGGGTGTAAAAATGCGCGGATCCCAGCATAATGACTCATTTGTAAAAGAAGGAGAAAGGATTCACACTCTGACTAACCATTCCGGAGGAATTCAGGGAGGAATATCAAACGGAGAAGACATCTACTTCCGGGTTGCATTCAAGCCTGTTGCCACAATCATGCAGGATCAGGAATCATTGAACGAAGCAGGCGAATCTGTAACTGTTAGCGGAAAAGGCCGTCATGATCCATGCGTAGTCCCAAGAGCTGTACCGATTGTGGAAGCTATGGCCGCTTTGGTCATAGTCGACTATATATTGCTGTCAAAAAGCAATAAACTTCAGGAAATTTAAGTCCTATTTCAATGTTCAAAAAAATACCTCTTCATACCCAAATCATTACAGGACTTATTTTGGGATTAATTTTTGGATTAGTCGTCATCAAGACTTCCATCCCAAATTCGTTCACGCTCGATTATATCAAACCGTTCGGGACTATTTTCATCAATGCATTGAAGATGATCGCAGTACCTTTGGTTTTGGCATCTTTGATTGTAGGGGTTTCAAATCTTGGAGATATTTCGAAGTTGAGCCGAATTGGAGGAAAAACGATCGCTACTTATCTCATCACAACGGTGGTGGCTGTTTCGATAGGTTTAATTTTAGTAAATGTTTTCCAACCAGGAAAAAGCCTACCTCTGGATACTCGTGAAAATCTCATGAAAATGTACGAGGGAGATGCTGGATCAAAAGTAGGCCAAGCGGAACAGTTGCAGCAACAAAGTCCGCTCCAGCCCATTGTCGATATTGTTCCTGAAAACATTTTTAAATCAACTGCTGATAATTCAGCTATGCTGCAGGTGGTTTTCTTCGCAATCCTCGTTGGAGTTGCGTTGTTACAAATCCCAAAATCAAAAGCGGATCCGGTTATTGCCTTTTTTGACGGTTTCAATGACGTCATTATTCAGATTGTAAATTATATCATGATGATCGCTCCCATTGGGGTTTTCGCCTTGATGGCTTCATTGATCGTAGAGATAGCCGGTGATAATCCAGATTCTGCTTTGCAGCTCCTTTTAGCTTTGCTTAAATATAGTCTTGTTGTATTGGGAGGTCTTTTTATTATGACCTTGGGTGTATATCCCCTAATTCTAAAAGCATTCACGAAAGTCAGCTACACCGATTTCTTTAAAGCAATTAGACCAGCACAATTATTAGCTTTTTCCACAAGTTCAAGTTCAGCTACACTGCCTGTGACCATGAAGCAAGTAGAGGAGGAACTGGGTGTATCAGAAGAGGTTTCCAGTTTTGTACTTCCGCTCGGGGCCACTGTGAATATGGACGGAACAAGTCTATATCAGGGAGTAGCAGCAGTTTTTATTGCGCAGGCTTTAGGAATGGAACTTACCATCACACAACAATTAATGATCGTACTGACTGCTACTTTGGCTTCTATTGGTTCAGCAGGGGTACCTGGAGCAGGATTGATTATGCTGATAATTGTATTGGAGTCGATCGGAGTTCCTGCCGCGGGGATTGCATTAATTATTGCCCCAGATCGAATTCTTGACATGTTCCGGACTGTGGTGAATGTAACAGGAGATGCAGCCGTTTGTACGATCGTAGCAAGTACTGAAGGCGAATTGCCAGATGGTTTGATCCGAAGGTCAAATCCTTTCACTCCCAATGATTGATTTTAGGGTCATTTATGTCAACAAAAAAGGCTGTCTCAAAATCTGAAACAGCCTTTTTTTCTTCGTAAAGTTTATTTCAAGCTTCCGATCATATCTTCCGGCTTCACCCACTCGTCAAATTGCTCGGAGGTAAGCAGACCTAATTTAATCGCTGCTTCTCTCAGGCTTGAACCTTCTTTGTGCGCCTTTTTAGCAATTGCGGCTGCATTTTCGTACCCGATATACGGATTTAAGGCAGTGACCAACATCAGAGAATTCTCCAAGTGAAGTTGAATCATAGATAAATTTGGCTCAATTCCAATTGCGCAATTATCGTTGAAAGACACACAGGCATCTCCAATTAATCTTGCCGACTGAAGAAAATTCGCTGCAATCAATGGTTTGAATACGTTCAATTCAAAATGTCCATTTGATCCTCCTATTGTAATTGCCACGTCATTACCCATTACCTGTGCGGCAACCATCGTCAAGGCTTCGACTTGAGTTGGATTGACTTTCCCCGGCATAATTGAAGAACCGGGCTCGTTTTCAGGAATCAAGATTTCCCCAATTCCCGATCTTGGTCCAGAAGATAGCATTCTGATATCATTAGCAATTTTCATCAGAGATACTGCCAATTGCTTCAAAGCTCCATGCGTCTCAACCATCCCATCATGTGCTGCCAAAGCCTCAAATTTATTCGGAGCAGTAATAAAAGAATGGCCTGAAAGCTCAGCAATTTTCTTAGCTACTAACTCAGAATATCCGGCAGGTGTATTCAAACCTGTTCCTACGGCCGTACCGCCAAGTGCCAACTCAGAGAGATGCGAAAGTGTATTTTTCAACGCTCTTAAACCATGATCAAGCTGGGCCACATAGCCGCTGAATTCCTGGCCAAGTGTAAGGGGCGTCGCATCCATAAAGTGAGTCCGACCGATTTTCACCACATTTTTGAAAGCTTCAGCTTTCGCATGTAGGGTATCCCTTAGTTTCTGCACACCCGGGATTGTAGTCTCTACCACCATTTGATATGCTGCAACATGCATTGCCGTCGGATAGGTATCATTGGAGGACTGAGATTTATTTACATCGTCATTTGGATGAATTTTTTTCTTTTCATCCTCGAGAGATCCTCCCAATAAAACGTGTGCGCGGTAGGCGATCACCTCGTTTGCATTCATATTTGATTGAGTGCCGGAACCGGTCTGCCAGATCACAAGAGGAAATTGATCGTCGTGCTGACCAGCAAGGATTTCTTCACATACTTGACCAATGATTTTTGCCTTGTCTTTGGCTAAAACACCTAATTCTGCATTAGTATAAGCGGCGGCCTTTTTCAAAATCGCAAAAGCTCTAATTATCTCAATTGGCATCCGGCTCTTCTCTCCACCGATTTTGAAGTTATTGATAGATCGCTGGGTTTGTGCTCCCCAGTATTTGTCGGCAGGAACCTTAACTGGCCCCATGGTGTCTTTTTCGATTCGAATACTCATTTCGATTAGTTTATGGTTTGATTTTGCTGGCGCTAAATTAAGTGCTAATGGTTTTTTCCCTAGAAAGCGTAGGTTTTAATCCTTCATCTGAAAACTGATGAGATTGTAAAATATTATTCGCGAGGACTTGACTTTCCTTTTAAACAAAAACAAAGTGAGTAAATAGTTAAAAATGGCCAAACCAACGCAAATACTTCCGTAAAGATACTGGGCCTTCACTCCAAAGTAATATGCTGAAAATCCAAGCAAAATGAATGTCCAAAAGCCAAGAAAGAAAATCGCTCCTGGGAATAGCCGATACTTCAAAAAAATTATGCTTCCTCTGGGTGTCTCTTCTACGTTGCCAAAAATCAGCGGCAAAAAAGTGTCTCCTTTTTGAATCGCTTTGGAAATTCTAAATCCCATTTTACCTACTATGCCGTAAAAAAGAATTCCCTGGCCTCCTAGGGTCCGTTTATCCATAAAGTTGACCTCTGATGTCACCCTACTCAGATGACCCAAAACCTCTTTTTTTGAAAGAGAGCTTACAAAGGTTTCAGTATGTAGAGGGACGAAATCCATAAGGTTCTATTTAACCGCGATACAAGAAATTTCAACGTTCAAATTTTTTGGAAGCTTACTTACTTCTACCGTTTCTCTCGCTGGCGGATTGGTTTTAAAGTATTGTCCGTAAGCTTCATTAATTGTAGAAAATTGCCCCATGTCTTTAATGAAAATGGTGCATTTCGCCACATCTGAAAATGAAAAACCAGCACTTCTTAACACGGCCTCCATATTTTTCATCACAGCATGTGTTTCTTCGGTGATATTTTCATTGATCAATTCTCCAGTAGTGGGATCCAAGGCAATATTTCCTGACACATAAAGTGTGTTGCCAGCTAAAACAGCTTGGGAATAGGGTCCAATGGGAGCAGGCGCCTCTGGAGTGAAGATGATTTGATTCATTGGGTTAGGTTATTTGGCTACTAGTTTTATTCAGTGTTTTCTTCAAACTTTCTAATTGGATTACATCCTTTTTGCTTCATTCCAATATACGTCCATCTCTGCAAGCGTCATTTCGCTCAGGCTTTTTCCTGATTCCTTAGTGGCATTCTCCAAATACTGGAATCTTTTTATGAACTTCAAGTTAGTTCGCTCAAGAGCTTCTTCAGGATTAATATCAATAAATCGGGCGTAATTAATCAACGAGAAAAGTAAATCTCCGAACTCTCCGGTCGCTTTCTTATTATCTATTTCTGTATCGGAGGAGGCATTAAATTCTTCTTTAAATTCTTGCATTTCCTCTTCCACTTTTTCCCAAACCTGTTGCTTTTTCTCCCAGTCAAATCCTACTCCCCTTGCTTTTTCCTGGATTCGCATCGCTTTGATCAATGCCGGAAGTGACTTGGGTACTCCTCCCAGAACCGAGATATTTCCATTTTCTTTGAGCTTAATCTTTTCCCAGTTTTGTTTCACTACTTCCTCATCTTCAGCAATCACATCCCCGTAGATATGTGGGTGTCTTCGGATAAGTTTTTCACATAGAGAATCAATCATTGAAGTCATGTCAAAGCTTCCTTCTTCAGATCCGATTTTAGCATAAAACACTACGTGGAGCAGAATATCCCCCAGTTCCTTCTTAATCTCATCCGGGTTGCCTTCCAGAATCGCATCTGAAAGCTCAAAGGTTTCCTCAATGGTCAAATGCCTCAAACTTTCTGTGGTCTGCTTTTTGTCCCATGGGCACTGGGCGCGTAACTCATCCATAATAGTAAGCAGCCGATCAAAAGCAACCAATTGATCAGCCCTGGAACTTAAATTTGACATGACTCAGGAAACTATGTTTGTTATGTGGACGTTTCGAAGTAAAGGTTTAAATTTGCGCATATTTATCCGTTATGACAACTGTATTTCTAACACTTGGCTTTGTAGCATTGTTCTTTATCCTGATGTCGGTAAGGCTTCTTTTCATCAAGGACGGTCAGTTTAAAGGCACCTGTGCCTCCCAAAGTCCTTTTTTAAATAAAGATGGCGCAACCTGTGGATTTTGCGGTAAAACAGTAGACGCCACTAGTACTTGTGGTAATCCGGACAATGAAGTCGACAAAGTCTTGATGAAGTTCAAGTAAAATTTCACCCTGCTTTAATCTAGGGATTTTTAGTTTTTAATTTAATCAACTTACAGTAGTGTCTCTAATAAAATCAATCTCTGGAATCAGAGGTACCATCGGCGGAAAATCCGGAGATGGACTTACCCCTATTGATATCGTAAAATTCGCCTCTGCATACGGTGCTTGGGTAATTGGAGAAACTAATAACCCGAAGGTGGTCATAGGCAGAGATGCCAGGATATCCGGGGAAATAGTTTCTAAATTGGTATCCGCCACTCTTCAGGGGATGGGAATTCACGTAATTGATCTGGGTCTTAGCACCACACCAACTGTCGAATTTGCTGTGCCATTGGAAAATGCAGGAGGAGGAATTATCCTTACTGCAAGTCATAATCCAATCCAGTGGAATGCTTTGAAATTGCTCAATGCAAAAGGAGAATTTATCTCCGATGCAGAAGGAAAAGAAATTTTGGAGAAAGCTGACAAAGAAGATTTCACTTTTGCTGAGGTAAAAAAGCTTGGATCATACACCCAAATCGAAGACTACATTGATCGCCATATTCAGCATGTGCTGGATCTTGACCTGGTAGATGTTGAAGCAATCAAGGCAAGAAATTTCAAAATCGTTGTGGATGCTGTGAATTCTACAGGAGGCATCGCAATACCAAAACTTCTTCGGGCGCTCGGTGTGACTGAGATCGAAGAAATGTATTGTACCCCAGATGGACATTTTCCTCACAATCCGGAACCTCTCCCTGAAAATCTGAGAGACATAATTCAAAAACTTGAAAAAGGAAGTTTTGATCTCGGAATCGTAGTAGATCCAGATGTGGATCGACTAGCCTTTATCAATGAAGACGGTTCTACTTTCGGCGAAGAATACACACTTGTAGCGGTGGCAGATTACGTGCTTTCCAAGACCCCTGGAAACACCGTTTCCAATTTAAGTTCAACGCGCGCGCTCCGCGATGTGACTGAGAAAAGAGGAGGAATATATACTGCTGCGGCTGTTGGTGAAGTCAATGTTGTGAATCAAATGAAGGCCGTGGATGCGGTAATTGGTGGTGAAGGTAACGGAGGAATAATCTACCCGACATCTCATTACGGTCGCGATGCGATGGTAGGAGTGGGCCTGTTTCTAACTCATTTGGCCAAGTTCGGAAAAACCATTTCTCGTCTTAGGGCAAGCTATCCTAACTATTACATTTCCAAGAATAAGATTGAACTGACTCCACAAATCGATGTGGATAAAATACTGCTTGAAATCAAGGACAAATACAAAAAGCACCCAATCAATGACATTGACGGGGTGAAAATTGAATTTGAAAAGGAATGGGTTCATTTAAGAAAATCAAACACAGAGCCTATTATCAGAATTTATTCAGAGTCTGACTCAGAAGCGACTGCAGAGCATCTAGCAAAAAAAATCATGCAAGACATCAAAGAGGTTGTAAATGCTTCCCTGATTTAAAGCAGATTTCTGAAAAAGTCAATCCCAAAGGAGAATGAAAGTTTATTTAGATAATGCCGCCACCACAGCCATGGACGATCGAGTGATCGAGTCCATGCTTCCTTTCATGAAAACTCATTATGGAAATCCTTCCTCTGTGCACAGTCACGGTAGGGAAGTGAGATCCGCGATAGAGAAATCAAGAAAGAAAGTAGCGGAATTACTGAATGCCAGTCCATCTGAAATCTTTTTTACATCTGGGGGAACCGAAGCGGACAACACAGCTATTGTCTGTGGAATAGCTACCCACGGAATCACTCATGCGATCACCTCTCCTTTAGAGCATCATGCAGTCCTCCACACCTTGGAGACGTGTGAGAAGAAAGGTTTGATCAAGCTTACTATCCTTGATGTCAATGAAAAAGGAGAATTGGATATGAATCAGCTTGAAAAATTGCTAAAAGCCAATCCTAAAAGTTTGGTTTCGCTGATGCATGCTAATAATGAAATCGGAAACCTGAATGATCTGACCAGAATTGGAAGCCTAGCAAAAGAATTCGATGCATTTTTCCATTCAGACACGGTACAGACCATGGGTCATTATGTGCATGATTTGAAAAATCTCCCGGTCGATGCGATCGTTGCGGGTGCACATAAATTTCACGGACCAAAGGGATCAGGATTTCTTTACGTCAGGAAAGACAAAAAAATCCATCCTTTCATCTACGGCGGAGCACAAGAGCGAAATATGAGAGGTGGAACGGAGAATGTGATCGGAATAATTGGCACTTCTAAAGCGTTGGAGATTGCTTATGAAGATATGGCAGAACACAGGCTTCACATTGAAAAGATTAAAAAACATTTTATACAATGTCTTCTCAATGAAATCCCGGGAGTTCAGTTCAATGGGCTTTCTGCGAATCTAGATAATAGTTTATACACAGTTTTGAGCGTAAGTCTACCTCCCTCTGAGGCAAATCGTGGCATGTTGCTTTTTAACTTGGATTTAGAGGGTATCTCAGCCTCTGGCGGATCCGCTTGCAGTTCAGGGGCCAGTGTAGGGTCCCATGTCCTAAGAGCCCTCAATCATACACCTGAGCGGGATGCAGTCAGATTCTCCTTTAGTCGATTCAATACTATCTTGGAGGCAGACTACACAGTTGGAAAATTAAAAGAATTCTATGCTGTTGAGGCATGAATAGAAAAAGGAGCTGCGAGGCTCCTTTTTCTATTCATGCCTAATTCAGCTTTCTTTCATAAATCGGAATACATCTTATTTTCCTTTATATCCAATCGAATACGGGGTCCAAATTTCATAAATAGGACTCCCGGTTGAGCTCATTCCGCTGTGATGCCATTCGCCATCCACTACTTGAAAATCAAATCCTAAACTTGCTCCTACTCTACTGTCGTCCCTGGAAAAGAAGGTGATATTCTCTACGTATTTACCATCAACGGCAGTGTATGTTCCTCCTCCTGTACCAGAAAATTCCTTTGTTTCCGAATTGAAGGCAATCCATTGAAATCTGCCACCGCTAAGAATTTTAACTGTGCGACGAGCTCCTGGAGTGGATCGAGATATTTCTCCTTCACGTTTTCTGCCTGTTATCACCCAATTTCCTGTCAAAGAATCCTTGGAACCGGAGATCTTTTCCCATGTTTCTACTAGCATTCCTTCCTTAGTATTACCCGATAACACCAGTTTACCTTGATTCAAATCTAATTTGAAAGGAGAGGTGGTCCCTACTTGAGATGGATAAAGAGTGAAAAAATCCAGGGTTTCGGAATAACTTCCATCTTTATAGACAAAAGGGCCACCACCGGCACCAATGAAATGATTGTCTGAAACATTCTTGATGGCGAAGGAAAAATAATTATCCTGATAGATTTTGATAAATTCCTGATCTGAAATAGGTTTTCCGTTTTGGCTAATCAACTTCCAAGCACCATCGAGGCTTTGGGCATTCACCCAACCAAAGCATATCAATAAAGGCAAAAACAGATATTTTTTCATAGCATTTGAGATTTAAATCAGCGTGTTCATTAAAATTGGGTAAGAAAACTAGAAAAACCAACGACTTCTCTTTGATCGGTTTTTCATTTAAGGAGATTGAATGATTAATACCTATGAAGAAGTTTACACTTGGGAGTTCGAAAGAGGCGGTTTTCAAACTAATCCCTGAAAAAATAATCAAGAAAGTCATTTTGGGAGAAACCACAATCGGAATGGTTCGAATTGGAGAAACCTTCTTTTGTTTTCAGGCTTTCTGTCCTCATCGCGGTGCATCACTGATACAGGGAAATATTAATGCCTCAAAGGAAATCATTTGTCCTCTTCACCAATATCGCTTTGATTTGGCCACAGGACGACTGAAATCTGGTTCTTGTGAGGATCTTGAAGTTTTCCCTGCCGAACTAACTGAAAATGGTCTGGAGATATCCATCCCTGATTTTTAAAATTAAAATCAATGTAACCTTGCTCCGTTTGGAACGGACCTTTCCACCGAAGTAAGTACTATTTCTCCTTCCAAAGATTCAAAACCCGTAAGCAACACCTCTGACATAAAATCCGCAATTTGCCTTGGATTCAGATTACAAACACATACAACTTGCTTTCCAATCAGATCATCCGGATGGTAAAATTGAGTTACCTGAGCGGATGACTTTTTGATCCCGATTTCATTCCCCAAATCAACCCAGATTTTATAAGATGGTTTGCGTGCTTTCTCAAAAGGCTCTACTTTGATTACAGTTCCGACCCGGATGTCAATTTTATAGAAATCTTCGTAGTCAATCGTTTGCATAGCCGATTTTTTTCCTATTTTTAGAAACATTTTACAAAAATCAAAGTTAGCAGACTATATATCCAATTTTAAAAATGTTCGAAAATTCATCATTTCCTTTCAAAAAACTTGGCATAAGCATATGTGCCGTTTTAGGAATGTGCCTTTGGACAGAAGATGTTTTGGCCCAAAGTGAACGAGAAAAAGTAGAAATTGAGAATATCAGGAATGAAGATAAACCAGTTTCAGAAGATCATACTTCTACACTTGATGGTTCAATTCCCAAAATTTCGGCGTCAAAGCAAACTCAACCTGTGGTAAGTGCTACTCCGGTTCGAAAAGAAATCCTGACTAGCGGTGAGGGAAAAAAAACTGAGCCGTCAGCGGCACCTTCTACGCTATCATTTAATATATTTCTCTACATAGTAGATAAATTCAAAGCAGACTAAATTGTGTTTTTCTTATACAAAAAAGAAGAGGCCGTATTGCCTCTTTTTTTTATGTCCTTTCGTGTGAATTCAATCCAACGATTCAGCGACAAAAGTTTCCAATTCCCCTAGGCTGATTACTCCTTCGTAATATGCTCTTCCAAAAACCGCTGCTTTCACGCCCATATCTCTGAGTTTTTTGAAATCATCTATGCCTCTTACTCCTCCACTTGCAGCAAGAAATATTTCAGGAAAACGATCCAGTATTTCTTGGTACAACTCAAAATTTGGCCCTTCCATCACTCCATCCCTGGCGACATCTGAACACTTGAGGTATTTCAAGCCTCTTTCGTAGAAGAACTCAATATGATCAAAAAGGTCTATTTCTGTTTTTTTCAGCCATCCTTTGATCTTGATTTTATGATCAATAGGATTAGTATCTGCTGCTAAATTGATCTTTTCTCTTCCGTAGGATAAAAGGAACTGGGCAAATCGCTCCGGATAATTGGCAGCTGCAGAAGCAATCGTTACCGTAGAGGCACCAAATTCAAAACATTTGATCACATCTCCATCTGTGCATATACCGCCTGTAAAATCAATCTTCAAATCAGTATACCCTGAAAAAGCTTCTAAAATATGATAGTTTTTGGGTTCGCCTCTTCGTGCACCATCCAAATCAACCAGGTGAATCCTTTTGATCCCGATGGATTCAAACGCTTGAGCGATCTCAAGTGGGTTATTCGAAATCACCTCTTCAGTAGCAAAATCCCCTCGCTTAAGGCGGACACACTTACCATTTATCAACCAAATCGATGGAATTATCTCAAACATTTTTCTAAAGTTTTTCTAAAAATTAAAAGACCCTGGGTTTTAATGAACTCCTTAAAGATAACAGAGTGGGCCACTTTCACACTTCACGGGGCTTCAAAACTTTTCATTTTTTTAAAATCCTATAGGATATTGCCATTTTCACTTCAAAAAACACCTAATTATTTTAAAAGGTTAATCTCCCAATTTTACCATTTGATCCGGAAGCCCAAACTGATCCCTCTGTATGGCCAAGTCGAATGGAATGAAATCCCTCTTTTGATAAACCGGACCAATTGATCCCTCCGTCAACTGAAAAATCTGAACCTCTTGGTCCAACCGCTAAAACCCATTTGAATTGTGGAAAATAAATTACACCTGATCGATAACCTGAAGGTGATTGTTGGATGGTTGCCCATTCCTTATCTACAGAAAGAAAAAGACCGGCAGTCCCCGCAGTCGAATCCAACAGCGTATAATCTCCTCCCACACAATAAACTTCTTCCTCTCCAATTTGAGTAATCGAAAAAATACCCTGGGATGCTTTTCCTTGAATTAATGGCGAAGAAAACTTATCCCATGTTTTACCTTCATCAATTGATCGGTACAAATTAGCTTCGGTTCCTCCACTCCCAAGCCAAAGATTTCTCCCTTCAGCCAAAAAAGAGCTGCCACTTGCTGCAAATCCTGCCTCACCATTAGCAGCATCAGGCAATTGAGAAATAGGATACCAGCTTTCTCCCTGATTGAACGTTTGCAAAATCATCCATTTACCATCAACCGGATCTCCAAAGACATAGCCTCTTTTCTCATCCACAAAACTGATTCCGTCTAAAAATGCCAACTCTGATTCCTGATGCTTCAAAACCCACGTTCGTCCTCCGTCAGATGTCTTATAGATCACAGCCGGTTGACCTGCAGAAACTGCGATAGCCACCAAAGCATCAAAAGCGTGAATGGATCTAAAATCGAGCGTATCTAATCCAGCTATCACGCCATGATCCCAAGTTTTACCTTGATCAATGGTCCGCAGCCAAGTTCCACCACTTCCACTAGCCCAGGCAATTTCTGAAGTAACAGCTGAAAGCCCCCTCAAAGAAGCTTCCACTGGTGTCACCAGCACTTCCCAACCTAAAGGTCGCTCCGGAATACTTGGTTCTTGTTTACAGGAAAAAAGCGCCATCCCGAGGGACAGCGCTATCAAAATTTTGTTCTTCACTTTCTTAATTTTAAACTATATCAACTTTTCTGTAAGCTTGAATCAAAGCCTTCTCGCCTTCTACTCCGGGAAGGGCATTCCCATGTTCCATCCCCATCACCCCTTTGAAACCTTTGGAATCGATGTATTTAAAAACATTTCCGTAGTGAATTTCGCCAGTACCTGGTTCTTTTCTTCCGGGGTTATCGCCGATTTGGATATAGGCAATTTCACTCCAGGTTTTTTCCATCGTGGCAATCAGATTACCTTCATTGCGTTGCATGTGGTAAATATCGTACAATATTTTACAGCTTAGGCTTCCGACTGCTTTACAGATCATATAGCTCTGGTCTGCATGTCGAAGAAATAAATCCGGATTATCACTGAGAGGCTCCAACACCATCGTTAATCCATGTGGTTCAAAAATCTCTGCCCCTCTTTTTAGTGCTTCAATCACGTTTCCGGTTTGGACTCCCATTTGAAGGGTGCGATCAAAATACCCCGGTACCACTGTCATCCATTTGGCATTGACGCGTTTGGCAAGCTCAACAGATTCTCTACATGTCTTTAGGAAGGTATCCAGAAATTCCTGCTTACCGGTAGTCAACGAAACTTTCCAGTTGTCTCCGCCTTCAATGACAAAAACTCCCATTCTCATTCCAAGATCATTCAGGGTTTTGCCAATTAATTCCTGTTCAGCGACCGATCTCTTCAGCATTCCATTGTCTTCCAAGGATCGGAACCCCTGATCTGCCATGAATTTCAGTTCATCGACAATTCCGCCGGGGGCCGAGTTTTTGAACATCCCAAAGTGCGGGGCAAAATCCATGTTGAACGTCGGAGCTCCTTTACCTTCTGCGAAAGCAGGAAGTGTCATCGCTCCGGAAAGCCCTACAAAAGTACTTCCCAGTCCTATTTTCTTTATAAATCCTCTTCTTTCCATGGCCTATATCACTTTAGTTTTACCCGGAACTGCATGAGGATAGAAACCATCAGGGCCTGGCAAAAGCTTCGGATTTGCATCCCAAGCAAGCGTCTCAGGGAATAAATCAACTGTTCCATTCAAGGCTTCATCCCAGGTCAATGATTTACCAGAATAGGTAGCATATCGTCCCATGATAGAAGTCATCGTACTTTTCGCAGCATTTTCTGCGTCCGCAAACTTATACTCACCTTTGACCAATGTAGCCCAAAGCTCATCATGCTCCTGTTGATACGGATTTGGTTGATTTTCACGATCGTGTGTGTAAAGTGCATTTCCTTTCCAGTCCGTCATGACTCCATGATTTCCTCCACTTAGGTAAACCTTTCCTTTTGTGCCTTGGAATGTTTCATCTACCCGATTGTTTGCCCCGGGGAAGTGCCGGCATTCGCTGTGAATGACCGATCCGTCGGCATAGGTGAAAGTGATCACATGGTGGTCAAAAATCTCACCGTGCTCTTTTCCGGTTCGTACTTCTCTGCCTCCGGTTCCTTCTGCTTTTACCGGATAGCCTTGCTTCACCCAGTTGGCAACGTCAATATTGTGGACATGCTGCTCGGTAATATGGTCTCCACAAAGCCAGTTGAAATAATACCAGTTTCTCATTTGGTACTCCATCTCCGTCATCTCAGGCTTTCTCTCGCGCACCCAAACACCACCGTCATTCCAAAAGACTTGACCTCCTGTGATTTCACCGATTTGTCCGTCGTGGATTCTCTTGATCGTTTCTCTATAGTTATTCTGATAGTGGCGCTGAAGACCTACTACCACGTTCAATTTTTTAGCTTTTGCAACTTCGGCAGCTGCCAATACTTTTCTGATTCCGGCTGCATCTGTCGCGACCGGCTTTTCCATAAAAATCTGCTTGCCTTGTCTCACAGCTTCCTCGAAATGAGAAGGTCTGAAGCCCGGAGGAGACGCCAAAATCACTACATCTGCATCTGCAATTGCCTTCTTGTATCCATCAAATCCTGTATATTTTCTTTCCTCAGGCACATCCACTTTATCTGCACCATATTTTTCCAAGATAGGTTTATAACTAGTGTCGAGACGATCGCGGAAAGCATCTGCCATTGCTACAAGTTTGATGGGATGTCCTGTTTCAAAAGCCTGGAAAACGGCTCCAGTACCACGGCCTCCACAGCCAATAACGGCAAGTTTTAGTTCGTTTGCAGGAGCGGCATAGGCTCCGGGAACTACAAAAGGAGAAGTCATTAATCCGCCCGTTACCAAGGCTGAAGTTTTGATGAAGTCTCTGCGAGAATTAGGATTGTTCATATATCGGTTGTTTTATGGGTTAATAATCGGCAATTGGTGCAGTTGTATAATATGTCTTTATCTCCTCAGGACTTGGAGGATTTAGAGGTCTCAAAAGTCTCAATCCAAGGAAAGGAGCTTCCGGAAACCACCATTGACTTTTCGGTATCTGTGGGTCAATTCGCTTCCAATCAGGCTTGCTCATGAATCGCTTCGAGGAACTCAATTCCTCAGCAGGAGTTTGATAACTTCCCCCACGGACTACTCGAGGATACAGTTTCAACGATGGATTATTCGGATTTTCTTTTGGGGATTTAGCATAGAATGCCGGATTATATTGATCGGAAGTCCACTCCAGTACATTTCCATAGATATCGTAAAGACCCCAAGGATTGGGTTTCTTTTTTCCGACAGGCTGCGTAGTAGCTTGGCTGTTTTCTTTAGTCCAGGCATATTCACCTAGTTTGGATTCATCATTTCCGAAGAAAAAGCGATCGGTTGACCCAGCCCGAGATGCATATTCCCATTCTGCTTCAGTCGGGAGCCTGTAAAAAATCCCAGTTTTCAGATACAGCCAGTGACAATATTGGATCGCCCCATACTGAGTCATTCCGATGGCAGGTTTTTCTTCTTTTCCCATCCCAAAAGTCATATCCAGATATGGTAAACTTGGCCTCGACATCCCATCTACGATGGATCCGATTGGTTCTTCGGAGATCGCGAGTTCATAATTTTTATCTAAAAACAACTCAAAAGCATCCCATTGCACTTCGTGGGTTCCCATCCAGAATGCATCTAGGGTGACGGAATGAGCCGGTTTTTCATCAGTATTTTTTGAAGCGTCGTTTCCCATTTTAAAAGTTCCTGCGGGAATTGGCGTCATGTCAAACGTGACCTGAGTGCCAGGGATTTTCTGAGTATAGGCCTCAAAAAGTGAATTTTCGGACTGAAAACTCATTAAGATAAAACCAGCTGCAACTAGGTACTTTTTCATAGGTTGGGTCAGGCGCAATTTTAAAAATTAAATTAAGGTATTCTAAGCCTATTGAATAGATTCTTTTGATAAATGGTATTGGTATATCCTGATTCCCTCGCCATTCAATTTGATCAGCAAATAATCATCTATCGCTTTAATAGCTCTGATTTCCCCTTTGATTGAAAGTCCAGATTGCATTGGATTAAGGTATTCAAATCCTCCCTTTCCATCTCCAAGCAAAATCATTCCATCATTCGAATCAAACCTTCCAAACTTCAATTTCGAGTGAAATATGTTTCCCCCAATTACAAGATCCAAGTTATTGTCTCCGTTAACATCTGCTGCCTCAGCAGCGAAAACAGGTGAAAACTGCACTTGAACAGGCAATGCTCTTTCCTTGAATATTCCAGAGGAATTCATTGCAAAATAGGAAGTTTTCAAACGATTGATGAAGATGGAATTGGCACCTTCTCTTTCCTGAGCTGTAAATAAATTATCCATCGTAGCCTCAGAAAAGCTTTTGAAATTCAGGTATTTTTTTTTGAGAAAATTCACCTGACCCAGTACCTCATCCCGACTTGCCGAAGGATATTTTTGACCCTGATTGTAATAGCCTAAGATGGCATCAATGGAACCATTCGAGTCAAAATCCTTGTAAAGAAGCTCCATTGGTTCCTCATCACTAGCTCTCAATTGGCTGTTTAGACCATGATTTCCAATAAAAAGTTCCTGTAATCCATCCTTATCCCAATCAGCAATCATAACATCATTCCAGACTCCGATTTCAAGTTTATCAAAATAAGCTAGCGTCACATCCTCCCAAATTTTCCCCTCCTTTGAAAAGATCATCACTGGCATAGCATCTCCGACAAGAACCAATTCCATGTTACCATCCTGGTTCAAGTCTGCTGATTCGGAATCTGTTATCATTCCAAGCTTTTTAAAGGAAGGAGCCAATAATTCGGTTTGGTCTTTGAACTTACCGGTTCCATCACCAACCCAAATACGGGCTCCAGGTGATGTGGGATATTGACCTGGATTGACGCGACCTCCTAAGAAAATATCGGAAACCCCGTCTCCATTGAAGTCCAGGATCTGGATCGAACCAATGGGAAATCCCTCTTGAGGCAAAGCAACCGTTGACATCGTAAACTTGCCTTTTCCGTCATTTAAGTAAAGTCTAACCTGAAGAGCCTGATCTCCAAGCTGGAACTGATACACTCCTCCACCTCCAACCAAGATATCCGGGGATCCATCTCCATTTGCGTCAAAACTGACTGCGTCAGTATCTTCAGAAATTGCCGAAGCCACAAAGGCTGTGGAATCAGGTTTGCTAAATTGCCCGCTTGATATGCCAACAAAGATTCTTCCGCTGACACCTGCACTTCCGCCAACAAACAAATCCTTCCAGCCATCTCCATTGAAATCTTCCAAGACCATTGCTTTCCCGTTTCCTGAAATCGCATAGCTAAGAAGCGGCTGTCTTTTAAAATCATTGACTGGAATTCCGGTCGGAACTTTCAGATTCGTGGTGGAAGTCAAAAGCGGTCTTACTGAAGGTTGTTTTGGGGTTGCAGCTTTTTTCCCTTCGCTTTGAAGAATGATCAGGGTTTGATTTGCATGCACATCATTCAAAATCGAAACTTTCCCGCCAGTCCAAAGGACCTGAACCGAGTCCGCTTTTTCGTCTTTTCCCAAGCCAAAAAGTAAAACCGGAGAAACCGAAGACTGGTAACCTCTATAGAGATTTTGGTCTTGAATTTGGATTTTCCCATTGGAAAATACTTTTACCATAGCCCCCTGACCAAGCGTATTTTGATTTTCTCCGACCAATTTAATTTTCAGAAAATTCCCTTTTTTCTTTTGTACAGCAAGATTTTCATAGACAAATGCTGGGGAATTGATATTGTTGACAATCAACTCGAGGTCGCCGTCATTGTCGAGATCAGAATAGGCCGCGCCACTGCTATTAGAACTATGGGCCAGCCCCCAGGAATTGGATACATTCTCAAAAGATAAGTTGCCTTTGTTGCTGAAAGTGTAATTAGTGAGATCGGAAGAGGTCATTGACTTCACGAGATTGAGCAAATCCTCACGCTTGAGTTGACCACCTGAGGTTCGCACATAATCGTCCATGTATTTTAGGAAGTCTTGATTATTGTAATCCCTCAAGTAGCCGTTAGTGACGTAGAGATCTTTCCAGCCGTCATTATCAAGATCTGCAAAAAGTGCCGACCAGCTCCAATCCGTATTTGAAATACCCGAAAGCTGCCCAATTTCTTGAAATGAGCCATTTCCAGTATTCAAGTGCAACATGTTGCGCATGTATTGATGATGAAATCCGCGATCCACATTGAGTTGAAACAACTCAAAATTGTCCGGAGAAAGTAATTGTTTTTGCCGCTGATTGCCTTCAGGGAGCATGTCCAGCGTGAAAATATCCAGCAGCCCGTCGTTATTGATATCAGCGATGTCATTTCCCATAGAAAAATGGGAAACATGATTTAACAAAGTCCGAATTTCATCTTTGAAGGTTCCGTTCTTTTGGTTGATATAGAGGTAGTCAGGCATGGAATAATCATTGCCAATGTAAATATCCGGCCATCCATCGGCATTGATATCCGCCACAGATAATCCCAATCCATAAGAGAGACTTGAACTGGATATTCCAGCCTTTTCTGTCACTTCAGTGAATTTTCCTTGTCCGTTTTCGAAGAGTTGGGAACCTGCTTCGTGCTTTTCTTTAAGCAATGTTTTTGTGACTGTAGCGTCATGGTTCTGGATTGATTTAGTATTGTGATTCAGGAGGAAAAGGTCCAAATCTCCATCCAGATCATAGTCGAAGAAGCTTGCAGAAGTACTAGGCGAAGTAGATGCGATCCCATATTCTTCGGCCATTTCTTTGAAAACGGGGATTCCATTTGAATCATTCCCCTGATTTACAAAAAGTTGATTTTTTCGTTTTTTCGGAGGTAAATTTCCAGAATAACATTGATAAATATCCAGTTTTTGGTCGCCATTGATATCCACAAAGACAACGCCTGTTTTCCATGGACCTTGTCTTCCGGAAACACCTGCGGCTTGGCTTATTTCGGTGAATTTCAGTTTCCCCTGATTAAGGTAAAGCTGGTTTTCGCTGACGTTGGCCGAAAAATATATATCATCTAAGCCATCCTGATTCAAATCCCCAACTGCTACACCTCCACCATTGTAGAGGTATTCATACATCAGGACATTCAGATTGAGGTTTTCCTCTAT
>JBKJKX010000102.1:0-39555 GCA_046597285.1 Algoriphagus sp. | reverse complement strand
TACTTGAGTGGAAAATCATTCACTAAAAATAAAAATGAATTTTTCCCTATACCACTTGAGGCAATAGATAGATCATTGAAAGAAGGTAAGCCTACCTTGGCTCAGGATCCGAATTATTAATTTGACTTAGTGTAATTTTGAGAGAGTCTATCCGAGAATATCCGGATAGACTCTTTTTTTTAGCACATTTTTAACATGATTATTTAGGCTTTTTACATCTGCTGTTCAGAATTGCACTCTTGAACTTTGATTATTGGACTTTCAATACTAGTAAAGCCAGAAAATAGTCTTGATTATGGACAGGATTTGATTTGAAGATTACTTCCGCGAAAGCTATCGGGCCTCGTATCGGGCTTCGAGATTATATTCGCTATCGGGACTCGAAGAGCCTCAGTCAGAGCGAGTGCCGGCAATTTGGTTTTAATTTTTTATAGTCCGATAGTTGACCTGATCAAGTCATACGCTTTAATATTTGGCTGAGGCTTTTTCAGCTTGTGTTTCTTAGAATTTTTTAAAGATCTTTCCCTTCAAAATTGCTAATTTCAAACTCGAGAAAAGCTCATTTATTAATAACATGAAGAATCTTTATTTACCAATAGTAGGAGTGTTGCTTCTTACGCTCGCTTCTTGTTCAAAAGAAAAAACGCTATTTGAATTAAGAACTGCTGATGATACCGGAATTGATTTCAATAATGAAATCGTCGAATCTGATTCCTTCAATATTCTTACGGATGAATACATTTTTAACGGAGGTGGTCTTGCAGTAGCAGATTTTGACCAGAACGGTCTACCTGATCTCTTTTTCACTGGTAATCAGGTATCTAATAAATTATACCTGAATCAAGGTAATTTCAAATTTGAAGATGTGTCTGAAATATCCAGTGTCGAAGCAGCAAACCATTGGTGTACCGGAACTGTTGCTGTGGATATTAATGGTGACGGCTGGATGGATATCTATGTGGCTTCTGCCATGAAAAAAGGTTCTGGAGAGCGAAATAACCTACTTTTTGTTAATCAGGGAAAAAACGATACCGGGGAAATTATCTTCAAAGAGATGGCGGCAGATTACGGAATTGCAGATCCTGGGAATAGTATGGGAGCGGCATTTTTAGATTATGATCTAGATGGGGACTTGGATTTGTATGTATTGAACAATGAGCAAAGTAAGGCAATACCCACTAATTACAGACAAAAAATCACAGATGGCTCTGCCATTAATAACGATAGACTTTATCGTAACAATGGTGATAATTCGTTTTCGGACGTCACATTAGAAGCTGGGATTACCATTGAAGGGTTTGGTCTAGGTCTTTTGGTAGCTGATTTGAATAATGATGGCTGGCCTGATCTGCATATTAGCAATGATTACGTCACAAATGACATCCTTTACATCAATAATCAGGATGGGACTTTTTCAAATAAGGCGAATGAAATCCTTCGACATCAAAGTATGTTTTCGATGGGTTCTGATATCTCGGATTTCAACAATGATGGATTGCCTGATTTGTTTACGATTGATATGCTGGGAGAGGATAATTACCGGAAGAAAACTACAATTGGTAAAAACTCCTATCAAACCTACATCAGCAATGAGCAGTGGGGGTATGAATACCAGCATGTAAGAAATATGCTTCATCTGAATAATGGTGCAAATGTTCCATTTAGCGAAATAGGAATGCTTGCTGGTATTTATCAGACTGACTGGAGCTGGTCTCCCTTATTCGCTGATTTTGACAATGACGGTCAGCGTGATTTATTGATTACCAATGGTTTTCCTCGAGATATTACGGATAAGGACTTCGCGAATTATCGGGCTGATATGGGCAATATAGCGACCGTACGTCAATTATTGGATTCAATCCCCATGGTCAAAATTTCAAACTATGCCTACAAAAATAGGGGTGATTTGACGTTCGAAGATGTCAGTAAAACATGGGGATTGGATAAACCATCCTTCTCAAACGGAGCTGCATTTGTTGATTTGGATCAAGATGGAGACTTGGATTATGTGGTTAATAATATCAACGACCCAGCTTTTGTATTTGAAAACAAACTGGATGGCAAAGAAAAGACGAACAATTATTTGAGGATAAAGCTCAAAGGATCTGCACTTAATCCACAAGGATTAGGAGCCAAAGTTAGAATTGGAATGTCAGACGGGACTATGCTCTCTCAAGAGCAGCAAGTAGTAAGAGGATATATGTCTTCGATCGAAGAGATCATGCATTTCGGACTGGGAAGTACTACTGAAATTCAAGGCATCCAAGTGACTTGGCCTGATGGTAAGATTTCGACGACTTCAGCTAATGCGACCAATCAGGTTCTTGAAATATCTTACTCGGATGCAAAACCTGGAAATAACACCGTAGCTATCCTAGATTTTGATAGGCAGCAAACTGTTTTTTTGGAAGTTTCTGATTCCCTAGGTTTGGTCTATCAGCATATGGAGGAAGATAAAATAGACTTCAACATACAGCGGACTCTTCCTCATAAACTTAGTCAATATGGCCCAGGTATGGCAGTTGGAGATGTGAATGGGGACGGGATAGAAGACCTTATTGTGGGATCTTCTTCCGGTAATACCCCTCAACTTTTCAAACAAAACTCACTTGGAGAATTCTTTCAATCTGAGCTTTTGTCAGGAGAAAATCCAGCTTTTGAGGAGATGGGAATCCTGCTAATAGACTTGGACAATGATCAAGATTTGGATCTGTATCTGGTAAGTGGTAGCAGTGAATTTGCTCCGGATGCTGCCGAATACATTGACAGGGTTTACTTAAATGACGGGAAGGGGAATTTCTCACTTGACAAGAACTTTGCAGGAATTAAAGCAAGCGGGTCAACTGTAAGAGGGGCAGACTTTGATGGAGACGGTTTCACCGATTTGTTTGTTGGTGGTCGAGCTCCAATCGGTAAATATCCTCTTGCGGAAAATAGTTTCCTGCTGAAAAACAACAATGGTCAACTTGAGGATGTGACGGACCAACTTGCACCGGGTTTGAAAAATATAGGAATGGTCACTGATGCCATTTGGTCAGATATTGATTCTGATGGTCAGATTGATTTGGTAGTCGTGGGTGAATTAATGGCGATAACTGTTTTCAAAAATGAGGGTGTTAAATTCTCCAAGCTGGAGAAATCAGGTTTGGAAAATCATCTGGGATGGTGGAATTCAATTACTTCGGGAGATTTTGATCAGGATGGAGATACAGATTTTGTTGTCGGAAATCTTGGTGCCAATAATCACCATCACCCAACTCTAGAAAGACCTGTAAAAGTTTATGGAAAAGATTTTGATAATAACGGAAGCATTGACCCCGTCACTTTTGCCTATTACAAGGATAGAGAAGGTACTTATAATTCGTTTCCAAGTCATTTCTGGGATGATTTGTATGGTCAAAGTCCGATGTTCAGAAGAAAATTTGAACGATACAAATCCTATGCACTGAGCACTGAAAGTTCGCTTTTTACAGAGGAAGAGAAGAAAGATGCTGTAATTCTCACGGGGAATTATGATCGATCATCTTATGTAGAAAATCTTGGGCACGGTCAGTTTAGCATACGGGAATTACCCATCATGGCCCAGATTGCTCCGGTCAATGGACTTGTTTCACAGGATGTAAATGAAGATGGTTTGCTTGATGTAGTTTTAGTAGGAAACGACTACGGCAATGAGATTTTCATCGGTCGATTGGATGCCCATATAGGGTTGGTTCTTTTAGGTGATGGAAAAGGAAATTTCACTACTCTGAATCCTTCAAAAAGTGGGTTTGCGGTACCGGGAGATGCCAAAGCATTGGTTAAAATAGCTTCTGCTCAAGGAAATCCAATTCTGGTCGCCTCACAAAACCGAGGAAAACTCCTTGCTTTCCAGAATAATTCTAATTCTGAAGGTTCAAAAACCATCACCCCAGGTCAAGAAGTGATGGCTATCATGTTAGATATGGGGAATGGAAAAAAACAACGTATTGAAACTAGTCTTGGGTCAGGATTCCTTTCACAATCAAGTAGAGAAATCACGCTTCCGGCAGGAGTAAAAGGAATACAATTGATCGATTATAAAGGTCAATCGAAAGCAGTTGACTTAAATTCTCTGAGAAATTAGCGGTAAAGCTGATCAGATTTTGCGTCGCATATATCCTTCATCAGTTCAGCGACTTTGTCCGTAACAGCATCAAAATAAAGCCTTCCTTTCTCAGGGGAGGCTTTTTTTGGATTACCGATTCCAGTATCCTCAGTCACGTGAGACCATTTTCGCTCCGCCCAAGCCCATTTTTCCTGAAGCCCCTTAATGGTTGACTTTTTTTCATTTCCTTCGCCAGCTTCTTCCAGAGGCAGTACTAACTCGGGATTCAAATACAGGATCAGAGAAGTCTCCATTTCATCGGCATGGTCACCAGATTCTTCAAAAAATTTAGTTTTGTCCAAAGCCTGAAACCAGTTACATGTAAAAAGCATCATTTCGGGGAACTTCAGTCCAAGCTCTCTTAGCATGGTTTTGAAATCATTCCCTCCATGACTATTCAGGATTAATAATTTTTTCAGGCCCTGCCTATTCAGCACCTCAATGATGTCGCGAAGTATCAAAAGCTGCGTACTTGGATTGAGATTGATGTCCAGATATATATCAGATTGCCCGGTGTTTACACCAAAAGGAATGGTAGGCATCACGACCACATTTGCCCCCTTTTCCCAAGCTTTTCTTCCGCCTTCAGCAGCGATTTCATCCGCCTCGATCACATCTGTTCCGTAAGGCATGTGGTAATTATGTGCTTCGGTTGCACCCCAGGGAAGAACTGCTAATTCAAAACGGTGAGATTGAAGTTTTTTCCAGTTGGTTTCTTTAAGAAGATATGGTTTCATGGAATTTTAAAAGGATTTGAACGTTTGTTGGGTGATTTCGACCCATTTTTGATAATTTGAATGGCTGATTCTAAAATAAGCCTTATGTCCCAAAGAAGAAAGTTTATTAAGCAGTCCCTTTTGGGTTCTGCTATTTTTATGCCCGGTATTTCGAAGGTTTTTGCTCAGGAAACCATTCCAGGTCAAAAGCCTTTGATCTTATCAACTTGGAATCACGGCGTTCCTGCAAATGAAGCGGCGATAAGTAAATTGAAAGGTGGTGGAAGTATTTTGGACGCTGTGGAAGCGGGGGTGAAAGTCACTGAATTAGACATGGATAATCTTTCTGTTGGCTTGCAAGGACTTCCTGATCGAGAAGGAATTACAACGCTTGATGCCTCGATTATGACAGGTGACGGTTCTTGTGGTTCAGTAGCGTTTGTGCGGCAAATCAAACATCCAATTGCGTTGGCTAGATTGGTGATGGAAAAAACTCCACACATAATGCTGGTAGGAGAAGGTGCAAGGCAGTTTGCGATTTCTCAGGGGTTTCCTTTGGAAGAAGAAGTCCTAAGTCCGAAAGCAGCGATAGAATATGAGAAATGGAAATTGACTAGCCAATACAAGCCAATCATCAATATTGAGAATCACGACACAATTGGAATGATTGGAATCGATGCAAATGGGAAATTGGCAGGAAGTTGTACCACGAGTGGTTTGGCGTATAAAATGCACGGAAGAGTTGGGGACAGCCCCATCATTGGCGCTGGACTTTTTGTCGATGATGAGGTTGGTGCGGCGACAGCAACTGGTCTAGGTGAATCAATTATCCGGATTTGCGGTAGTTTTCTGATCGTGGAATTGATGAGACAGGGACGTACCCCCCAAGAAGCATGTGAGGAGGCTGTGAAAAGACTGATTTCAAAAAATAAGAACATAAAAGATATCCAGGCAGGCTTCTTAGCGATGAACAAAGAAGGACTTATTGGAGCATTTGCAGTCCATCCAGGATTCAATTTTGGCCAAGCCACTAGTACCAAAAATGAATTACTTGATTCGAAAAGTTACTTTACCCGATGAATAAAATAGTATTTGAAGCTCCAGTTTTTAATTTGGAAGCTGCGCTTGAAGCTGCAGAATTCGGTGTTGACCGGCTGGAGCTTTGCGCCAATTTCCCTGAAGGCGGAGAAACTCCCAGTGCAGGAATGGTCAAATTCCTGAAAGCAGAAATAGACATTCCTGTTTTTGTGATGATTAGGCCAAGGGGTGGAGATTTTGCTTATTCCCAGAAGGAGCTTATGGTGATGAAAAGAGACATAGAGTTGCTTGGTGAGCAAGGTGCTGATGGATTCGTATTTGGAATTTTGGATCATCAGGGAAAAGTAAATGCAGATGCCTGCCAATCTTTGATGCGCTCAGCTTCGGGTAAACCTTGTACTTTTCACCGTGCTTTTGATGCGTCGAGTGATCTGCACGATGCCTTAGAGAAAATAATTGGGTGTGGATTTGAGAGAATCCTGACTTCCGGAGGAAAAAATACCACGACTGAAGGTCTTGATAACTTACTCGAATTGATGGGAAAAGCGAAAGACAGAATAAGCATCATGCCAGGCGGAGGGACCAAACCTGGACATGTTGCGATTTTGAAGCAATCCGGATATTTACGAGAAATTCACGCTTCCTGTAAAACATGGAAGCTTTCGCAAAACGAATATGTCCGTCCCGGGTTATCTTTTTCAGAAGATCCTAAAACATTCACGCATCATCTTAGAATTGACAGGAATTTGGTAAATGAGTTTTTGGAGGTAATCAAAGGATGAGATTAATAAGTTTTGTTTTAGCAGGTTTTCTTGTTTTTGTAGTTGGTTGCAACCCTATTTCTGAGCGAAAACAACCACCTCTTTCCCTTGAGCAATTGGCTGTATCTGATTTAAATCTCGATGGAGAAAGATTAGCTGAGGCTTATTGCGGAAGTTGCCACCTGAAACCGGAACCGGATGTTCTGGATCGCATTACCTGGGAAACCAAAATTCTTCCTGATATGCGAAAACGGATGGGTCTATACCTTGAAGAAGATTTTGGCACTGAACTTCCAGAAGATTCCGGGGTTCCACCGGGAATTTACTCTAAAGTTCAATTGATCAAAAGAGAAGATTGGGCTAAAATTCAGGAGTATTATCTCAAAAGTGCTCCAGAAAATCCTTTGCCCCAGGCTGAAAAAGAAACCCCAAAAGTTGGTATTCCCGGCTTCAATGTGGTTCAGCCAGGCTTTTCCAAAGTATTTCCCAGTTTGACAACCCTAGTTCGGATTCATCCTGAAACCGGAGATTTATGGGTTGGAAATCGGTTCCAATCCTTATTTATTTTGGATTCTCAAAATGGGTTCAAGTTGAAGGATTCTATTCAAACGGATGTGGCACCGGTCGAAATTCTCTGGAATTCAGATCAATCATTCGATTTGTTGACCATGGGCTTGATGGATCCATCACAAGATACATTGGGGACTTATTCCAGATTTACTTACCAAAATAAGATTTGGACGAAGGAAATTCTCTTAGACAAACTTATAAGGCCTGTTCATGTAGAAACAGCTGATTGGAATGGGGATGGGGAAATGGATCGGGTTATTTCCCATTTTGGAGATCATTTCGGAAAATTGAGCCTTTATTTATCCGAAAATGGCCATGAAAAAGAAATACGCTTAAAATCCATACCTGGTGCAAGAAGAACTATTTCTGTTGATTTTGACGGAGATGGAGATTTGGACCTGTTGAGTCTGATTGCTCAAGCCCAGGAGGGTATTTATGCGTGGATCAATCAGGGAGAGGGAAAGTTTTTTGAAAAATCCCTACTTCGGTTCCATCCATCCTTTGGGTTAAGTGATTTTAGATTTGAGGATATCAATGGAGATGGGCACAGGGATATCATTTTGGTGAATGGCGACAATGCAGATCTTTCGCAGATTCTGAAAAACTACCATGGTGTTCGGGTTTTTCTAAATGATGGAGAAGGTGAGTTTGAGAAGGAATGGTTTTATCCGATGTATGGCGCCAGCGGACTTGAAGTGGATGATTTTGATCAGGATGGAGACTTGGACTTTTTTATTCTTTCCTTTTTTCCGGATCCGAGTCAATCTCCCAGACAAGATTTGATTTACTTCAGGCAATCCAAAAATGGTGAGTTTGAACCATTCGTAATCAGGGAAAACATAGATTCTCATTGGTTGACGATGACCAAGGGAGATCTTGACAAGGACGGTGATACTGACTTGGCAGTCGGGACTTTTGAGTTCAAAGACCTATATTCTAAACCATCGCAGCCATGGAAACCATTTATAATCCTTTCCAATGAGTTGAAATAATATTTTATAAAAATCAAAATCCCAATGATTTTGTAACGAATTATAAGAAATATTGGGGAATAGTTTTATTTATTGGTGTTAATCAGTAATTTATTTTATCAACAATAAATTCTACGGCCATGGTTAAAAGTTTTCAAGGAGTTCGTGTAGTTGAAGCTAAGAAATCTCCTCTAGATCAGATTTTGGTTAAAGACCATATGAGCACCAATCTGATTACTTTCCGACCTGAAGATTCCATAGATCAAGTGCTTGATATGCTGACAAAAAGAAAAATTTCCGGAGCTCCGGTTTTGGATGAATCCGGAGATTTAGTGGGGATTATTTCGGAAGTGGATTGCCTCAAAGAAATAATTAAAGGGAAATACACGAACACCCCAAATTTTCCGGGAAAAGTAAGTGAGCACATGACCAAAAACGTCATCACGATGTCTCCTGACTTGTCTTTATTTGATGCTGCTCAAAAGTTCCTTGAACTGAAAATCAGGAGATTTCCGGTACTAAAAGATGGGAGACTAGTTGGTCAAATCAGCCTGAGCGACGTGATTCGTGCCTTTCCAAAATTGAGACAAACAACTTGGTAAATAAAAGAGAAAAGGTCCTGACCAAGACCTTTTCTCTTTTATTTTGACTTTTCAATTGCTCTTTCTACATCGAGAATAATATCTTCATAGTGTTCCAATCCGACTGAGAGACGGACCAAGCCATCTGAAATCCCCACTTTGGCTCGCTCCTCGACTGAAAGCTTGCTATGAGTCGTAGATGCAGGATGGGTTACAATGCTTCGGCTGTCGCCTAGATTTGGAGTCAATGATATGATATCAAGCTGATCGATGAATCGTTGGGCACGGGCTAAACCGCCTTTCAGCGTCAGCGTGATTATTCCTCCTCCGCGTTTCATTTGTTTAATTGCGAGATGATGCTGTGGATGAGACTTAAGAAATGGATATTTGACTCCTTCCAACTCAGAGTTTCCTTCAAAGTAATTCGCAATTTTTTCGGCATTGTCGCAGTGCCTATCCATTCTAACAGCCAGAGTTTCCATACTCTTAGCCAGAATCCAAGCATTGAAGGGCGAAATAGCTGGTCCAGTATGTCGTGTGAAAAACTGCACTTCTTTGATCAACTCATTCGTTCCCAATATTAACCCGCCAAGTACTCTTCCCTGTCCGTCTATATACTTTGTCGCGCTATGAGTCACAATATGTGCACCCCATTTTGCCGGTTGCTGAAGATAGGGGGTTGCAAAACAATTGTCTACCACCAGAATAAGATTGTGAGCTGTGGCAAACTGGCCTGCCCATTCCAAATCAATAATTTCCAGTCCTGGATTTGAAGGCGTTTCGATGAAAAGCATTTTGGTATTTGGCTGTACTAGCTTATCCCAGTTTTGAAAATCAGAGATGTCACCATAGGAAGATGTGATTCCCCATTTTGGAAATACCCTGGTCAAAAGCTGGTGCGTGGAACCAAACAACGATCTTGATGCAAGAATATGATCCCCTTGCTGAAGTAAAGCAGCGATACTGCCAAACATGGCAGCCATCCCAGATGCAGTTGCAATTCCATCTTCTGTTCCTTCTGCCGCACATACTTTCTCGATCAGGTCACTGGAATTAGGATTTGCATAGCGAGAATAAATGTATCCGGGAAGTTCGTCTGCAAAAGTTGCTCTGGCCTCCTCTGCCGAATCAAAAGTGAAGCTGGACGAAAGGTAAATAGGAGCGGAATGCTCTTTTTGGTTCGACTTAGAACTATTGATCCGGATAGCGTTGGTTTCGAAATGCTCACTCATTCTGTTGTACGGTTTAGAAAATAAGAATACGCTTTCAAGCTGATTAGAAAATCTAACCCAAGAGGCGGCAATCGAACTAAAAAGGGATTTTTTTGTATTAAGCCAGTTTATAGTTCCTGCGAAGGGTAGGACTTGGCACCTTTCCGTATTGATTTTGGATGGTTGCCAGAGGGTCATTGAGCCTAATCTCTCGCCTCTTCTTTATAAATCAGTTGCCTGAAGTGGTGCAAATAAAATGGGAGTTTCGGGGAAATCCAAATCTTTCCGATTCAATCATTGAATTGGGTCATAACTTGCGAGATTCCGATGGTGCAAAAAGCCAAAATCATCTCGATTGCTTTGTCCATCATCTCAGGCAGCGTGTCGAATTCTTCCTTTGTGAATCGTCCCAAAACGAAATCAATCTGTCTTCCTTTTGGGAAGTTGTCCCCGATTCCCATCCGAACCCTTGGATAATCTTGGCCCCCAGTTAATTCTTCAATGTTTTTCAATCCATTGTGTCCGGCAGCACTTCCTTTGGAGCGCATCCGGATTTTCCCGAAGGGTATGGCAACATCGTCCACAATGACCAGCACGTTCTCTTTTGGGATTTGCAATTCCTTCATCCAGTAGTTCACCGCTTTGCCACTCAAGTTCATGTAGGTAGTGGGTTTGATCAAATGAATGAATCGTCCTTTGTATTTAAATTCGGTTTGAAACACCAGCCTATCGCTTTTCCATTGACAACCTTGTTTGTCTGCAAGTCGGTCTGCCGTCAGGAATCCTATGTTATGTCTGGTTAATTCATATTCCGGGCCTATGTTGCCCAATCCCACGATCAGATATTTCATGCTGTTGGAAAGTCTAAAGTGCTAAAATAAAAAATCCTGCCCCGAGAAGGGCAGGATTAATTTTAAGTTTTGAAGTGAATTAAGCTTCGCCTTTCTTGCCTCTAAGTGCTCTTGGAATACCAACAGTCACAATCGATACATTCGGGCTTGTAAGGATATCAAATCCTTTCACTTTTAAATCACTTACTTTGAATGATTTACCCAAATCAAGATCCGTGATATCAACTTTCACGAAGTCAGGGAAATCTTTAGCCAAACCTTTTACTTTCAAAGTTCTGGTTTTGAACTCCAACTTACCGCCTTTGGCGATACCCGGAGAGCTACCTTCTACCTTAACAGGAATTTCAAACTTGATTGGTCTGTCTTCAGTGTATGCCATGAAGTCTACGTGAAGGATCATTTCACTTACCGGGTGGTATTGTGCTTCTTTCAAAACCGCCTTAATGATAGTTCCTTCGATGTTCAGCTCTACTAGGTGAACTTCAGGAGTGTAAATCAATTCGCGGAAAAGGATAATCGGAGTATAGAAATGGATTTGCTCAGGGATACCTGGTCCATAAACTACGCAAGGAACATTTCCTGAATCTCTAACTTCATTCAGGCTCTGGCCGTCGAGATTTGCTCTTTTAAACCCTATAATCTCAAGTGTTTTCATAAGTGTATTGTATTTAAAATTTGTTCTAGATAAATAATGAACTGATAGAAGTATGACCTGTCACGGCATGAATAGCCTTGGCGAACAGATCTGCTACTGTCAGTACTCTGATTTTAGAAGATGGATGTTTTAAGGTAATGGTGTCGGTAATAACCAATTCTTCTAAAACAGAGTTTTCGATGTTTTCGTAAGCTTTTCCTGAAAGTACACCATGCGTTGTGATCGCTCTTACTGAAGTTGCACCTTTATCTGTTAGAATTTGGGCAGCTTTACAGAGTGTGCCGGCCGTATCGACCAAATCATCTACCAAAATCACATCTTTTCCTTCTACTTCACCGATCACCTGCATCGAGGCAATTTCGTTGGCTCTTTTTCTGTGCTTATCACAGACAACCATTTCTACTTCAAAATATTTGGCATACCCTCTTGCTCTTGCCACACCTCCTACATCCGGAGCCGCGAAAATCATGTCTGGAAGTTTCAGCGAACTCAAATAGGGCACAAAAATAGCTGATCCATTTAGATGATCCAAGGGAATATCGAAAAAACCTTGGATTTGGCCTGCATGCAAGTCGCAAGTCATGATCCTGTCAGCTCCTGCAGAAGTCAGCATATTGGCAATAAGCTTGGCTGCGATAGAAACTCTCGGTCGATCTTTTCGGTCCTGACGAGCATAGCCATAATATGGAATAACCGCACAAACCTTATATGCACTGGCTCTTTTTGCTGCATCAATCATCAGACAAAGCTCTAATAGATTGTCACTGGGAGGAGTAGTGCTTTGGATCAGAAATACGGTGCAGCCACGAATGGACTCATCAAAACTTGGTGACAATTCTCCGTCACTGAATCTTGACATGGTGATTTCTCCCAGCCTTTTTCCATAGTTTTTGGCGATTTTTTCTGCCAGTGAGTGGCTATTACTGCCGGAAAATATTTTAACCTCGGACATGGTCAGTTTGATTTTTTTTCGGAGAAAATTTGATTAGGATGCGATGGCAAAAGTAATAATTTTTAACAGGAAGGCTATTGCACTTTGAAATCAATAAAAATTATATTTTGGGTGAAACCCATTCATTATAAGATCAAAGTAATTCTTTAATTCCCTTTTAAAAAAAGGGAATTTGGTACTTATTTAAATTTAGGTTTTAAAAATCAGCCAATTTTTTAAACCTCGGATATTCGCCCTTGAACAATTAAAAGTTACTGATGATACTCAATCACGGATCAAATCGATAAAAAAATATCGATGCGGTTTCTATTTCCGAAAAAGCGAAGGGGGAGAATATGGTAGAACAGAAAACAAAAAATATTATTTCTTAATTTTTGTAGTTGTATAATAAAAGCACTTGAATCTTCTGATATATAAAAGGATGTTTCTTTGAAAAACACGGAAATAGGATCTCCGGTTAAGCCATTATTTCCCGGAGCAGATTTTAATACGCTGGAAGAGTTTGGGGGGAATTCATTCTATAAAATGTTTTGGGGTAAGCTTACATACCAATCCAATACTAGCTCAACGACAAAAGTCACCTATGAAGGGAGTGATGATGTGTTTGATGGGAACTTTGAGGGTAAATGGCTGGAGCCATCAAGGATACATAAATGTAGCTTCGATTATCCTGAATCAGGGAGAAATTATTTTCCGGGAGCTAAGGCTGTAGTTTATTCCCGCGTGCTGGAGGTCATTGATGCAAAAAATCTAATTGTTGATTTCCCATACAATGGAGGTGATATTTCTCAACCCAAGCCAATCGCAAAACAAGACGGTATCTTCTTTTTTGACAATAAATTTGCAATAGAATCCTGGGCAAGAGCCAGTCAACGGAAGTCAATCCTAAAAGCTAATTCCGGCCAGATATATGCCGCTTTGGGTATTCCAAATATTGATATTTCCCCAAATACAGCTCTTGTTTTTGCCTGGAATGGCGAAGGGGATAGACCGGCAATTCATACCATGATGTCAGATGCATTTAATGTTGATCGATATGGCAGGGGAGAAGGAGGCCCCGGTAGTTTCAAAGAAACATTTGGGCAAAACGGAAAATTCTTTAATCTGCCTGGAGAGGGAAGAGTTGATATAGACTTTGATTGGCAATATATTCCGCCTACCTATTCTCAGGTAGTAGTGCAATATGGAGTTCCAAATGGGGTATTTTTCTATGATGATTCTCCGCTCAGCAGTCAATTCGGCCTGAAGCGAGTAAGTAATTTTGACCAATTCAGAATTCGAAAGGAGATGAAAAAATCCTTGGGTTTTGTCAGGCCGGGAGTGTCATTTTCGATGCCAAATCAGGGTTATTGTAATGGAGGTGGAATTCACGATGGAAGAGATGTAACAGAGTTTTGCACCTACCGATTTGAAGGAGATTGGATCTCTAAAGATCCAAACAACATGAAGGCAAGGACAAATGGTGGTTTGCGCGTGGAATGGATAGGTAAATCCAAAGAGGAGCTTGGGAATTTTATCGAAATGGAATCCTTGAAAGCTTTTAGATATGATCACTTGAAATTCAGGTTTTTATCACCTTCTAGAATCGAGGTAGATGATCCAAACTTTACCTGGTATAATCTGGCGTCCCAAGAATGGACAGGAGGTGCAAGTGCAAGAAATGAGGTGACACATTTAATTGTTGAGGGAAAGCAGATTGGCCTAAATACCAATGGAGATTTTTGGCTGGTTAATGGTGAAGATGATTTTAAAGGAAGAGATTTTGGAACGCATCAACTTAATTTATTTGATAAGATCCCGTTTTCAGGTGCCATCATAGCTCAAAATCTGGATGATCCCAGAAACTCAGGCTTGATTGGAAAAGTCTCTGATACCAGTTTTGAAGTTTGGGGGTGGTCGATTCAAACCGATGATCAACTTTCGTTTTCGGGAAAGAATTATACCGTAAAGAGTATTACAAGAAAATGGAAAACCTGGGAAGAATTTGGTGCTCAATATCCATATCCTCAATTTAGGCTGAAAAGAGGGGACAGGTTTATTACATATACAGAAATTCAACTTGATAAACCAATTTCAGAAACCTTGCAAGAGGTTAAATTTCGAGTAGAAAAAAGTGCATTACAAGGCTTGTTGGATGGAAAGTTCAGAAGCGGTTGTTCAGCAATTTGGAACGCCGGAAATAATGCCCCCGGACATCTGATGTACACGGATTACAATGTCAATTTGGTATTGAAAAATGTAAAAATCCATGGTTTGATCCGAAGCACTTCTAAGCAATTATGGGCAGAGACCACAAAAGGACTTTCAGGTTTTGTTTCTTCAATTCCTGTCGGAAAGATGGATTCGGGAATTTGGAAAAAGGGGGATAAACTTCAATTAGCCCATCCTGAATCAGGTAAAATTACAGAGGTGGAATTAGAACGAGATTATTCCGGAAGTACGGGATTTGTCCAAATCAAACCCATCCAACTTACCACTGAATTTCCCGAAAAATCTGTTTTGGTTGGGCTTTTCTCACTTTGCTCCGAAGCGAGATTTGAAAATGTCTATTTCGTAAATGAAGACCTCAGTCCCTGTTATTCTGAGCGAATCGATTATAGGCCGCAAGGTTTAAGGTTGAGGCAATTGATTTCCAACAATCCAAAATACAGAATCAAAGTATTAGGTGGCCGAATAAGTTGGTATAGTAATCTGGATAATAGATTCGAGCCTGAACTGGAGTTTTCTGAGCATACTCATTTGGTAAACACAAAGTCAGTAGTTTCAGTTATGCTGAATCCTGTAATTTCAGACAGTAAGGGATTACACTTTGGATATCAATTCAAGCAATCGGGCAAAGAGGAGATTTTTTTAATGAATCGAATTGTAGCAAGAGATGGTGCAATCATAGATTTGAGCAATTCCAAACTCGGATCTGACCTTTACCTGGAAGGAAATGGTAAAGTGATTTTGAATAAGGTTGTGTCCAAAAACTTCATTGAAAACGGGAAAGACTCAGGTGTTGGGTTCAATATTGTGGTTGAAGATAAATTTGAGAATACCAATTCCTTAGTTTTAGAAGGGAATTCAGGAAAGTCGGCATTGATGGTCAATTCAAAATACCCAATTGGAACTATTAAGATAGACCTGAAAGATTGGGAACTTTGGCCAGGACTTTTCAACCCAACTGGTTTCCAAACAAAACAGGAAACTTCAGATCCCCGATATAAGAATTTTGTGCGAATCTCGAAATGATTCAAGCCGGATTTAACTGCCGCTTTTTCCCGATCCTGTAAATTTTTAAAGGAATGAGGGATTAGCTAGACCGGCACCTTTTTTTCCTGCTATTTTAGAAGAATCTATTGATTCAAAACCAACCAAATTTCCAGATATGAGATTAAGATTTACACTATTTATGTCTTTGTGCTTTTTGGCATTCAGCCTTTCTGCTCAAACCATTCCTACTCCCAAATCCCATTTTGGGTTCGATATTGGGGACGATTACAAGCTAGCCAACTTTACCCAGTCAGAAGCCTACTTCAAAAAAGTAGACGAGGCAAGTGATCGGGTAAGGCTTGTCGAAATCGGGAAAACCGAATTCGGAAGATCTCATCCCATGATGATCGTGACAGCGCCGGCCAATTTTGCAAAACTAGATCGCTACAAAGAGATTTCTCAAACTCTTGCAAGAGCTGAGATAACCAAGGAAAACGCTGAAAAACTTTCCATTGAGGGCAAGCCAGTGATCTGGATTGATGGAGGTCTTCACGCAAGTGAGGTGGTTAGTCCGCATCAATTGATAGAGACGTTGTACCAGTTGGCTTCCCGAACCGATGCAGAAACGATGAAAATCCTGGACAATGTGATCATTCTGCTCGTTCATGCCAACCCCGATGGAATGGAAATCATGTCTGATTGGTATATGAGAAAGGAAGATTCAACGAAAAGGGACCAAAACATTCCGGTACTCTATCAGAAATATGTAGGTCATGACAACAACCGAGATTTTTATATGAATAACATGAGTGAATCAATCAATATGTCTCGTCAGCAATACATTGAGTGGATTCCTCAGATCATCTACAATCACCATCAGTCAGGCCCGGCTGGAACCGTCGTCGCTGGCCCCCCATATCGGGATCCGTTCAATCACGTATTTGATCCACTTCTTACTACTAGTTTAGATGGAGTAGGTGCAGCTATGATCAATAGATTGCATCAGGAAGATCGCCCAGGATATACTCGCTTGGGAGGATCAGTTTTTTCTTCCTGGTGGAATGGTGGCTTGAGAACAACTCCTTATTATCACAATATCATCGGAATCCTGACTGAAATCATCGGCAGTCCAACGCCTTCATCTGTTCCTTTGGTTCCGGAGCGATTGATTCCTAATAATGCCAATCCTTATCCGATTACTCCTCAGGAGTGGAAATTTAAGCGATCTATCGACTATTCTGTTTCTCTCAATTATGCAATCCTAAATCATGCTGTCCGGCATGGGGATGAATTGCTATACAATATCTACCTGATGGGTAGAAACTCCATCGAAAGAGGAGAAAAAGATACCTGGACGATGTATCCAAAGAATGCTAAAGCGATTCAGGATGCATTCCAAGCTTCGCAAAAGAAAACTGAGAAAGAAGACGAAGAGGAAGTTTATTTTGGAAACAGAGCGGGATTGCCAAAGCAGTTTTTCGATTCTGTTTACAAAGACCCTACAAAAAGAGATCCTCGCGGTTACATCTTATCTGCCGACCAAGCAGATTTTCCTACGGCAATCAAATTCTTAAATGCGCTGATAAAATCGGGAATTTTGGTTCATAAAGCTACCGGCGACTTCACTGTCAATGGAAAAACCTATCCTTCCGGTTCTTATATCGTGAAGACAGCGCAGGCATTCCGACCTCATGTGATCGACATGTTTGAAGCTCAAGATCACCCAAATGATTTTCTTTATCCAGGTGGACCTCCAATTCGTCCATATGATGCTGCAGGTTGGACTTTGGCTTACCAAATGGGAGTAGAAGTTGACCCGGTTATGGAATCCTTTGATGGGCCTTTTGCTAGAGTCCCTTATGGTGAAATCCAAAATCCGGAACCGATCTCGCTAGCAAATTCTTCAGGTTACCTGTTGGATTCCAGAGGAAACAACAGCTTTATGGCTGTCAACGATTTGCTTCAAGCTAAAGTAAAAGTTTATCGGATATCTTCCTCTTCTGACGGACTTCCGGCAGGATCTTTTTATGTAGGTAGTTCAGGAAAAAAGGTGCTGCAAACAGCTGCTAATGAATACGGTGTTAAACCGATAGCTGTAAGAAGTCAGCCGGCAGGATCACAAGAAATAAAACCAGCCAGAATTGGGTTGTTTGATGTATATGGAGGATCTATGCCTTCAGGATGGGTCCGTTGGATGATGGAGCAATTTCATTTCCCATATGAACTTGTCTTTGCCAAAGAAATCGATGGCGGGGATTTAAATCAAAAGTTTGATGTGTTGGTATTCATTGGGCCAGGAATTCCACCCGCAGGTTCTTCCGGCGGAAATACAAGATCGCAACCGAATGCTGAAGAAATTGATCCGCAGTATCATCACATGCTGGGAAGTATTTCAAAAGGCACTTCTGTTCCACAGTTGAAATCATTTCTTGAAAATGGAGGAAAAATCATCACTGTCGGTGCTTCGACTTCCCTTGCATATCATTTAAATCTCCCGGTTTCTAATGCACTGGTCGAAATGGGTCCTGATGGAAAAGAGAAGATCCTGACTGGAGAGAAATATTACATTCCCGGAAGTGTACTGGAAATGTATGTGGAGAATACCCATGTGGCAAATTATGGTATGGGTGAAAAAGCAAATATCCTCTTCAATAACAGCCCTGTTTTCAAACTGGCTCCAAGTGCAGCCCTGAAGGGCGTTAAGCCGATTGCCTGGTTTGGACAGGAAGAACCACTGAGGAGCGGTTGGGCGTGGGGTCAATCCTATTTGAAAAATGGAATAACAGCTTTTGAAGCTCAGGTCGGAAAAGGAAAATTGTACGCTTTTGGGCCGGAGATTACCTTCAGGGCTCAGTCGCATGGTACTTTCAAAATGCTTTTCAACGGACTTTACAAATAAGAAGCGTTCATCTAAACAGAAAAGAGGCCGTCTTGAGAAAGACGGCCTCTTGTTTTTCTTTTTATCTATCAGATTTTAAATTTTGCTTTTAAATAATCAAGAGCCATTTTATTAGCGACTTTACTTGCTACAGGATCGTATTTTGGATACTTGGGTTTGAGAATCCATGAACGGCCGGGAAGATCTTATAGGTCAACTCTTTTCCTGCAGTTTTCATGCTTGCCGCAAATTCTTCGATCACAGCCTTGGAAATGTATTCTTCAGTTGCAAATAGTCCCAAAACGTCTGAGTTCAATGTCTTCAACTTCTCCACATCCCGTACTGGCATTCCGTAGTACATGACGGATCCGATGTTTTGATTACCGGTAAGCAAAGCGGACTTCAATGACCAACCTCCGCCAAAGCACCATCCGATATTTGCAATTTTTGCGTTCCCACCTGCTAGTTTCATGGCTCCTTTTACGATTTCTTCCAATCTGGGCTCTTTTACCGATTGCATGATTTGTCCAGCTTCCTGAGGATTGGTTGTTACTTTTCCATCGTACATGTCGAGGGCGATTACATTTACTTTTCCACCAAGGTCATCATAGAACACTTCTGCTTGGTGCTTGATATGGTCATTAAGTCCCCACCATTCCTGATAGACGAAAAGCCATTGATCAGAAGGTGTGGATGCTTTCAGTAAATAACCTTTACCGTCCACTCCTTCCGATGTCGGAAAACTGACCATTTCACCTTGAGCTTCGAACTCAAAGGAGATAGGAGAGGGATGAAATGAAGCAAATCCAGGTTCATCGACAAATTGAGCCATGTCATCATTCGGTGCATGGCAAATAGTGATGGCTACTACTGGATCGCTTTCAATTTTATTTTCCTTTGGAAAAAGAAAACTACTCACTAATAAAATGAGTAAATAGACTGGTTTGATCATGGGATTTTACGCTTGTTTAAGTTGGATTTAAAAGTTGAAACCCGTAAATCATTAATAAGTTTAATAAGTAGAATTACTAAAAATAATGGACAATTACATGCACTATGTGGAGGCAGAGTTGGGGACTTGGCTCTTTCAGATAAAAAAGCCTCCATCTTTGGTAAGCAAACTGACTCACTCTCTGCAAGGGAAAATAAATGGGTGGATACCAGAAAAAGTTCATAAAGCTATTACCATAGCCATTGAAAACATGGTAAAAGGTGTTTTAACCGGGTCGGGATGGATTGTTCCAAAATCTGATCAATCTCTTAGCCTTCAGGAAATGGAGATAAAAGTTCGGACCCGAATCAAATGGTACCGGAATACGGCTTCTGCTGAAGGAGCTGTGACAGGTGCAGGGGGCATACTTCTTGGATTTGTGGATTTCCCAGCATTTCTCACGATCAAAATGAAAATGTTATTTGACATCGCAGCGATCTACGGCTTTTCTGCGAAAGAATTCCATGAAAGATTATTTCTATTGTATGTTTTTCAACTGAGTTTCTCGAGTCAGAAAAGAAGGAATGAGCTGATCGGAATAATCGAAAACTGGGAGGTTTATAGTGACTCACTGCCGTCAGATTCAGACGAGTTTGACTGGAAGACTTTTCAGCTGGAATACCGTGATTATATAGATTTGGCGAAACTTGCGCAGTTGATCCCAATCATTGGAGCGGGAGTGGGGGCTATTGCTAATTATCGATTAACTTCCCATTTGGGAAAATACGCAATGAATGCTTATCGGCTCAGGTTGTTGAAATGAAAAAAGCCCCTTATTGAGGGGCTTTTTGTTGACCGACCAGGGCTCGAACCTGGACTCTTCTGAACCAAAATCAGACGTGTTGCCGGTTACACCATCGGTCAATTTTAGTTTGAAACTGGCGTGTTTCTTTTAAAGTGTCACAAAGGTAGAATCTTGGACCTTTTTTTCCAAACGAGATTCAGAAGATTTTTAGAATATTGAAGTAAATAGCTTGCATTCAGGATATAAAATTGGGTAGGCATTCTTATCAGTTAATACCTTCAGCCTTATTGGCCTTAAAAGTTAATATTAAATAAGAAAGCTTCGAAATCGATTGAAAATTAAGATTACATTAATCGACAGTCACTTAGATTGCATTAGGGTTAATAATCATCTAGTTTTGTTAAAATTATAGAAAAACACACAAAAACTAAATCTTGCTATGAACGCTGAAAAAGTTGAAAAAATTATTTCCGAGACAATTCAAAAGGTGGAGAAGTTAAAATTGAACGATACACTTGCATCTGAGCTTAGCTGGTGCTGGGTTAGTTTCAAAAATGATAGTAACCCCGAAGGTCTGATTAAAAAAGGACATGAGGCTGTTGCGCTTTTGAAAGAAGCCAGAGAGAAAAATAGCAAATCTGTTTCTAAGAAGTTGATAGACGAACTTGAAAAAGCTCTTAACTAAGGGTAAGAAATAAAAAAACTCGCCAATTGGCGAGCTTTTTTATTTATCAGCTAGTCGAGTTTTATTCTCCTGCAACTACGAATTTTACTTTAGTTTTCACTTCTCTATGAAGATCCACGTCTGCTGAGAATTCACCAGCTCCGTCTACCGGGCCGTTGATAGAGATTTTCTTTCTGTCGATGTCTATGCCCTGAGCAGCAAGTGCATCAGAAATCTGAAGAGTAGTAACTTTTCCGAAGATTTTACCTGACTCACCGATTTTGGCCTTGATTTCAAGTGTAATCTCTGCAATTTTTGCAGCGATATTTTCAGCTTCAGTCTTGATTTTTTCTGCCTTGTGACCAGCCTGCTTGATATTTTCAGCAAGAATTTTCTTGTTTGAGCCAGTAGCAAGTACTGCAAAACCCTGAGGGATCAGGTAGTTTCTACCGTATCCTGGCTTTACATCTACTAAGTCATTTTTATAGCCAAGACCTTTGATGTCTGTTTTTAGAATGATTTCCATTTGTAATGATCTTTTGTGATTGAACGATACAAGACCGAATTATTTCAAACCATCGGTTACGAATGGCAACAAAGCCAAATGTCTTGCTTTTTTAATGGCCTGAGCCACTTTTCTCTGATATTTCGCAGAGTTGCCGGTAAGTCTTCTTGGAAGGATTTTACCTTGCTCATTGACAAACTTCAACAAGTAATTTGGATCCTTGTAGTCAATGTACTTGATGCCATACTTTTTGAATCGGCAATACTTTTTTCTGATTTCGCCTCTGTTGATTGGCTCGTTTACTAGTGTCATTGGGCTGGCTCCTCCTTAGCTTCAACTTTTTTGTTAAACTCTCCTTTTCTCCTTTTTTCGGCATAAGCAAGGGAATGCTTGTCGAAAACAGTAGTAAGGAATCTCATAACCTTCTCATCTCTTCTGAATTCGAGTTCGAATTTTCGGATGATGGTAGGATCGGCTTTGAATTCAACCATGACGTAAAATCCTGTAGTCTTTTTTTCGATGGTATAAGCCATCTTTTTAAGACCCCAATTTTCCACATTGATTACATCTGCCCCCTCTTCTTTTAACAAGTTCACAAACTTGTCGACGGTATCCTTCATCTGAACATCAGACAAAACGGGAGTTAAAATGAATACCGTCTCATAATTTCTTTGGAACATTTTTATAATGTGTTTAAGGAATTTGAATAAACAGACCGCAAAAGTAAGTCATATTCCCCTGTTTTCCAAATGGTTTTAATTACTAAAGGTAACCTTAAGCACAAAAAATTAGCCTCCCGAAGGAGGCTAGACTTTATTTTACAGAGAAGGTTTTAGAACCAACTTGGTAATTATCAACAAAAATCTTGATTTCATGGAGTCCTGTGGCATAGTCGGATCCTTTATCGTAAAAGAAGGTAAGGATTTGCTCAGAATTATCGAAGATTATATCCTGCTTCACGGTATAGAAAAGTTCTGCTCCATCCACCATGAATGTTCCTGAACCTTTTGCCACGTCGAAAATTGGTTGCGCATTAGGAGCCAAAACTTGAACATAAACATTTCTTGGGCCTTTTTCAGCTACTTTATTATCAGCCAAATTAAAATTGACTTTGATTCGTTCCATTTGCTTGTTTCTAAAGTCCTTCGTTGTTTCAATTCTCTCCTTTCCTCGGGAATTAACTGCTGAGATCGTGATTTTTTCAGCTCTAAGTCGGGCTGCGATATTAACCTTAGCCTGAAGATCTTCCTTTTGAATATTTAGCTGGGCTACTTCCTCTTCGATGACTGCTTGTGTAGTTTTAAGATCCTGGTTTTCTGCAAAAAGTTGTTGGTTGGCAGCACGTAACTCTAGGATTTCGCCATCTTTCTCTTGGATCATTCCATTCAATCCGTTGATTTTATTATTCAAAGCTGTAATTTCGGAAGAAGACCTTTGTCTTGAAGTATTTCGCTCGGCAATTAATTGATCTCGTGCCTCTTCTAAAGTTGTAATATCACCCCCAAGTTTCTGTATCTCTTGAATTCTGAGATCTAGCTGAAAGGCTACAGAATCAAGGCGCTTATTTAAATCGCTGTTTTCTGTAGAAAGAAGAAGTATTTCTTCTGTCTTTTTGGTACGATCGACGTAGTCGGTGTAGAGTTTAATGCCGCTTATAATGACCAATAGGACAAGAACAATAATGATTATGTTCTTACCTTGATCTTTCTTTTGATTAGAGTCCTTTTCGAAGTTTGTTTCCATAATAAAGGGGAAAGTGATGGTTTTACTTGATGAGAATTATTGGTCTGAAAGGTATAAGGCAGGTTTGATTGGTTGGGATATTGGTTATGCCTCTTTACCACTTGTGCAATATTTAGACCAAATTGGAAATAAATGTATTAGCGTGCTGATTCCTGGCGCTGGAAATGCCTATGAGGCATATTATGCCTTCCGCTCCGGATTTAAAAACATTCATGTTTTGGATGTATCGAAGAAACCTTTAGATAGCTTTCGGATTAAACATTCAGATTTTCCAAAAGAGAATCTCCACCATCAAAATTTTTTCGATCACATCAATTCCTATGACTTGATTTTGGAACAGACTTTTTTCTGTTCTTTAGATCCAAATCTTCGAGAAGAATATTCACTGAAAATGCTTGAATTATTAAATCCCGGAGGAATCCTCGCAGGAGTTTTGTTTGACCGAACCTTTGATTCAAAGGGGCCTCCATATGGAGGAAGTAAAGAGAAATATTTGACCTATTTCGCAGAAAAATTTCAAATTAAAACGTTTGAGCCCTGCTACAATTCAATACCCGAAAGAGAAGGCTCCGAGCTATTTATTCAGCTCCAAAAATCAGAAACCTAGTACGTAGTTATCTTTCGGAACAGGTGCATCGAAAAAGATGATTCCGCATTCGAAAAAATCCAAACTCAGTTTTACATCTTCTTTATGGATTATTTCTTTCCAAGCTTTTTCCATTTCAGTAGACCAATGAATATCACCAATTGCCAAGATTGAGGTCGGACGTACTTTTTCTTTAATTTGATTAAATGCTTCCATTGTACCAGAATAGGTATGGTTTGCATCGATAAGAGTGAAATCTACTTTGTCAATTTTAAGCAAAATTTCACCTAATGACTCACTAATCCTCCCTTGGATAAAATTGATGTTGCCTATTTCTGCTGACCTTTTAGCTATGGATAGAATTTCTGCTGATCCCTCTAAAGAATATATTGTTCCAGACGTGATTCTTGAAAGATATCTGCTGGTCAAACCCATACAGGTTCCTAGTTCTAAAACTGTCTCTGCCGGAGTTAAGCTGCAAAAATATTGATACAGTTGAGCAAATTTCCTAGAACTTGTGCTATACCTTGTGATATCTGATATTCGCCTTATTTGAGTGTTTACTTTTTTTGAGCCTGCTCCATAATCCTCAACTTTTATAGTTTTTTCGGAATTCAAAAGTAGTTGCCTTATTCCTTCAATGTCAAGATCAGAATTCTTTCTTTCTGAGATAAAATTGAATAATTCCTTATAGATATTGTATAAAAAAGGGGATTGGAGAGAATACTTTTCTTCTCGAGAAAACCAGTATTTTAAATATGAAAAAAATGGAAAAACCTTGTCGAACAAATCAGTTCTGGAAAATGCTGGCAATCATTTGAAATTCGGGAACATCCACTTCAATAATACGGCCATCCGAAACCTTCTCCATGAAGTACAAACCTTTCATCTTTCCTAAGCCAGATTTAAGATTGCAACCAGACACATATGAATGGGACTCTCCAGGTTCCAACACGGGTTGTTGGCCAACCACGCCATGACCTTCTACCGTTTTTGGACTTTCAGCAGCATCAAAAATTTCCCATTTTCTACTCATTAATTGAAAAGTGGATGAACTTCTATTTTCGATAGTTACTTTGTAAGTGAAAACATAATGATGCTGGTTCGGATTGGAAAATTCGGCCTGATAGGTGACTTCAATACTTACGCTAATTCCTTCGGTGATTGCTGTAACCATTTCATTATAAGTTTCAAGGCTTCAAAGATACTATTGCAAATTAGAAAATCAATAATTTCAACTATGAATGTTACTATTGAACCATCTTGGGAAATTGCTCTGAAAGAGGTCTTTCTGGAAGATTATTTTAAAGACTTGGTCTTGTTTGTTAAGGACGAATATTCCAAAGGAAAGGTTTTTCCTCCCGGAAAAGAGATTTTTAACGCATTTTGGCATTGCCCACTTCATAAAGTTAAAGTAGTTATCTTAGGCCAGGATCCTTATCATGGTGACGGGCAGGCTCATGGGTTATCTTTTTCGGTTAAGCGTGGAAATTCTTTTCCTCCTAGTCTTTTGAATATTTTCAAAGAATTAAAATCTGATTTGGGCAAGGATACGCCACCAAACGGAGATCTCACCCGATGGGCTGAGCAGGGAGTTTTTTTACTCAATGCAACATTGACTGTAAAAGCCGGTCTTGCCGGATCACACCAGAAAAAAGGCTGGGAGCAATTTACAGATGAGGTAATTCGATTAATAAGTGATTCGCAGCCACATGTGATTTTTATGCTTTGGGGATCGTATGCTCAAAAGAAAACAGACCTAATTAATGAATCAAAACATCTGATTTTAAAAGCTCCACATCCAAGTCCTCTTTCAGCTCATCGTGGATTTTTGGGATGCAAGCACTTTTCTCATGCTAATTCATACCTAGTTTCACAGGGTTTAGACTCAATTGAATGGTAATAAAATAAGCCGGGATGTCCCGGCTTATTTTATTCGATTCCTTTGAAGATTCTGCTCCAGCGTATCTTATTGAACATCGATTCGTGTTTGTCCAAAGACAGCCACAGGAACCATGCTTTTCCTACGATGTGATCTTCAGGTACAAAGCCCCAATAACGAGAATCTAGTGAATCATGTCGGTTGTCGCCCATCATGAAGTAATAGTTTTGCTTAAATGTATAATTTTCTGCCTTTTGACCATCGATAAAAAGTTGACCTTCTTTCAATTCAACTTGTTCTAAACCCTCATATTTTTCAATTGTGAAGCCATATTTGATTACATTATCCGTAGTCAAAGGGATCGTCCAGCCTTCTGCCGGAATTTGCATCGGCCCAAAAGTATCCCGGTTCCAGCCCATCATCATGCCATCCGGGAAGACTCCGGATTCACCGCCAATTGTTTGAATTCTTTTAGTTACTGAAGTCACGACCGGTGATGATTTTAATCGGTTAATCACTTCTTCACTTGCAAAAACCAAATAACCAGAGTTGTCCGTAAACTCAAGGTAGCTCTCTTGATTGATCCCATAATCTGAAAAGAACTCTGCATTAAGTTTACGGTTAGTCATCACATCGTAAGAATATTGCATTTGTTCAGGTTTAGGAGCAGCTTCGCCATTGATGTAAAGGTCTCCTCCCTTAACTTCCACAATGTCACCTGCTATTCCAACTGCTCTTTTTATATAATTTGTTTTAAGGTCTACCGGATATTGAAACTCTACTGGATAATTGAAAACAACTACGTCATTCCTTTCTACATCACTAAATCCAGGAAGTCTCATATAGGGCAATTGAATTGCATCAGAATAGGATGAAAGCTCAGTACCCCAAATCTTCTGATGAGTTAGAGGCACTTGCAGTGGAGTTTTTGGGATTCTGGTGCCATAGTGCATTTTGCTTACAAAAAGAAAGTCTCCAACAAGTAAGGACTTTTCCATGGAAGCGGTAGGAATTGTGAAAGGCTCAAGAAAAAGCCATCGGATCAAACTGGCTGCAACTACTGCAAAAACCAATGCATCTACCCATTCACGGGCTGGAGATTTTTTCTTTTTTGGTTGGCTCATATTAGGTAAGTATTTCAGAAAGATAGGAAATCGTCCATGGAAAGCACACCTTTCTTTCCTTGAATCCACTCAGCCACCAAAATCGCACCAAGGGCAAAACCTTGCCTGCTATGCGCTGTGTGGCTGATTTCAATAGTGTCTATTTCAGACTCATAGCTGATAATGTGAGTTCCAGGAGCAGGATCGATTCGCTTTGATGTGATTGGGATAGACCGTTCGGTTTCGGTCATATTTTCGGACAGGTGCCAATCACTTAGTCCGTTGATCGAATTGATAATACCCTCTGCCAAAGTGATTGCAGTACCGGATGGAGCGTCTTTTTTTGCAGTGTGGTGGATCTCTTCTATCGATGCCTTGTATCCACCAGATTCATTGATCAGTTTTGCAAGAAATTCATTGACTTTAAAGAAAATATTAACTCCAATACTGAAGTTGGAGGCATAAAAAAATGTCCCATTTGTTTCAAGGGCTAATTTCTCTATTTCAGGTTTGTAGACTAACCAGCCTGTGGTACCGGATAAAATTGGGATGTTTCTATCCAAAGCCCATTTGATATTTTCTACTGCGGCTTCAGGCTGACTAAATTCAATCGCAACATCGATTTCCTCCGAGTTCAGTGCTTCCAGTTCTGATCTATTATCAATATTTATTTTTCCGATAAGTTTGTGTCCTCGGGACTCTGCAATTTGGCCAATGAGTTGACCCATTTTACCATAGCCAAGTAAAAGAATATTCATGGTTAGAATTTTAGTTTGAATGAAACTCCAAGCGAGTTATTTTTTGCTGAGAATCTTTCGAAATTTGGCTCAATAGCTAGAGCCAAATCATCGCTAATCTCAAATCCTGAAAGATGTGCATCTACATTGGCATCCACGATATTCAGGGCATAAATTACGCCCAATAAAAGGAAAGTCAGATCTCGGTTTCTTCTCCAATAGTCTACATTTCTGACCAAGGCCTCCCGATTTAGACTTGGAAATTGACTGGTATCACCATTATCAAAGTCCTCCAATGCATCTTTGAAAACCTCATATCTTCGATTATTGTAGCCGATGAAATAGATGTCCGTGGCTAGGCCTCCATAAATGATCGGGACTTTCCAGGCTTTGTTATTGTAAACTTGTCCAGCTCCTGGCAAAATTGCGGAAAGGATAGCAGCCTTTCTCGGATTTTTTGGAAGGGACGAGTAGTCTGGCTCCACTTTGGTCGGTTTTGGTTGTTCAGTTTCCTGAGCAATGGATTCTCCAGCCAAACCAATCCATAAAAGCCAAAGTCCCAAGACAATCCACGGAGCTTTAGTTTTTAATTTTCTATGGAAAAGGAGAAGGTGCAAGGATCAGATGAGTTCTAAGATTTCGAGAATTCTGTTGAGGTCTGTTGCCGAATTGAAAGGGATTCTTATTTCGCCTTTATTTTTGGGGTCAGATTTTAGTGAGACTTTAGTGCCAAAATGGGAAGCAAGTCGTTGTTGAATCTTGCTTATTTCATATTTCTTGACAGGATCAAGTTCGGAGTTTGATTTATTTTCGGATTTTATTTCACTCAAAGCTTTTACAAGGGCTTCGACCTGTCTCACACTTAATTCCTCGTCAACGGCTTTTTTAAAAATCGCTAATTGCTTGTCGATACTTTCTATATTGATCAAAGCTCTTGCATGACCCATGGAGATTTGCTGATCACGGATTGCAGCCTGAATAGTAGGTGGCAGCTTTAGCAGTCGCAAGTAATTGTTGACAGTGGTTCTATTTTTGCCAACTCTGTCACCAAGTTCTTCCTGCTTCAAATTACACTCTGCCAATAAGCGTTGGTAAGAATGGGCAATTTCCAGTGCATTCAGATTTTCGCGCTGGATGTTTTCAATTAAAGCCATTTCCAGCATTTGCTGGTCATTTGCGGTTCGGACGTAAGCGGGGATTTTACTTAATCCTGCAATTTTGGAAGCTTGAAAACGGCGCTCTCCAGAGATTAGTTGGTACTCATTTGGAGCAAGCTTACGGACAGTGATGGGTTGAATAATGCCCTGAACAGTAATTGATTCGGCTAACTCCTGGAGAGAATTTTTATCGAAATGAACCCTAGGCTGAAAGGGATTTACCTGGATTTCTTCTAGAGAAATTTCAAAAATCCCTGTCTTTACAACATCCGGAAGTATTTCTCCGGATCTCTGCTTGGCAGGGCTATCCTCAAGCAGAGCTCCTAGACCTCTTCCCAAGGCACTTTTTTTATGATTTGGTTTCTGATCTGACATGATTAAGTGGTCACTTTGTGCAGGCCGTTTTTCTGTGCGATTTCGCCAGCCAAATTGAGATAAGCCAAGGCTCCTTTACCATCTGCATCAAAAGATATTGCAGGAAGACCAAAGCTTGGAGCTTCGCTTAAGCGAACGTTTCGAGGGATAATGGTATTGAAAACCATGTTTTTGAAATGGATTCGTACTTCTTCCACCACTTGATTTGAAAGCCGAAGCCTCATATCGTACATCGTTAGAAGTATTCCTTCTATTTCCAATTCCGGATTTAATCTGGTCTGAATGATTTTGATCGTATTGAGAAGTTTACCAAGTCCTTCCAATGCGAAATATTCGCATTGTACAGGGATAATTACAGAATTGGCAGCTGTCAAAGCATTGATGGTAATTAACCCAAGAGAGGGAGAGCAATCGATAATGATGAAATCATACATCTCTTTAAGTTCAGAGATTACGGCTTTCATTTTCTCTTCCCGGTTCTCCAGGTTGATCATCTCCACCTCAGCACCAACCAAGTCGATATGGGAAGGAACAAGATCCAGATGTTCAAGCGATGTGGAAAGGATAATTTCTTTAACATCTATTCCATCTACCATACATTCGTAAATACTGGCATCGATGGATTTTGGATTATGACCAAGCCCGGAAGTTGTATTGGCCTGAGGATCTGCATCGATCACCAAGGTTTTAAATTCCAACACAGCAAGGCTGGCGGCCAGGTTCATTGCTGTGGTTGTTTTGCCGACTCCGCCCTTTTGATTGGCAATAGCAATGATTTTTCCCATGTTGTTTTTTAGTGGGTATTTGAACTTCCAATATTAAGCAAAATCAACTCTTTTCCGGTCGAATCCAAGGGATTTTTTACCCTCGCACCTCATTCGTTTTTAACTTTAATAATACTAACCGTCACTGTTGTTCTCTAATCAAACCCTTTTAAATCAGACTTTTATGTTTAATTTTTATCTTTAAATAGGTAATCATTTTGAAAGAAATAGGTTTAGATAAATTTGGAATCTTTAACGATGAGCCTTAAACTTAATTGTGTTGACTTTTCCTTGGATTTTTTAAAAAAAAGAGCCTAAAAAAGGCTTTTTGAATCATTATTTTTTCTTAGCGGTATCAGCAGATCTCATTGCATCTTCCAAACGTTGTTGGAATTTCGATTTCTTTTTGTTTACATTCTTGACTTTGTTTTCTTCTACTTTTTCGCGAATTTTTTTGTCATCTACGAAAAGCTTGATCAATGCCTGCTGACCAAAAGTCACCATGTTGGAGACAAAATAGTAAAAACTTAGACCCGCCGGATACGAGTTCAATACAAACATGAACATGACTGGCATGATATAACCAAGGTTTTTCATCGGACCGGTTGCTGTCGTCAATTGATTGTTGAAGTGGGTATAGACGATCTGCGAAACTGTCATCAAAAGAGTGAACAAACTTACGTGAGCACCATAAAATGGAATCGTAAAAGGCAAATTGATAAAGGTGTCGTAAGTGGAAAGGTCATCTGCCCACAGGAAAGATTCCTGACGAAGCTCGATAGCGTTAGGGAAAAAGAAGAACATCGCAAACAGGAATGGCATCTGAAGAACAAGTGGAAGACATCCTGAAATTGGACTAACTCCCAGCTGTGAAAAAAGCTTCATTTGCTCTTGTTGCATTTTCGTTGCGTCTTCTCCGTACTTCTCTTTCAGTTCATCAATTTCTGGTTTGATTACTCTCATTTTGGCCATACCCATGTAAGACTTATAGGTCAGCGGAAATAGAACCATCTTAATGAGAAGAACTATTATTATAATAATTATTCCGTAGTTGGTGAAATAATCTTCTAGGAATGCAAAAAGATTGACAATGATGTATTTATTCACCCAAGAGACGAAGAAATAACCCATGTCCACGTTGTTTTCAAAGCCTTCCGTTATTTTCTTGAGGGTTTTATATTTATCGGGACCGAAATAAAAACTCATCGCGGCAACTCCGTTCTCCATAGGAATACTCAGGGAGGTCGCCATACTTCGGACGATTGAGCTATCAGCAGGGGTGCTCTGCGATAAGTTTACATTTTGGAATACGCTGTCAGCAATCACACCGGCGGTGAAAAATCGTTGGCTAAATGCCACCCATTTCACAGGTTCTTCAACTAATTCCTGCTCGGCATCGTCACCTACTCCCAAGTGTTCATAGGAATCCGAATTCAGGTAATAATTGACTTCTGTTTTTCTTCTGGATTCTGCTAGATCTTTTTCCTGAGCCTTTACCTGATCTTCCCACGTCATCTGAAGGGAATTTCCAGTGAAAAAACCGGTAAAACTGTCAACTTTGAATGATTTGGCAACTTCATAACTTCCATCTGCCAACGAAAAAGTTTGAATCAATTGACCACTTTCTGTTCCTGCTTTTAGCGTTAGGGTATGAATCTTGACGCCATCTTCATTTTCGGAATTTGAAATTTCAGATTGAAAAAAAAGATCTTCCAATTCTAGATTCCCTTTTTGACTCTCAAGAGAGAAAGCCATTTTCGAAGTCACTTCATCAAAAAGAATCAAAGGCTCCATCGTCCAGCTCTTGTATTCCTTTAGAATAACTTGCTTGATTTGAGCGCCTTTCGTTGAAATTTTGACCTGAATCAAATCATTTTCCAACATTATTTCTTCTTCATTTCCCTCGGTTAGAGCTGCCAATACACCGAATTTTTCAATTCGATTAGTATCCAGAGTACTATCGTTACCTGCTAAAACTGGTTGGTTCGGAGAAGTTTGAACTTCCTGAATTGTTTCAGTTTGGGTTACTGTATCTGTTTCAACAGCGGGAATCTCAGGGCCACTCGCAAAAAAGATAGAGTAGATCAGGATTACTGCTGCAAAAAGAATCAAACCTGTCGCTTGATTTTTGTCCATAAATTTAATCTTAAACCCGGGAGTGAGATCCCGGTAAATGAGTTCTTATTTTATTTTTTTATTATCAATAGCCGCTTGAATGAAGTTCACAAAAAGCGGTTGAGGATTTAATACGGTACTTTTATATTCAGGGTGAAACTGAACACCTACAAACCAGGGATGATTTTTAATCTCCATGATTTCTACCAATCCGGTTTCAGGATTTTTGCCGGAAGCAATCATTCCTTTGTCTTCGATCTGATCCAGATATCGGTTGTTGAATTCATATCTGTGTCGATGCCTTTCATGGATTTTTTGTTTTCCGTAAGCAGCAAAAGCTTTACTTGATTTTTTGAGGTCGCAAGCATACGAACCAAGTCGCATAGTTCCGCCCATTTGGTCTACTTTCTTTTGCTCTTCCATTAGTGCAATCACCGGATTGCTTGTGTTCGGGTCCATTTCTGTGCTGTTAGCATCAGCTATTTTCAGCACGTTTCTGGCAAATTCGATTACAGCTACTTGCATTCCCAAACAGATTCCGAAAAAGGGAATTTTATTTTCCCGGGCATATCGGACTGTTTCGATTTTCCCCTCAAAACCTCTTTCGCCGAATCCTGGAGCAACTAGTATTCCATCTAATTCATCAAGTTTCGATTGGAAATTGTCGGAATTAATTTCCTCAGAGGAGATCAACTTAAGATTAACCTGGCACTCGATCGATGCACCGGCGTGAGTAAATGACTCAATAATAGATTTGTAAGAATCGGGAAGGGATACATATTTTCCCACCAAGCCTATTGTCACTTCCTGAGTCGGGTTTTTGAGCTTCCCGAGGAAATCTTTCCAGCTCTCCAAATCAAGTGGAGTCTTGGAAGTGAGTTTCAATTTAGTCATTACTCGTTCGTCGAGCTTTTCCTTTTTCATTAGAAGAGGCACGTCGTAAATCGAGTCTGCATCCATCGCTTCGATCACATTATTGATTTGCACATTGCAAAATAGGGCAAGTTTCTTTTTCACTTCCGCAGGAAGGTGATATTCTGTTCGACAGACCAGGATATCCGGTTGAATCCCGGCTTCCAAAAGTTGCTTAACAGAGTGCTGCGTAGGCTTTGTTTTAAGTTCTTTTGCGGCTTTTAAATATGGAATCAGCGTCAGGTGTATGGATAAAAAATTATTAGGACCCAAATCCCAGCGTGCTTGTCTCACAGCTTCAATAAATGGCAGAGATTCGATGTCTCCGACACATCCACCAATTTCAGTGATAACCACATCAAACTTGCCTTCCTGGCCTAGCTTATAGAAATTACATTTAATCTCGTCAGTAATATGAGGGATTACTTGAACAGTTTTGCCAAGAAATTCTCCTTTTCTCTCTTTAGTGATGACGTTGTTGTAGATCCTGCCTGTTGTAATGTTGTTGCTTTGCGAAGTAGGAACGTTGAGAAACCGTTCGTAGTGACCAAGATCCAGATCAGTCTCCGCTCCGTCATCAGTCACATAGCACTCACCGTGCTCATATGGATTGAGAGTTCCCGGATCAATATTAAGATAGGGATCAAATTTTTGGATGGTTACAGTTATTCCCCTGGATTGAAGCAGTTTGCCTAATGAAGCGGCAATGATGCCTTTTCCGAGCGAAGAGGTAACGCCTCCAGTGATAAAGATGTACTTGGTGGTTGAGGCCATAAGAAATGAGGCAGGGTGATTTTTGTTGGGCTCTTATGGGACTCAAAATTAGGGAAAATTCCTGATTTACTGATGAGTTTTTATTGAACAGCCTGTTTTTATCCGGAATAGCCTTTAAAACCTTAAAGAATTAAGTGACTTCACCAGGAGTCAATTTATCTTATTCGAGAGTTTGATTCTTTAAATTCTAACGGTGAAAATTTCAGAAATAATTAAAATTTTATTTATAATTAATCAGTGTTGAATATTGGGATTTTATTTAAAATGAGATTATTATGAGAATCAGTAGAAATGGCCTATTAAAGAAACAGAGATCATTTATTTTTCTTTCAGTGAAACGACATCAATAAATCATTGAAAAATTTGCGAGGAGAAATTATTTTGATTGGTGATCATCACTTCAAGGGAAATAGATTTTAGATAGTTTTATTGAGATTTATCTGAGTCTCGCTTTTGAATAGGATAGTAAAATTGATTGAATACAATATGAAGGGAATAAGGGCTAATCGATACCGTTTACGTGAAGTATGGTAAGCTTATATCATCATTTAAAAGCGTGTGGTTTGGTTTTTCAGATGTTAAATTGTGAGATGAAAATTAAATTGGCCCTGCTGTAAACCTTAAAAAATCAAAGAATTATAGCAGAAAAAATTATCCTACTTGCTTACTAAAATTAAAATAAGGTAACACTTTCATTGAGCAACATTGAACTCAAGCCTATTATTCATATTGCAGGTACTTTGTGAGGATATCAGGATTCAAGAGTACCTGGAACAATTGCGTCACTTATATTGGGTGATAATTCAAATTTGTTTTTTTAATCGGACAAAAAAGAATTTCAATTCATTTACTATTAAAATCAAGGAGAAAGAATTCAACTTGCACTGATTAAGATCAGTTGAATGAAAAGAGGTTTAATTAGGACCCTGTATTTCCGTGGTTTGATCTATCAAAAGAAAATTTGACACTTGAAATAGCCGTAAATAAAATTCAAATATTTTTTTTGTTGGTATGAGTTAAGAATCAATTCAGCACTATACTAAAGATCTGTGCTTAGCAAATCGAATTGCCAGTAGTTGTAAAAACTATTCGTTGATTTGAAAAATTGCTCCTATTTAATTCATTTTGAAATAAATTAGTTTTTTTTAGAATGAATAGTATAATCATTTTTAATAATTCTATATATTAGCACTCTATTTATCAAGTACTAATATTAACTGATTTCAAACATGAAAGAATTAATCAAAGAAGCTATAGCTGACCTTAAGAAAAGTGACGGCTTTATTTATGTAACCGCTGACGGTAAAAGAGTTGATCTACATGAAGCAGCAGCGAAGGGACTTGCAGTTACACCTGTAAACCCAAAGGATGCTGTTATCAAGAAACTTGAGTCTGCGGGTTTACATTTAAGTGACGGTAGATTCCTAAATGAATTGAATGAATTGATTTCTTTAATTAGCGGTGGAAGTGCTGCACCTACCAAGGGATCAAAAAGAAGATCATTTTCTGAGTCTGAGAAAAGCAAAATTGTTGAAGAATGGCAGAAAGTAGAAGCAGCAGGTAAGAAAACCAAAGCGGCTTTTGCAAGAGAGATTGGAGTAGGTTACCAGACTTTTATTAACTGGTTAAGAGGTTAATTTTTAAAGTTCATCCAAACAAAAAAGGCAGCAAACTAGCTGTCTTTTTTGTTTATTGATATCGCCATTTCCTGCTTGACAACAAGGAGAAAATAAATGCCATCAAACTGAAAATTGCAATTGAGAAATTAAAAATCGGTCCAAGTTCAATTCTCGGGATTGCTAAATCGGGTATGGATAGGTTTAGTTTTGGAAAAGTAAATTGCGGCAATTGGTTCCAATAACTAAGGTTTGATTCTGAAGCCGGAACAAATAACAAAACACTTATAAAAAAGACTGCCAAAAGCCCCCCGATTATTTTCATCACAAAACTTGATATGACGGGTTCGTAGAGTTTGGTAGCAGCCTCAATGGAAAGCAATTCTAATATATTCAAGTGAAACCCTGCTTTTGGGCTCTCAGCTCCTGATTCCCGGATCAAGTCTTTTATTGGATCTTTTTCATCCAGCTCAAAATTTCTCATAACAGGTTGATTAATTCTTGATTTGATATTTTTTTCAAACATTCCAGCATGTGTTTTCTCCCTCTGTGTAGGAGGATTTTAACATGTGATTCACTGAGCTGCGTTATTTCTTCAATTTCTTTAATTGTTTGCTCTTTCAGGTAAAATAGGGTTAGGACAGCAGATTCTGAAGGTTTTAAGTTATCTAATGCTTTTCTAATTAGAAGGGATCGCTCCTCAAGATGTAATGACCTTAATCCATCTAAAAAATCAACTTGAAATTCTTCTGACTCTGGAATTTCTTCTAATTGAACATTGAATCTCTTTGATTTTCTGAGCCTTCCTAGGGCTTCATTGTAGATTATTTTATATAGCCAAGTTGTGAATTTAGATTTTTTCTCAAAGGTATTCAACGAATGGTAGACTTTCAAGAAGGCATCTTGTGCGACTTCCTCAGCCTCCTCTGGATTTTTTACGATTCGTAGCGCGAGCGTATAGGCATACTTTTCATGCTTTTGGATAAGAAGACCAAAAGCACTCATATCACCTTTTAGGGTGTTGTCTATATAAATAAAGTCTTCTTGAAAGCGCATTTTTCCATTTGATGCAAGAAATGTAAAATAAGTTACAACATATTTTTTGGGTTAAGTTGTAACCTTTCACCATCCGATCTTCATCCAAGAAGAAAAAACCTAAACAACTTTATTATGGCTTCAGACATTTTAATTATCCTGATTATTTTCTCGAGTCTTTTCGGGATCGTCTTTGTCTTTTTAACGACTAGAAACAAAGAGAGACTTGCACTTATTGAGAAAGGCGCAGATGCAAAACTCTTTAATTCCGGCAAAAAACTAAGCTTTGGAGAATTAATATTAAATCTCGCCTTATTAGCTATTGGCATTGGGGCAGGTGTTTTGATGGGTGCAATGTTTGAACAGGGAGGAATGGAAGAAGGAGTAGCTTACACTGCATCGATTTTCATCTTTGGAGGAGTCGGACTCACTGCAAGTTTTTTTCTGAACAGGAAATTATCCCAAAAAGAAGACTAAACCAGTTTTTAATGAGTGCCGGAAAACCTTCTTTTGGCCAAGGAGGTTTTTTTGCTTTAGCGCTAAAACTGTCAGCTCTCGATAATCTGATTATTTTTGTGAAAAATAACTAGACTTTGGATCATTTCGAGTTAGTACAAGGAATAAAGCAAAATGGCATGCTCCGAATTAAGGAGGGGAATGGGAAGAGGATTACCCTGATGAAGCCTGAAATTTGGAAGCCTGAGTTTGGCAATAATTGGGTTTATCTTTTATTTGATTTATTTCAAATTCGATCGATCTGTGGACAATTTTCCGAAGTTTCGCTTGATTTGGTTGAATTCGCCAGCAAGCCAACAGTTTATCATAGTCCTGCAAGCAAGCTTATTTCAAGCGGACCGATGGAGGAAGGAGTTCTCAAGTTTTCCCTGATTCGTGAGCCAACTTGGAATAAGCTCCTTTTTCAGATCAATACTCCGGTTCTTGTAAAACTGGATTCTCAAGAAGATTCAACCCACACAACTGATTTGCTTTTCCCCCTCTTTAGCTCCGGTTCGAAAGAAATCTATCTCGGTCCGGAAGGCGATATCAAAATTTTGAAAGGATGAATTTTAAACCCCATTTAGATCAATATGAGGTTTTTGGCAAAGTGGCAAAGGCAGCCGCCAAATTGGGTTTAGAAACCTACATCGTGGGAGGATATGCCCGAGACCTTGTCCTAAACAGACATAGTAAAGACATCGATTTTACATGCGTTGGCAGCGGAATAGAGCTCGCTCAAGAAGTGGCAAAGCAATATGATTACCACGTACCGCTTTCAGTTTTCAAAAATTTCGGTACGGCGATGCTGAAATTGGATGAGTACGAGCTAGAGTTTGTTGGCGCCAGGAAAGAATCCTACCGGTCAGATTCCCGCAAGCCGATCGTGGAAAATGGCACGCTGGAAGAAGATTTAGAGCGTCGGGATTTCACGATCAATGCAATGGCGATTTCGCTGAATAAGTCAAATTATGGGGATTTATTGGATCCATTTGACGGGCAAAAAGATATCAAACGAAAGCTGATTCGAACTCCGCTTGAACCAAATATCACCTTTTCGGATGATCCGCTTAGGATGTTGCGGGCGGTGAGATTTGCCGCACAGCTCAATTTTGACATTGATGCGGATACTTTTTTTGCGCTTTCAGAAAATGCCGACAGACTGAAAATTATCTCAGCGGAACGGATAATAGATGAGCTGAATAAAATCATTGCAACTCCCAAACCATCTTATGGTTTCAAATTGCTTTTCGCAGCAAAGCTGCTTCATCAGTTTTTTCCAGAAATGGTAGATTTACAAGGAGTAGATTCAGTGGATGACAAATCTCACAAAGATAATTTCTATCATACGCTCCAAGTCCTAGATAATGTGTGCCTCCTCAGTGATAACTTATGGTTACACTGGGCTGCAATCTTACATGACATAGCCAAGCCGGCCACCAAAAGATTCAATCAAAAAGTAGGATGGACGTTTCATGGGCATGAAGACAAAGGTGCTAGAATGGTTCCGGAGATTTTCCGGAGGATGAAATTGCCAATGGATGAGCGCATGAAATATGTGCAAAATCTGGTTCGTTTGCATTTGAGACCTATTGCGCTGATCAAAGATGAAGTGACCGACTCTGCTTTGCGTAGGTTGCTTTTCGATGCAGGAGATGATATCGATGATCTGATGAAACTCTGTCGTGCTGACGTGACTTCCAAAAACAACAGTAAAGTAAAACGGTACCTGCAAAACTTTGATAAAGTAGATCAAAAGCTGAAGGAAGTCGAAGAAAAAGACCAAATGAGAAATTTTCAACCCCCGATTTCTGGGGAAGAAATAATGGAAACCTTTGGCATTCCACCTTCAAAAATTATTGGAGAGATTAAAGAAGAAATTAAAGAAGCTATATTGGAGGGCAAAATTCACAATAATCCTGAACAGGCACGTGAATTAATGCTGGAAATTGCCCGTTCCAAAGGTCTTTTGAAAGCAAGCAAACCCTCAAATTCATAACATAAATTAAATCACTTAGTCTAATGAAGCGCGTAATTCTCATGCTGCTCCTGGTCGTTTGCGCCAGCCCTCTCTATTCTCAAACTGCTGATTCTCTGGCAAAACTTGATCCCAAAACGAGTGCTGCACTCGATTTATCTGATCAAGCTTCCTACCAGCTTGCTTTGCGGTACAATGATTATGATGTTGCAAAAGCAAAATTGTATGACCTTCTTCTTCGCAATCCGAAAAACATTCGATATGCAGAGGCTTTGGCAAGCCTTTATTTTGAGCTTAATCTGCCCACTTCAGCAGCTTTGGTTGCCTTGGATATAATAGAAGGAGGAAATGGAAATAATACTACTGCTTTGGAAATAGCAGCCTTTTCTTTGGAGCAATTGGGAGCATTAGACAGGGCGTTACCACATTTTGAAAGTTTGTATTTACTAACTGGAGACAATTTCAGTTTGTACAAATCAGGGTTTATCCAATATTCTTTAAAGCGGTTTCCTGAGGCTTTGAACTCAGCAAATATGCTGGTAAAAAATTCTAAAGCTGAAGAGAAAATTGGTTTCCCAAAATCAGCTACTGAAACTCAGCAAGTTGATATGAAGGCAGCGGCTTTGAATCTGAAAGGGATGATCTACTTAGAGCAAGGATCCAAAGCTGAAGCAAAAACTGCCTTCGAAGAAGCGATTGGGCTTGAACCAACATTCGAACTGGCGAAAGAAAATTTGAAAAAGGCGATTTAAAAAATTTGATCTAATGGTCAAAAAAAGTTGGTGAAACATCCTCTAACTGACTGGTATTTAGATAATTGCCAGGACCTTATTGAAACTGGTTTCAATAAGGTTTTTTTGTTTCATGAAAACT
>JBKJKX010000149.1:0-13063 GCA_046597285.1 Algoriphagus sp. | reverse complement strand
AAGTGAATCAGATGTTCTAGAAATCGGGCAGCAACCCAGCTATATTCAAGTTGCTAACCTTGAAGAAGCAAGGGATTTTTATACCTGGTCTTCTGATCGGATTCCGATGGTTTCTGCGCATCGGGGAGGTCCTTACTCGGGTTTCCCTGAGAATTCGATTGAGACTTTTGCAAATGTCCTCAAATACACTCCTTCCATCATTGAACTCGACGTTGCAATGACCAAAGACTCTGTTTTGGTTTTGATGCACGACGATGAATTGGACCGAACCACCACCGGAACCGGTCCGGTAAATGAATCAACTTTCGCACAGATTCAAATCCTTTTTCTGGAGGATAACAACGGTAATCTGACCAAATTTAAGGTCCCAACTTTGAAAGAAGCGTTGAAATGGTCGAAGGGGAAAGCTTTGTTGACGGTAGATGTGAAGCGCTCTGTTCCTTTTGAAAAGATCATCCAAGAAATCCGGGAGACGGATTCGGAGTCTCATGCGGCGGTGATTACTTATACTTTTCCAGCGGCAAAAAAGCTTCATTCGATGGCTCCAGAACTGATGCTTTCTGTGACTATCCGAAGTACAGAAGAAATCAAACTTTTTGAAGAAACAGGAATTCCCTGGACGCGAGTAATTGCCTTTACCGGGATTGCTGAGCGTCCTGTAGAATTTAATCAAGCGATCCATGACAAAGGTGTTTTCACCATTCTGGGAGTCCTTGGCAACCTCGACAAAAGTGCAGAAGCTCGCGGAGATCAGATTTATGTGGGCTTTGTCCAGCGCGGAGCCGACATCCTTGCGACCGATCGACCCATCGAAGCATCAGCAGTTATTCAGACCTTAGTTCCATCAAATAGTTCCAAATCCAAGTATTTCACCCATGCTGATTGATCTTAGAAGTGATACCTTAACCCGCCCGACTGCGGGAATGAAAGAAGCCATGTTTGCAGCTTCGGTTGGAGATGATGTGTTTGGAGAAGATCCAACCGTCAATGCACTCGAGGAAAAAATAGCCGAATTATTCGGTATGGAAGCTGGCATCTTTTGCCCGTCTGGGACGATGACAAATCAGATTGCAATCCGCCTGCATACCAGACCTCAGACCGAAGTGATTTGCCATCAATATTCGCATATTTATCTCTATGAAGGCGGGGGTATTATGGCTAATTCCCACGCTTCTGTGAAGCTTTTGAATGGAGATTTAGGCAAAATAACAGCCGCTCAAATCGCAGAATCCATCAACCCTGACGATGTCCATGCTCCTGAGACGACGCTGGTTTCTCTGGAAAATACCATGAATAAAGGCGGAGGAAGTATCTACACGCTGGATGAAATCAAGCCTATTTATCAGCTTTGCAAAGAAAAAGGGCTGAAGCTCCATCTTGATGGGGCGCGATTATTCAATGCCTTGGTGGAAACAGAAGAATCTCCAGCGGATTGGGGAAGGCATTTCGATACAATTTCTATTTGCCTGAGCAAAGGTTTGGGTTGTCCGATTGGGTCGGTGCTCCTCGGTACGAAAGCCGATATGAAGCGAGCCAGAAAAGTGAGAAAGGTTTTTGGAGGTGGAATGCGACAGGCCGGATTTTTGGCAGCTGCGGGGATTTATGCGCTGGATAATCATGTAATCAGACTGAAAGAAGACCATATTAGAGCAAGAGCTTTGGGAGAAATGCTGATCAACGTGCCGGTGGTTTCTGAGATTTTGCCGGTAGCAACCAATATCGTAATCGCCAGGCTGGAAGATGTTTCGCCGGAAGAATTCCTGAAGAAATTGGCTGAAAAGGACATTAAGGCGGTGAAATTCGGAAAGGACCTTGTTCGCTTTGTGACCCATCTTGATTTTGGAGATGATGAACTGGAGGAGTTTGGGAATAGGATTAGGAAAATTTAAAGGTTGAAGTTAAGAATTGAAATCATTTGCTAACTTCAGGCGTTAGTATAAATAGGTTTTTAAATGATTCAAAGTTTTGGAAATAAGGAAACTGAAAAAATCTGCAATGGTCTTCGATCATCAAAACTTCCTTTAGAGATTCAGGAAATTGCAAGACGAAAATTGAGAATGGTGAATAACTCTCAAAACATTCAGGATCTTAGAATTCCACCTTCAAATCATTTGGAAAAATTGAAAGGCGATTTGTCGGGTAAGTTTAGTATCAGAATAAATAATCAGTGGAGAATAGTTTTTTCTTTGGAAAACAATCAAGCTTCAGAAGTAGAAATCATTGATTATCACTAATAAAAATCAATATGGAAAAAATCAAAAATATACATCCCGGGGAGATTCTGAAAGAAGAATTCTTGGAACCGCTGGGTATTTCAGCCTATAAACTCTCTAAAGAAACCTTTATTCCTCAAACTAGAATAAGCGAAATAGTAAAAGGGAAAAGGCGAATTACAGCAGATACTGCTATTCGACTTTCAAAATACTTTGGAACCTCTGATAAGTTTTGGCTGGGATTGCAAGATGATTATGACTTGGAAGAAGAAAAATCTCTAAAAAAAGCAGAATTTGATTCTATTAACCAAATTGAAAATCTCGAGGCCTGAAAAGGCCTTTTTTCATTCGTCTTGTATCTAAAAAATGAACAACACTCCCTTAGCCGAACGAATGCGTCCCACCAGATTGGAAGATCTGATCGGTCAGGAGCATTTGTCTTCTCCGAATTCCTTTTTGTTCAAAGCAATCAAATCCGGGAATATCCCGTCAATTATTCTTTGGGGACCTCCGGGTGTCGGTAAGACCACTATCGCTAACATCATCGCCAATGAAATCAAAGCACCTTTCTACACGCTTAGTGCAATAAGTTCGGGAGTGAAAGACATCCGGGATGTGATCGATAAGGCCAAGTTCCAGATGGGGGTGGTGCTGTTTATCGACGAGATTCACCGCTTCAATAAATCTCAGCAGGATGCACTTTTGGGTGCGGTTGAGAAAGGAGTTATTCGATTAATTGGAGCGACGACGGAGAATCCATCTTTCGAAGTAAATGCGGCTTTGCTTTCCAGATGTCAGGTTTTTACGCTGAATTCCCTTGGTAAAATTGAACTCGAAGCAATGGTCCACCAAGCTTTGGAGAAAGATACTGATCTGAAAAAAATCACCGTTGAGCTGAAAGAAACGGATGCCTTGCTTCGGATTTCAGGAGGGGATGGGAGAAAGCTTCTGAATCTTCTGGAAATTGTCATCGACGGAATCAACGAAAATCCCTGCGTAATCACGGATGAAATCGTGATGCAAATTGCACAGCAAAGAGTGGCGTTGTATGATAAATCAGGTGAGCAGCATTACGACATTATTTCAGCTTTTATCAAATCTATCCGAGGCTCAGATCCGAATGCTGCTGTGTATTGGCTGGCCAGGATGATCGAAGGAGGAGAGGATGTGAAATTTATTGCGAGGCGTTTGGTGATTCTGTCTTCTGAAGACATTGGAAATGCCAATCCGAATGCACTTTTACTCGCGACCAATTGCTTTGAAGCGGTAAAAATCATCGGATATCCCGAGTCCCGAATCATACTTTCCCAATGTGTGACCTATCTCGCTAGTTCACCAAAAAGCAACGCGGCCTACATGGCAATCAATCAGGCCCAGGCTTTGGTGAAAGAAAAGGGAGATTTGTCCGTACCGCTTCATCTTCGCAACGCTCCAACCAAATTGATGAAAGACTTGAATTATGGGAAAGCTTACAAATATTCCCATGATTTTCCTGGCAACTTTGTGGCTCAAGAATTTCTACCGGATGAAATCAAAGGAACCAAACTCTATGATCCTGGGGAAAATGCCCGAGAGGCAGAGTTGAGAAAGTATCTGTCAGGAAAGTGGAAAGGGAAGTATGGATACTGATGATTTAAGATCTAAGATTTTAGATTTCCCGATGTAATAGCGGTGTTGAGATTCATTTTGGCTGTTTTGAGCATTGACACAAAAATGGAAGTAAGTTCGTTGGCTTCTTGCCAAAGCGGTTTTATGGTTTCTTGAGTTGACAGTTCCGATTCAAGAATAATCTCGAGCCAGTAAAGGGTCTCATCGATTTCCTCTACTACGATACCTAATTTTGCATTGAATTCAGCTTTAGATCTTCCTCTTAAAGATGATCTATAATTAGCTCCCACTGATGTTGCTGATTTAATGATTTGATTGGAAACAACAAATGTTGAGTTTTTACGAGGTAAGGATTCGGTCATTTTGATTATTGCAATGGCAAATTGCTTTGATCTTTTTTTTATCTCCTCTTTAATATCCAAAAAGTTTATAGTTCAATTTAAGATTGTTATTGGAGTAAATCATAAATCTCATCTCATAAATCATACTTTTCAAACTTCAAACTTCCAAAATCAACTCCTCCGTCGGAATCCGAAACCTTTTGCCATAAACCCCTTCCGGCAAGCCTTTTCCGCATCCGATGATCATGCAGATTTCTGCCCCTGAGGGGAGGTTTAAAAGGGTTGAGATTCTTTTTGAATCGTGACCTTCCATAGGGCAAGTGTCATAGCCTGAAGCTTTCATCGCCAGCATAAAGGTCATCGAAGCCAATGCAGCACTTTTGTGGACGGATATTCTGACTTCTATCTCGCCGACTTCCCGCACCATCGGCCGCTTTAATCCCACAGTAAATGAAATCAGTTTTTTGACCAATGACCAACCCGGATACTTGCTGTAAAGAGTTGGGACCAACTTGCCGTAATAGCTTAATGCCTGTTTTATTTTTTGGTCCGGTCTATTTTTTTGACTGGCCTGAATGAATCCCAAATTGGCTTTTGCTCTTGTTTTCCAAAGATCACGTCGAGTCACTACCACAACTAATTCACGGGCGGTAGTTGCAGCTTTTTGCCCCATGCAAAGTTTTGACATTGCGTCTTTGAGCGGGGAGGATTCCGGTACACGGATGAAGTTATACAGCTGCATATTGGAACTGTTGGGCGAAAGGATTGCTGCTTCCAGACATTTTTTAACTACAGTATGATCAAATTTCGATTCCTGGTCGAAAATTCTCACAGACCTGCGCGCCTCTACTGCTTCAAAAAATCCTAGCTCATGTTTCATATTCTTCATTTAACCATTTTATTTGGGAAGGAACTTCCAGAATTTATAGGTTTAGCCATATTTTGCATCAAGTTAGAAAGTTTTAACCAACCCGATTTCTATGTTTTTTGAATTAATCCGATTACAAATTCTAAAAAGTGTCCGTTCGACCTCTTTTGCAAAAAGTCTGCTGACCAATATTCTTCTGGGATTTCTTGTTGTTCTCCTGCTTGGCTATGTGCTGGGAGCTGGATTATTTCTCAAGGAGATTATCACTATTTTAGCCAAAGACCAAGATCCTCTTGTTGTTCTGAACAGCTACCTGATCTACTATTTTCTTTTCGAGTTTATGTATCGATATTTTATCCAAAAGCTACCTGTGGTGGAGTTGGAAAGCTTGCTGCATTTACCAATTGGGAAAGCGAGAATCATGCATATCCTGCTATTGAGATCATTTATTTCTCCACTTTCCATTATTCCTCTCTTACTTTTTCTTCCTTTCTCAATTGATGTAGTGGCTTCTCAATTTGGAGGCACAGCTGCATTTTTCTGGATTGGCTCAATCCTGTTGACAAGCTGGACGTTGCATTGGTTTATGCTTTGGTTTAAGCAGCGATTTGAAGATGGCATCATTGGACTGATCGTAGTCTTTGCTGTTTTGCTTCTAGGAGGTGGTTCTAGCTTTATGGGATGGTTTAACCTGGGAGAAATCATGAAACCTGTTTTTGATTTTGCGATTTCGAGCCCGATCCCTGTTGCAATTCTGGCTGTTGTGATGGCCGGCAGTTATTGGTTATGTTTTCGGTTTTATCATTCCAATGCCTATTTGGAAGATCTTTCCGAAGAGGATGACGTGAGGTTTATCAATCAATCAATCGGCTTTTTTTCCAGATTTGGTCTGGCAGGTGAGTTAGCCAATCTGGAGTGGAAGCTGATTATTAGGCATAAGAAAAGCCGGACCATTTTAATGCTATCAGGTTTGATGCTGCTTTATGGATTGATATTTTACAGAAATCCCGCTTACCAAACCGAAATTGGGGAAATTCATTCCTTGTTTATTTTTGTGGGAGTATTCATCACAGGAATATTTATGATCCAATATGGCCAGCAGTTTCTGAGTTGGAACTCAGCCAATTTTGATTTCTTCCTCAACAGAAAAGATGGAATAGAAGCCTTAGTGCAGGGGAAGTATCTTTTGCTGGGTACCATCTCGGTAATCAGTTTTCTGGCGTCGGTACCCTACGCATTTTTTGGCTGGCAGTTTCTGTTCATCCATATTGCAACCTTCCTTTTCAATGTCGGAATACTGATCCACGTGATTATTTATTTCGCTATTTGGAAGCCCAAACCGATGGATCTGAACAAAGGTGCCATGTTCAACTATGAAGGAATCGGCGCCGCCCAATTTCTGATAATGATTCCGATGATGGCTGGCCCCTATATTATTTATCTGCCATTTTCGATGTTGTTCGGGGATTATGCCGGACTGATAGCACTTGGAATTACAGGTATTATTGGGTTATTGGCTTTTAAGGGATTGTCCCAAATCAACATCGATAGAATAAAAACCAACCGATACGAAATTTCATCTTCATTCCGTCAAGAGTTATGATACAGGTAAGTAATTTAAAAAAGCAGTACAAAGAAGTGGTCGTTCTAGACGTGGATCATTTGGAGATCTCAAACTCAGAGTGTTTTGGGCTAGTAGGAAATAATGGAGCAGGGAAGACGACCCTTTTTCGAATTATGTTGGATCTGGTTAGGGCTAGTTCAGGTTTTGTGAAAATCAATGAAGAAGATGTAAGTAAATCTGAGGTATGGAAAGCAAAAACTGGCGCTTACCTAGACGAGCATATGTTGTTGGCATACTTGACGCCAGATGAATATTTCCAGACACTGCGAAAAATCTATGGATTATCAGAAGCAGACCTGGAGCTTCATCTCAGCAAATTTAAAGATCTCTTCAACGATGAGATTTTGGGGAAAAAGAAATACAACAGAGACCTTTCCAAAGGGAATCTCAAAAAAGTCGGAATCGCAGCAGCACTTATGGGAAATCCGGAAGTGGTTTTTCTGGATGAGCCGTTTGAAAACCTGGATCCAAGTTCTCAGATACGGCTTAAAAAATTGATCCTTCAGGAAAAAGAAAGTTCAAAGGTGACTTTCCTGATTTCCAGCCATGACCTAAACCACGTGACTGATATTTGTGACAGGATAGTATTGCTGGAAAAAGGAAAGATCATCCGTGATCTGAGAGAAAAAAGTGAAATGATGGCTGAATTGGACGCTTACTTTACGGGTTGAACTCTAAGAAGACCAATGAAAAGCCCCAGAATTCTGAGGGTTTTCATTGGTGGCAATATGCATACATTGATCGCAATTCATTTTGCTAACTAAAACCAATCAGTTACAATTCCTTAATTTTTATGTTTTTATAGGTAACTATTCCTGCGTTTTGCAAACCGATGTGACCTGATTTTTCAATGCCGTAGTTAGGCACTTCAGCCCACTTGCCGGCGGCTTTTTTCGCCAACCAATCTTGACTTCCAAACTCATACTCCACTACTTTTACTCCGTTTAGCCAATGCTCCGCGTGCGGATAGTTGACAATGATTTTGGTGGAGTTCCATTCGCCCACCGGCTTTACTTCTGCTCCTTCGGGAGCGTACATGGCATAGCTTCCGGCTGTAAGTTGATTGGGTTTCATTTCCTCAGGCCACCCTTCGTCATCCAACACCTGATACTCAGGCGCATTTTCATAGATAGGTGTACTGTCTGATTTTTGGACGTAATAAAATATACCAGAGCTGTTTGCCTCAGCAATTTTCCACTCCAAGTTCAATTCAAAATTTGAATAGGATTGCTTGGTGATGAGGTCTTCTCCGGCATCCCAGCCTGCACCTGAGGCTTGCAACTCGCCGTTTTCAAACTTCCAGCCTTTGATTTCGCTTCCATTATACATCTCCCAGTGGTCGGAGGAATTGCCTTCGGATAGTAGTGCCCACTCAGTGGGTGATTGCTCAGTTACAACTTCTTCTTGCTGGTTTTGAGTGTTGCTGGAGCAGGATAGCAATGCTAGGATGCCAAATGGGAGTACAAATTGTTTGATATTCTTCATGAGTTTGAATGTTTGTATTGAGATTACAGTTATTTCTTTAAGATGGGTGATGAAACCCGAGAATTTTTTATTCGATGTAGAAAGAACCATCATTCTTCGTTTTTTGTCAGCCTCAAAAAACCTAGCTAATTTAAGACAGAGTTTTTCGGTTGGAAGATAAAAGCTTCGTCCACGATTTTCCAAAATGTCCAGTGGATTTGTTTCGATTTTTTAAAATGGAGCGTTTGCCAACGCGTTATTAGCGGAGACAGCCGGCGGAAATAACGACGGCTTCATAGACTTTCAATTCAGTGAAAGAATGGATTCTGGTATTTTCGAAAAATGTAGTTGTCGGAGAAAAAAGCCGAATCAAGATTTGAATTCGTTGCTGCTAGAACCGAAAGGTTAAGAGGTATTTGTATTGCCATCCGCAGATTTAACTGGGCAGTTATACATGATTGGTGTTACTTTTACATCTATTTGGGTAGTCCTGCATAAGTTTTTTCCACAGGGACCAACAAAACGATATGTACTTAAAAATCTAATTCAAAATGAAAAACCTAGCGATTCTCGTAATTCTAAGTGTTCTATTTGCCTGTGAGGGTAACAATGAAGAGCTTAATTCTTATACCACAGACTTTAAATCTAAGCACATTAAGAAGTTCAACCCGGATCTATCAACTATCGGGCTACTGATGTATGATGGCGTGCTTACCACCGAAGTGACGGCAGCGGCGGATGTCTTTACCAAGTCCACCGAAGGGGGAGTTCAATTGTTCAATGTAATTACCATTGCTGAGACGCTCGATCCGATTGTCAGTGAAGAGGGAATTAAGATGGTTCCTGACCATACTTTTGATAATTGCCCCAAGCTTGATGTATTGTTTGTGCCTAGTGCTTACGACATGTGGACGCAAGTAAATAATCCTGATATCATCTCATTTATCAAAAGGAAGAATGATGAAACGCAATATACGGTCAGCAACTGCGCAGGAGCACAATTGATCGGGGAGTCTGGAATCGCTCAGGGCAAGAAAATCGTGACCTGGATTGGTGGTGGCGAGCAACTGCAAAAAGACTATCCCGGCTTATTGGTTCAGGATGATGCCGTAGTCACCTACATGGAGGACGGAAAATTTATTTCTTCCAACGGTAACTTGGCCAGTTATATTTCAGCTTTGAATTTGGTGGAGAAAATGACCAGTCCTGAGCACAGAGCTTTCGTGGAATCCTATATCTATTTGGAGCGGCTACAGAATTGGAAAAAGTAAACTAGGCTCTAAGGCTGTAATTAGAAGGTTTTGAAAAGGTGAGGGATAGATTTGATACTTTGGATTTGGGCAAAAGGTTGGTGAGTTTTTAATCCTTTCGAAGGTTTCTCATAAATGGACTTGATTGAGGTTCGCATGAATGAAGCAAGTGAAAGTGCTTTCACGATATTCAAGCACCTTGATAAAAAAAGCCGATCATATACAATAGTCTTGAAATAGGGGAACGTATTCCCAGCGGAACAGCCCTGATTTCAGACAAATAGATTAAGAAAAGTTATGTGAAGGATATTTTTGCTTTGGCAATTCAGATGGCCGAGTAGGATAAGAACTGCCGCATGAGTGGGGATCAAACTGCCGAATATGTACCAGCAATGGGTCCTGAAAAGTATTTAGATCTGGAGGAATGCAAGAAGGTGCTACCGGATGACGGTTTAAATACCTGGGTCACTTCCGGCAAAGGACAGTTTCTGTTGGTAACAAAAAAATAGGATTCATCAGACAGTGCGGAAGTAATCTGGATGTTAAGTTTAGGGTCACGGAAAAATGATTGGAAACAGCGGTCTTGGAAATAGAGCCGCTTTCTTTTTGCCCAGATTTTTTGATTCCAGAATTTGCAAATTCCTGAAAAATAAAATCGAGTTTCAACTTGTATAGACAAGTTGGGTTTTCTATCTTGGTTTTCGAATTAACAACCAAACCCTATTTTCCTATGAGTAAACCTCAACATCCAAGCAGAAGGGATTTTATCCAAAAGTCCTTGTTGGCGACTTCTACTGCACTATTCCTTCCTAATTTACTTGGGGCAGCCTCGTTTTCAGGTTTAAAGAAGGTGAAAGTGAACGGCCATTTATGGGTCTATGCCAGCAAATTCCCGCCGAATTGGGATGCTTCTCCAGATCTGGAGTCTATTTTCTCAGACATGAGTTATGCTGGACTAGATGGCATCGAGTTGATGGAGTCGATTTTGAGACACGATGATGGGGTCACAAGACTTAAGAAATACACCAAGCAATACAGCATTCCTGTGTCAGGTTCATCTTATGGAGTTGGCTTTGATATGTGGGATGCCAGCCAATTTCAAACGATAGCCGATGATTTGGCTCGTGTGGTTCCTAGGCTTGCTGAAGTCGGGGGAACTACTTTCGGAGTATCGGTAGGTGAGGCAGACCATCCCAAAACAGAAGCGGAATTGGATGCGCAAGCTAAAATTCTCAAAGTTCTGATGAAAATCTGTGCGGATCACGGCATTGAGCCAAACCTGCATAATCATACTTATGAAGTAGAAAATGGACTTCATGATTTGAAAGGAACACTTGCGAGAGTTCCTGAACTTAAGCTGGGGCCAGATATGAATTGGTTGATCCGTGGTGGTGTAGATCCAGTGGAATTTATCCATACCTATGGCAAGCAGATCGTCTATCTGCACATTCGAGACCAATATGAAAATGGAGATTGGACAGAATATGTAGGCCAAGGAACAACAGATTTTTCGGCGATTTCCAAAGCGCTTCACAAACAGAATTTCCAAGGCCAAGCTGCAATTGAGTTAGCATTTCCAAATAATTTTACGCCAAGCAATCCCCTCCAAGAAGACTGGAAAATGAGCCGCCAGTTTGTGCACAAGGTATTCGGCTGGTAATTGCTCTTAAAACTTTAAACCCAAAAAAATCATGAATATAGCCATGTTAGGATCGGGATTTATAGCCCGATTTTATGCCACTTCTCTCCATGCTCAGCGACGAATTGACCGCGTGACTATGGTGTATTCGAGGAATAAAGACAACGCTCAGCGATTTGCCAAAGATTATGGTTTTCAGGATTTCACTGACGACATGGAAGAGGCCATCAATCATTCCTCAGTGGATGTGGTGGTGATTTCTTTGCCCAATCACTTGCACGAGGAAGCTGTAGCCGCTTGCGCAAAAGCCAAAAAGCATGTGCTTTGCACCAAACCCTTGGGTAGAACTGCTGCTGAGGCGAAGCGAATGCTCGACCTAGTGGAGGAAGCTGGGATTTTTGCAGGCTACTTGGAGGATTTGTGTTACACTCCTAAATTTTTAAAGTCTTTAGAAAGTATAAAAGGCGGTTCGTTGGGTAGAGTCCTTTGGACAAAATCCAGAGAAGCACATCCTGGCCCACATAGCGATTGGTTTTGGGACAAAGAGAAATCTGGAGGTGGTGCGATGATCGATTTGGCCTGCCATTGCATAGAGATTGGTAGAAACTACATCGGAAAAAATGTGAAGCCCATCGAAGTGATGTGTTGGGCGGATACCCAAGTACATCCCATCGAGGCTGAGGATCATGCCATTGGTCTGATCAAATACGCTAATGGTGCCATCAGCCAATTTGAAGTGAGCTGGTGTTTCCGTGGCGGCATGGATCTTCGGGATGAAGTGATGGGAACGGAAGGAACCGTCTGGATTAATAATTTCCTCCGAACAGGATTCGAAACCTTTACTACAGGTGGTGGAGACGGATATGTAGCCGAAAAGACAGAAGTGAATACAGGTTGGCTTTTTCCGGTGGGAGATGAAGCGCATGAATTGGGCTATCCGAATATGTTCACGGATATGTTTTCCGCTTTGGAGGAAAAGCGCGAGCCATTGGAAACTTTTTATGATGGCTATGTAGTCAATGCAATTTTGGATGCAGCCTATAAAAGTGCCCGGACTAAACTTTGGGAGCCAGTTGTCTTGGAAGATTGGAGAGGGGACGATGGCGTAACTTATGAAAAGCAGAACGCCTCCTACGATGCAGATCATTTTTTGATCAAAGAGGAAAAATTACCCAACGGTGATAAAAAGTTGATTCTGAAACATAAGATTTCTGGGGAATTATCTCAAAAAGTGACACAAGTTTAGTGGTAGGGTTAGATTTTTCAGCAATTGATGAAAGACACAGCAAGATATAGGACGGTTCAAAAAGACCTTCGACGATCTATCATAGAGGGAAAATACCGCGTTGGAGATCTGCTTCCTTCGGAAAATGAACTGTGTTCCCACTATGGGATGGCTCGGATGACGGTGAGAAATGCGCTGAGCAATCTTGAAACGGAAGGTCTGATAGAGCGGAAGAAGGGAAAGGGCAGCATCGTCATGTTGAAACGTAAAAGTATTGAACTGCTTTCCATCAAAGGTTTCACCGAAATCATGAAGGAGAAAGAGCATAAAATTGACACTGTTTTCCTTCACGAACCTAGGCTATCGCGCTGGGAAGGCGATTTTTACTGGGCTTTGAGTGAAATGGAAATTCAGGCTGGAGCTATTTTCTTGAGCAGGATCCGGATGTCTGGGGAGAAAGCGATTATGGTGGAAAACACTTTTTTATCAAATAGTAACCTGCCTGATTTTTGCGAAAATCCCTTTATCAACAAATCCCTTTTCGACACGCTGATTGTGAACCACGACATAGAAATGACGGCAGTGGTGCAAAAATTCAGAGCAATTCCCGCCACCGAGGAACTGGCAAGATCTCTTCAATTAAATATTGGAGCACCAATTCTGGAGATTATCCGAAAGCTGACCACCAATCGCGAAGGGTTCTTTGTGTACTCCTTTGCCTATTGTAATACGGACGATTTTACCATTGAAGCATAACTTATGGATTTTCAAAACACCAGTTATATCATAATGGGCGGCACCTCAGGAATGGGGTTGGCGGCCGCTGAAGCT
>JBKJKX010000006.1:0-4169 GCA_046597285.1 Algoriphagus sp. | reverse complement strand
AACGAACTTCGTAGAATTTTCCCTTTCCGGTTCTGACCCATCCAGTGTAAACCGGATTTCAACATCCCGGATAGGGTGACCGATTTTCAAGGCGAGGGTATCCCTGAAAATATTGGATGCATTGGAAAGTCGGGGTAAGTTCAATTGCAAAATATCCTCATCCAGGTCTTCTCTCCCAGATACCCAAGAGATGTTTTTAAACTCTTTTTTGAGTGTTTCCAATTCAGACTTCGACACGGGGGTATCCCAAACAGTTACCGTTTGCAAATTTTCGAATTTCCCAACCGCCTCCTTTAAGGAAACAAAATCCACTTTGGTCCCCGAGACAGAAAGCTGTCGAAGATTTTTAAGCTTCACCAACTCAGCAAGGGCCTTTCCTGTGATTTCTGTAAAGTTCAGATTTAGCCGGATTAGATTTTCAAACCGTAAAATGGTCTTCATATCCTGATCTGTAGCAGGCATTTTATTTAGGTTTAGCGCGACCACTTGTTCACTCACTTTCACAAGTTCTTCGATGGAGGCCGGAGAAAAGTTAGCCGCGCTGAAAAGTACTACGTCCAACGCCGGTGAATCCTTGGAGAAAGGAATAACTGCCCGATAAGAGGTGTTAAGTTCTTGGATCGTTTTGGGATTTGCAGCAGAGAAATCAAACGACGGTTCAAAAGATGGTGAATTAAAAAATCCCATTGCCATTACCCTCAATTCATCCGACTCAGGAAGTGACACGAGCATTGTCTCAGGTTCAAGATTAGATTTAATCCATTGTTCCAAAAGGGCTTTTTCTTCTTCTGTCAACTGGGGTTTTCCAGATGGAGGCATGTGATCATCATCCTCTTCCGATAAATGGATTCGGGTCAGCAGAGAACTTTCCTCAGGTTTTCCTCCAACAAACACTACCCCATTTTCTCCCCCTTTTAGCAAAGCCTTCATACTTGTCATGATCAACTCTCCTTTCCCTTTAGTGGGATTGTGGCAGGAAATACACTTGTTTTTCAAAACCGGAAGTATCAAATGGTCAAAAACCTGTGCTTCTTCAAATGGCACCATCTTTACTTCGGTCTCGAGAACAGGCTCGAGTATAAAGTTTTCGCCATGCGTGAGTGTGGCTCCAAAATGTCCGGCCAGAACAATCGAAAGTGTGGTTATTCCTATCCCTATTTTAGCCACTTTTTCCTGGTACCACTGATAATCTCGAAAGGCATAAATCAAGGAAGCCAAGAAAACCATTCCTGCGCCAGACCATTTATGCCAATCCAGAATTTGTCCGGAATACCCTTCCTCCTGAGACAGAAACAGTCCCATTATGGCAGTGACCAATCCTGTCAGGATAGAAAATAGGAGCAGATATCTGGAAAAATTCTGAAAGAAAGGTTGGGATTGGAATTCTGGCCTAAAGCGGAAAAACTCAAGCAGAAGTGCAAGCAACATCAGTGCAATTGGAAAGTGTAGCAAAATGGGATGCATCCGCCCAATCGGCTGTATCCAAAGTGGAATATGGATATATGACTCAAACAGCAGGAAAAAAAGCAACAGAATACTGCCTCCAAATAAAATTCCCTCTGCAATGCCTATGAGCTTGCTCTTCATAAATGGGCTAGTGTTAATTGACGGGTGAATTTTTCTAAGCAATCAAATCTTTGACTACATGACCGGAGACATCTGTTAATCTGAATCTTCGGCCTAGGTGTTTGTAGATCAGTTTTTCATGATCAAGCCCCATCAAGTGCAGCACGGTAGCCTGAAAATCATGAATATGTACAGGATCTTTAGCAATATTATACCCCAATTCGTCTGTTTCACCATAGATCAGTCCCGGCTTTACTCCTCCTCCTGCCATCCATATACTAAAGCATCGGGGATGATGATCACGTCCATAATCGGCAGGGTTCAATTTTCCTTGACTGTAATTAGTCCTTCCAAATTCTCCTCCCCAAATAACCAATGTCTCATCAAGAAGACCGCGTTGTTTCAAATCGGTTACCAATGCAGCGGATGCCTGATCTGTATCCTTGGCTTGATGCGATATTTCAAAAGGCAAGTTGCCATGCTGATCCCATCCCTGGTGATAAAGTTGCACAAAGCGGACCCCGCTTTCAGAGAGTTTTCTGGCCAAAAGACAATTTGCAGCATAAGTCCCTGGAACCAGGCAGTCAGGACCGTACAATTTGATCACAGAGTCGGGTTCTTTAGTAAGATCCATGATTTCCGGTACGGTCGTCTGCATCCGGTAAGCCATTTCATATTGTTGGATTTTGGCGCTGATCTCGGGATCACCAAATTTTTCATGAGAAAGATGATTCAGCTCAGAAATATTATCCAACATCACTCTTCTTTCCTCCCTGCTCAACCCTTTGGGATCTTTAAGATAAAGTACGGGATCTTCACCGCTGCTGAATTGTACTCCCTGATGGACAGAATCCAAAAAGCCATTGGTCCACAGTTTAGAATAAACCCCCTGACCGTTGCCTATTCCTCGGGAAAGTAATACAGTAAAGGCCGGCAAATTTTGGTTTTCGCTTCCTAATCCATAACTCAACCAGGAACCCATACTAGGTCTATTGCCCTGCTGTGCACCCGTCTGAAAAAAGGTAAGCGCCGGGTCATGGTTAATAGCCTCTGTATGCATAGATCGCACGATACAGAGATCGTCGGCAATTTTTGCAGTGTATGGCAAAAGATCACTGATCCATGCTCCGGATTGGCCATATTGCTTAAAATCAACAAAAGATCCAACCAAGGGAAATGAGGACTGATTAGACGTCATCCCGGTCAATCTCTGACCTCCCCGAACAGAATCAGGAAGCTCCTGCCCAAACATTTCTTTCAGCTTAGGTTTGTAATCGAAGGTCTCTATCTGGGAAGGAGCTCCATTTTGGAAAAGGTAAATCACTCGTTTGGCTTTGGGAGCAAAGTCCCGCAATCCGGGAATCATATCGGCATCCATACTCCCTGTACCTTTAAACAAGTCAGGCATCAACAGGGAACCGAGCGCGACACTCCCCACTCCCATGCTCAGATGGGACAAAAACCTTCTTCTATTAATGTTTAATCGGTGTTCCAAAATATCTTTTTCCATATCAGGTTTTAGAAATGGTTTCCTCTAGATTGTATATACTGGTAATTACCTGCATGAGAGAGGCAAACTCGATAGCGTTCAATCCATTAGGACTTGGATATTCTCCCACTGCCAGCAGTTCTTTTGCATCTGTCTCTTTGATGAGCTTCAATCTTCCTTCATAGTAATTTTTGAGAATGGCTACTTCCTGGTCGGTGGGTTTTCGGCAGACGATTATCCGAAAAGCCTTTCGAATGTTTGCTTCAGAATTACTCGATTCTTGGAGTAATTTTCCTGCCAAAACCCTACTTGCCTCCAACACAGTAGGATCATTGAGCATCACCAAAGCCTGAAGAGGAGTATTCGTAATCGGTCTTTGCACTTCGCACTGATCCCGATTACTGCCATCGAAAATGGTCATAGAAGGTGGAGGAACTGTTCGCTTGATAAAATTGTACAATCCACGACGGTACAGGTTTTCATGGTGATCCTGTTTATATACTGATAAGATTCCCCTACCTGAGGTTGCACCTTCCCAAAGTCCAGCTGGCTGATATGATTTTACACTTGGCCCACCGATTTCCCGGTTGAGCAAGCCACTGCTAGCCAAGATTACGTCCCGAACAAATTCTGCTTTAATACGGTGACGGGGAGCCCTGCCAAGCAATGTATTGTCGGGATCTTTTTCTAACTGTTTTTTGGTCATGACAGCCGACTGCCTATATGTCGCTGAAGTAACAATGTTTTTGATCAGTCGCTTCATATCCCAATTGTTTTCCATCAAGTCCACAGACAACCAGTCCAAAAGTTCCGGGTGAGTGGGCAAAGCCCCTTGCATACCAAAATCTCCTGGAGTAGTGACAATTCCTCTACCGAAGATTTCCTGCCAAATCTGATTTACAAAAACTCTAGAGGTAAGAGGATTATCTCTACTAAACAACCAATTGGCCAATCCGAGTCGGTTTTTCTCATACTTTGGACCAAAAGAAAGGATTGCTTCAGGGGTTTTGACGGTCACTGCATCTCTTGGCTGGTCATAAGCTCCACGTTCAAGCACATAGGTGGGCCGAAGGGAATCTAGCTCTCCCATCACGGAAACAATCAAGTCAAGGGT
>JBKJKX010000159.1:0-24887 GCA_046597285.1 Algoriphagus sp. | reverse complement strand
AAAAGAATATTCAAATGGGGAAATAACCATTCTCTGGAAATCTGAAAAATGTATTCATTCAGGAATATGCGTTCAAACCTTACCCAAGGTTTATGACCCAAAAGCAAAACCTTGGATAAAAGCAGAAAATGCAACTTCTCAAGAACTCTTTGATCAGGTTGCAAAATGCCCATCAGGAGCATTAAGTATCAAAAAAGAAAAATCAGATCAAAAATAGAACAAGCTATTGTGAAGCAAATGAAGTTGAAACATAGCCCGAGCTGTAAACTGAATGAAGACCGGGAGCTTTGTTCATGCTTAAAAGACACCGGCATATCTGCCAAATCCGATTACTGACCATACAGAAATTATGTCTTACTATTTCAGTTAAAAGTCGCCCTCCTGAATATTTTGCCCATTTCTAATAAACTCTTTTCTTAGCAAAGTCCACCGAAATCAAAAAAGGCGCTCCCTTTCGGAATCGCCTTTTATGTGGATTACAACTTTTACTAATTAAATCAAGTCAAATCTGTCAAGGTTCATCACTTTGTTCCAAGCTGCCACAAAATCTTTTACAAATTTAGCTTTGCCATCTTCACAGCCGTAAACTTCAGCTATTGCTCTCAATTCCGAATTGGAACCGAAAATCAAGTCTACTCGGGAAGCAGTCCATTTAGGTTCACCAGATACTCTATCGCTTCCTACGAATACATTCTGTGCATCTGTGGTAGGTCTCCAAGTTGTTCGCATGTCCAAAAGATTCAAGAAGTAATCATTTGTCAATTTCTCCGGAGTAATTGTAAGTACACCATGCTTAGACTTATCAAAGTTAGCATTCAAGACACGTAGACCACCGACCAAAACAGTCATTTCAGGCGAAGTCAGATTCAAGAGTTGGGCTTTGTCCACAAGCATCTCTTCAGCGGTAGCCAAGTTTTTGGCATGGAAGTAGTTTCGGAAACCATCAGCTTTAGGCTCTAGAAATGCAAAAGAATCAACCTCAGTATCTTCTTGAGCTGCATCCATTCTACCAGGAGTAAATGGAACAGTCACATCGAAACTAGCGGCTTTTTCGATTGCTGCACAACCACCCAAAACGATCAAATCTGCAAGAGACACTTTCTTATTGATGGATTGTGTATTGTTAAATTCCTCTTGGATGCTTCCTAATATTCCCAACACTTTGGAAAGTTGCGCAGGGCTATTAGCTGACCAATTTTTCATGGGCTCGAGGCGAATATGTGCACCATTGGCACCACCACGCTTGTCCGAACCTCTAAAGGTAGAAGCAGAAGCCCAAGCAGTAGAGACCAATTCAGAGATGGTCAGCCCGGAAGCTAAAATGTTAGCTTTCAAACCTGCTATATCATTGGCATCCACCAATTCATGATTAACTGCTGGAATTGGATCTTGCCAGATCAAATCTTCAGCAGGCACTTCCTGACCCAAGTATCTGGATTTCGGACCCATATCGCGGTGAGTTAGTTTAAACCAAGCTTTTGCAAAAGCATCAGCAAACTCCTCAGGGTTTTCGTAGAAATTTCTGGAGACTTTTTCGTACGCTGGGTCCATTCGGAGTGCCACGTCAGTTGTAAGCATGAACGGCTTGTGGAATTTACCCGGGATGTGAGCATCTGGAATAATTGCCTCAGCATTTTTTGCTTCCCACTGATGAGCGCCAGCTGGGCTTTTTGTCAATTCCCATTCATGTTCAAACAAAAACTTAAAATAATCATGGCCCCACTTAGCTGGAGTAGATGTCCAAGCACCTTCTAATCCGGAGGTGATAGTATCTGCACCTTTGCCTGAACCAAATGTATTTTTCCAGCCCATGCCCAATTCTTCTATGCTCGCGCCTTCTGGTTCCGGACCAATGTAGGTCGAAGGATCTGCGGCTCCATGTGTTTTACCGAAGGTATGACCACCTGCTATCAAGGCTACTGTTTCGTAGTCGTTCATTGCCATACGACCAAAAGTCTCGCGAATATCATGTGCTGCTCCCAGTGGATCAGGCTGTCCTTTTGGACCTTCTGGATTGACATAGATCAAGCCCATGTGAGAAGCTCCAAGTGGCTGCTCCAATTCACGATTGCCAGTGTATCTTTTGTCATCACCCATCCACTCACCTTCGGAACCCCAGTAAATCTCTTCTGCTGGCTCCCAAACGTCAGCTCGTCCACCCGCAAAACCGAAGGTCTCAAAACCCATTGTTTCAAGAGCCACGTTACCCGTCAAGATCATCAAATCAGCCCAAGAAAGTTTCATTCCATATTTCTGTTTGATCGGCCAAAGCAGCAAACGCGCTTTGTCCAAATTGGCATTATCAGGCCAGCTATTCAGTGGAGCAAAACGCTGTGTACCAAAACCGGCACCCCCTCGTCCGTCCTGAACTCGATAGGTACCTGCGCTATGCCAAGCCATTCGGATCATGAAAGGGCCATAATGACCATAATCAGCAGGCCACCAGTCCTGAGAAGTCTGGAGCGCGTCTGCAATATCTTTTTTAACCTCAGAAAGGTTTAATTTATTAAACTCTTCAGCATAGTTGAACTGATCTCCCATTGGATTGGAGAGAGGTGAGTGCTGTCGCAAAATATTTAATTTCAACTGATTTGGCCACCAATCGCGGTTTCTTGGTCCTCCTCCAGCTGCTTTGGAAAGTTCACCGTTGTGAAATGGGCATTTCGATATATCACTGCTTCCATTGCCATGCTGACTATTGCTGTCATCATTGATCTCATCAAGGATTGAGTCATTTCCATTTTCGTGGTTCATAGTATGTTTGAGTTTTTATTTAATGATTTTAAACCAAATTTAGCAATTCCTTTGCTTATATAAATTATTTTTTCATTGATAAAATCTATGACTCTTGTCATTAAAAATCGTTCCGAAGCATTTGAAAATCATTCAGCGATCCTAAAATTTACCATTTCAAACTCTCGGAAATACTGGTAATTTTTATTTGAATCGATGAATATCTCCACATCTTGATACAATACTTCCTAAACTTTGCAGCTGAAAAGAATAATACCGCGCTGCCCCAAGGTGAATCGCAAAGCCGTTTACTTAATATTTCCTTTCCTTAACTCTTTCACTGCATAATCCACTGCTCTTGCGGTCAATGCCATGAAAGTTAAAGAAGGGTTTTGCGTACTGGTAGAAGTCATCGCTGCACCATCTGCCACAAAAACATTTGGAGCAAGATGCATCTGATTGAATCCGTTTAGCAGCGAGGTTTTAGGATCACGACCCATTCTCACCCCGCCCATTTCGTGGATATCCAATCCCGGAGCTTGCTTGCTGTCATTTTTGTAGATATTGGTCACTCCAGCTTTGGTCAGCATTTCTTCTCCCTGCTCCAAGAAATCCAGGATGATTTTCTCATCATTGTCATCGTAATCGATGTCAATCTGAAGCTGCGGAATTCCCCATTCATCTTTCAGATCCGGGCTGAGCGTAACCAAGTTGGTCTCTTTAGGAATCGTCTCTCCCTGCATCATCATCCCAACTGACCAAGATCCGGGTTCTGAATTGGCATCTTTAAACTCTTTTCCAAAAGGCATATCCCTATCCTGTCCAAAACCTGCTCTTCCTGCAGAATAAAAAGACATATACCCTCTAAGGAAGTCTGTTTCCTGTTTTTTTACATTTCTGAAATTTGGCAACATCACTGCAGTCGGCCTCCGACCATGGTAATATTTATCCTCAAAACCTTCGAATCTGCCGCCTAGTGTCCCTCGGTAATTGTGAAAAGCGATGTATTTCCCCAAAATCCCGGAATCATTTCCCAAGCCATTTGGAAATCGATTTGAGGTACTGTTGAGCAAAATCAGGTTGGTATTTAGCGTAGATGCATTCAGGAATATAACTTTCGCGAAGAATTCACTTACTTCTTTGGTTACTCTGTCCACGATTCGAACTCCTGTTACCTTTTCCTTTTTAGCATCATAAATCAAGGAATGAACCACTGAATCAGGACGCATCGTGAGATTCCCAGTTTTCGCAGCATGGGGCAAAGTGGAGGAGTTGCTACTGAAATACCCTCCAAATGGGCAACCCCGATAGCATTGGTTCCTTGCCATGCATTTCCCTCGACCTTGATCCAGATGAATTTCTTTGGGTTCGGTCAGGTGTGCACATCGACCGATGACGAATTTTCTTTCTCCATAAGCTTTCAGGATTCGTTTTTGAACTTCTTTTTCGACACAGTTCATTTCCCATGCAGGTAAAAACTCTCCATCTGGAAGGGTATCCAATCCATCATAGTTTCCGCTGATCCCGACAAATCGCTCCACATGGCTGTACCAGGGAGCTAAGTCATCATATCGGATTGGCCAGTCGACTGCGAATCCATCTCGACCGGGACCTTCGAAATCATACTTACTCCATCTTTGGGTTTGACGCGCCCAAATTAAGGACTTTCCTCCGACCTGATAGCCTCGGATCCAATCGTAAGGCTTGGTTTGAATGTAAGGATGCTCTTCGTCTTTGACAAAAAAATGTTTTGTATCTTCTTTGAAAGCATAGCAGCGGTTGACTATTGGGTTTTCAAGCTTTTCCGATCTTTGAATCTGATTTCGGTGAGGCATATCCCACGGATTGGCTGTCATGGTAGGATAATCTTTGAGATGTTGCACATCCCTCCCTCTCTCGAGGACCAGTGTTTTTAGGCCTTTTTCACAAAGTTCTTTCGCAGCCCAACCTCCGGAAATGCCAGAACCGACCACAATTGCATCGTAACTATAAGTATCCATAGCTTGAAAATAAGGGATTGATTTGGAGTTTTTGAAAAAAATTGATGTGGGGCTTTTGAAAAGCTATCGATGGGTAAAGAACCTAATTTGGGCAAATAAACTTCGATTTGTTTCTAAAAAGATTCCCCTTACAAAAGGTTAAGCTTTTGTAAGGGGATCTATATTATATTCTGAAAGAATTGAAAATTTTCGCAGAAAACTGACAGGATTACTCGTATCTCAAAGACTCAATTGGATCAAGTTTACTGGCTTTGAAAGCCGGGAAAAAACCTGATAGTAAACCTACCACTACACAAATCAGAAATGAGACAACCATCCAAAGCCAAGGCACCAGAAATCCTCCAAAACCAATCACAGCAGCAATTACATTCCCTATTACGATTCCAAGAATCATCCCGAAAATCCCTCCAAACATACAAATTACGATCGCTTCAATCAGGAATTGCTGACGGATTCGAAGAGGTGTAGCTCCCAGTGCTTTTCGAATTCCAATCTCTCTGGTTCGTTCTGTTACAGATACTAACATAATATTCATCAAACCTATAGAAGCTCCCAAAAGCGTGATAAAACCTATTCCAAAACCACCAATTCTAAGATATCCCGCTACTTCTTCGAGACTTTCTGCAACTGACTCGCTCTTTGTCAAATCAAATGAATCCTCCATAGTCACTCGATCTTGGCGAATTTTACGCATCATCCCGGTCGCCTGACCCATTTCGTAATCAATCCGATCAGGTCCGGATGCAACTCCTGTTATTTGGTAATTGAACGTTCCTCGACGATCCAGTCTGCTACCATTTTCGATTGGGATCAAAATCTGCCTGTCAGCTCCTTGATCCGGACCCATTCCGCCTTGCTTTTCCAGCACTCCAACTATGGTATAAGGCCTTCCTAAAAAACTGATATTCTGGTTAATGGGATCTTCCCCACTTTCGAAAAGCGTAGTTTGAATCTCTTGCCCTATAATGCAAACACTATTTCCGTAGAGAACTTCCAGGTTGCTCAAATTTCTTCCTTTCTCAATCTTAATTGCTTTCAGGTTGACATAATTTTCATCTATGGCTCTGATTCTCGAATTTGGATCGGTTTTCTTCGAACCCCTTTTGACCTCTACAGCTCCTGAGACTGTTGCAGAAACGGTTGAAATCCCAATGCTGCTGTATTCACTTTTGAAATCCTGGACTTCCCTGTAGGTCATTTTAGGATAGGTTTTTTCTGTTTTCCCTTCTTGAATTGCCCTTCCTCCCGAAAATCCTTTATTTCGGATATCGAACGAATTGGCACCTAATCCGGCAAAACTATCCGCAATTTGTGCTTTGATTCCATCAATGGCCGTCAGCATTCCTACAAGAGAGGAAATTCCGATTGCGATAATTGCTCCTGTCAGAACTGTTCTGAGAAGATTTACTTTAACTGAGCGAAGTGCTTCGCGAATATTTTCGATCAAATCCATAGTATGTCCGAATTGGAACAGCTTATTTAATAATAGGTCAAAAAGGATGTTAAGTATAAGTAAATATCGAGCAATAGGCTATCCTGCCAAAAAATTAAATTGGCCCTCAATGCATCCTGTCCCCTCTCAAGTCCATTTTTTGCAAAACTTCTGCTTCAAATCTCAACCATTCCTGCCATCGGGCATTTACCTTTTCGGGTCCGACATAGTACCTCGCCAACTCGATGAACGTAACATAATGACCTGCCTCAGAGATCATCAGTTCGTAATAAAACTTTTGCAATTCTTCGTCGGCAATATGCTGCGAAAGCAATTTGAAACGCTCGCAGCTCCGGGCTTCTATCAAAGCATTCATCAATAGATTTTCTGTGAGTTGATGCATTCGGCTTCCTCCAGACTTCATAAATTCAAACAGACTGACCACGTATTCATCCTTCCTCGGTTTTCCAAAACTCATTCCCCTTTTGCGGATTTGATCCATCACCCTCTCAAAATGCCCCCATTCTTCTGCCACAATCGGGGTAAGCGTATCGACCAAATGATCTAAATCATGGTAACGCAAGATCAAACTGATACAGGAAGACGCTGCTTTTTGCTCGCAATAGGCATGATCTGCCAAAATATCCTCGATTTGCATCTCAGCTATGCCAACCCATCGGGGATCTGTTGGAAGCTTGAGATGAAGCATTTTTTGTCTCGTGCTTTCTTCCCGACTCATCTTTAATCGAATAAATACCAAGTAATTCCCAAATCGAGAAAGGACTTGTAACCCGTGTAATCGGGTGTTACAAAATAGCCTTCCTGCTGCATCAAACCGCTATTCAGATGATTGTACTTTAATAAAACCCTCGTTCTATTGATCCGAAAGCTCAGGAAAAAATCCATGACCGGATACGCGTATACATTAAAATTATTCTGCAGATGAAATTGTTGAAATCCGGTAAAATAGGCATCCGCAAAATAATCTGAATGGTAACGAACGTCTATACCCATTTGGACAAAAACGTTGTCATCAAAAAATGGACTATCCACATAAAACTTTGAGTTGGCATAAATCTTCGGAATCCGGAATGCATCTTTTGCGTCGCCGGTAATCTCGGTGAAAATGATTTCATTATCCCAACGGAATTTTTTACCAATCTTGAAATTAGCCATTACTCCAGGCATCAACATAAATGCCTCGCCCGAAGCCTGAGTAGCGATTCGCTCCTCGCTGAAGTAGACGTAATTATTTACTCGATTAATTGTCAATGATGGTCTGATCTGAAAATTCTTAAAATCGCCTAACAAAACAGCCTTTATTTGATCAACTCCAGTATTCGAAAAATTATTTATCCATTTATAATGATTCCCTGCATAATTCTGCTGCATGGATGTTGGTTTGTAAAGTGCTTTGGTGTACTCCACTGTAAGCCAAGGTGATTTGAAAGTGCCATGTAATCTAAAAGCTCCTGGTAACAAATATTCTCCATCTGCGCTTAAAGACCATTTTTCAGAAATATCTCCAATCAATTCCCCTCCTATATAAACCTCATTGAAAACATCGTTTTCGGTCAAAAAAGAACTCTTCATTCTTCCTGATCTGAATTTTGCGAACGCATTGTAATAAAACCCGCCAAACGTCCCTTTGAATCCCACTTCATTTCTCCACTCGCCAAAATTATTCACGGTTTGAGTGGTATCTGGTTGGTTGAATCTTGTTTCCGGATAATACAAAGAATCCGAACTGGTCAGATCAGCCTCAAAAATTAATTCCTGCTTCTTGCGATCAAAAACGTGGTAAATCTGCAACCCATCCTTGACTTTGTATTCATGATAGAAGTGATAGTCTTGTCTTAAATCTCTGGAGTTAGAGGATTTCAGCCAGACTTTTGCGTCTTCGTAGGTGAAGTAAATGGATGTACTATCCTCTTCGGGAGGAATAATGCCGCCTATTTCACTCACCAAATGGCGCATCCTCGAAAATGTCCCCAAAATCCAATACTTCCCATTTTCTGTCCGATAATTAGTTTGGAATGAATAGGAATTTTGCTCCACCATATTATCATCCCTCGCCACAGGATTGAGAGTTTTGCGAGATCGCATGGTATGTAATTCAAATCCTACATTCCATCTTGGGTTAATATTTCTTGCAAACCCCAAATCCAGCATATTCCTGCTTCCTCCCCCGAAAAACGCTGACATTTCGGTGAATGGCGATTTGGTGTCGAAATAGCGTCCATTCTCTGGAGATCTGTAGTAAAGATCATAAGCATGAAAGCCAGATCGTTTTCCGATTAATTCCGGAACTCTGTAGTAAATCGACTTGGTGGCACTCCCGATATTTCCCAGATCTTGATATTTCCAGTTGCTTTTCGCTACAGGATCATAATTGTGAAAATTGTTCAGAAGTGTATCCTGAGGATATAAAACCAATTTATTCCTCTTAATGTCCTTTTCGAAGAATTGTAAACTCGTATTTGGACCAAATACCATAACCGTACTATCGTCCAATAACGGCCTCCGTCCGTCAATCTCTTCGGCTTCCGGAGTGACGATATCCCTCGCTTGACGTTGATTAGGGTTGGTGGTTTGATTGGGATTGACAGGTCGTCGCCCAGTAGGTGGAATCGGTCGCTGAGCATACAAAACTTGTACACTTAGCAAAAAAATCACACTGAAAATTCCGAATAACCTATTCCTCACTAGTTTTTGTCTTTTTTAAGACCTTTTGTTGGATCTGGTTCATTAGGACTTTTTCATCTTCCAAAGAAAATCCTACCAGAATTGGAAGCACAAAAATCGGAATTTCTCTCAGAAAACCCTCCGGAGCCATGGATTTAAGTTTTGAAGCATCTTTTTCGGTAGTCAATAGGACGACATCCCTATCCGAAAAGTTTTGACGGGCGGATTTTAGCTTCTCAAAATCTGCGAATGAATAATCATGGTGGTCTGAAAAACGAAGGACTTCGAGCACATCAAAATTTGCTCTGGAGTAATTCACAAAAAGGCCATCATTTGCGAGGCCACTGAGCAATATTATCTTGTTAAAAAATATGTTACCCTCCAAAATTGGATACGGCTTCCCATAGATAATTTGAGAAAACAAGACAGGAGTTTTCAATCCAGCATACTTCCAAATCCGATCCCTGAATTCATTCTTCATCCCCTCACTCATTTTCTCAGGACATTTGGTCACCAATACCATATCTGCTCGCTTTGCACCAAAACGGCTTTCACGAAGCCGTCCAGCCGGCAGCATAAAATCGGAGAAAAATGGTTTCTGGAAAGTGGTTAATACTATATTCAATTGAGCTTTCACCGATCGATGTTGAAATGCATCATCTAAAATCATTAAACTCGGAGTACTATTTCCCTTCATTACTTTTTTTAAGGCAGAAACTCTGTCCTCTCCTACAAAAATCTGGATCTCATTTCCGAATTTTTGATAAATCTGAAACGGTTCGTCTCCTATAAGTTGCGGTGTTGAGTCTTGATTTGCTTCCAGAAATCCTTTCGAATTTCTTCCATATCCCCGGCTGAGTACTCCCAGTTTAAATTTATTTTTCAACAAGCGAATAAGATATTCCACCATGGGTGTTTTACCAGTTCCTCCCGCGCTAAGATTCCCAACCAAAATCGTCGGAATCGGAGATTCAATGGTTTTGAGTAAACCCTGATCAAATAACCAGTTCCTCAAGCGAGTGATCAGGTCGTACAATATGGCAAATGGATAAAGCAAAAAACCGTACCAGTGCATTCCTCAGAATTGCTAATTTTGATCAAATAAACAGAAAAATATGGGAACAAAGGTCAAAGAAGTAATTTCGTATTTGGAGCAAATCGCGCCTCCTGCGTATCAGGAATCCTATGACAATGCCACTTTGATCACAGGCGACCAAGAGGCTGATGTGAAAGGAATTGTCTGCAGCCTCGATTGTACAGAAGATGTAGTGAGAGAAGCGATTGAGCTTGGTGCCAATATGATTGTAGCGCATCATCCCATTGTTTTCAAAGGGTTGAAAAGTTTGACCGGCCAAAATTACGTGGAGCGAACAATCATTCTGGCGATTCAAAACAACATCGCTATTTATGCCATCCATACAAATCTAGATCATATGGCTCATGGGGTAAATAAGCGGATTTCTGATCGATTGGGATTGGTAAAAACTCGAATTCTAAAACCCAAAAAACACCTGCTAAGTAAACTTGTGTTTTTTGTGGCGGAAGGAAATAAGGAGGCTGTACTGACGGCGGTCTACAATGCAGGAGCGGGAAAGATCGGGGAATATTCGGATTGCTCTTTTCAGATAGTAGGCCAAGGAACCTATACTCCTTCCGAAAATTCGAATCCCTCAATAGGTGAACGAGGAAAGGCTCAAACTGAATTAGAAGTCAGAGTGGAAGTTTTGGTTGCAAATCATCTATTACAAAGGGTACTTCAGGAAATGAAGAAATCTCATTTGTATGAGGAAGTCGCATATTATGTCCAACTCCTTGAAAATGAAAATCAGGAAGTCGGAGCAGGTATGATCGGAGAACTTGGCGAACCGATGGACGAAGTAGCCTTCCTTGATCATCTCAAAAAAAGAATGGACCTCAAAGTAGTAAAGCATACGGCACTTTTAGGAAAAAAAATCGCCAAAGTTGCAGTTTGTGGAGGGGCAGGAATTTTTCTTCTCGGAGATGCAAAAAAAGCGGGGGCTGATATATTTATCACGGCTGACGTGAAGTATCATGAGTTTTTCGACGCTGAATCCCAATTAATTCTTTGCGATATCGGGCATTATGAGAGTGAAATTTTCACAAAACAGTTACTTGGAGAATTATTGTCACAAAATTTTCTTAATATTGCACTCTATTTTACAAGAGTAGTTACAAATCCCACATCCTACCGATAGTACATGGAAAGTACAGTAGCACAAAAACTTGAGGCTATTCACAACCTTCAACTCATAGATTCCAGATTAGATGCCATTGTTAAAGTTCGTGGAGCTCTCCCAGAAGAGGTTCAGGATCTTGAAGATGAAATCATCGGCTATGACACTCGTTTGAATAAATTTCAGTCAGAAATTGAATCTTTCGAAGATGAAATCAAAAGGCTAAAAGAAAGCATTAAAGATTCTGAAAAACTGATAAAGAAGTATCAGGAGCAGCAGATGAATGTGCGGAATAACCGAGAGTATGACGCCATCACCAAGGAATTAGAACTTCAGGACCTTGAAATTCAGGTTTCTAAAAAGAAAATAATAGAAGCTGGAGTTAGAATTGACCAGAAAAAAGTCGATCTGGAGGAACTTACAGTTGTAATGAAGGATCGTAAGAAAGATCTTGATCAGAAGAAAGACGAACTTTCAACGATTGTGTCTGAAAGCGAAACTGAAGAGTCTAAGCTTAGAGCTGATCGTGAGAAATCAAGCAAGAAAGTTGAAGAAAGATTGATTAAGTCTTACACCAAAATCAGAGCCAACGCCAAAAATGGCCTTGCAGTTGTAATGGTGAAAAGAGGCGCTTGTGGGGGTTGTTTCAACACTGTTCCGCCTCAAAGACAGGCTGATATTCGCGAAAAGAAAAAATTAATCGTTTGTGAGCATTGCGGAAGAATCCTTGCAGGAGTTGAAGACGAAATAGAAGAAGAAGGAACAGCAAAAAAGAAAAGAGCAAGAGCCTAAGAAAGGCCTTCAAATTCTATAAAATCAAAACCCTGAGAAAGGAATTCTCAGGGTTTTGTTGTTAAATACTCTAAATGAATTGATTATTAGAGTATTTATGTCCTATATTCAAGCAATGAGAAAGTTTGCAGTACTAATTCTTTTATTGTTGTGCACCAGTTCTGTCTTCGCAAAGGAAACAGACTCCAAAACATTTTTGGTGCTTTTCAAAGCAAAAGAATTAAAATCATTAAAGACTTCTCTTAAAGCAATTGAAACCCAATTTTCTTCTTTTAAAACAAGAACCTACTCAGGTAATTCTGAACTCGCCTTGTTAATTGATATTCCTTCCTGCGATTTTGATGAATGCTTCTTAGGTCAATTTCTGGTAATCGTTGAATCTGGTCGCCAATTGAAACTTCAGGATATAGCTTTCCGGCTTTTTGACATGACTGAAAGCCAAAAGTCGCTTCAAGTTTATCTTACTGCCTACGAAGAAAATCTTCAAAAGAAGAAAAATGGGAAAGTTGAAAAGATTACTCCAACCCCCTGAGGTGACCCACCTCATTATTTTTTGCAAGGTTAAAATTTCCATCCTCATTTTGTTCAAGAAGATATAAGCACAAGTTTTGGTGCTCGTATTTATCCATGTCCTTCAAATCAGTTTCTAGAATCAAACTCAAGAAAATTCTCATTGCCCTTCCGTGCATACACACTAGAATGATTTCTCCCGGTCCTGTCAGAATGGTCTCAATTCCTCTATTTAATCGTTCTGCAACAAGATTAGGACTCTCGCCTCCTGCAATAGCATAATCCAAATTTCCAAGTTGCCATTGGTGCAGCATGTGCCGATAATACTTCCCTTCTTCAGGAGTCATCGGTGTACCCTCGTAAGTCCCCCATGAAATCTCATTCAATTCAGGTAATGAAACACTTGGTATGCCTAAGTTTAAAAAACTTTGGATCGATTGCTTGGTACGAATTAGCCCTGTATAATAGATCTTGTCAAAATCGACATCTTTGAATGCCTCATAAAAAGCGTTCGCTTGTGCTACTCCATTCCCGTTAATTGGGGCATCAATTCCGCTTCCTTGCACTACTCCTTTAAGATTAAAATCTGTTTGTCCGTGCCTTACAAGGTAAATTTTTTTTCGGTTCAAGTTTCTTTATTTTTGTTCAACGCCGCAAAGAAAACCCATTTCGTTTAGATTTTTATGGTATTCCAGATAAAGCCTTCGCTTACCCAATTGAATAACACAAACCATCAAACCATGGTTACACATTTGGGAATTGAATTCACCGGGATCGGGGATGATTTCTTGGAAGCTACGATGCCTGTGGATCATCGTACCATCCAGCCAATGGGCATGCTTCACGGCGGAGCAAATGTTGCATTAGCCGAAACTCTTGGAAGTTTAGCGGCATCTTTGACAGTCAACCCGGAAAAACAAACCGTTGTCGGACTCGAAATCAACGCCAACCATTTGAAATCAGTTAGGTCAGGTAAAGTTCGAGGAATTGCAAAACCAATTCATATTGGCAAATCAACCCAGGTTTGGGAAATAAAAATTTTCAACGCAGCGGAACAATTATGCTGCATCAGCCGTCTTACAATGGCGATTTTGGATAAAAAATGAGTAATCAGACTGTCACCAACCTATTTTCGATTCAAGAGGCTCTCCAACTTCTATTGAGCACAGGCATTTCTTCTGGTGGTTCTTTTGCAATTTGGAGAAAGCCAAAAACTGCCAAATTGGAGTTTGTGTTGGACGAAACCTCCGAGCCTGAAAAAGTGAGCATGAATCTGGAAGAATTAGCTCCCGGGTTTATTGTGCATCCTTTCGCTGATCAGGAGGATAAGAAAGCTTGGTTTATCCGTGCTTCCAAATATCATTTTCTAAACCTGGATCATTCGATAGAGGAAGATCATCTACCTGAATGGATTTTGAATTCAGAAGAAAAAGATCAAAATCAGTCAATGGACATCTTCCATTTTCAAGAAAAATCTCCTGAGAATTCAACCGAAAAAAGAAATATCGGAGAGGAAAAGGAACATTTTAAGAATCTCGTAGAACTTGGAATTCAAGCTATTTCCGAAGGTAAACTTGAAAAAGTCGTCCCTTCCCGTACCAAAACTATTCAACTTTCAGAAGAATTTGACCTTTCCAAAAGTCTTCTTAGCATGCTGAAAGCTTACCCAAATTCCTTTGTTAATTTCTTTCATATTCCAAATGTTGGTACTTGGATCGGGGCCTCTCCTGAAGTCCTGATCGAAACCAAAGGTCAATATTTCCACACTATGGCACTGGCAGGGACTCAACCTGCGATAGGAGAAAATCCACTGAAAACAGCAGCCTGGACTTCAAAAGAAATAGAAGAACAGGCTCTTGTCAGCAGATACATTGTGGACTGCTTTAAGAAAATCCGGTTAAGGGAATATAATGAACATGGCCCAAAAACAGTTTTGGCAGGAACGCTGCTTCACCTTCGTTCGGATTTTAGGGTCAACATGACTACGACCAATTTTCCACAACTTGGATCAGTTATGCTTGAATTATTGCATCCCACATCGGCAGTTTGTGGGATGCCAAGAGAGGCCGCACATAATTTTTTGAAACAATATGAAGGGTTTGATCGCTCTTTTTTTGCTGGATTCATCGGGCCTGTAAACATCAATCAGGAAACTTCCATCTTCGTAAACTTAAGGACTGCTTCCATCTCTGGTAATAAAGCACTCCTTTATGCTGGCGCAGGTGTAACTGAAGATTCTGATCCTGAAAAGGAATGGGAAGAAACTGAACTCAAATGCCAAATCATTGGTAAATTCATTCAAAATCCAACAGCTTGATTCTCCAGCCGATTATTGATTTAGTAGCCATTTGTGCTAAAAAAGGCATCCAAAATGCTATTCTTTCTCCTGGTTCAAGATGCGCACCTTTAACATTGGCTTTTTCCAGACATCCCGATATTCACTCCAGGACGATCTCAGACGAGCGCTCGGCAGGATTTATTGCTTTGGGAATGGCTCAACAATTAGAAAAGCCGGTCGTTTTGCTTTGCACGAGCGGATCAGCTGCACTAAATTATTTTCCTGCTGTAGCTGAGGCTTTTTTCCAGCAAATTCCTCTTTTAATTTTAACTGCCGACAGACCACCTGAATGGATAGATCAATGGGATGGACAGACTATTTTCCAGCAGGAAGTTTATGGTAAACACGTCAAGAAAAGCTTCCAATTCCCTGACTCGTTTGAAAATGAGGAGAAAGTTTGGCATGCAAGCAGGATTGTCAACGAAGCGATTATTCTTTCCAAGCAATTTCCTCCGGGACCCGTTCACATCAACATCCCATTGAGAGAACCTTTTTATCCTGAAGTTGGAGAAGAACTGGTTTTTCCTGAAAACCCAAAAGTTGTAACCCTTTCACCAAACTTCCCTGTTTTGGCCGAAGAAAGCCTCAAAAACGTTAAAGACAGACTTCAAACTATTAAAAAAATTCTGATCGTTGCAGGCCATCAAAAGCCTGATTCCAAGAATCAAACACTTCTTGATCAACTTGCCAAAAACCAAAAAGTAGTTATCGTCACCGATTCTATTTCAAATCTCCAATCAGATCATACGATTTGTTTGCATGACCATTGGCTGGGAGATCAGCACTTTCAATTGGATCTTGCTCCTGAGCTGATCATTAGTTTTGGTAAATCGGTCATTTCGAAGTCGCTAAAACAATTTCTCCGTAAAACAGAAGCTTCCCACTGGCATATTCAGGCTGATGGCCAAGCGAAAGACACGTTTCAAAAATTAACCAGAATTCTTGCTTGCACGCCAGAAAATTTTTTGAAGTGGCTAGAACAAAATCTCCCAAATCAGGACGAAGAATATTTTCTTCGATGGAACAGACTTGAAAAAATTATCCTGCAAGCTTTGCCTTCCGCTTTTGAAAAAGTCGCATTTGGGGAATACTCAGCATTACATTTTTTGTTGAAAAAAATCCCTCCTTTTTCTAAGATTCATGTAGCCAACAGTATGGCAGTCCGTTATTTGAATTTCCTCGGAAAACGGAATCAGGAAATCATCTGCAATCGGGGAACCAGCGGAATCGATGGTTCCACAAGTACTGCTGTCGGATGTACATTCACGACAAAAGAACCGGTAACGCTGATCACAGGAGACATGGCTTTCTTTTATGATCGGAATGCATTTTGGCATAATTACTCACTGCCAAACCTTAGAATTATCATCTTGAATAATCATGCAGGAGGTATTTTTCGATTGATCGATGGCCCTGCAAGGCAACCGGAACTGGAAGAGTTTTTTGAAACCCGTCAAAATCTTACTGCCCGGAATTTGGCCACTGAGTTCGGTTTTGCTTACACTTTGGTGAAAAATCAGGAGGAACTCGAACAAGCAATGAGTAGCTTTTATGCTCCGGGCATTCACCCGAAAATCTTGGAGATTGAGTCAGTAAGCGCTGACAATGCAGCTATCCTGAAGCAGGTAAAAGCTTTTGTCAATTCAGAATTGAGTTTATCCAAAGGGTAAAACATCCACTGGTTTAGCCTTATTTTTTCTGGAATACTCGAATGTAGTCGACAGTCATTTTTTGCGGAAAAATGGTGGATCCGTCAGGACTTCCAGGCCATCTCCCTCCAACTGCTACATTAAAAATAAAGAAGAACGGCTTATGAAATTCTTCAAGTCCACCGGGAGTGATATCAATTACATGGTATTGTATACCGTCCAAAAGCCAGACGATTTTCTGCTGGTCCCAAACAATGGAAAAGACGTGGAACTCATCATTGAAAATCCCGAAATTCAATTTTGTATTACCTCCGTAGTTGGCATAGTTTCCGGCATTATCCCAGTGGACTGTCCCATGGACTGTTCTGTCACGATTTTCGTTACTCCCACCGATCATTTCCATAATGTCGATTTCACCACATTTTGGCCAGCTTACTTCCGAAATATTCTCCCCAAGCATCCAGAGTGCCGGCCACAGACCCTGGCCTTTTGGAAGAATTGCCCGAATATCAACTCTTCCATACGTGAAGAATTTCTTTCCTTTAGTAATGAGTCGCGAAGAGGTATAATTTCTACTGCCTGCATTTTCTTTCTTTGCAGTTATAATCAATTTCCCATCTGCAATCGCTGTATTCTCTTTCTTATAATATTCGAGCTCATCATTGCCCCAGCCGCATATATCAGGACATCCATCTCCCAATTCAAATTTCCAATTATCTGAAAGAACTGAGCCCGCAAATTCATCTGCCCACGCCAGGTCATAACCTTCATAACCTTCAGGACTGATATAACCTGAATTAGGATCCAAGCCCAACGTAGCTCTGGTCATATTGACAATTTTGGAGTCAACAACAAAATCGGTTTCAGTCGCATGAGCCTGAACGACCACAGTGAAATCACCGGTTGAAGTATAGGTTTTCGAAGCAGAATTTCCATCAACTCTTTCCATTGGTTCGCCAGGAACGCCAAAATTAACTTTGAAAAAAGCGGTATTATCTGCACTGAAATTAGCTTTTACTACTCCACCACCAAGATATTCTATTTCGATCAGGAGGCTATTTGGAAGTTTAATTTGCTCGTCTGAAGCATTTTCAGGACATGAAAGAATAAAAAAAGAGCAGAGAAGAATGCAAATAAGAAAAATTGATTTATTCATTGATTCAGGTTATTTACCTGAATATTAGCAGTTTTTGTGAAGATGAAAAATCCGAAGAATTATTCAAGTTGAGAATTCATGAACATCAGGCTGAGAAAAACCGGGAGAAGATTTTCTCCCGATTTTATTAATAGCCCATATCATCAAAGCAAGTTGCCCTAATTCAAAAAGAGTCAATGGTATCAATCCAAAAACTACTCCTACTCCCGAAAAAATCAGAATCCCGGCTAAGATACCCAATGCTCCCACTATTTGAGGAATATTAGACCAAAGCTTTTTGTAAGCAAGATATCCAATGCCCAAAAACGCATAGCACAATCCGAAAGAACTAATCTTGATCAGATAAATATCCTCTAAAGCAAGTTGTCCGGAAAGCAGTGCATAACCATCCACAGAAAACCAAATCACATTTACTCCGAACATTGTCCAAAGTGAGATTTTTAAAAGCACGTTTGGAATAAAAGTCTCCAACTTAATCCAACCCAAAATAAAGACTGAGTAAGTAATAAAAGTCCCGATTTTCACTCCAATTAAGGATGCTGCATTTGATTGTCTTCCTTCTTCTACCCATTCATATTCCATTCCGATTTCAAAGAAAGCGAGAAAAAAATACACCAAACCAGCAGCAAAAGCGAGGTAGAGGTAAGAAGGTGCCTTCTGATTCTCCTCCGAAAATCCGGATTTCATTTCCTCCCATTTGTAGTCTAGCGCTTCAAATAATGTCTTGACCGTGTAACTTCTCGGAGTCACCTCCCCCGCTTCGATGCGCTGTATTGTACGCACATTCAGGTTGCACTTTTCGACAAGCTCTTCTTGTGTCAGTCCTTTGGCTTTTCTCAGTTCAGAGATTTTCTTGCCCAATTCTGGTTGTTTAATGTCCATGTGTTTGTTTTTTAATGGTGACATTGAATGCGCATTATTTCTTTTTATTTCAAATGAATGAAAAGTGATTTGCGCATTTCATTTCGAATAGGTTTCATTTACCATGGCAAGATCTATGATTGATTTTTGACTTTTGACGTACTAAGCTCGGATTAGAGCCGACATTTACCCGACATTTTGAATTTAAGCTAAAAAAGGGATTTTGATCATATCAATGGCAAGACCTGCTTCAAGGCTGGATTTCGATTACCTGATTTCCAGACCGCCGAAAGCTCGGTAAACTGGGGAATTCCTGGGATTTCCATGAATCTAACTTTCAGGTCATACCCCTCTTTCAGCGATGACGGAATTATTGCAACTCCCAACCCTATCTCCACCAGCTTGAAAATCGTGAGTGCATGTACAGATTTATGACGAATCCTTGGCGAAAAACCAGCATCTCTGTAAATACTCATAATTTGCTCAAAGTAAAGATTGCTGTAATCACTTGAGAAAAGAATGAAGGACTCGTCCTTAAACTGACTGATTGAGAAAAAGTCGGCTATTCCAATGGAATGGTTTTCAGGGACCACCAATGAAAATGAATCTCTCAAAACTGTCTTCATTTCCAAACCTTCAGGAACCGAAGCCATTCGCACGAAACCCAAGTCAAGTTTATCTTTTTGGATCATTTCAACCTGCATCGAATTACTCAATTCCTCTAAACTCGTACTGATCAGTGGTTGTTGCGCGTTGAGTTTAGTGAGCAAATCCGGTAAAATCTGATTGGATGCAGAACCTAAAAAACCGACTCTCAGCTCACCCACTTTCCCGTCAGCAATCAGTTTCAATTGACTTTTTGTAAGATCAAGATGATTTAGAACAAAGTCTACTTCCTCTTTAAAGAAAGCTCCAGATGCAGTCAATTGCACATGTTTTTTATCACGGTCAAAAAGCTGAACTCCCAGCATTTCCTCTAGTTGCTTAATCTGCCGACTGAGTCCGGGCTGGGAAATGAATAGTCTTTCAGAGGCTTTCCGATAGTTCAATTCTTCCGCTACTGCTTTGAAATAATATAAGTGCCTAAGCTCCATTGATAACTATTAATTATTAACTATTGACAACAATAGTATCAATAGGTATCAAAAGTACAATTTACCTTTGTATGAATCCTGAATTTAAACTCAAATCAAATGGAGATTTTTCATTATGGCCAAGATCATCTGACTTCTTCGAAAGCCATAAAACTTGCCCGAAAAGAAATCAAAGGGACGTTCAGCGAAGGAACCCTCGGGAAAGTAATGGCTTGTTCACAAGCCGTCACTGAAATAGCTCGAGGTGAGAAAGCTGTTTATGGAGTTAATACTGGTTTTGGACCACTTTGCACCAGCAAAATCTCAGCGGATGACACACAGACTTTGCAGGAAAACCTCCTGAAAAGCCATGCAGTCGGATTGGGAGACCCGGTTCCGGTGGAAATTTCAAAGCTTATGATGGTGCTGAAACTTCAGGCTTTGGCGCAGGGATTTTCAGGGATCCGAATGGAAACGCTCGAACGAATTTCTTGGATGCTGGAAAATGACATCATTCCGGTAGTCCCTATTCAGGGTTCGGTTGGTGCTTCCGGAGATTTAGCTCCCCTTTCACATTTATTTTTGCCCTTGATCAGTTTAGGGAAAGTTTATTTTAAAGGAGAAATCACTCCCACTCAAAAAGCCCTCAACTACTTTGGCAAAATCCCACTTTCCCTTGGCCCAAAAGAAGGGCTCGCCCTGATCAACGGCACCCAATTTATGGCGGCTTACGGAGTAAAAGTTGTAGACAGATTGAATAACTTGCTCGTTCATGCGGACATCACAGGAGCCATGATGCTGGAAGGATTGATGGGTTCGGTCAAGCCATTCTCAGCTGAACTCCATCAATTAAGGCCATTTACTGGAAACAGACATGTGGCTCAGACAATCCTAAACTTGATTTATGAATCCGAAATCGTCAATTCTCATTTGAATTGCGCTCGTGTTCAGGATCCTTATTCATTGCGCTGCATGCCTCAAGTTCATGGCGCTTCGCGAAATGCCTGGCTCCATCTGAAAGATGCAATCGAAATCGAAATTAATTCTGTGACTGACAATCCAATTATTTTTGACGCAACTCACACCATTTCCGGAGGGAATTTCCATGGACAGCCCATTGCCTTGCCGTTGGATTATGCATGCCTAGCAGCTTCAGAATTGGGAAATATTTCAGATAGGAGAATTTATCTTTCCCTGGGTGGAGATACTCCAGGAGTGCCCAAACTATTACTGAAAGAAACTGGATTGAACTCCGGCCTGATGATACCTCAATACACAACCGCAGCTTTGGCTTCGGAGAATAAAGGTCTTTGTTTCCCTTCTTCAGCAGACAGCATTCCCACTTCGCTGGGTCAGGAGGATCATGTGAGCATGGGAAGTATTGGTGCCAGAAAGGCACTTCAAGTAATCGGAAACGTGGAGAAAATCCTGGGAATTGAGCTATTCTATGCTGCGCAAGCAGTAGATTATCATGCACCAATGAAATCTGGGAAAATATTGACTGCTATTTATAATCGAGTTCGGGAAAAAATCGAACCCGTCGTGAAGGATCGTGTGATGTATGAAGACATGGAAACTGCAATCGAATTAATTCAAAGTGGGGAATTGATTGAGCTGGCTCAAAATGTGTCAAGAAAGGAAAGTTTGGCTTTTGAGACAGAGTGGAGCCCGATGTTTGAATATTAAAGCTGTTGCTGATTTGTAATCCGGAACGAGAGATCAAGAGGAATTTTGAATCCTAGAATCAGAATTCTCGATTTCCAATCACCTTAAGCATAAATCAATAAAAATGAAAAACCTGAAACTCATCGGCCCGATCACCCAAATACTGACGATGGATCATCTTTCGTTGAAAGGCGCTCTTAAAGATGAGCAAATAGAGATATTGGAAAATGCCGGCATTCTGATTGAAGGGGAAAAGATTCTTGAAATCGGAATTTTTAAAACTCTAAAGAAAAAGGCAATTAGCCTTGGCGCGGAATTAACCGAGTTGAATGGAGATTATGTAGCGCTCCCTGGTTTTGTGGATTGTCATACCCATATCTGTTTTGGGGGCAGCAGGTCAATGGATTTTGCGATGCGGAATTCCGGGAAAACTTACCTCGAAATCGCTGAGGCCGGTGGAGGAATCTGGGATACCGTCACCCAAACCAGAAAGCTGAATTTGGAAGAATTGGCGAAAAAAACTATCCAAAATGCAAATCGTCATCTTGCGGATGGTGTAACCACAATTGAGGTGAAATCTGGCTATGGCTTGAGTGTTGAGGAAGAATTGAAAATGCTTCGGGCAATTCGGAAAGCCAGCGAATCCACTTCCGCTGATTTGATTCCAACTTGCCTGGCAGCCCATATGAAACCCAGGGACTTTGTTGGTTCCAACTCAGAATATCTTTCTGAAATCAGCGAGCAACTTTTTCCTATTTTGAAAAATGAAAAACTATCAAAACGAATCGATGCCTTTGTAGAGAAAAGTGCTTTTTCACCAGAAGAAATCAGTCTTTATTTCCAAAGGGCAAAAGATTCAGGATTCAATATCACGGTTCACGCCGATCAATTCAATCCGGGAGGCTCGGAAATAGCCATCCGATTCGGAGCAATATCAGCCGACCATCTCGAAGCTTCCACTGAAAAGGAAATCCATCTATTGGCTAAATCGGATGTGATTGCAGTTGCATTACCTGGAGCATCTTTAGGTTTAGGTTGCGCCTTCACTCCAGCTAGAAAAATTCTTGATCAGGGCGGTGCTTTGGCAATCGCCTCAGACTGGAACCCAGGTTCGGCGCCGATGGGAGACCTAATCGCTCAGGCTTCAATTCTGGCAACTTTCGAAAAACTCAGCACTGCCGAAGTTTTTGCAGGAATTACATTTCGCGCAGCAGCAGCATTAGGTTTGGAAGATCTGGGAAAGTTAAAAGTTGATTTTCTTGCTGATTTCTGCCTTTTCACCACTTCTGACTACCGAGAAATTCTCTACCATCAGGGAAAAATGAAGCCAGATATGGTCTGGAAGAAAGGTGAAAAGATTTTAGATAAAAGATTTAAGACATAAGATTTAAAGACTTGAGAAAAATTCTTCCCCGTATTTCGTATTTCAAATTTCGCAATTCAATATGACTTTTCAGGATCAGTTATTACAAGGCATTCCTTCTCAAATTCCCCCCAAAAAAGAGCGAGATAATTCACTTTCCCATGCTCCAAAGCGAAAGGATATTCTGAGTTTGGAGGAAAAGAAACTGGCGCTCAGGAATGCACTTCGCTATTTTCCGAAGGAGTGGCATAAAGTGTTGGCGTCAGAATTTTTAGATGAACTTGAAGCTTATGGTCGGATCTATATGTATCGGTTCCAGCCTGATTACGCCATATTTGCCAGACCACTTAAGGAGTATCCAGCCAGAACCCAACAAGCTGCAGCAATCATGCTCATGATCCAAAATAACCTGGATCCGCAAGTCGCTCAGCATCCGCAGGAATTGATCACATACGGAGGAAATGGGGCCGTTTTCCAAAACTGGGCTCAGTATATCCTCACGATGAAATTTCTGGCTGAGATAACCGAATCGCAAACATTACACCTGTATTCCGGTCATCCTATGGGGCTTTTTCCCTCTTCTCCAGATGCTCCACGTGTAGTCGTGACCAACGGAATGATGATCCCCAATTACTCCAAACCAGACGATTGGGAAAGATTCAATGCACTCGGGGTCACACAATACGGCCAAATGACAGCGGGTTCTTTCATGTATATTGGCCCACAGGGAATCGTCCACGGTACCACGATTACTGTAATGAATGCATTCCGGAGAAAGCTGGAATCAGGTCAAAAATCAAAAGGTAAACTCTTCCTAACTTCAGGCTTGGGAGGAATGAGTGGGGCGCAGCCCAAAGCAGGAAATATCGCAGGATGTATAACAATCTGCGCCGAAGTGAATCCTGCGGCTGCGAGGAAAAGGCAATCACAAGGTTGGGTGGATGAATTGATTGAGACCCTTGATGAATTGATTGCCCGCATTCGGAATGCAAAGGATCAGGAAGAAGTTGTTTCTATTGCTTTCCTAGGCAATGTGGTAGATGTATGGGAGCGATTGGATCAGGAAAATATACTGGTGGAAATCGGCTCGGACCAAACCTCTCTTCACAATCCATGGTCAGGTGGTTATTATCCGGTTGGATTAAGTTTCGAAGAATCCAATCAAATGATGGCTGAAAATCCAGCAAGTTTCAAAGTGAAAGTTCAGGAATCCCTTCGTCGTCAAGCTGCCTCTATCAATCGGCATACTGCCAAAGGAACCTACTTTTTCGATTATGGGAATGCCTTTTTGTTGGAAGCGTCAAGGGCGGACGCAAATGTGATGGCTGAGAATGGAATTGATTTTCGATATCCATCTTATGTTCAGGATATTTTGGGACCGATGTGTTTTGATTATGGATTTGGGCCGTTTCGATGGGTTTGCACTTCCGGCAAAGCCGAAGATTTGCGGAAGTCAGATTGCATTGCTGCCCGGGTTTTGAAAGAAATCATGCAAAATTCACCGGCATCGATTCAGCAACAAATGCAGGATAACATCACTTGGATCGAAGAGGCAGAAAAGAATAAACTGGTAGTGGGTTCGAAGGCAAGAATCCTTTATGCCGATGCCGAAGGCCGTGCTGAAATTGCCCAAGCCTTCAACGATGCCATCAATTCCGGAGAAATATCTGCTCCGATTGTGCTCGGAAGAGATCATCATGATGTGAGCGGGACAGATTCTCCCTACCGCGAAACAAGCAATATTTACGACGGCAGCAAGTTCACGGCAGACATGGCAATTCACAATGTGATCGGCGACAGCTTCCGAGGAGCAACCTGGGTTTCGATCCATAACGGTGGTGGCGTAGGTTGGGGGGAGGTAATGAATGGAGGTTTTGGAATGTTGCTTGACGGAAGTGTGGAAGCTGAGCGAAGGCTGAAATCCATGCTCTTTTATGATGTAAACAATGGAATAGCCCGTCGTGCTTGGGCTAGAAATCCTGGTTCGCTAGAGGCAATCAAACGAGAAATGGAACGAAGACCTGACTTAAAAGTGACAGTACCAAGTTTAGTCGAAGACGAAATTTTAGAAGAGTTATTTAAAAAGCCTACTTTTCCTATAGGTTAATTATAAATAATACTAATTGGAGGATAAATCTCGTTTTCAAACCCTTACCTTTGAAACTTCTATCCTACTAAAAAAAATGAGCCTCCATCAAAATCCTTCTCCATTTCATTGGTCTGGCCGAAAATCAGATCTTATCGAATATTGGCATCAGGCAGTGAAACCCATATCTGACCTCAAATTGATACGCAATTCTGCTAGAAAAATTGGAATTCTTGGTTACCCCGGGGAAGAGGGTGTCATTCGGAATCAAGGGCGGATTGGGACCATTGAAGGTCCTGCAGCTATCCGGAAAATGCTGGGTCAATTAGCCATTCATTTGCCTGAAAGC
>JBKJKX010000134.1:0-11798 GCA_046597285.1 Algoriphagus sp. | reverse complement strand
ATGTCTATCTATGGGGAAAAAAAATGCGCAGAATAGAGTAGTATTCTGCGCCTCATCAACGTCAATCGCTATTTCTATTACCTGCTTGCTTCAGAAGGACGTAACGCTTTCAACAACTCATTCCAGCTATTGATATCACCTTTTATTACAAGGCTGAGAATTTTCAAAACAAGGTGAAGTTTTTCTTCAATTCGAAAATTTTCGTTTCGTAATCTTTGAATTTCGTCCACATCGTCAGCAATGTTAGGTTTTCTGTATTCGTCCGCGGAAAGATTATGTTTCTTTCGCCAAGTTTGAACCCACTTCCTGATAAGGTCAGGGCTTTTAATTCCCATTTCCTTTGCAATCTTTCCTGCACTTTCCCCATTTATGAATCTTCGTACAGCTTCATCCTTAACATGTTGTTCATAATGCGTTCTTTCCATTTCAATAGTACGTTTTAGTTAAAAGACGTACCATAGGTACTAAAAAGAAACAGAATAAAAAATATGTTTTAATATTTTTTATAAACTTTTATTTCCTTATTTTTATTATAACAAAATAATATCTGTTTACAGATATATTAATCTTATTTTTATTCAATAAGGAATACAAAAGAAATAGTAATGAAAAATCTGCTAAATATCTTTACTAACTCACCTATTTTCAGCCTTAATTAGTGAGAATTCAAAAAATGGATTTCTGATTCCGGAGGCTTCAATATTAAAATTCAACTTTCGTACTTTTACTTTATAATTACTTATTTAGATATGATGTTATACATTTCCAAATAGGTCTTTCTTCGAACTTTTCTCCACAATTTACTCAGAACTCTTCAACTATTTCCATAATATAAATAGTGGATTTCTTACGAACTAAAAAAGTGTTTCTTTCAATCTGAAATTAGAAATTCTGGATATGATAAACCGTGCTCCTTCCCCCTTCTTCCCCTTTTTCCAGAACCCCTTTTTCAAGTAAATCTTTTATATCCCGGGTGGCTGTGTCTTGTGAAGTCTTTGTCATTTTTGCCCATTTGGACGAAGTGAGGTTTCCAAAAAAATCACCATCAAGCAGTTTATTGAGCATTAACTTTTGCCTTTCATTCATTACAGTTTGGGAATAATACTGCCAGAATTTTGCCTTTTTAAAAACCCCACCGATGACTTGTTCAGTATCTTCCAATGCTGACTGAAGGCAATTCAAAAACCATTTCAGCCAAGGGGTGATGTCCAAACTGCCTTGTTGAGTCCGCTCAAGAATTTCATAATATTCAGTTCGTCTCTTTCGGATAGCAGCGGACATACTGTAAAATCGTTGGCCGGATTCCTCAGCTCTGGCTAATTGCAAATCAGTTATTGCCCGTGCAATCCGGCCATTACCATCATCAAATGGATGGATGGTAACAAACCACAAATGAGCAATACCAGCCTTGATCACAGGATCCAAATCGAAATTGTGGTTAAACCACACCAAAAATCGATTCATCTCTTGGTCAAGAAGTTCTGCCTGAGGAGCTTCAAAATGGATTTTTTCCTTTCCCAAAGGACCAGATACCACTTGCATAGGTCCCTTGTCTTCTTTTCTCCAATCACCCACTTGGATTTTGAACATCCCACTTCGTCCGCTTGGAAATAAACAGGAATGCCAGCCAAACAATCGATCTTCAGTCAAGTCAGAAGCAAAGTTATTTGTCGCATCAAGCATCATTTGTACCACCCCATCTACATTCCTGTCCGATGGCACCAACCCTACCACATCCATTCCCAACTTTCTGGCGAGCGAAGACCTTACTTGGTCAGCATCCAATAATTCTCCTTCTATCTCCGAGGTCTTAAGAATGTCCTGAGTCAGGGTTTTCAGGTATGCCTCTTCTCTCAGTTCAAAACCCATGGACTCCATTCTACCCATTAACCTTCCTTGCATTCCTTTTACATTGAGAAGAATTGGGGTGAGCTGAATCAGATCGAAAGTGAAATTCGGCCAATTGTTATCTTGATGAATGTATATTCTCCGCATAATTAGCGGTGAAAATAGACATTATTCTCCGCAAGATCATCACTATATCTGCAAAATCTGCGGAGAATAGAGGTGTTATTCTCCGCATTGAAGTCTTTATTAATATTAAAATCGTAAATAGATTCAAGACCCCAGGTACATATACACCTTAACCTAAACCCAGAAATTATGAATCCAATCAGAAACCAAGAATTAGAAGACCATGTATCCGCAGTCGAATCTGATCTAAAAATTAATCTAATTGTTCCTACTGAACTGAAAAATCCACATCCGATTGTAAAGGCTCTATCTCCTCTATCTTTTTCAGGTTTTGGATACTCTCCACAAACAGATAGTACACGACAACAAAGCAAGACCTTTGATATAGCAATAGGGAAACAGAGCCTAAATAGAGCCAAGCTCATTCTTGATACGTTCATCAAAGCAATTGAAACAAGAGGTCACTTTATCAAATTTGAAAAAGAGCATACTTTCATTGAAATTTTTGACGAGAAACTTCGAATCAGATTTTGGGAAAAAAGTAAATACAAAGAAAGTTCTAATAAATATGAGACCCGAGATCTGGAGCTGACTGGTGTTCTTTCCATTCAATACTTTAGGCTTCTTAACTACGTTGAGCGAGAATGGACTGATACTAATAGTATTAAACTGGAAGAAAAGCTGGCAAGAGTAATTGGCTCACTTGAATATTTCGCAAAGAAGGAAAAAGCCGAACGCATCGAACGCGAGGGAAGGTGGCAGGAACAAAAAATAAGAGAGACAATAATTCAAGAACTCAATTCCCGAAAGGAGTCCGACTTTAACAAATTCAAAATTCTTTTATCCTATAGTCAAAGGTGGGAAAAAGCTCAAGCATTAAGAGGGTACATAAGCCACATGGAAAAATTTGCCCTATCTGAAAATTTGAATGAATGGATAAGCTGGGCAACAGAAAAAGCTGATTGGTATGATCCGGCTGTAGCTAAAAACGATACACTTTTAAGACCTTTTTGCGATTTTCATGATTCATTACTAAATAACAGTAGGTCACTCGATAGGTACAATATCGATAAACTTTGAATTGTTATTAATATTTACCGAGGGTTCAAATCCCTTAACTTACCGCTTATCCCAATTTTAAGAAAAAATTCGAGGTAGAAAAATCGAGACCTATTCCTTTTCAAACCTTATAATAATCTGATTTATAGCATTATATAAGTGAAAATTCGAATCCCTCCTCCTCTGCTTTTAGTTAATCAAATCTTTCGAAAAGCCCCAAATTTTAACGATTTGGGGCTTTTTGTTTTCATTAGGTCTAAAAGTGTTCTAGCTGAAAGTTGCAGTGATTGCGATGATTTTTTTTCAAAAATGTTGAACCAACATCTCTAAACAGGCGATTTGATATTGATTCAGCCTCTTTCAAGAAATTAGGTGTAGAGGACTTTGAAACACTTGAAGGTAAAACCAAAGAAACAAATGGCAATTAATTTAAGTACAAATACAGCCATGAGGGAATCCCATCTTTAATTAGAAGATATGTTGCTGCCTATCCGGTTGCACTGGAAGAGTTTTTCAGGTTGTTTACGAATACTAAATGTCTTGTCATCCCATAATGAAAACGTAGAATCCCTAATTCACCGAAGCTTTTTAAACAGCCAGACAAATGAAACTTATAAAGTGACTTACCTTGAAAGACTAAGATCTTTGAATTACTCTTTTCTGAATTTAAAAAAAGAAGATTGAAACAGGCTGAGGGAAAGTAAAGAGTCTATTTGGAATCCAACCCTCTACTAGCCATTGGCTTTGGATTAGCCATGGCGGATTCAATGATTGACTCACCATATTATTATTTATCAGGGTATGCTTTGGAAAATAAATCCTGGAACTGGTCAGAAGTAATTGCGTTAAAAAAAGGGAAGTGGATCGTGACTGACGGCTGGAAAGGCGCAGTATTGCCAATCGAGGAAATGTCCATAAATGAGAAGATGCTTTTTGAGTGGATCCAAAATTCCCTGAAATGGTATCTGTCTGAATAAAAATGCAACACCACTCCGCTTTAACCAAGAAAACAATTCATTTTACGCTTAATTCATGAAAATCGAAAACTTGAGTTTTCCCAATGCCTCTGGCGACCGTTTATCGGCTAGGATGCACTTCCCTTTGGATGAAGTCCCTAGGTTCTATGCGGTGTTCGCCCATTGCTTTACCTGCTCCAAAAATTTCAAAGCAGTAAGTAATATTTCCGATACATTGAGCCAGTTGGGCGTAGCTGTGTTGAGTTTTGATTTTACAGGCCTGGGAAAATCTGAAGGACAATTTGGAGAAAGTGGTTTTTCTTCCAATGTTTCCGATTTGATCATGGGTTCCAGTTTTTTGGAGCAGAATTATGAAGCTCCCAAATTAATCATCGGCCATTCTCTTGGAGGTGCAGCCGTGATTTTTGCTGCTGCCAAACTGGACTCGATCGAGGCGGTGGTAACCATTGGCGCACCATCCCAGACTCATCATGTGAAGCAACTGTTTACCCAAGACCTTGATAGAATTGAGAAAGAAGGGAAGGCGGAGGTTTTTATCGGAGGAAGACCCTTTACCCTAAGTCAGGAATTTGTGAAAGATCTGGAATCCCAAAACCTTACCGAATTGATCCGAGGGATGAGAAAAGCTTTTCTTTTCATGCATTCTCCCCAAGATACTGTTGTTGATATTTCTAATGCAGCCGAATTGTATCAAGCTGCTCATCATCCAAAGAGCTTTATATCCTTGGACGGGGCAGATCATTTGCTCACGTCAGAAGAGGAAAGTCGATATGCCGGAGAACTCATCAGTACTTGGTCCAAAAAATATTTGCCGGAGGCAGTCGCCGAAAATGATGTGAAAGGCCATCAGGTCAAAGTTCGCCTTGCCGGAGATTCTTATACTTCTGAGGTGTTGACTCCCTTTCACCATTTGATATCCGACGAACCGGTCTCTGTGGGAGGAGATAACTTGGGACCTACACCATACGATTTGCTGATGGCTTCCTTAGGTGCATGCACAGCCATGACTCTGAAAATGTATGCTAACCGAAAAGGTTGGGATTTGAAGGAAATCAATGTCTTCCTCAATCACGAAAAAGTTCATCAGCAAGACAGCAATGGGGTGGAAAACATCGCTGAGGGAAAAATATCGAAGTTCACCCGATTTCTGAAAATCAAAGGAGAAGTCACGGAGGAAATGAAAATAAAACTCTTGGAGATAGCCAATAAGTGTCCTGTCCATAAAACACTTCATGAGCCTATTCAAGTAGAAACCCGATTTAGAGAATTGGACTGAGGAAAACTGAATATTCCCTTTAAGAAGCATTTTCTACATTTGACTATTCCAGTTTATTGTCTTACCCAAGACAGTTTGAGGGGCGTTTAAAAGGGATTGTTGGGAAATAAAATATAACAACACTTGAAAGCGATCTGGGACAACCAAGTCATTGCCGAAAGCAATCAAACCATTGTCATCGAAGGAAATCACTATTTTCCGCCGGATGCGATTAAAAAAGAGTTTTTCAAGTCTTCAGAAATGCACAGCATTTCTCCTTGGAAAGGCGAGGCTTCATACTATTCACTTCAAGTCAATGGAGAAATCAACAAAGATGCAGCTTGGTATTATCCGGACACTAAGCCTATGGCCTCCGGAATCAAAGGTTATATTGCATTTTGGAAAGGGGTCAAAGTCGAAAAATAAGACTTGACTAAAACAGAAAAAATGATTTGAATCTATCTCCGATAAAATCTAAACAGCCGATTCTACTTCAGCTTACTACTTCGGTATTGCTGGTTTTTTTGATATCTGTCCTGTTTTTCCAAGCCGAACTGGGTTCTCTTTTGGAATCTTGGACCGTTTGGGTTTTGTCTTTTTTCGGAGGATACTACCTTTATTTAGGGCTGGGGGCTGTGCTGCTAATGTTTGGCTTTGCAATTCTCCCGATTGGGAAAATCAAATTGGGAGCTGAAAAACCTGAATTTGGATGGTTGTCATGGATTGCGATGCTTTACAGTACCGGAATGGGAGGAGGACTGATGCTAAGGGCCGTACAGGAACCCGTTTTTTATTATCAAAATCCCCCTAGAATAGTTGACATCGATCCCAAAACCTTTGCGCTGGAATACACCTTTTTTCATTGGGGATTTACTCCATGGGCATTTTATGGCCTGATGGCCTTAATTGTCTCCTATAATATTTATCTCAAGGATGGTTCTGCCTTGAGTTCTTCTGCCCTTTTGGGAAAATTGAATCGTCCATGGCTAGCAGGATTCTTGGATTTACTCACTGTTTTATGTACGCTGTTTGGAGTGGTAGCTGGTGTAGGCTTAGGTAGCCGTCAATTGCTGGAGGCAGTTTCTTACTGGACAGGAATTCGTTTTTCGACTGAGGCCGTCCTTTTACCCATTTTTTTGGTTTCCACCGTCGCCATGCTTTCAGCTTATTTCGGAGTCAGAAGAGGTATTAAGTTTTTATCCAATCTGAATATTGGAGGAGCCGTTTTGCTTCTGTTGTTTGCATGGACAGTTGGGAGTAGTTGGGATTCCGTTGCCTATTTTTTTACTGGATTTGGGGCATACTTACGAGACTTTTTTCCGATGAGTCTCAATGTAGGAGATGCTTTGGTGCAGGATTCCTTTCTGAAAGAATGGACTTACTTTTATTGGGCATTTTGGTTGTCTTGGGCTCCATTTACTGGAGTTTTTATTGCCAGAATTTCCAAAGGCAGAACCATCCGCGAACTAGTTTTGGGGACATTGATTGTGCCGGCTTTGGGCACCTTTTTTTGGTTTGCTGTTTTTGGGGTAAATGGCATGGAACTGATCGATTCCGGCACTACTAATTCAAGTGCTTTTTCCTCTATCTACAGTTCACTTTTCAATTATTTTGCCTTGTTCCCTTTTCCATTGGTCAGCAATTTGATGGTGACTCTTTTGGTTTCGACTTTTCTTATTACTTCTATAGACTCGGCCATTTTTGTCCTGAGTATTTTCACGGATGAAGGAAAGCCAGAACCCAGGCCAAGAATCAGGATTTTCTGGGGGATTAGCATTTTTGTTTTCACCTCCCTTTTGGTTTGGCTGGGACAAGAGAGCCTTTTGGAGGCAGTTAGTAATTTGTTGATTCTATTTGCCCTGCCGTTCAGTTTCGTTTTTCTCCTATTAATCTTTCAATTCATTCGAATGCTCATCAAAAAGACCTGACTATGAAAAGAGCTGAAGCGATCAAAGCCAAGTTTTTGACAACTCGAAATCAAAGTGAAGCCATCTGCGCTCCTCTAGAAGTGGAGGATTATATTCCCCAACCCATGGATGATGTTTCACCTCCCAAGTGGCACCTGGGTCATACAACTTGGTTTTTCGAACAGTTTGTTTTGGTAACTTTTGATCCCGAATATCAGATTTATCACGAGGATTTTGCTTACCTGTTTAATAGCTATTACAATCATGCCGGGGATCGAGTGCTACGTCCCAACCGAGGCCTGATGAGTAGACCACCCGTGAGGGAAGTTCTGGAGTATCGCGCGTACGTGACCAAGAAGCTAGCAGATTTGCTGGATAGAAAAGGGCTTACCCAGGAGATTTTAGATAGAATTATACTGGGAATCAACCATGAAGAACAACACCAGGAACTCCTAGTCTACGACCTAAAATACATCTTGGGCAATCAGCCAACTTTTCCTGTTTATGGACCTGGTTTTAGTACAAATGAAGCGGAACAACGCGGGTATTCTAAATTTGAGGAGGGTGTCTATGAAATTGGATCTAGAGGAGAAGGATTTAGCTACGACAATGAATTGGGGAAACACCGTGTTTTTTTAGAAAAATTTGAAATCTCAACTAGTCTAGTAACCAATGAATCATATCTAGAATTCATCGAATCAGCTGCCTATCAGAACTTCGATTTTTGGCTAGATGAAGGGCTAAATTTTATTAAAAAAGAAGGGATTGAGGCTCCGCTATATTGGTATAAGAAGAACGGGGAATGGTGGAATTACACCCTTCAGGGATTCCAGAAAGTCAATCCTAATCTACCAGTCCAGCATGTGAGTTTTTATGAGGCGATGGCCTTTGCATCCTGGAAAGGGTGCAGATTACCCACGGAATTTGAATGGGAAGCAGCATCAGGACAGTTGGGATGGGGACAACTTTGGGAATGGACCAACAGTGCTTATTTGCCATATCCGGGATTTCAGAAAGAAGCTGGAGCATTAGGAGAATACAATGGCAAATTTATGGTCAGTCAACATGTTTTACGGGGAGCATCGGTGGCGACTCCAAAAGGCCATTCCCGAGCCACATACCGCAATTTCTTTCATCCTTCTTCACGTTGGATCTTTTCAGGCATAAGACTGGCAAAATGAACGAACACTTACAAACTTTTAGAAAAGAGGTCCTTACCGGACTGAGAAATACGCCTAAAAATCTTCCATCCAAGTATTTTTATGATGATGCGGGATCTCTGATTTTCCAGGAGATCATGGATATGCCGGAATATTACTTGCCTGAAGCTGAGTTTGAAATTATTGAAACCCGCTCGGAGGAAATCGCAAAAAGAATCAATACTTCTCAATTGGATATCATCGAACTCGGGGCAGGAGATGGCCGGAAAATGGTTCATTTTATTGAAGTTCTCAGCGAGCAGATTCCGGATCTCAATTATTTCCCACTGGATATTTCCATGCATATTTTGGAAATCAATGCACTCCTAATCAGACAGCGGGTCCCAATGGTAGCCTATTCTCCCATGGCCGGAGATTATTTCAAAACCCTCCCTGAATTAAAGCAAAGGACGAATCCAAGGTTGATTGCCTTTGGAGGAAGTAATATTGGAAATTTCAAAAATGCCGAGGCGGTAGATTTTTTGAAATTCATCAAAGGAGAACTAAAGTCGGGTGACTTTTTCCTGCTGGGAGTGGATCTTAAAAAAAACCCAAAAAAAATCCTCAGTGCCTACAATGATCCGCATGGGATTTCCCGAAGATTTAACCTCAACCTATTGACCCGGATCAACCGGGAATTAAACGGTGGTTTTGATCTTGCTTCTTTTGATCATTACGCCACTTATCATCCGATTAGCGGGGCAGCAGAAAGCTTCCTAGTCAGCCTAAAGGCGCAACACGTACAGATCGGAGAGGTAATAATCGAGTTTGGAAAAGATGAAGTCATCCAAACTGAAATCTCTCAAAAATACGATTTGAAGCTCCTGAAAGAACTTTCCTCTGCCTCGGGGATGATCTTGGACTCCTCCTATTCCGATCACCAGAACTTATTTTCTTGGGTTCTTTTTCGTGTTTGAAAAATCAGTGCATTCCTAATAAACCATTAATTGGCTCAAGACTTTCTTCTAATTTCTACCAGCCTCGATACCGCGGGGGAGTCACTTGATTTAGTCTCAAATAGACCAAAAGCTGAGCTCGGTGGTGCGTCTGGTGATCTTGGATAAGATTGAGAAATTGGATTTTGTTCAGTTTGGAATTATTCCAGTCAAATTCTTTGGTCAAGCTTTCTGGGTCCATATTTCGAATACTTTCGATTGCAAAGTTATAGGCACGGGTCACATAGGCCACTATTTCTTCTTTGCTCATGTTTTTTGCATCGGCTTTGGTCGTAACGGGGTTTGGCTTTTCGCTAACGTAAGAAGAGGATAACCAAAATAGATTGTCAGCTAGGTGTACCAATTGTTCCCCAAAAGCCATTTCCCCTTCCACCGGGCTGTATGAAATCAGAGAATCCGGCATCAGTGCAGCAACCTGAAGCGTGTATTCCTTTGCTCCCTGTAGCTTGGAAGCATGTGCTTCCACTATCTGATCGGATGCAAAGCTGTACGTTGCGCCAAAAAGAAGCCAAATGCTTGCGACTAATTGTAATATAGTTCTCGAATGGATCATGGGAATTTGGATATGAACTAAAAGACTAAGAAAATTGAATTCAGTAAGATTTAAAATGAAGTTAGGCCAAAATTCCTGGTTTGTTATTTTCGGATTGTCCCTATGAGGTCAGAAAGCTTCCTTCATCTTCAGATTCTTTTAGTTAGGTCAAATCCTACGAAGAAAAAATAAGTCATATCTATATCCTCTATCAAACCTTACTTATAAAATTTAGGTCACTTTAGAGGCCTGTCATTTTTTTAAGAATGTGGAAACTCTAACAAGCTGCTTAAACCAAAGCAACGAGGTTACCCTGTTTTTGGTAGTGATGGGAGCGAAAAATGTGCTCCTATCCAAATTTGAAGCGCCAAAAACTAGTTGATTGCATTATGTTAACCATCTTCAGGGTTCGACTTTGGAGCAGACTTAAATGGAATTGTTAAAGGCAATCATAAATTTCTGTAAAAAAGCGCAGTCCAGTCTCTTGGGGCGCAGTCAAGACCATTTAGAAATCACCCGTCAAGGGCGTATAAAAAAGTTCTTTAATAGTGACCCTGCAAACCGTTAAGAACGGTGTGGAAGTTACCTTAGAACGCTAAGATTTTTTCGAAAAAATTACAGGAGCTTTTGTTGCCGAAAAATGAGTATTTATTCAGCCCGGGCAAAAAATAGTAACACAAGATTTTGTGATGGTATAAGGGAAAATAGCTAATTTTTAATTCATCATTTTATGCCTCATTTCATTAACCTGTTACTCAGTTTTGAGTTGTACTTTAGTTCGTATAAAACCACCTAAATGCGCCTATTATTTATCTCCTTTCTGGTCGTCATTTCTTCATTTTCTTTTGCACAAAACAATGCTATCGATAGTTTACAAACTGCATTCAATACAGCTTCTGCCAAAGACAAAATAAAAATTCTCATTGACTTATGTTGGGAATATCGTTTCTCAAATGCCGACAGTGCCCGAGCTTATGGTCTTGAAGCACTTGCACTTGCACGGAAAGGGGAACTAAAGGATCTCGAAGGAGATGCTTTACACAATATCGGAATCACACTGGAGGCGCAAGGAAATTATTCTGGCGCCCTAGAATATGAGCTTCCCGCACTGGAAATCAGAAAAAGCATTGGTAACGATTTAAAAACAGCCAACACATTAAATAATCTGGGTATTATCTATGATGAAATGGGCGACTCCAAGCGAGCATTGGAAAACTATTTTGAAGCGCGGAAAATATATGAACGTATTGGCGACAAATCCAAAATTGCAATGGTAATCAGCAACATTGGTATTGTACTCAAAGCACAACGAGAGTATAAAAAAGTAATTGGCTACTATCACGAGGCGCTGCAATTGTATAAGGAATTAAAAAATGAATTTGGTATTGCGGCATGCCATGCCAACTTGGGTTCTGTCTACTACTTCACACAATCATACGACAGTGCCTTATACTACGCGGTACTGAGTACCGATGAATTCAGAGAACAAAATGTAATGCAGTTTCTCCCCACTACATTGAGCAGTGCCGGACAAGCTTATAATAAGCTGGGCAAAACGAAAGAAGCAAAAGCGAGCTTGCTGGAAGCGCTCAGACTGAATGAAGAATTCGATAATAAATTTGACCTATCTGAGGTGCTTCTTAATCTTGCATCTGTCTATCGAACTGAAAATAATATAAATGAAGCAAAGCAATCAGCTTTGCGTGGATTATCCATAGCAGAATCCATCCAAGCAAAGAAATTGGTAATGGACGCTCATCTCGAACTTTCGGCAATTGAGGAAAAGTCTGGTGACTTTAATGCTTCCTTGGAGGAATATAAATTGTACAATCAACAAAAAGATTCGCTCTTTGAGGAAGACAAAACCAGGCAAATAGCGGAACTGCAGACTCAATACGAAACAGATAAAAAAGAGAAAGAAATCAGTATTCAGAAATTC
>JBKJKX010000057.1:0-143427 GCA_046597285.1 Algoriphagus sp. | reverse complement strand
AGTTGCCAACCTGAAAAAGAATTTCCCTTATGCATTTAATTGGAGTTGATATTGGCGGTTCTCATATTTCCGCTGCAAAAGTGGAATTAAATGGCCGGGAAGCCGGAATTTTAAATTTTACGGAAGCTGATGTCGATGCTTTTGGATCTGCCGATCAGATCCTCAAATCATGGTCTGAAGTGATTCTGAAAGCCGCCGGAGAATCAAATCTGTTCAGGATTGGGATTGCAATGCCGGGCCCTTACGACTATTCAAATGGTATTTCTCTGATCAAAGACCAAGGCAAATTGGGTTCGCTTTATGGACTTTCAGTCAAAGATTTATTAGCCGAAAGGCTTGGGATTTTACCTGAAAATATTGTTTTCACCAATGATGCGGAAGCTTTTCTTTCCGGAGAAAGTTATGCCGGAGCCGGAATTGATTTCCAGAACTCTATAGGAATTACCCTCGGGACGGGATTGGGTTCAGCAATCAAAGTACATGATGTCGTCAAAGATGCAAAGCTATGGACTGCTCCTTTCCGAACGGGAATCGCTGAGGATTATCTCGGAACAGGTTGGTTTATTCGCTTCGCAATGGAGCAGTACGGCAAGGAAATTTCTGGAGTGAAAGACCTTCTTAAAGATGAAGTTGAAACCGAAATTTCAAATTCTATTTTCGAAGAATTTGGAAAAACACTCGGCGAATTCCTCTTTCCTTACCTGATCAGATTACATTCTGATGGAGTGGTTGTTGGAGGGAAAGTCAGTTTGGCAGCTGATCGATTTATGATTTTTACCCGTCACTACCTTGAAAATCAAGGATATAATGTCCCGATTAAGGTTTCACCTTTGGGAGAAAAAGCGGCCTTGATCGGAGCTGTATTGCCTTTTTTGGATCAAAAAATTAAATGACTCCTTTCCGAAATACTCAGGCTAATGGCTAGGATTCCTTTTAGAAACCTTCATTGAACTCTCCCCGCTTTCCTCAAACCAGATCCTTCTCTTTTCGTTAGGGCATCGCCCATATCAGCACGGACAGATTGTGCGAATGCATTCAGTTTGGTCAGAATTTCGGGGTTTTCGGCGGAGATATCTTTCGTTTCATTTAAGCCTTTATTAAAATTAGGATGACGTTTTGGAGCGAATCAAAAGCCTTTACCTCTGAGGTTACAGGACTATGAAATGAAGCCCAGATAAAGGAAAGGAGGTAGAGAAATAGGTTCATCCGTTTTCTTGGTTGGGTCTTAATGCTGTTAATTCACTTTTCTGTCATGATCACTTAAAAAAAGCCTGAGAGAATCATGCTTTTGGATTGTATTGAAATTTTAGGTTTGTAAACGGGTAGGTAAAATTTTTACCCTAATCGATTGATTATATCTTCGAATAGCTTTTCGTTCACGACGGCGACTCCACCCATCAGACCGACATCTTCTCCGAGCTGATAAAGTGCAAGATGAGATCGCTCACGTGACTTAGCCATACTGTAAATATTCAAGGCTTGTTGAATTGGTGTGATCAGGTATTGGTTAGCTTCTGCTACCGAACCCCCTATTATAATCAGTTCAGGATTTAATAGCTGAATCAAAATCGAAATCCCACGGCCCAGATCAAGTCCTGCTTCTGATAAGATTGTGATCGCTCGCTGATCTCCGGCCAAGGCCGCTTCTACCACCAAACTAGGCTCAAGTTCACCTTGATGTTCTCGCACCATCCTTGCCAAAATACTTTCAGTATCCATCTTGATAGCATCTCTAGCCATTCTCACGATGGCAGTACCCGAAGCTACAGCTTCAAGACAGCCTTTTTTACCGCAGGTACAGGTTATTTCTCTCGATTCAAAAATAGGAGAGTGTGCAAATTCCCCTGCAAATCCGGAAGCTCCCTGATAGATTTTACCATCAATGATAATTCCAAGGCCTATTCCCCATCCTATGAAAATACCCAGTACATTTTTGTAGGAATGCGCCAGACCAAATTTATATTCTGCAAGGGTCATTGCTCTGGCATCATTTTCTAAGAAAATCTTTTTGTCAAATCTGGATTCCAGATTTTCAAGCAAAGTCTTCTTTCCAAACTTGAGGTAAGTATAGTTTACTCCTCCGACTGAATCAATCAATCCAGGCATGGAAATTCCGATAGCGATTACTTTTTCCGCAGGAATTCCTGTTTTCTCCAGGTAACCTTCAATGTGTTCACACAGCGTTTCAAAAGTCTCCTTTTCATTGTTGAGGGTCAATTTATGACTCACTTTTGGAGATATCAGTGAATGAGTGCAGGAGTAGAGAGCCAGATTCATGTTGAACCGGGATAAATCCACAGAAAGCACATAAAATGCATTTTCTACCAAACGGTACAAATCGGGTTTTCTACCTCCCTGAGATTCAGCCCGGCCATGCTTGATTACTTCACCAGAACTCATCAAATCTCCCAAAAGGGAATTTACAGTAGGTAGGGAAATGCCCACTTCAGTGCAGATTTCACTTGCAGTATTTGCTCCCTTCAGATAAAGGTTTTTTATGATTTTGATTTTGTTGAGGTAGCTTTTTATTTCAACTACCCCCTCCATTTTATTGATGACCGCTTGAGGATTTATCAGGTTCATATTTCAAAAATTATCCCTGAATTAAAGGAATTTTTAGGCTTCAAAAAATACTTTTCTAAAAAAATAGAAAAACGAGAACTGGATTTCTGTTTAAAATTAAATTTATTTTCTACAAAGCTCTAATTGTGAGAAAAGATTTGAAATGTCAGTATTACTTTTTGCATCTTGATTCCACTAGTTTTACTTTTATTTTTAACAAATTATTTTTCAAAAATCATGAATCAAATTGATCTAACTAAAAATCTGAGTAAAGAAGAGGTATTTCAAAAAGTTGGTGAATTTATTGAAATTCAGGGTCTCAGAGTTGTTCAAAAAGACCTCGATAGACCTTGGGGAGGTTTTTTTGTCTTGGATGAATCACATATCAGCAAATTCAAAAACTTGTTTTTCGATGATGTTGAGCTTTCCAAGGAGCAATTAAATCATAAGTTGAGTCCAAAGTTTTTGCTAGTTGCGCCTAATCACAGGTTGTCATGGCAGTATCATTTTAGAAGAGCCGAACTTTGGAAATTGATCTGCGGAGTTTCGGGTATTGCAAGAAGTACCACTGACGAACAAGGTCAGGTATTGGAAATGGAAATGGGAAAAACTGTTTCACTTGAGAAAGGCGAAAGACACCGACTTGTAGGCCTTGATAATTGGGGAATTGTGGCGGAAATCTGGATGCATGACGATCCTGATCATCCATCTGATGAATCAGATATCGTTAGGCTTCAGGATGATTACTCCCGAAAATAAAAATAGCCAGGATTTGTTCCTGGCTATTTTTATTCTTTTTCAAATCTGATTTCCTTTCGAAGTAGATGATTTAATTTTTAAGTTCATCTATTTTTTTCGCGATTTCTTCTGCTTCCGCTAGAAGTTTATCAGAAGCTGTTCTGTTGCTGTGAGAAAGCTTGTGTGCATCAGAAAGCATTTTTGAATAAGTTTCTTGCAATTTTTCTATTTCAGTTTTCTTCTTAAATATCCCGAACATGGCTAATTATTTTAATTGGAACTGATCTGCATGTGTAAAGTTTGACTTAATTAACCCGGATCATGGATTGAATCGGATTTTCTATGACCTCATCGTTTTTATAATTGATCAGATCTTCCAGTCTTCCTGCAGGATTATAATATCGCCAAGGGCCTTCTTTTCTTCCGTCTTTCATGGCTCCTTCTGAGGCTTTTTTTCCATTTTCGTGGTAGAATATCCATAATCCGTCGGCTTTTCCGGATCTATAGCTTCCTTCAGATTCTTTATTTTCTGAGACATAATAGGTGATTCTTGTACCGGATCCATCTTTCAATGTGCCTTTGTCTAGGTTTTCACTGCCATCATATGTGAAGAAATCACCAACATTCATCAATCGTCCATTGTCCCAGATCTCCTCTTGGGTCAATTGCTTGTTGTCATAAAATAAGCCCCATATTCCGTCTTCGAATCCAAGTTGATAGCTTCCTACCGACTTAAGTTGGCCACCATCATAAAAATAAAACCATTGGCCTACTTCCATCCCAAGGCTGTATTCTCCTTCTGCAACCAGGATTCCAATTTTGTTAAAATATTTCCAAAGTCCTGATTTCAGATCATTTCTGTAATCTCCGATGGAAAATATTTTTCCGTCAGGAAAAAAACTCTTCCAAAGTCCCGTTTTCATTCCGGATTGATATTGACCGGAGACAGAAAGTTCACCTGAACTATGGTATTCTACATATTCCCCTACAGGCACGCCTAGTTCATACGTCTTTCGCTTTGAGATAGCTTTGTTGGGAAAATATTCTTCCCAGGTCCCAACTGCAACTCCATTTTCATATTTCTCGATTCGTGCAAGTCTTTTATTATCATAGAAATATTTCCAAGTACCAATTCGGTTTCCGGATTGGTCATAATATTCCTCTGCTTCTACTGTTTTAGTGCCTGGAAAATATCTTTTCCAATCACCAACCTTCTGTCCGTTTACATATTTGCCTTCTTCTATGACCAGATTAGGATAGGTATATCTTTTAAAGTCACCTTCTAGTTTTCCACTTTTGTAAACTGCCTCAGTAATGAGAATTCCTTCCTGATCATATTCTAAAAATGGTCCCTCTCTTAAATCATTGACATAAAACTCACGGATGGCAAGTTCTCCATATTCATAATATTGAATCCATTGACCGGTTTTTTTTCCTTTTTCGTATTGCCCTTCTTGCAGAATCTGCTTTGGATCGATGTAGGTAGGCGTACCTGTTCTCCCATAATATTCGATGGATTTACCAACTAAGAGACTGTCCTGATAAATCAATTGCTTTTTTAAAGCTCCGTCTGCATCAAAAATCGCCATTGTCCCAAAGAGGTTTCCGTCTTTATAATCTGCGACTATACTTCTTTTTCCATCTGGAAAATAACTTGTCCAAACACCATCACGCTGGCCATTTTCAAAATTTCCTTCGACCAGCAGTGAGTTATTACTTGGATTGTAAAACTTCCACAAGCCCTCCCGGATCTTCTTGGTTTGGATACCTGTAGCCATGATAGTCGAATCAGAATTGTATTGTACTACCATTTCTGATTGTTGAGCAAAAAGTGGCGAACAAAATAAAAGAAGGCCAATGAGGAGGTATTTCATACGTTCAATTTTTCAGATAAACTCAAGGATGAGATGAGTCATTCAAAAAGGAGTGGATTTAGTTGTAACGTGACAATTGAGATTATTGTACGGATGAACTGAATTCCTGTTTAAAAATAACTTAATTCCCGCTTTATACCATTTTTTGCGACAGGGAGTCAACCACTTTTTTTATTTCGGAGGAAAGTTGACCAACTATCAGATCTTTTTGAGAAGAAATTGAAATAGGTTTGAACCATTGAAAAAAGGCGATGTCTTTCAATTGATCTAAACTCGGGTGGGAAGTTGAATTTGATTCCAAAAGTAATTCTGGATAATCCCAAGGAGAAGAAGTGAGACCAAGCGAAAAATTATTTTCCAAAAAGATCAATTGAGGTTCTAGAAACGTATTCTTTCCGATCAAGACAAAGAGAAACATCCCATGTCCAAACCAATTTAAAATGCGAATATTCAAACCTAAAGAAAGATCAAAATCGCGAATTAAATCTAAAACCTGATATGGAAATCCCAAAAGGTCATTGCCTTTTGATAATTTCTTTCCTTTAGGCCGTGGATGAGTTTTTGAGATTTCATCCAAAGAAATTGAGTCAGAAACCCTAGCCAATATTTCCCAAAACTCAGCTTTCAGCCGATTGTGTTTTTGTAGAAAATCTCTTTCAAGCCAGAAATTCAAATCCATGTCTTCTTTTTTTTCAATCATGCTACCATCGAAGCAAAGCTGAAGCCCAGGTAAAGCCTGACCCAAAAGCAGCCAGACAAATCAAATCACCTTCCTTAATCCGTCCTTGTTCCCAAGCCTGACTCAGAGCTATAGGTATGGTGCCGGCTGTGGTATTTCCCAAATGCATGATGTTATTAAAGACTTTTTCATCTGGAAACTGGAGCTTTTGTTGAATGTATTGACTGATTCTCAGGTTTGCCTGATGGGGAACTAGCAAATCAATGTCATTTTTTTTCAGGTTATTTGCTACCAATGCCTCGTTAATAACTTCCAAGAAACGCACAACGGCATGCTTAAATACCGTATTTCCATTCATTTTGAGTTGAAAACTTCCTGATTCGATTAATTCTGGAGAAAGCCTGACTTCACGGCTGCTTCCCGGATCTTTGCAATACAATTCCTCGGCGTATTCACCCTGAGCATGTAGGTGAGTAGAAAGAATTCCAGGCTGATCTGAATCCACAGCTCCAACCACTGCAGCGCCTGCACCATCTGCAAAAATAACCGAACTGGATCGACCCTCATCGCTTTTGTCCAAAGCTGAGGACTGTATCTCCGCACCAACAACTAGGATTTTTTTATACATCCCAGTTTTAATGAATTGATCTGCAATAGAAAGGGCATAAATAAAACCTGAGCAAGCATTCCGAATGTCGAGCGCTCCGATTGTTCCCATGCCCAATTCTCTTTGGAGTAAAACACCATTTCCCGGAATAAAATAATCTGGTGTGACAGTAGCGAAAATGATGAAATCTATCTCTGTAGCAGCTATTCCAGCCCTTACCAGAGCCATTTCTGTTGCATTTTTGGACATACTCGTTACGGTGTCCACTCCCGGCGTAAACCATCTTCTCTCTTGGATTCCAGTTCTTTCCACGATCCATTCATTCGTGGTATTCATTATTTCTGTGAGTTCCTGGTTTGTTACGATTCGCTCAGGGACGTAATGTCCCACACCAAGGATTCGGGATTTTTTCATGATTATTTGGGTCTATTCTGCAAAAAAGAAAATAATATCGAATGATATCATACCAATAATAATGGGTAAACGGGTAATGGAATGGAATTAACCAAAAAGGGTATAATTACCGTGCTGATCGGCAGGAGAAGTTTTTCGGATAATACTTGGGCTATCATTTTGGACAGAATTAACCAAAGGTGAAACGGTATAACTCAACATCTGGTCTGAAGGAAATGGGCGAAGCATCTCCAAAAGCTCTGATTCAGGCGTGTAATTATCTAGCCATTTCTTCTCCATTTGACGATTCAATAACACCGGCATCCGATCATGAATCTCAGAAACGCTTTCATTTGGACTAGTAGTCAAAATCAGAAAAGTATGTTGAATCTCCCCGTTGACGGTTTCGTATTCCTCCCAGATTCCTGCGAAAGCAAATAACTCATCTTCTCTCAAAGTGAAACGATAGGGGATTTTCGTTTTTTTACCGAGCTTTTTCCATTCGTAAAATCCATCAGCCGGTATCAAACAGCGTCTTTTTTCAAAGGAGCTTTTGAATGAAATTTTTTCCATGACTGATTCGGATCTTGCATTGATCAATTTTTGAGCTACCGGCTTATTTTGTCCAAAATCCGGTGTGATTCCCCAATAGAAAAAAGAGAAACCTTTCGCGCTTTGGGAAGTAATGACCGGAACTAATTGCGTTGGGGCGATATTATAACGAGGCTTGAAATCCGGCAACATTTCTGCCTGAAATCGTTCTTCAAGTTCAATTTTACTTTTGCTCAGGGAATATCGTCCGCACATTTTTTGGGAAGGTTTGAGAATCAGGAGGGAAGTTAGATAACCGATGTTATAAATTCAACCGCTCGCTGTTCAGAATAGTACTGATTTTTAGAATTTTCTGCTGTGAATCCTACATGACCGCCGTGCTTGGGAAATTCAAAACTCACCCAATCCAACGATTTTGCGAGTTTAACCGGAAAACATTTATCGCTCAAAAAAGGATCATTTTGGGCATTAAGGATTAGCACAGGTAATTTGATCTTATCTAGAAAGTAGAGGGAACTGTTCACCTCATAATATTCCTCCGCGTCAGCAAATCCATGAAGCGGCCCTGTAAAGTGATTATCAAAATCAGATAGGGTTTTTATATTTCGAAGAACACCAATCGGGATCTGATCCGGATGTTCAATTGATTTACGCACAACTTTCTCTTTCAGTGTTTTTAGAAACCGTTTCGAGTAAAGGAAATTTTCTCCTTCAGATATTCTTGCACAGCTACTGGCAAGATGCAACGGAACAGAAATAGCCACTCCTTTCCTGATCTTCGGATTCGAGTTGCCATTTTCTCCCAGATATTTCAAAGTCAAATTTCCACCCAAGCTAAATCCAACCAAATAAATTTCTTCATAATCTTTTTCGGTATGTTTTACGACCTGATCCAGATCGTAGGTAGCTCCGGAATGATAGAAAATAACTTTTTTATTCAGCTCTTCTCCACATCCACGGAATGTCCAGGTCAGGACGTCAAAGTCATGCTGGAGAAAGGCTTTTGCCATTCCCAACATGTAGGGGCGAGTGCTGTTTCCCTCCAGGCCATGACTGATAATCACCAGTTTAGATTTTCTAGATTTGTACCAATCCAAATCCAAAAAATCTCCATCTATGGTTTCTATTCGTTCGCGAGTTGGTTTCACCAGTTCAACTTTGCGAAAAATAGCCGGATATATAGTTTCAAGGTGCCCGTTGAAGAGCCACATGGGACGTGCGTATGTGCTGTGTTGGATAAGCGGCATGTCAGAAATTAGAGACAGGATGGCTGAAATGCATCGGGAAATTAAGTTATAAATTTGAATAAAGAGTTTATAAAAACTATTTTTGGGCACTTTAAAAACGAATAAGAGAGCAATAACTCATGGCCGAAATTATAAGAATGCCTAAAATGAGCGACACAATGGAGGAAGGTGTGATCGCGGCATGGTTGAAAAAAGTTGGTGATACTGTAAAACCGGGTGACATCCTGGCTGAAGTAGAAACTGATAAAGCTACCATGGAGCTTGAATCCTACGAAGAAGGGGTCCTTTTATATATTGGAGTAAAGGAAAAAGATTCAGTGCCAGTAAATGGAATAATCGCCATCATCGGTGAGAAAGGTGAAGCATATGAGCAGCTGCTCAACGAGTCTGCTACACCGGCTACTGCGAAAAATGAAGAAGCTAAACCTGCAACTGAATCAGCGGCAGATTATGCCAAACCCGGAGAGTCAGCTAATTCTGAAAAACCAGAAGTTCAGGCTGAATCAAAAAAATCAGAAGCTCCGGCAGAGAAAATCGATGTTTCAAGCATCAACGCTACTGTAATCACGATGCCAAAAATGTCGGATACTATGCAAGAGGGAACAATTTCTGCCTGGTTGAAGAAAGTTGGAGATGCGGTGAAATCAGGAGAAATCATTGCCGAAGTAGAAACCGATAAGGCAACTATGGAGCTTGAATCATATGAAGACGGAATATTGCTTTATATTGGAGTTCAGGCAGGTGAAAGTGTCGCTGTAGATGGTGTAATCGCTGTAATTGGAGAAAAGGAGGCTGATTTTGAAAAACTTTTGAAAGCTCAGTCCCCTACGTCGGGAACAGCTCCTACTGAAGCAAAAGCCGAAGTTTCCGTTCCTGCTGAACCTGCAAAAGCAGAGGCCCCTGCACCAGTTGCTGCAAATTCTACTGCACCGGTTGTTTCATCCGGATCAGAAGGGGATCGTGTGAAAGCCTCTCCATTAGCTAAAAAGATTGCCGAAGACAAAGGATTTGACATTCGTCAGATTAATGGATCAGGTGAAGGAGGAAGAATTGTGAAGCGAGATATTGAGAATTTCGTGCCCGCAGCTGCTCCGGCCGCTGCTGCGGCCCCAGCTCAATTTAGTGGACCTGCTCTAGGTCAGGAAAGCTTCAGAGAAGAGAAGGTTTCTCAAATGAGAAAAGTAATTGCGAAGAGATTGGCAGAGAGTAAATTCGGAGCGCCGCATTTCTACCTGACCATGGAAATCAACATGGACAAGGCGATCGAAGCCAGAAAGAGCATGAACGAAATCTCGCCAGTAAAAATCTCTTTTAATGACTTTGTGATCAAGGCCTGTGCATCTGCTTTGCGTCAGCATCCAAAAGTAAATTCAAGCTGGTTGGGCGATAAAATTCGCTACAACGATCATATTCATATCGGGATGGCAGTTGCTGTTGAAGAAGGCCTTTTGGTGCCGGTTATCAGATTTGCAGACAGCCTTTCGCTTTCGCAAATTTCCACACATGCAAAAACCCTTGGTGGAAAAGCAAAAACCAAAGAACTACAGCCCAAAGACTGGGAAGGTAATACTTTCACCATCTCCAACTTGGGTATGTTTGGAATCGACGAATTTACAGCGATCATCAACCCGCCTGACGCTTGCATCTTGGCAGTTGGAGGGATTAAAGAAACTGTGATCGTGAAAGAAGGTCAGATGAAAATCGGAAACTTGATGAAGGTTACTTTATCATGCGATCACCGTGTCGTAGACGGAGCAGTTGGATCCGCTTTTTTGCAAACCTTAAAGGGGTTGCTGGAAGATCCCGTCAGAATCCTGATTTAAGAAATCGAATTTCTGCCAAAAAGTCCTGAGATCAGGACTTTTTGCTTTTTGTATGGTTATTGGAGAAGGGGTTAATCAGTTATTTGGAAATAAGAAATAGTGAGATCTACAAATTTTGTAAATCCAAATTGTTAACCCGATAACTCTTAAAAACCATTAACCAATAACCTTATAAAATGGAAAAAATTAAATCAACCACCGTCGTTGCAATTCGTCACAACGGGGAAGTAGTAGTTGGAGCCGACGGTCAGGCCACGTTAGGAAATACCGTAGCAAAAAGTACAGTGAAAAAGCTCCGGGTCATGCAAGGAGGGAAAATTGTGACAGGGTTCGCTGGATCAACCGCTGATGCATTTACTCTTTTAGACAAATTTGAGGAGAAGCTTGGAGCTTTTGGAAATAATATGAAACGGGCTGCAGTCGAGTTGGCGAAAGAATGGAGAACTGACAGAATGCTCAGCAAACTGGAAGCGATGATGATTGTCGCCGACAAAGATGATATTTTGATTATTTCCGGAAACGGAGATGTGATCGATCCGGACATGGAAATTGCCACCATCGGTTCGGGAAGTATGTATGCCCAATCTGCGGCACGGGCAATGAAGAAATTTGCACCGCATTTGACGGCTGAGGAAATGGTAAGGGAAAGCCTTCATATCGCAGCTGATGTGTGTATTTACACCAATCACAACTTGATTATCGAAAGGGTAACCAGCTAAAAAATCTGACCGGATCGAAAGACTCCGGTTTTTTTATGTCTTTTCTAAACTTGAAGTCTGCTTTAGGTGTTATCCGAATAGAATTTCAGCAATACCTATGGAAACTGCATCAGCCAAGAAAACAGCAAAAAAAGATCTCAGAATCGTTATTCTGGAAGGATATAAAAATCACGTGCTCGAGCATGGCTCAGCACCCAAGTCGGTTTTCAAATTTGCGAAGGACTTGAAGATGAAAGAGGAGGAATTTTATACGTATTTCACCTCTTTTGATTCTATTAAATCAGCGATCTGGATTGAAATTTTTGATGAAACTATCAGGCAAGTCGAGTCTCAGGAGATCTTCAGAGAATACAGCGCAAGGGAGAAATTTCTTAGCTTCCTTTTTACCTGGATCGAGGAACTGAAGAAAAACAGATCATATCTTTTGAGCCTTTACGAAAGCAAGTCAAAATCCTTGATGAATTTGCCAAAAGAGGCTGGTGAGTTCAAAGATAAATTCAAGTATTTTGCAAATGAGATCATCCTCGAGGGAAAAGAAACTGAAGAGATCGCCAGTAGACCAATAATCAGCGACCGATACGACGAGGCACTTTGGTTTCAGACTTGGTTTGTGTTCCGCTATTGGTTGGATGACAGATCTCCAAGATTTGAAAAAACAGATGCTGCAATTGAAAAATCCGTGAACCTCGCTTTTGACCTCATGGGAAAAAGTGCCTTGGATTCATTTCTTGACTTTGCCAAGTTCCTTTATCAATCCAAATAGATCATGCCCGAAAAATTGAAAGAACAGGGAGCCATACCGGTGACCAAAGTGCAGCGAGCGGCAAAGTTTATTTCCACCGGTGCGAAAGTCGGTGGCAACTATATGAAGCATTACGCTAAAAAGATGGTGAATCCTTCCATGGATAAAGAAGAACTTCACCTCAACAATGCGACCGATATTTATAAATCCCTAAGTGAATTGAAGGGCTCGGCCCTGAAAATAGCCCAGATGATGTCCATGGATAAGAATCTCCTACCGAGAGCCTATCAGGATAAATTCACCATGGCACAATATTCTGCTCCTCCCTTATCTTATCCATTGGTGGTGAAAACTTTCCAAAAGTATTTTGGTAAAAATCCGGAACAAATGTTTGAAACATTTACACGATCAGCGGTTAATGCGGCTTCTATTGGTCAGGTGCACAAGGCTACCCAAAATGGAAAAGAACTCGCAGTGAAAATTCAATATCCGGGGGTGGCAGATTCGGTAAGTTCTGATTTGAAATTGGTGCGGCCTTTTGCCCTCAGACTATTAAATATGAACGAGCGTGAGTTGGATCATTACATGGGGGAGGTGGAAGAGAAGCTCTTGGAAGAGACCGATTACATTTTAGAAGTTCGACGTTCCCGTGAGATTTCAGAAGAATGTGGTCATATTCCTAATTTGAAATTCCCCAAATATTACGATGAACTCAGTTCAGATCGTATCATCACAATGGATTGGATTGAAGGAAAACACATCAAAGAATGGATGGATACCAATCCTACTCAGAAAGCAAAAAATAAAATAGGGCAGGCGCTCTGGGATTTTTATCACCACCAGGTTCACAACCTGAAACAGGTTCACGCAGATCCTCATCCGGGTAATTTTATAGTTCAGGATGGCGATCAATTGGGAATCATAGACTTTGGATGCGTGAAAGTAATTCCAGAAGATTTCTATCAGGGTTATTTTGCCTTGATTAAGAAGGAATTGCTTATCAATGAAGATGAGTTGAATCAAATCTTCTATGATCTGGAATTTATTTCGGATAAAGATACCGAGGTCGAGAAGACTTACTTCAAAGGAGTTTTTAAAGAAATGATATCCTTGCTTGGGAAGCCATTCCATGTTGACAAGTTTGACTTTGCCGACAATCAATTCTTTGAGCAGATCTTCCGATTGGGAGACAGAATTGCAAATGATAAAATGTTCAGAAAGTCCAGACAAGCTAGAGGTTCCAGACATGGTCTGTATGTGAATCGAACCTATTTTGGAATTTATAATCTACTCAATCAGCTTCAGGCCGAGGTAGATACCACGAAGCCGGATTGGTTGAAATGATTATAAAAAAGGGAAGCGATCGCTTCCCTTTTTTATTACTTGCTGTAAGTAACCCGATAAATAACTCCGGCCATGTCATCTGAGATCAGCAAACTTCCATCCGCCAATTCCTGAACATCCACAGGTCTTCCCCATACTTCCTGAGTTGCTTCATCCAGCCAACCTGAAGCAAAGATTTTCTCTCCAGTCACTTTTCCTGTAGCGTCGATCTCTTCCATCGCTACGACATAGCCTGATTTTTTAGTCCTGTTCCAGGAACCATGTTTTGCGATCAGAGCCTGGTTTTTATAAGTAGCAGGGAACATTTCCCCTTCATAAAATCGTATTCCCAAAGGTGCGACATGTGCGCCTAATTTTGCCGAAGGCTGAACATATTCGTTCTGTGCTTTGCCTTTGTTACCAAACTCAGGGTCTTTGATCGTCCCCGCATGCCAATAAGGATAGCCGAAGTGGTGTCCTTTCGCAGTGACTCTGTTGAGCTCGCAATCAGGTGTATCATCACCTAGCATGTCACGTCCATTATCCGTAAACCACATTTCGCCGGTTACCGGATGCCAGTCAAATCCAACCGTATTTCGAACTCCATGTGCATAAATTTCCGGTTTAGCATTTGGGGTCTTTACATCAAGCCGAGTGATGCTGGCGAAGATTTCCTCTTCCGGATCACAAATATTGCACGGGGCACCAACCGGTACATAAAGCATTCCGTCTGGTCCGAAGGCAATGAACTTCCAACCGTGATGTTTTTCGGTTGGATATTGGTCATAAACCACTTCATAGGTTGGATTGTCGAGCGTGTTTTTAATATCCTTAAATCGGATGATGCGGTTTACTTCTGCCACATAGAGATCCCCGTCTTGATAAGCTACGCCATTTGGCATGCTCAGGCCTTCGGCTAAAATAAATTTCGAGTCAGCTTTTCCATCTCCGTTTTCGTCAACTAAAGCGAAAACATTACTTCCTTGGCGATTTCCGACAAAGACAATTCCATCCTCACTGATTGCCAAAGACCGGGCATTTGGTACATCTGCCGCCCAAACATCTATTTTAAAATTTTCAGGAAGCATTATTTTTTCAAGGTTCACTTCCGCTTTTGCCGTTCGAATGTCAATTTTGTTGGAGCTATTGGACGTTTTAAAGGTCTCAGATTTGCTGCTGTTCTGTTGACAACCCACTGACAGCGATGTAATTACTGTCAAAAGGAGCAGGGGGTTTTTGATGTTGAGATTCATTGGAAAGATTTTTAAAAATATAATTTAATCAAATACAGAATGTTTTCAATTGGAACCTTTATAAACGGGTTAATAGTTATTTTTGCGCCATGTTATCAATTAGTAATCTCTCTTATTTTATTGGAGGCCGCCCTCTTTATGAAAACGCCAACTTACACATAAAGCCTAAAGACAAAATTGGTCTAGTAGGGCAAAACGGAACCGGAAAATCTACCTTATTAAAAATCATCAACGGTGATTTCCAGCCGAGTTCGGGTGAGGTTCAAAAAGCTAAAGATTGTACAATCGGCTTTTTGAATCAGGACTTGCTTTCTTACCAATCAGACGAAAGTATTCTGAATGTGGCTTTGGCAGCGTTTAAAGAGACATTGAAACTTCAGGATGAGATCGAAGAAGTCTTGGTAAAGATGGAAACTGATCATTCCGATGAGATTATTCACCGGCTCGCACATCTTCAGGATATGTTTGAGTCTAATGAAGGATATACCATCAAAGCGAAAGCAGAAGAGGTTTTGGAAGGAATTGGTTTCAACACAGCTGATTTAGGCAAGCCCCTTCGTACTTTCTCCGGTGGTTGGAGAATGCGAGTCATGCTTGCTAAGCTTCTTTTGGAAAAACCATCGCTTCTGATGCTCGATGAACCTACCAACCACTTGGATTTGCCGTCCATTCAGTGGGTGGAAAACTATTTAAGAACCTATGAAGGTGCAGTGGTGGTTGTTTCTCACGATCAGACTTTCCTTGATAATTGCATCAGCAGCACGGTTGAGGTTGCTAGTCAAACGCTAACCCTTTATTCAGGAAACTACTCTTATTACAAAGAGGAGAAAGTTGAGCGGATGGAGATTCAGCAAAATGCCTACGAGAATCAGCAACAGATGATTAAGCAAACTGAAAAATTTATCGAGCGATTCCGGGCAAAAGCAACCAAATCAAATCAGGTTCAGTCCAGAATCAAGGCTTTGGACAGATTGGATAAGGTTCATGAAGTGGTCAACGATGAAGTTTCAGTAAATTTTAAATTCAAGTTTTCCCAAAAATCAGGTCGTGACGTAGTCATTTTGGATCATGTAAGTAAAGCATATGGGGACTTAGTAATCTTAAAAAACACAACAGCCAGGATCGAGCGTGGTGATAAAATTGCGCTTATCGGAGCAAATGGAAAGGGGAAATCAACCTTACTAAGAGTCATCGACGGTTCTGAAAAAATTACCGGAACAAGACAAGAAGGTCATAATGTGATAAAAGCTTTCTTTGCGCAGCATCAACTGGAAGCGTTGGATCTTTCCAATGAAATAATCCAGGAACTGGCACAGGCAGGAAGTAAGAAATCTGAAATGGAGCTTAGAGGTGTTTTGGGGTGTTTTCTTTTTTCAAATGAAGAAGTATTTAAGAAAATAAAGGTCCTTTCTGGAGGAGAAAAATCCAGAGTTGCGTTGGCAAAAACGTTGATATCAGAGGCTAATTTCCTGCTTCTCGATGAACCTACAAACCACTTGGACTTTCAATCTGTCAATATTTTGATACAGGCACTTCAGCAATATGAGGGTACATTTCTTACCGTTTCTCACGACAGACATTTCATCAGGGGCGTTGCCAATAAGATTTGGTACATCGAGAATAAGGAGATCAAAGAATATCTGGGAACTTATGATGAATATGAGTTTTGGAAATCTCAACAAGTAGAAGTGAAAGCAAATGTCGCTGCACCAAAAGTCGAAAAAAAAGTACAACAGGCTACGCCTAGAAGTCAGCCGGAAGTCCTGCAAGCCAAACGTGATTTAAAAAAATTAGAGGATGACTTGAAATTAGTTGAAGATGAAATAGGAAAACTGGAGGGCCAAAAGGTAGTTCTGGAGAAAAAAATGGCTGACCCAGATCTATATTCCAATGAATCTGAGGCTCAAAGAACTCAGGAAAACTATCAAAAGATCCAAGGGTATTTGGGAAAAGTCAATTCCAAGTGGGAAGAACTTGTGGATCAGATTTCTGCCTTGCAAGAAATGGTCAGTTGACCAATTTTTACTTTCTGATGCAATTTCTCTTCATTACAATATGATGCAAAGGATTTATATATCAATTCTGGTCTCTTTTTTCCATTTTTCGGGAACTGTATTTGGCCAATCGGAGGATAAAGTATACAAGGATCATATCCAGTCCGTTCGAATATTTCAATTAGGATCCAGCTACGATAGTCAGTTGGATGCACCAGTTGTATCGTTAACAGGCGGGAGAGAATTGATGTTATTATTTGATGATTTGGCATATGACCCTGTGTTGTATACTGCCAAATTGATTCATTGTAATGCAGACTGGACACCATCACAGCTCAAAGACAACGATTTTTTACCAACGTTCAATGAGTTTAATATTCAGGATTATGACTATTCTATCAATACTCGGATTCCATATATCCATTACCGATTCCGAATACCTCAGGTAACCAAATCAGGGAATTATCTGGTAAAAGTTTATAGTGGAAGAGATGAATCGCAAGTGATTTTTGCGAAAAGATTCATGGTGTATGAAGATCTTTTCACAGTAGGCGCATCAATAGTTCCTCCATCCCAAACCTCTGATCGGAGAGAATCCCAACAACTGAATGTCTTTATTAATTATTCAAATGGTGAAGTCATGGATGTACTCAATCAAGTGAAAGTATTGATACGCCAAAATCAGCGATGGGACAATGCTAAATATCTGAGCAAGCCGACGTTTCTAAATGATATTTCAAAAACCTTACGGTACGAGAGTTTCGACGGTTCAAATACTTTTCGCGCGGGGAATGAATACCGGTTTGTAGATCTGAGATTTATCCGGGCTACCGGAGTTAATATAGCAAATGTACGGGTTGAAACTGATGTCGTTTATGCAGATGCGGTGATTGACAGACCGAGACCTGAGTCTGTTTATTCACAGTATCTGGATTTGAATGGACAGTATTTAGTCTATACTAATGATCGTCCAGGAGGCAATCCGGAATTAGAAAGCGAATATGTGTTGACCACGTTTCGACTATCAGTGGTGGAGAATTTGCCGTCTGTTTATCTTATAGGATCATTTACCCAGTGGGGAAAAGCTCCTGAGGCTAAAATGACTAGGGATCCAAATCTAAAGCTATACCAGACAACCTTACTTTTGAAGCAAGGATGGTACGATTACCAATATGGGATACCTGACCAAAATGAGTATGATACATATTCACTGGAAGGAAGCTATTTCCAGACCGAAAATGAATACGAAGTTCTGGTTTATTTCAGAAATCTGGGTTCCAGATATGACCAACTGGTTGGGTATATAAATCTTCATCCAAATCGTAGAAGGTTATAACGTAAAAATCCCTCCTGAAAATTTCAGGAGGGATTTTTTATGATTATTCAGATTCCGTTTCGGACGTTTCTCCTTCTTCTGAGGTTGGCGCTACATTTTGCCTCACTCTTTCACTTGGCTTGTAAGGGACAAATCCTTCGCGCTTGAATTTGTATGTAGTAGTTCTTACACCAGATGGATGGTTGGCAAGATCCAGCATTCCAAATCCTTTGTGAGTAAATGCTCCAAGTCCGCATTTGAATACGAAATCCTGAACTTCTGGAGCTGCATATAAAGTGAATGGCAAAGTATAGCCTCTTACTTCATATTTCACATCCATGTCATAGACCGCATAAATTCTTGCAAATTTCTTCTGTTGTTCTTTCAGTTTATTCACATAAACCATGTCCGGAACTACTTGAAATTTGTAAAAGGATTCCATTTGCTCAGGTGTAAACCAACCTGATTTTTCCATTCTAGTTAGAGTTGATTCGTAAAGCAAATCAGAAAACTCGTCACTGTCAGGATTGATAAATCGCTTACCTGCTTCTTCATTGAAAGCTGGGGTAATCAATACCAATGGGGAAATACAAACGAACTTGTTGGAAGTTTCCAAAACAGGTTCTACCTCAATTTCTGTGTATTCAGGTACCATTATCAGGTTTCCCAATTCAATCTTGGGAGTAGCAAAAACTTGCTCAAGTAAATAGTCCATGAACTCTTCGCTTTGGGAAGAAATCACAAGAGTTACCAGACTTGAATAATAATGTAAGCCACTTCTGCTGACTTTGGTTTGACCTTTCAGACCAGAGAAATTGAAGTAATTGTAATTGTAAAACTCTTCTTTACCACCTTTCACAATTAACCCTTTCAGGAATTGAGCCAGAATATACTGGTGGTGGAACGGCAGATAAGATCCCTTATTTTTAAGGGAGAAAATTAGTCTGACTCTCACGGTGTTTTAAAAATAAAATGAGACAATAAGTAAACTAAAACGTACAATGCAATCGGGGTAGATAAGCAATACAAAAGTAAGAGATTTTTTCAAGAAATTGCTAAACATTAAATCTAAAATGCATGATATCTCCATCTTGGACTATATATTCCTTTCCTTCGATTGATATTTTTCCATTTTCCCGACACCCTGCTTCAGTCTTGAATTGTTGATAGTCAGGTAGTTTTATTACCTCAGCCTTAATAAAACCTCTTTCGAAATCAGTGTGAATAACGCTTGCAGCTTGAGGGGCTTTCCATCCTTTTTTTATTGTCCAAGCTCTGACTTCTTGCACGCCTGCTGTGAAATAGGTGATTAGATTCAACAAGGAGTAAGCTCCTGAGATTAATTTGTTCAGTCCGCTCTCATCAAGCCCGTATTCAGAAAGGAACATCGCCTTCTCTTCCAAGTCTTCGAATTCTGCAATTTGGGATTCGATTGCTGCGCAAAGTATAATCACATCAGCATTTTCCTCTTTCACTTTTTCTCGGAGGCTATCAACAAATTTATTCCCTGTCAATAAACTTGCTTCGTCTACATTGGCCACATAGAGTACTGGTTTGATAGTAAGTAAATGAAGGTCACGCAGCACTTCCAGATCATCTTTATCAACTTCCAAAGCGCGCGCATTTTTACCATCATTCAATGCCTGTTTGAAAAGTAGGAGAGTTTCCAAATCCTTTTTTGCTCTGGCATCACCAGATTTTGCAACCTTTTCTATTCGTTGAATTTTTTTCTCAACAGATTCAAGATCTTTTAACTGAAGCTCAGTATCGATCACTTCTTTGTCAAAAACCGGATCAACCCCACCAGCTACGTGAATGATGTTTTCATCTTCAAAACAGCGGATCACATGAATTACAGCATCAACTTCGCGGATATTTGCCAGGAATTTATTGCCAAGTCCTTCCCCTTTGCTTGCGCCTTTTACCAATCCGGCGATGTCAACGAATTCGATTACGGTAGGAAGTACTCGCTGAGGAGTAACCAGTTTTTCAAGGATTTGAAGCCGGCCGTCGGGGACAGTGACCACTCCGACATTAGGCTCGATCGTACAGAAAGGGAAATTTGCAGCTTCAGCTTTTGCGCTGGAAAGTGCATTGAACAAGGTGGATTTCCCGACATTGGGAAGTCCTACTATGCCGCATTGTAAGGCCATTAATTCGTTGTTTTTATTTTAAATATTCGATAGGATTTATACCCAAGAAAGAATTCCATTATTGAAACCCTGAAAATAGTATAAACTGGGATAGCAAAAATCATCCCCACTACTCCGGCGATTTTTGCCCCGGCAAAGATAACAACAAAAATTTCAAGGGGATGAGCTTTCACCGATTTCGAAAAAATCATCGGTTGAAGCACAATATTATCTGTAACCTGAACTGCGGCAAAGACCGTTACTATTTTGATCAGCAGGTAAGTGAACTCGCTACTGGTTTCGAAATTACCCGTGGATATTCCAATGATGACCCCGAATAAAGATCCCAAAATGGGACCTGCATATGGAATAAGATTAGCAACAGCAGCGAACAAAGCGATGGTTAGTGCGTATTCGACTCCGACTAATGCCAGTCCAAAGCTTGCCAAAGAAAAGATTGTGAGCATTTGAATAAGCAGACCTGAAAGATAATTTGAAAGTAGTTTTTCAACTTTGGTGAAAGTCGCTACTGATAATTCAAAATAAGGATTAGGGATCAAATTGAGAAGATTCCTACGGAGAAGACCATTCTCTAAAAGTAAAAAAAAGGTAATAAAAGTAACCGCCAAGATACCGATTAGCAAACTAGTAGTAGTGTCTAATATGCTTCCTATGAAGCCTGCAAAATCGAAATTCTTAATGAAGTTGGCAATAGAACTTCGAGTCTCGTCAAATAGATAACCGGGCTCATTTTCCAAAAGCTGATAGCGAAAAAGAAAATGCTCAACTCTACTCACCGGAGGCTGAATTTGAGCGTAAATCTCATCTAAATTCAATTCGCTGATGATGATGATTTGTTGGTTAATCAGTGGAAAAAACAACAAACTCAATAAGACTAATATGCCAACAATTGCTGAATAGGAAACTAAAATTGAAAACCATCTTGGGAGATGCTGCCCAAGGAGGTGAAAACTATTTAACCGATTTGTTAATGGTCGCAGAATCGCTGCCAGGATCAGGGACAAAACGAGGTACAGCGTGATATTGGAAAAATACCAGCTAAACACTAAGAATAAAACTATAAATAGAACTAGGTAAATAAAAAAGCGCTGCATATCGGACAAACTAAGAGGAGGCATCTCTGCCTCCTCTAAATATACTATTTCTACGGACTCAATAAATAAGAATGCTTTGAAGCCTTATTTATTCCCATTTGAGTTCGTCTTTAATTTCAGTTTCGGTTTCCTCTTGTTCAAACTGCTCAAAATCGAAGTCAGGCAATAAATTATCTTTAACGTGATTTACAGTTTCATTCAGAGCCTCAACAAACTTGAAGAAATCTTCTTTGTATAAAAAAATCTTATGCTTTTCGTAGGTGAAGCTATCGCCATTGACTCTTCTTTTACTTTCTGTAATAGTCAGATAAAAGTCATTAGCTCTTGTTGATTTAATATCGAAAAAATAAGTTCGCTTTCCAGCCTTTACTTTTTTCGAGAATATTTCTTCTCTATCGTAACCTCTTTGATCTTCCACAGTGTGTTCAGTTTGGGTATAATGGTATTAATCCGAACCAAGATAAAGAAATTAGGTCTGAGAATTCAAATTGAATCTTTACTTTTTTTTAGTATTCTGTAAATAATGGAGGATAAAAAGGTCAAAATCAGCAATGAAAAAGTGAATATAGATGGAATAAGCCACCTTTATTCACCGTGCATAAAAGCCTTTTTTGCCAACAACTCCTCTTCAGTTTCCCGATGTTCCGGATCATCAACACAACAATCTACCGGACAAACGGCAGCACACTGAGGTTCCTCATGAAATCCATTACACTCGGTGCATTTGTCTGTCACAATGTAATAAAACTCATCTGAGATCGGTTTTTGCTTCTCAGTAGCATTTACCACTGTGCCGTCTTCTAGGGTGACATCTTTCAAGGTAGTACCACCACCCCAGGTCCATTCCACACCACCTTCGTAAATTGCTGTATTTGGACATTCTGGTTCGCATGCACCGCAGTTGATGCATTCGTCAGTAATCATTATAGCCATAGCTCGAGATATTTGAAGTCAAAAGTAACAACCAAAAAACAGACTGACAATAAAAAAGTTGTCATGCTAACTAATTTAATTTAATTCTTCCTGCTCTTCTTTTCAAATTCGATAAATTTGCCCTGATTAAAACCAATTATGAATCTCTCCGCACGAGTTACTGCTTTTGTTCAATTAGGCACTTTGATAAAAAACCTTTCAATAAATGAGAAGGATGATCTTTTCTGGAGGGCTGAAAACAAGAATAGTTGGTTTACGTCAAGTTCTTGCCAATCATCCTTGAACGGCATTGCTTTCATGATCTCTGAGGATAAGCTCAATAAATGGCTCAGCAGGTATGGGAAGATCGAGACAATCTTCCCAAAATCCATTGGAGTCATGATGGCTGGAAATATTCCGGCCGTTGGATTCCACGATTTGATGACTGTGCTCATCAGTGGAAATAAAGCCTGTGTTAAATTAAGCTCGGCAGATGAAGTATTGATGAAATGGATCTTAAAATCATTGATTTCTATTGAGCCTCGATTTGAGGATTTAATTGAAATTGAAGAAATGCTTAAAGGAAAAAATGCCTACATAGCTACAGGAAGTAATAATTCTGGTAGGTACTTCAATTACTATTTTGGTAAATATCCCTCTATAATTCGCAGAAACAGAACCTCCATAGCGGTCTTATCTGGGAATGAAACCACCGAGGAATTACAGAGTTTGGGTAAAGATATTTTCCAATATTTTGGCCTTGGGTGCAGGAATGTTTCGAAGATTTTTATTCAATCCAAAGAACAATTGCAGCACTTGCTAGATTCTCTGGAAATCTTTTCAGGAGTAATGAATCATCATAAATACTTGAATAATTACGATTACAATAAGTCCATTTTATTGGTAAACAGAGAAAATCATCTTGATAGCGGCTTTTTGCTTGTCAGAGAGACTGAGGATTTGGTGTCGCCAATATCAGTCTTGTTCTACGAGATTTATGCCGATCTAGACCAACTTAAAACCAGGCTAAATTTAATCAAGGAGAATATTCAGTGTGTCGTGTCAAACCCTAACTATTTTGAGGGAGCTGTCCCTTTTGGGAAAGCGCAGGAACCTGAAGTTTGGGATTATGCGGATGAGGTGGACACCCTTCTTTTTTTAGAGAGATTAAATTAAGATTCCTCTTGTTATTTGATTTTGGCAGAAAGTAGGAAAACGCAAAACTTGGTGCCCTTTCCTTCTATAGATGTTATTTCCAACGAGCCTGAGTTTTTGGCGATGTATTCTTTTACTAATATCATACCTAGTCCCGTCCCACTTTCATTGTTTTGCCCTCGTGTTGTGAATGAAACACCTGCATTTATCTTGGAAAGGTTTTCCGAAGAAATTCCTATTCCTTGGTCTTCTATACAGATTTTGACCAAATCATTATCTTGAACTGCCTTTAAAACTATTTCGCCATCCCGCTTTGAGAATTTAATGGAGTTGTTAATCAAATTTCTCAGTACCAGTTCGATCATGTTTTTATCAGCTTCAACCAAAACTTCTGATGATTGATCAATTCTAATCGTCAGATTTTTTTCGGTAGAGATTCGGTCAAGCAGGTTTTTTTGGTGTTGCAGGACTTTGACAACATCAAACTGTTGAACTTGAATATGTTCTCCTCTAAGCTGGGAACTCGTCCATGCTAAAAGGTTCTCCAAAAGGATCGAAACATGCTCCATATTTTTTGAGACTTCAGGAAGCATGTCAAAAAATTCATCTTTGCTGATCAGACCGCTTTCTGTTAAATGGATGAGCTCCTTCACTCCGAAAATCGGCCCTTTGAGATCATGCGATATAATGCTGAAAAATTTATCCTTGAGATTATTCAGTTGCTGTAGTTCTTGTGCCTGATTTTTAAGCTGATCGTTTGCCTCCACTTGAATGGTGATGTTTTCAAAAAGGAGTACCATTCCGCTGAAGATGGAGTCTCTTTCCAAAATTGGTATCGACTCAATTCGTACAATTTTAATATGCTCTCCAATCTTAAAAGTACTTTGTAAAATATTTCTTTCTCCGGCTTTAACCAAGTCGAGTATTTCTTCTTTTCCGGAAAAAATCTCAGATGCATTATTTCCAACCCTTATTAATTCCTGAGAAATGAAAAAGTTTTTTGCAGCAGGATTGAAATCAATGAGCTTATACCTTGCATCAAAAACCAAGACACCACGAGTGATTACCTCCATGATTTTATCTCTTGCGATAGGCTTAATACTGAATAAGTTGAACTTCAGAATAGCAAATCCAAGGATTAAATAGGTAAATAGAAAAGCGTAAGGAGTAAGATCAATACCTTGGAATGGTCTGATAATTCCTGTTTGATATAGGATGTTGAAAATCAAAGGAATTACACCGGCACCAATAATATATTTCGATTGGGTTTTGAATAGGTGGTCTGAGAATCTAAATCTTTTCCAAAGGAAATAAATGGCCAAAGTAAATGCCGTATAAGAATAAACAACATTAACCATGTACCAAGGACCAATAGTAATTAACAGAATCGGAAAAGGCCCTGAATTATTGAGACTCGTTGATGCGTAATGCAAGTGATGCCAATCATTTGTGAGTACCAAAACGTAGGTGATCACCGGTATGATAAATACAAGAAAAATCAACCAAAACTTTTTCCATTGTTTGACTCCTGTGTACATGAAGGAAAAAATTAACCAGAAAGCAGGAGCAAAGGAAATCCCCAAATATTCAAACTTGCTCCAAAAAAGCATGTCTTTCATGTTGGTACTTGCCAACTCCAAGCCATAGAAGAATCCCCATAAAGAGAAAGAAAGCATAGTCAGAGCAATCCATCGGGTAGAATCCTCTAATTTAAAAGTGATGAATATGGCAAGCAATCCCACCAAAAGGCCAGAGAGCAACAAAGTGATAGCAAACGGATTAAGTAAAAATTCCATTCTTGTACATAAATCCAAAGGGTGATTTTGGATTCTGGCAAATTCTGTGAGTGATTAGACACTAATATTAAGCCTTTATTTATAACTAAAAAAGCTTCGAAGGTTCAAAAAGGAAATAGAGGAAGAGTATTTTTTAAATGGATTTAAAATTAAAGTTTAACAGAAAAAGTAAAATCGTATTAGAATTAATTTTCAGGCAAATAAATTGTTACACAAGGTTTTAGAACCAAAGATGAATAGATGCAGTATTATTTTATGCATTTTTTCTATTTTGGGATAGTTCATTGAACTGTGTCTAGGTTTTAGATTTAGGTTAACTAATGGCTTGGGAATGAGGCCGTAGGCCGACGACACAAGCCATTAGTTAACCTAGTTTTTTTGTGGACTTCTTTCCGGGTATTGTTCCATAATATCTCGCTGAATGGCAGTCCATCCGTAAGCCTTTCTTTTCCATGACTTCTCATTCTTGTTTATCGATAGATAGAGCTGTTTTAACAGAGCCGTTTCCGATACCCAGGCCGCCTTGCTTTTTACGAGTTTTCACATGATTCGATGTAGTGCTTCCACAGGATTGGTCGTATAGTTCATTTTGCGCATCGATAACGGGAAATCTAAAAAGGCCATCAGCTCACCCCAGTTTTCATTCCATTGTTTGACGATATACTTGTATTTCTTTTCCCATACTACTTCAAAAGCCGATAAGGCTGTTTTGGCGGCCTCCTCTGTGGTGGAAGTATAGATTTGACATAAGTCCTTAACCACTGCCTTCCTGTCGCACTCATCCACATATTTGAGTGAATTCCTCATTTGGTGGACGATGCACTTTTGGACAATTGAATAGGGAAAGACTTCCTGAATCTGTTCGGAGAACCCTTGTAAATCATCCGTACACACCAGCAAAATATCAGCTACTCCCCTGGCTTTAAGGTCTTCCATTACTAGCCCCCACTTTCTAGCTCCTTCACCACCCGAGTTGATGTATAGCCCCAACACGTCTCTATTCCCTTCCCAATCAACAGAGTATACCGTGTAGAAGGCACTACTATTATACTTCCCATCTTGTCGCACTTTGAAGTGAATGGCATCTAAATACACTACTGGATAGAAGGTTTGAAGGCTTCTTGACCGCCATTCTTGGATCTCGGGCAACACCTTATCGGTAATCTGTGAAATCCGACCTGCCGAGATACTCACTCCATAAATGTCTTCCAGCAAGCGTCTAACATCTTCGATAGAGTTACCCTGGGCATACAATGCCAAAATTTGATCATCCAAGCCACTGGTAAGATCCCTTTGTCGTTTACCTATCAGTTCTGGTTCAAAATCGCCATTTCGATCTCGAGGAGTCGATATATCGAGATGTCCAACATCACTTAGAACTCGTTTGGGTGTACTCCCATTTCGCTTATTGACAGTTCCCGAAGCTCGCTCTTCAGTAAGGAAACTCTCGATCTCCCCGTCAAGCATCGTGTTGACCATGTGTTGTAAAATCTCACTAAATGGGCTCTCTTTTCCCAGCAGTCCTTTTTTGCTGTAAAGTCGCTCTTTTAGTCGCTCATTCATTTTTGGATCATTCAATAAATCCTCTGTTTGTTCTCCATATTGTATAAATTTAACAGACACACTTAATTGAACAGTCTCTCTATTTTCTCCTTTTTTTGAAGTTAAGGAATAATTTTTAGGGATAAATATTTGCCCAATATTCTGGACTCGGGTTTGATCCAATCACCTATGAAAATATCGAAAGTCTGTATTCATAATTGTTTTAAAAAGTGACAAACCCTGATTTACAGAATGCCTATGGCTATCTATTATTGGGCTAACTTCCTATATTTGTCTTTCAAAAATTGAACTTTTAATCACAAAAATTCCAATAAAATGGCTTTTGATATCCAAATGATCAAGGAAGTATATGAGCGATTTCCTGAGAGAATCGAAGCGGCTCGTAAGGCAGTAGGACGTCCCCTTACCTTGACAGAAAAAATTCTTTATGCGCACCTAACCGATGGAGCGGCTACTCATGCATTTGAAAGAGGAGTTACCTATGTTGATTTTCAACCAGATAGAGTTGCTATGCAGGACGCTACGGCCCAGATGGCACTTTTACAATTCATGCAAGCGGGCCGTGATCAAGTTGCAGTTCCTTCGACGGTGCACTGTGATCACTTAATTCAGGCGGAAGTAGGTGCGGTGACGGACTTGAACAAAGCAAAAGATAAAAACAAAGAGGTTTATGATTTTCTTGCCTCTGTTTCAAATAAATATGGTATCGGATTCTGGAAGCCCGGAGCCGGTATTATACATCAGGTAGTTTTGGAGAATTATGCTTTCCCTGGCGGGATGATGATAGGTACAGATTCTCACACTCCGAATGCTGGGGGTTTGGGAATGGTTGCAATTGGTGTTGGAGGAGCAGATGCTTGTGATGTGATGGCAGGATTGCCTTGGGAGCTTAAGTTTCCAAAGTTAATCGGAGTAAAGCTGACTGGAAAGTTGTCCGGTTGGACTTCCGCTAAAGATGTTATTTTGAAAGTTGCCGGAATTCTTACTGTTAAAGGTGGAACCGGTGCAATCGTTGAATATTTTGGAGAGGGAGCAAGATCACTTTCTGCAACTGGGAAAGGCACTATCTGTAACATGGGTGCTGAAATAGGAGCAACTACTTCAATTTTTGGGTACGACGAGAAGTCTGCAGCCTACTTCCAAGGTACAGGCAGATCTGATGTAGCCGAACTTGCAAATGGAATAGCAGCGCATTTGACTGGTGATATGGAAGTTTACGATGATCCTGCAACTTATTTTGATCAAGTCATCGAAATTAATCTTTCAGAATTGGAACCTCATGTAAACGGTCCTTTCACTCCGGATTTGGCATGGCCAATCTCAAAATTTGCAGCTGCAGTTAGAGAAAACGGTTGGCCGGCCAAATTGGATGTGGGTTTGATCGGCTCATGCACTAACTCTTCCTACGAGGATATTTCAAGAGCAGCATCACTTGCCCAACAGGCAGTAAACAAAAAACTGACTGCTAAATCTGAGTACACTATTACACCTGGGTCCGAGCAAGTTCGATTTACAGTAGAACGTGATGGGTTTTTGGATACTTTCAGCCAAATGGGCGGAGTAGTTTTGGCAAATGCTTGTGGACCGTGTATTGGTCAGTGGGCACGTCATGGTGCAGAGAGGCAAGAGAAAAATTCGATCATCACATCTTTCAACAGAAACTTTGCGAAACGTGCAGATGGCAATCCAAATACACATGCTTTTGTGGCTTCTCCTGAGATTGTTACAGCTTTGGCAATTGCCGGAGATTTGACTTTTAATCCACTCACTGACACCTTGATCAACTCAGACGGAAATGCAGTAATGTTGGATGAGCCATCCGGACTTGAGCTTCCTACCAATGGCTTTGCTGTAGAAGATGCAGGTTACCAGGCACCTGCTGAGGATGGTTCCGAAGTTGAGGTATTAGTGGATATTAAGTCAGACAGACTTCAGCTGCTTGAATCATTTTCAGCTTGGGAAGGAAATGACCTGAAAGGATTGAAGCTTTTAATAAAAGCAAAAGGAAAGTGTACAACAGATCATATTTCCATGGCTGGACCTTGGTTGAAATACAGAGGTCACTTGGATAACATATCCAATAACATGCTTATCGGTGCGGTAAACGCATACAATGACGCAACCAATAAAGTTAAAAATCAATTGTCTGGTGAGTATGGAGAAGTGCCTGCTACCCAGCGTAATTACAAACAGCATGGTATCGGATCGATCGTTGTTGGAGATGAAAACTACGGTGAGGGTTCTTCCAGAGAGCACGCTGCAATGGAGCCTCGTTTCTTGGGAGTTCGTGCGATTTTAGTAAAATCTTTTGCTCGAATCCATGAAACCAACTTGAAGAAGCAGGGGATGTTGGCCCTGACTTTTGCAAACACAACTGATTATGACTTGATTCAGGAAAATGACAGCATAGATATCATTGGGTTGACTTCATTTGCTCCAGGAAAGCAACTTCAGGTTGTATTCAATCACTCTGACGGAACATCCGACACTATTCAAGTAAACCATACGTACAATGAAAGTCAGATTGGTTGGTTTGTTGCAGGATCTGCACTTAACTTGATCAAAGCCAAGGTTTGAAAGTAAATTATTAATACCTAAGCCGTAGCTTGATAGCTACGGCTTTTTTCTTTTTCTATTATGCACAATTTTAATCCTTTATTAGTTTTTATAATCCTTTTCCTAGGCTTTGGAATTTTTAATTTTTGTTTTTGTCAGGAAAAAACCGAGAAAGAATCAGGAATAAAACCCCGTGAAGTTCCTGCCGCTGCTAAGGATTGGCTTAAAGATTCCTTTGAAAATGTCCAAAGACCAAAATGGTTTTTGGAATATTCTCAAAATGGCAAATCCTATGAAGCAAAATTTCATTATCAGGGTCATTTATATAGTGTAGAGTTTGATTCTTTGGGGAATGTGGAAGATGTTGAAATTGAAATTAAAGAATCTGAGGTTCCACTTGAAGTTTGGAAGGAAATCCAATTTCATTTTGAATCAATTTATGATCAGGTAAAAATTGAAAAAATCCAGCGACAGCTGACTGCTTCCAAGTCGGACCTGGAGGATTTCTTTAACGAGGAAGAAAAAGTTAAAGTTGTAATTCGCTATGAGATAGTCTTTCAGGGGAAAAATGAGCAATGGGAACTTTGGGAGGCCCTGTTTGATGATTCGGGTAAGTTTTTGTCAAAACTTAAGGTTCAAATTCGTCTGAATGACAATCTGATTTTTTAATGAAGAAACTAGTTCTTTTTTTTGTTCTTATTTCTTTAAATGGAAGCTTGGCCGCTCAGCAGAGTAAGGTCTTTTTCACAGGGATTTTCCCTGAGATTTCTTTTACAAAAAAGTTAGATCAACAAAATAAGCTCAATTTTAAAATTGAGAATCAAGAGATACTTTACGATCGCAGAGATCTGAAAACGAATAACCCTCAATTTACCCATTATCGCACAGATTTGATGCTAATTTTTGATCGCAGTATTCGTCCAGGAATTAGTGTCGGATTGGGTTTTTTTCACAGATTTCAGGAAAATGAAGACGGCAACAGAATTATCCAACAGTTGTCAATGCTTCAAAGGCTGCGAAATCTGAGGATTAATCACCGGGTGAGGACTGATCAGACTTTCATAAAAAATGATAATCTGGAGGTCCGACTAAGATATCGGTTTTCTATAGAGATTCCTTTAGAAGGGGCAGAAGTAGATCTTAGCGAATATTATTTGGTGCTTTCTGAAGAACCCATTTTCAGCCTCAAGGGAGGAGAGTTTGAGATTGAAAACCGCACAGCATTTGCTCTTGGCAAATTGTTCAATAGCAAAGAAAAACTTGAATGGGCATTGGATTATCGAACTGATGGGTTTATCCAGGAGGGCTTTAGAACCCGACTATGGGCTAAAATTAGTTATTACTATAATTTTTAAGAGGAAAACAGTATTCAAAAAGTAAATTATTTGCTATGAAATACAAATTGCTGTATGTTTACCTTAGGAAAGAAGGTTGATTTTTCTTTCCTTCGAAAGAAGAAAAATAAACATAGTAAGCAAAGGACATTTCGATGCAAGAAAGAGGTATTAACAGTACTTTTAAAAAGATCATTTACGAATCTTCGGAAATGGTTTTTCTTGCCGACGATTCTTTTCCCTACAGCATTTTTTATGCAAATGAATCATTTGAAGAGCAAATAGGTGAGTCTCTGAAAGAAAGAAGTCTTGTTGGTCTTGGACTCGATATCAACGCCTATATTTTTAAAGAAGAGTTGATTCTTACCCATGAGGGGAAAGATTATGCTTTCAGAATTGAATTACCCCAAGAAAGTTCCTCCAATTATTTCCTGTTTTACAAGGGAAAGGAAGTTCGTACCCATGGACTACCAAGTAAAAAAGAAGCTCAACAGTTTTTCAAATCAAGTCTTGATGTACTTGCGATTGGTCAGCATGATTACTTCACTTACTTAAACCATACTGTTCAGCCTGTTTTGGGATATGCGGTAGAAGAATTGCTGAATACTTCTTTGTGTTCATTCATTCATGAAGATGATTTGGAGGAAATTAAAACTATTTGGAAACAAACTGGTGAAGTCGAGCGATTGGGATTTTTCAATACTAGGTTTAAGGGAAAGGATGGAATTTACAGATTTCTTGAATGTTCTGTTCAATTTACAGAGGACAGATTTTTTATAATTGCAAGAGATTATTCAGAAAAATCCAAAAAGAAGGAAAAGGAATCGCAATTAGTTGCACTCAAGAATCTTGCTCCAGACCATGCAAAAGTGGGGACTTGGCAGTACGATTCTAATCTGGAGATATTGTCTTTTGATATCCCAGCTTCAATGATTCTGAATTGCTCAAATAAAATTGAGTTCAAGAAGGACCTCAAAGGTGTTGATAAGGAAATTAAAACCGCTTTTCAAGTACAAGTGGCTTCCGGAAAAAAAGATGAAAGCAATCTGAATTTCTCATTCGAACTTAAGAATACATCAAATGAAACTCTTTATTTTTCGGTTAAAACGGACTCCGCGATTAAAGGAGAAAAAGATTCTGAAATTATAGGAATTGTTTGGGATGAAAGTCCGAGTATCGAACTTCAGGAAAAAATCAAACTTCATGAAAAGCTTCTTTTTGATTCGCCAGAAGCACTTTTAATAGTTGCTAAATCGGGAGAGGTATTTCTTTTTAATGAAGAGGGTCGAAATCTTTTTGGACTTGACGAAAATGAGAAAATAGTTCATTTGAGTGATTTGAATTTTTATTTTGAAGAATCAGATCAATGGAAGGAATGGATAGAGGTCCCCGAAATAGGTCCGGCGGTAAGAAGATTTTCTTCTGTACTTGTCAGTCCGATCGGTAAGCAATTGACTTTGGAAGTCGCTTCCAAATCGACCACCCTTGACGCAAAATCGTTTATCCAGCTTTCATTTAGAAATATCTCTGAAAAAGTAACGCTTGAGAAAACAATTGAAGAAAGCGATGATTTCCTGATGAACCTTACCGAGCAGGTTCCGGGTGGTCTATATCAATTGGTGTTGGATACAGAGGGAAAGATGAGTTTCTCATTCCTCTCTAAAGGAATAAACTCAGTACTTGGATTGAAAGCTGACGAAATGGGTCAGTTCACTGATATTTCTGTTGCCATTTCTCGTGTTCATCCGATGGATTTGCCAAACGTGATCATGACTTCTGTAGCTTCTGCCAGAAAACAACAGCCTTGGCAATGCCAATTTCGAGTAAAAACTAATGAAGAATCTAATGAGTATAAGTGGATTCTTGGAGCTGCAAGACCCCAATCCCTGGAAAATGGGGACATGGTTTGGTACGGATATTTGACCGATATCACTGAACAAAAACAATTCGAATCCAAATTGGACGAAGCAAGAAAGGTTGCTGAAAAGGCAAACCAAATCAAGTCCGATTTCTTGTCGATGATCAGTCATGAGCTTAGAACACCCCTAAATGCTATTTCTGGTTCTACTTATTCTTTGCTTCAAGAGCAACCAAGTGAGCAACAAAAATCCACACTCAATACCATTAATTTTGCGGTAGATAACCTGATCATCATGATCAACGATTTACTGGATTTCCAGAAAATCGAAGCTGGAAAACTAACCATCGAGAGAAATCCTTTCCAGCTTGAAGAACTGGTTAATCAAATCATTAAAGGACTTTCATTCCATGCCAGAGACAGTAAAAATGTCCTAGAACTTCATCCTTCAGAAGGTCTGGGTATTTGGGTAAAAGGGGACAAGACACGTCTTTCACAAGTATTGAATAACCTCATTACGAATGCTCTAAAATTTACCCATGAAGGAAAGGTTGACGTAAGAGTCCAAGTAAAGGAGCAAAAAAATGGGAAAGCTAGAGTCTATTTTGAAGTGAAGGATAATGGAATTGGAATTGCTTCGGAAAATCAGGAGATGATTTTCAATGACTTTGATCAGGTTAAACCAACTTTCAGCACAAAATATGGAGGAACGGGACTTGGATTGTCTATCACGCGCAAGCTTCTAAATTTAATGGGAGGAACAATTGCACTTCATTCAGAAGAAGGGAAGGGAAGCACATTCTACTTCGATTTAGAATTTGATCTGAGCGAAACCCAAACCGTAGCCCCTTCAAAAGCTATAGATCAAATAGCCCATTCCAACCAACTTAACCTTCTCATGGCTGAAGATAATGACGTAAATGCTTTGGTTTTGGGGAAAATTATTAAAAAATGGGGTTTTGATTTTCATCGGGTGGTAAATGGTGAAGAAGCAGTCAAAGCTGTCAAAAACCAGAGCTTTGATTGCATCCTGATGGACATTCAGATGCCAGTAATGGATGGATTCGATGCGACGAAAGAAATCAAAAAGTTTTCTCAAACTCCTGTGATTGCCTTGACAGCTGCTGCAAAGCTTGAAATTTTAGAAAGGATTGACGAATGTGGTTTTGACGGATTTGTTGCAAAACCAATAGACGCAGCAGAACTGCTGAAGAAAATTAGAGAGGTAGTTTCTGAGAATAGTCAAAGAGTCTGAGCCTTTTCCAGATATTCTTCCAATAAATCCATTTCAGGATAATTTTTATAAAGCTCCGCGAGGTACTGAAGAGCAGAAACTTTATCTCCTTTCATCACATAATAAATCCCCTTATTCCTCAAGGCGAAAGGGTTTTTTGGATCCATTTTGATGCTTTGATTAATTAGATCCAAGCCTTCCTCAGGTTTACCTAGAAATAGAAGGAACAATCCTTTATTGTTGTAAAAGTATGGCTGTTGATTGTCAATACTAATTGCTTTATCCACTGACTGAAGTGCTTCTGCATAGTTTCCCTGATCAAATAATATCATTGATTTGAGATTATGGATGTTTGGTTCACTTGGATTTAATTGCTCAGCCTGGTCCAGTAGTTCCCGAGAGGAATCATACTCTTTTTGATAAAAAAGAATGGTGGCTTGATTGACCAATAAGTCTGAGTTTGTCGGATTTAAAGCAAAGGCTTTTTCAAATGAACCAAGCGCCACAGGGTAATTTTTGAGTTTCTCCTCAACCAAACCATTTAGAAAATGGCTTTCCCAATTTTCACTATCATTTGTGATCATCCAAAGTGCATCTTCCCGACCTTTGTAAAATTCCCCATTGTCCAGATAGCTTAACCCTCTTTGAAAGTGAGCATCCCCATAATTGTATTGGTATTTGATCGCCAAACTAAAGTCTGAAAGAGCCTCCTCCAATTGATTCAAGCGCAAATGGGCCATTGCCTTATTGTAATAAGCATCTGCATAAGTAGAATCAAGTTCCAATGCTTCGGCGTAAAATGTAAGGGCACTTTTTGGGTCATTTTCTTTAAGTTTTTCGTTTCCTTTCAAAAAAAAACGACCTTTTTTATCCTCCATGGTGTCGCAGGAAGATGACACCCAAATCAACAAAAGGAGGAATATGCTATTCTTTATTTTCATCTTCTTCAGGTTTGTATTCAGGCTTTTCTTCACCTAAAAGTAAGGCAAAAGGTTTTGTAGATTCGTTGAAATCAAATATCTCGCGTATGACTGCCATCACCGGAATGACCAGAATCATCCCTGCCACTCCCCATATTGTGCCACCAACCAATAAGCCGAGCAATGTCACGAAGGCATTCAGGTTAACATTTCCTCCTACAATTTTTGGAGTAAGGTAATTGCCTTCAACAGTTTGAATAATTTGATAAATAACTAAGATGGCTATCGGATAGAACAAACTATCCTTGGTCAAGAATGCATAAATTATCGGAAGTAGTACGCCAAAGAAAGGACCTACATAAGGAATGATATTTAAGATTGCACCGATTACTCCAAAAAAGATCGCGTGCTTGATACCTAATGCCGTATAAGCTGAAATGTTTAAAATTGCCAAAATCACCATCACTTTTCCTACTCCCACTATGTAATTCAGAATCAATTTTCTCAAGCTGGTTATCCTCATTTTGACCAAAGCTGAATCTTTATCCCGGTAAATGCTTATCACTACTTGGGTGAAATGATCACGGAAAAGAAGGAAAAAGAACATAAACAAAGGAATTAAAATAACTCCAGTCATTGATCCTACAGCATTCAAAACGGCACCAGAGAAGCCTCTACTGTTTTGATTCAACATGTCTTTAATATATCCTGAGGTTGCTTTTTCATCCAAATTTTCGTCTATTCCAATTTTATCAATTGTCCATGCGTCTATTTGCTGAGCGACCTGTTGAATCCTTTCGGATACATTTTCAAAATCTTTAGAGAAGTTGCTGATGTTACTTACTATAAATGTAATTAACCCCCCTACCAAAGTTATCATCACCAAAAGTGCGATTATCGTCGAAAGTACTCTTGGAGCTTTTTTGACTTCCAACCAATTAGCCATCGGTGTAAATAACACCGCAAAAAATCCACCCATGAAAAGTGGGATTAAGAGACTTCTTCCCACAATCAAAATAAAGACTAGAACGATGGCGAAGATCATTACTGAAAGTGCTTTCAGATATGGCGGCAAATAAAATTTTGGTGAAATCATAGGTGAAGAGTTATTGATTGCTCTTAGAATATAAACTGATTTGGTTTGATTTCAAATTAAGATATTACGAGGCCAGCACGTTTGAGGAGGGCTTCTTGCTTTGGAGCTCGTCCTCTAAATCTTTCGTAAAGGATGGATGGATGTTCGCTTCCTCCGGCCGAGAGAATATTTTTCTGAAAGGACTCAGCTGTCTCAGGATCAAAAACACCTTTTTCTTGGAAAAGCTCAAATGCATCTGCGTCCAAAACTTCAGCCCATTTGTAGCTGTAGTATCCGGAAGAATAGCCTCCCTGGAAAATATGGGAAAATGAGGAGCTCATCAGCGTTTCCGGAACTTTTGGAAGCAAATTAGTTCGCTTCAAGATATCATCCTCAAAAGCACAAATACTTTCGATGGTCTCAGGGTTTCGGCTGTGAAAAGCCATATCAAGTAATCCGAAGCTGATCTGTCTCAGCGTCATATATCCTTGCTGGAAATTGGCGGCATTCTTAATTTTGTCGATCAATTCAGAGGGGATTTTTTCACCCGTTTCATAATGCTTTGCAAATAGGTCTAAGCACTCTTTTTCGTAACACCAGTTTTCAAAGATTTGGGAGGGAAGCTCCACAAAGTCCCAATACACACTCGTTCCTGAAAGCGATTCGTACGTTCCCTTTGCGAGCATGCCATGCAGTGCATGTCCAAACTCATGAAACAAAGTAGTGACCTCGTTGAAAGTCAGCAGGCTTGGCTTGGTCTTGGTGGGTTTGGTGAAGTTGCAGACAATAGAAATATGAGGACGATGATCCTCACCATTTTCGACGCTTTGACCACGATAGCTTGTCATCCATGCACCATTTCGCTTTCCGCGTCTAGGGAAAAAGTCGGCATAGAAGATCGACAAATACTTACCATCTCGATCTCTTACTTCGTAGGCAGTAACTTCCGGATGGTAAACAGGAATGTCTTTATTCAGGATAAACTGAAGTCCGTAAAGTTTTTGGGTTGTTTGAAAAACTCCCTCAATTACTTTTTCTAATTGAAAATAAGGGCGAAGAATTTCGTCATCCAGTTCATATTTGGCTTTTTTCAAAAGCTCTGAATAGTAGGCGAAATCCCAGCGTTCCATCGATTTTATACCATCCAAGTCTTGTGCAAATGCTGCTACTTCTTTTACTTCAGCTTCAGCTTTTGGCTTTGCTTTTTCCAATAAGGATTCTAAAAATGAAAGAACCTCCGAAGGAGTCTTGGCCATTCTTTCCTCCAATACAAAATCTGAATGGCTGGCATATCCCAAAAGAATTGCCCGCTTATATTTCAATCCGAGAATATCTTTGATGATTTGCTGATTGTCCAGCTCATCTCCTTTAGCGCATTTTGTATTATAGGCCTGGAAAAGAGTTTTTCTCAATTCCCGGTTTTCGGCATAAGTCATCGCCGGAACGTAGCTTGGGTAATCAAGTGTAAATGCCCATTTTCCCGGCTCACCTTTTTCTTCTGCAATTTGCGCAGCAGCTTCTTTGATTCCGTCAGGAAGGCCCTCCAACTCACTTTCGTCCGAAATGAAATGCACATATTTATTTGTTTCAGCGAGTACGTTTTCACCAAATTTCAAACTGAGTTGTGCCAATTCTTGGTCAATAGTTCTCATTTCATCTGCTCTCTCGGTACTTAGTTTGGCCCCGTTTCTGACGAACGCCTTATATGTCTTTTCAAGAAGAGTAGATTGCTCTGGATTTAGTCCCAGCGTTTCTTTTTGGGAATAAACTTGCGCAACTCGTTGAAATAATTCTTGGTCCAGCAAAATATCATTCGAGTGCTGTGTCAGCAGCGGGGAGATTTCTCGGGCAAGCTTCTGGATTTCCTCGTTGGTTTCAGCTGAGTTCAGATTGAAAAATATTGCATTAATGATACTTAGTTTTTTACCGGATCGATCAAGTGCTTCGATGGTATTTTCAAAAGAAGGTATAGGTTCTTTTTTAATTTTGGAGATATCTGATTTTGCATCCTCAATGCTTTTCTGGACCGCAGCCAGGTAATGTTCAGGTTTGATCAGGTGAAAAGGTGCAGTATCAAAAGGAGTGGCGAAATTCGCCAAAAGTGGGTTTAGCATAAGTTGGTTAACTTTTATTCTTAATGTGGTGCTTTCCAGGAAGGTTCCATCAAATGACCAATTTTCGTCAATTCAGCCTCTAATCTACCTAATTGATCGAGAAAGCTTTCCCACATCCAAGCTGGATGGGGTGTGTTTTTTGCAGTTTCCTTGTACTCATAAAAATCACGAAGTTTTCCCAATCCGAATGAAGCTTCAGCTCGATTTACAGTAATCCAAAACTTCTGGGTATCATAATATTCTTGCATTCCCTGCGAATCCTTTGTGCCCTGACTTAAAAGTGCATCATTCTTCTCTTTGGTCATGATAATGGGCCAATCTCGATCACACAAATAAAGTACCCGTTTCCATGTTCGCTGTGCAAAAACTAAATCTGCGATTCGTTCGTGATCAGAATTGACAAGTTTTGAAGTGGCATGATATACTAAAGTCATTGCAAGATTTATCCCATTGTATCTATTATTAAGGAGATAATAGCTTCGCTGATAATAGAGAATCGAATTTTCTAAATGATCGTCACCTTCCCCATTTTCGTATAGTTTTTTCTCTACAGCACCTGCGGAAGATACCGTTTCTGGGTCGTTCGTATGGGCAAGATTAATGGTTTCCAGTAAGCTGAGAGACTTGTAAAGTGAGAGAACTAAGTTTGGCTCAGCTGCTTTGTACGTACAAAAAGAAAGCCGGTGAATGAGATATGCGTCCTGTTGTCCAGAAATTGAACTTGAAAGCAATACTGCTGACTGGAATAATTCACGAGCTTCTGAAAAGTCCTTTGATTCTATTGCATCTTCTGCCTCCTGAATGATCAATGAAAGTGCTTTACCCACTCCATCTTTTTTTCGGTTGTTTTTTTTTGGTGGTATTTCCTCAATTGCTTTCTCCAGCTCCTCCTTGATTTGAGGGGGCATAAGAGAATCCAAATACGTATAGACTGGGCTGTCGGCTTCTTTTTTGTCTATAACTGAATCGATCAATTTTCCCAAAACAGCCCTAAATCTCTCGACTTCTTCAAAATCGATTGCGTCTCCAAGATGTTGGTAGTTGGTGATCAAAATATGGTTGAGATCAAAAGGATAAATGAGTTTGTCCTCAGAAATCACAATTGTAGTGTAAGGTCTAAGCGCATGGCGAACTCCTAATTCGTATAGCGCATTTGGATTTGCTGTGGACAGGTCGGCTACGACAACATCAGCTTGAAGAAGTTCCCTATACATCTGAACATCGATCGAACCCGAATGGGTAATCTCATCCGCACGGACACATTCGATTCCTTTTGCTTCTAATACGGGCTTGATCATCAAGCGGTAGGACTTATTGAGGTCTAGCTTGCGGCCGTTTACATAGTCGGTTTTGGTGCCAAAGCCCATGATCACAAAACATCTTTTTTTGTTATTGCCCATACCTAAAAAATTAACGAATAGAAATTATTGATTTTCGCAAATACAGTGAAATATAAGGGTTTTTAGGTTTCTTTTAGTTGCGCTGTACCCAATGCTTTAGCAAAGCTAAGTAAAGGCAAAAAATAAAAATCAAAGTTTAAATCCCCCATAAAGGTTCCTATTTAGTTAGTGGGACCAGTCTGATTTTAGCAAAATAAAAGCCGGAAGTGGAGACACTTCCGGCAGAAATGGATTCTAATTCATTGACTTAAAAATCAAAATCACAGCTCATATCTTCGGAACCGATCGGTGCTCCATCTGGCACTTTCAGACTTTCCTGAATGGTCAACTCCATAGGCAAATCCAGAAATGCCTCAATTTTTGAAGCCAGATAAATCGAATGACTTGCAAGCAAGGAATTGGTAACCCCTCTTGCTTCCAATCCTCCACTTCCGGCAGGTCCTGATCCACCTTTCAATTTGTTCAGGTGGTTGCGAGTAATTGCCCGAACAGTATTGGAAACACCCGCATTTTTGGATAGGGCTATCAGATGATCCACCAATTTGGCTTCTGTCATCAGTTTGATTTCTGACTTAAGACCGGTTGGAAGAGTGCTTGAAAATACTTGATTACTGATTTGTGTTAACATAGCATCGAAACCAGGAAGAGAATTATCCTGAAGGTTTTGTAGGTAAATTCGATTGGCTCTGCCACCTTCAAACATAAAGCTGAACGCTAAATCAATCACACTTTCCGCAGGGGCAATCGGATCGAATACAGGTCCAGTTCTTGGCATAAATGTCTCACGGGTTTTTCCGTATCCGAATGGACGAGGCGGTATTAAGGCCAGAATATGCGCTGGAACTTCCAATTGATTGGGAGCAATTGAGTAAAGAAGTGCATTCAGTGCATCCTGTTGGTCCTTTGTAGGCACCCAAGAGTGGCTCTGCTGGTTATCGCCTTTCACTTTGTAAGAATAGTCTAAACCTCCGATCAATTTGGTGGTAGCCTCTACCTGGTAGCGGTGCATCAGGAAAAGTGGAACCAATACTTCTTCCAGCATTGCCTCCGGCTGACCTTCTCGAATAGCATTTAATCCAAAAGTCTTCAGTTTGTTTTCTCGCAACTTCAGCATCCGCATCAATTCCGCAGGAGCTGAAGCTCCATTGTCCCAAAGATGGGAGCGGGGATGGACGCCGCTTGGATCCCGTGAGTCAGAATCTGTAATAAACTCATGGCCCGCTGCATATGTGTCTTCGAGCATTTTCTTCAAAAAATCAGCTTCATTTACTCCTGAGGGAGGAATCTCATACCCGTATCGGATCGCCCATTTATCCCAGTCTCCGATTTTATCATCGTATGCTGTGCTTAAATCCAATTCACCGGTTGCATTTTCGGTGATAACGGGGTAAGGATAATCCATCACGGAGGATCGACTGTTGGCAGAGGTAGCATAACTATGTGCCAATCCGATGGTGTGGCCTATTTCATGAGCGGATAATTGCTCTAGTCTCGCAATAGCCATCTCAAGCATTTTTGGATCGGCTGGTTTTCCTTCTTCAAAAGGCTGAATCAGTCCCTGCGCGATCAAATAATCCTGTCGCACTCGTAAAGAACCCAGAGAGACATGTCCTTTCATGATTTCGCCAGTCCGTGGATCACGAACGCTCGCACCGTAAGACCAGCCACGAGTGGATCGATGAACCCACTGGATCACATTGTATCGTACATCCATCAGGTCCATTCCTTCCGGAGCAAGTTCGACACGGAATGCATTCTTAAAACCGGCGGCCTCATAGGCCTGATTCCACCAGTTACCACCCGCGATCAAGGCAGAGGCAACAGGCTCCGGCGTACCCCGATCTAGGTAATAAATAATTGGCTCAACTGCCTCGGAAATGGCTGCATTTGGATCTTTTTTCTCCAATCTATGTCGAGCAATAAAACGCTTCACAATCGGTTCGGCGATTGGCGTGGTGAAATCCATATAAGAAATGCTTCCATAACCTGCTCTTGGATCAAAAGCCCTTGGCTGATAATTATTGTCAGGGAGCTCGATAAATGAATGTCTTTGGCGAACGGTCACCGCATCAGGGCTTGGAGTTACAGATCGAAGATTTGCACCAGTTGCCTGACCAGTCAAAGTAATCGTCGCTTCCACTTCGGTGTTTTTTGGGAAGTTTTTAATCATGGGATAATACAAAGCTGATCGACTTGGATCAGTTTTGAAAGTTCCCTGACGACTTCGGGCAAGCGTTTCGCTGACCCCATGTGCATCCTGCATGTAAAAGTTGGTTGCGTCTACGAGCAACTTTCCGCTATTATTCTGAACGATTTCAAATCCCCAAAGCACAGATTCTGCAAAAGCATCTTTGATGGATTGGACTTCGGCTGGATTGTCGGAGTAAGCGCGAAAATCAAGGTTTTTGTGCACCAGCAGTAATTTGTTCCCTGTTTTGCGAAACTCGACAATGCGTGTTTCACCTAATTGACCACGATCAAGGCCAATATCATTGGAGCCGATTCCTGCCGTAAGGGAGTTGACATAAAGAAACTCGCTGTCGAGTTTGTCTATTTCCAGGTAGATTTTGCCTTTTTCCTCATCGAGGTAGAAGGGGATGAAGCCTTCTTTTTCAGTCATTTTGGTCAGGTCGATTGCCTGAGCGACCGAGACGGAGACAGAAAAAAGAAAAATGATAGCTGTGTGTGAGATTCTGATCATGTGTTGATGGTTTGGTGGTAAATTATCAAAAAACCAGCTCCAAATCACACCATTGATGGAATATTACCGATGAAGCATGTACCGAAAAAGAATCGTCGTTTCGGTTTGTTGAGGGCCTTCGATGGTTTGCAAACCGGAGCTGATTGATTCACGATCGGTATAGCTGGTCCGTGCAAACCGAAGATAGCTGGTCAATCTTGGGCTGAAGTCGTATTGTCCAATCAGATAATAGCGCAAACCTTGCCCGGAAAAAGCAGGAATGGAAAATGTCCAGAGTACATTGTTTTCAAATGCATACAACCTATTATCATAATTTTCTGCATCAAAAAGTGCGATTCTCGAAGTTATTCGCCATCGCTGTTGACCGTATTGAACGTCCTGGAGCATCATAAAGCCGGTCGATTTTTCCGAATTGAAATCAACCCAGCTGAATAAAATCCTTGACCTGAGAAAAAGTGATTTTGAAACCTGATATTCCAAACTGATCAATCCATTGATTTTGGTAAGCGGAAGGACCCGATAGGGAAGGCTTGGTTCTCCGTTGTCAGGAATGTTTCTATCCTTCTTTTCTTCTCTGAGTTGGACGAAGGCAGATAAGTTTCGCGATGGTCGATAGGTAATCCGTGCGATCCATTCTGAACCGGCGGATGGTGCATAGATCCTGTACTTAAGCCAAGGAAATCGAAAGTAATCGTAATAAACGTTCATTTTCCAACGGGTTGAAGGCCGGATCTCGATCCCCAAGTAGACTCCTTGCTCGTTGTTGGGTCGGGTGCTTTCAGCAAATCCATTTGAGAAAAAGCTATGGAAATCTCGGTCGTATTTTCTCCAGAGAAAAGAAAAATCAACTTGCTTGCTCAAGCTGCTCACAAATCCCAACACAGTTCCTTTACCTCTGGATTGTGAAATGGCCGATTCTCCAAAAAGATAAAAGTTCTTCCAGTTGTAATTGAAATATAAGCTTCCAACCGAATTGCTTTGCCCGGCGAATTCAAATTTATTGTAAACCTGTGAATCACGGATCCAAGTTTGATTAAAGCGTGTAAAAAGTAAATTAGTCCCTGCTTGAAATTTTCCTGAAGGGTGAGAGTATTGAGCATTGCCTCCAAGACTCAATTCTCGAAAACGACTTTTTGTCGAAAGCTCAGATTGTGTTCGATGCAAACCGCTTTGATTGAATGAGCTGATGATGCTTTGTTCATTTCCGACGGAATCAACCTCCACTTTACTGCGGCCATCTCTTGGCGCAAATGATGAGATCAAGCTCATTTGCCAGTTTTTAAGCTGATAAGTTGCTCCCACTCCTCTGAAAAAGCCAAACTCCAAAGCAGCGGTGTATGGTAAAATCCCGATGCTACTTCGACGAATTGTAGGCACAGTTTCGGCGCCTTTTCCCATAGAGTATCCAGCTCCGAATACTAATCCCTGACCAAACGAAGCTTGAAAATCACCCAAACTTATGACTTTCCATTTCCCAACAAAGTAGCGAGTTAAGTGGAAGGAAAAGAAGTTAAACCCATAGCGGGAACTTCTGGTATCCCAAGTAAATTGCTCCCCAGGATCTTTGTCGAGCGTCATTCCCATGCTGAAATCTCTGGAATGCTGAATCCGAAATCGGACATACAGTTCGTTCGGATCTCCTAGGTATCGGGAGCTGACTGAGCCAGTACTGCTGGTGTCTGCCGGCGAAAATCCTTTTCTGGTTTCCCATACTCTCCGATGCCGGAAAAGAAGGTAAGCTTGCTGCTCAGTTTGAACACGAGTCCAGAAACTCTGAGACCGGTTGTTTGATTCTCCCAACTTGACAAAAGGAAGAATCCGGTCTATCGTATAAAGGTCAAAACCCGGAACAGACTGCAATTCATAAAGTGAAATCAGCGCACCGAACTGGTTTCGGTAGCTGATCAAATTACTTATTTGTTCGGGATTGAGAAGATAGGTCGACTGAAGGATTTCTGCGTCTGCTTTGTTGATATCTATCGGATTGAGGAAAAGCTGGAAAAGGACTTCGTAAATAGATTCATAATCAAGATCTTCCTCAGGAACTGGGAATAGTCTTTCGACAAATGTCTCTGGGTCTATTTCAGGTTTTGGAGGGACTTGTCCAAAACTTCGAATTTGGATAATAAGAGTTAAAAACAGAATTGGGAAATAAATCAGTCTTTTGCCCATCGGATTCCCAGACTGATATGATTTGTACTGCCTAGTGCAGAATTTTGGCCAAAGCCATAATCAAGCTGAAATCGACCTGGCTTCAATCCAAAGCCGAAAAATACTCGTCCAGGATTCGTATTGGCACCTGCCCTTAGCCAAAGCCTTTCGCGAATGGCATATTCCAAACCGGCTTTGACCGTAGGCTTTATTTCTATGTCTTTCTCAGCTTCCAAGTAAATATTCAGTTGTGAAACCGGTCGATAGGTGATTCCCATTTGAATTGAAGTAGGTAATCTGTCTTCCACGTTTTTACTTATCCGGCCGCGATTGATGTTTGAAATATGCGCTCCAAGAAAAAATTGGGGACTTAGTTCCGCTACACCGCCCAAACTTAAAAGAAGGGCATTTCCAGTCCCAAAACCCTCGATTTGAGTTTGTAACCATTCGGCCTTCATTCCCAAACTCACGATTCCGAGTTGATTGCTAAATCCGAGTCCCAAGGTTTGCTGATTGAAAAGGCTACCTCCGAATCTTGAAACTCCAAAACCAATTGTTCCAAAGTTATTTTTCCATGCCCCGACCAGATCAAAAGTGCTTAGTTCATTCAAACCAAACCGATGGTCATATCCCACGGCAAGTTCGGACTCTTCTACTCTGTCTAGAGAACCAATGTTGTTGAAATAAGCCCAGGAATCAGAAAGATTTACACGAAGATTTCCCAATGACTGGCTTCTGGCTCCATGCGATTGGGTCAGAGGATCTGTTTGGGCTTTTACAGCTATAAAAACCAAAAACAGGAAGCAGAAAAAAAATGAGTGCTTCATCTATTCGGGAAAAAATACGAATAGTAAATTAGTTATTTAATCGAATAAAAAAGCAATTTTTTTTATCTGGGTAGAAGTTAGCCGATTGCTAGGGAAATGAATCTAATTAAAATGGCGCCCTAAAGTTGAAGAAGAACGTGCCTTCTTTCTGATCGTTGATTGAATATTCAAATCTGAATACTGCATCATAAAAACCTACCAAGTCAATGCCGGTACCATAACCAAAAAGATATTGGTTGGTCAGTCTTGCGTTTTCAGGAATATTATTCCGGTCTTTCACGTAGCCATGGTCAAAATTTGCACTCCAGTATAAGCGAATGGGTATCGTACTGAATTGCTCCAGCGGCATAACGTTTGAAATATCAATAGCCCAGTCTGCAAATTTCCATCGAAAACTATTTTTATGAACATACAATTGTTGTCCTTCGATGACATTGAGTTCGTATCCTCTGATGAAGTTTGGGTTGTATCCGATTCCTCTTACTAGCGAGTAGGGTTGATTTACACTCAGAAACCAGTTGGCTGTAAGTCCTGTATTGAAGTTGAATTTATCGTTCAGCTTGAAATACTTGTTGGCAACTACATTGACTTCTACCTCATCCAGTTCATCCACGAATAAGATCCCATATTTAGTTGCCGTAAGCTGGAGAAGTTCACCTTGCGTAGCGTAAGAAACATTATCCCTATTGTCATGTCTGAAGGAATAACTCGCAAACATGTATCGAAGCTTATTTGTCCCATGTTGGAAATAGCCAGGATTTTGCTGCAAAACCAGCGGGCTAACCCAAGTCGAATTATACCCTAAAGTTAAATGGTGAGTATTGTAGAATGTCCTTCGATACGAATAGCGAATGGCCGTCGACATATTTTTCCGAAGCACATCCTCTGCATCAGAGGTGTAAAAGACCTGTCGGTTATTTTCGGATTTGATAGCGAGGGTTTTTTGGTCGAATAAAGTAAACTGAAAAGCTAACCCATGCTTTTGCTTCTTATCGATGAAAGGGATACTGTATTGAAAGTCTATAGCTTTTGTAAAACCAATTTGACCAGAAAACCTTAATTTTTCATTTCTGCCTCCGACATTGCTGTGACTAAGCTTCAACCCAAAATTGACCCTTGAAAAGTCACGATTTTGGTTGGTCCACCATTCTGCAAAGTTTCTGTCTGCGAGTTGAAAAATTAAAGAAGGTAAAATATACCATCTTTCTTTAACCGTAATCAAAACTTCAACTTCTTCCTCACTTACAATTAACGGGGTGATTTCGACTGAAGTAAAAAGGCGCAGGTTGTAGATTTTTTTCTGATCGGCTTCTAAAATCCCTAAAAAAGTGTCCCATTCATAAAAAAAATCGGTTGTAAAGTCCAGCTCACGAAGGATTACCGGCTTTTGTGTTTTTTCATTACCGATGATAAACACATTGTTCACTTTCACTCTGACGGGAGAGCTTTGATCGCTTGGGGCTAAACTCGTGTCCTCTTGTGAAAAAGCTGAACTATTGCATCCCAACCAAAAGCCCATCACAAGGAAGAATGAAAGGAAGATATTTATTTTCAGAAGGTGCAAAGGGGAATTCAGTTTGATTATTTTTGGTTACTTACGAAACTTAATCCTTTTTAGGTGAATCTATGGTAACAAATATTGTTCGAAAGATAGCCATATTTCCAGTCTTGGTATATCAATACACGATTTCACCAATACTTCCGAAAAGTTGTCGGTATACCCCATCCTGTAGCCAATATGCCAAAGAAGCCATTTTAAAGCATGGTGTTTTCAAAGGAGGTTGGCTGGGTTTGAAGCGGATTGGCAGCTGCAACCCTTGGGGCGGTCACGGGCACGATCCGGTACCTTAGTTTTTGACTGGTTTTAATCCTTTTTTCAACGCCATGATTACAAGAATCACTCCACCGGTTACCAAAGGAATACTGAGAATTTGGCCCATGTTAAGAGCCATTTCTTTCTCAAAATCTACCTGAGTTTCTTTAAAAAATTCCCAAAGGAATCTTGTTCCAAATACGAAAATCATGAAAAGACCTACAAGTAATCCTTCAGGTACTCTGTACGTGTATTTATACCAGATTGCGAATAGGCCAATGAAAATCAGCAGATAGGAAATGGACTCGTAAATCTGAGTTGGGTATTTTGCCCTGCCAAATGTCTTTATAGTTGCCAGATAATGATCGCCTTTATCCATCAGAGTCAAGTCCAGAGGAGATTCCAAAGGTTCTGCTAGGTATTGTTTCGAGGAATTGAATTTAGTAAAGGCATATTTCACATCTCTATCTAAAGTCGATTTGAGATCCTCCATCGAATAACTTCCTTTTGTAATCCTAATATCGAAGTTAACTGGGACGATGCCGTTGCCCTGCAATTCGCCAGCACGATCTTCTGGTTTATACGCTTCGATGGATTCTGTAGGTACCTTAAGGGATTGGAGAATCTCCTCTGCATCCCAGGCATATACAAATCCTGAATCAGTCCCCGTATCTTTTCCCCCAATTTCAGAATTCATCAAGTTGCCAAATCGGATCAAAGCTCCGGTCATTGCAGTCACAATCGCAATTCGATCAAGTACCCAAAGGTAATTTTGACCGGGAGTCCTTTTCGCATAAAACCAAAGTGAAAGCAGAATAACGATCGCGGCACCATGACTTGCTAATCCCCCTTCCCAGACTTTCAAAATATCAAGTGGATTGCTCAAATACTTCTCCGGCTCATAAAATAGTACATGTCCCAATCTGGCTCCGATAATTGTGGCAACCACCATTATAATAGTCAACTTATCCACCAGCTCTTCTTTTTGGCCTTCAGTTCTAAAAAAATAAACCATGAATTGTTGGGAAATGATGAAACCCAATGCGAAAAGCATACTGTACCAACGCATACGTTCAAAACCAGAAAAAATAGCAGGATTAGGATCCCAGACTACATAACTAAGTAAAGCTTCAAGCATGTTTTTTATGTTAGAGTTGATCTAATTGTTCAAGTTCTTCTGCGTAACCTCCTGATAAAATGGGGAAGCGATACCAGGTTTTTGGATCAATGTTAAATTCATCTAAATGAAAGGAGGGCGCGACTCTTTCCCGTTTCCATTGATTCCTTGACCAAAGTCGGAAGAATTTTTTGATATACTCCTTTAAAACGGGACCGGGTAAATCAAGTTCATCATTCAATATCATGTAGACATCCATTGGAGAACGCCTATCGCGGATAGCCAATTTTTCAATCTCGACAATTACTGAATAAGGCATCAGGTCGGCTTCGTCAGTTTGAGTGTTTTCCAAAGGTCTGAGTTCGGCACTCGGCTGCAGAGAATTTACTAGTGCCAAACCAAATCTGTTCAGATTTTTCTCCGCCCACCTCAACCAATGAAGAATGAAAAATTTATCCACTGCTGCTATCGGAGAGATACTTCCGCTCGTGTCGCCATCCATGGTCGAGTAGCCGACATCTCCCTCACTTCGGTTTGAAGTATTAAGCAAAAGTGCATTGTTCAGGTTGGCAAGCATCCAAATGATCGGAGAACGACTTCTTGCCTGGATATTCTGAAGTACGATATCGTCACTTTCCCAGGTTAGTTTTCTTCCGATTACGGTTTCGATTTTTTTGGTGTAGCTGCTTACTTCCTCATCAATGGTCCAACTGTAAAAAACTGCTCCAATACTTTCGGCAAGAGTTTTTGCACTTTGGAATGTATCTATAGAAGAGTTTTTTGTTCCTTGATAAGCAGTAATAAGTAATTTTCCGACGAGTTCTTTTTCTGAATAAGGAGATTCAGCATTGTATTCCAACCCAATTTTCTGGCAGAAAAGTGCCTGTCCGAGTTCCCTCTGACCTCTTCTGACCATTTCAGCGATCAGCACGGCAATCGAGGAAGAATCTGCTCCTCCGGAAAGAGAAAGGACAAATCCTTTGCTTTTGCTTTTTCGTAGGTAATCAAAAAGTGCCAAAGCAGAAGCCTGAACAAATTCCTCCTCTTTGGAAATAATGGGAGCGACTTTCTGAACTTTTGGTTCGAGATCAAAGCTTAAAACCTGAAAATCCTTAAATGAAAGCAGTTCGTTTCTGGCGATTAATTCTTCATTTTTTGTCAAAAGAATTTCACCATCGAAAATCATTCTGCCAGCTTCATTCCCGAGAAGATTGACATAGCAATAGTAGCAGTCAAACAGTTGCGAGCTTAGCCGAACCAGATCAATACGCTCTGTAGTTTTCCCCATGGCAAAGTGACTTGCGCTGGGATTAAATATCAAATCAACTTTTCGATCGCAAAGCCTATAACCGGGTCTGAAGTGCCCGCGCCATGCATCTTCGCAGATTTCAAATCCATAATGAATTCCTTTATGATGGAAAGTGAGATCGCCTAACGGGATTTTTTCTCCCTCAAATTCGATTTCTGTCACCTCATTTGCCATCCAGGGAGTAAACCAGCGGAACTCGTAATGAACTCCATCGATCGCCATGAATTGTTTGGCGACAAAACCTTTGACTTTTGAGTTTTCAATAACAGCAACAGTATTGTAAACTTTTTCCTGAATTCGGATCGGAAGACCTACTGCAACAGTGATTCCTGCGCAGTGGGGGAGAAGCTTTGCAAGTTGGGCTAACGCTTTTTGGGGAAACCAATAGCTTAAAAATAAATCTTCACTGCCGTAGCCTGAAATTGCAAGTTCAGGAAAACAAAGAATCTCCACTTTTTGGTCCTTGGCTTTATTTATTGACCCTATTATCCGATCCAAATTTCCCTTCCAGTCCAAAGGTGTTTGGTTGACTGTGGCTCCTGCGATTTTAATTGAAGACATTTTAATTAGGATTGGCCTTAAAATAATTGGCTATGTGGCAATTTTTAGGATTTCACAGCCATTTTTGGAAGCTTCTTGTTCTGCTTTTTTCTTTGTTGCTCCCTTCCCTTGTGCTATTTCAGTTTCATTTACCTGTAACGAGATAATGAACTCCTTGAAGCGTTGGTTGCCGTTGATCTGTAATACTTTATATTCAACTTGTTTGTTTTCCTTTTGCGACCACTCGATTATTTTGCTCTTGTAGTTAGTTGTAGTGGTGATCATTCCGTCCAGATCAACATGCAGCATGATTCGGTTCTGGATGAATTTTTTGGTGAAATGGTATCCTTTGTCCAGGTACATCGCTCCCAAGAAGGCTTCCAACATGTCTCCGTAAAGCGACTTATTTCCGGTAAAACTTCGATCGCCGATTTCCTGAACCAATACATTTCTCAGACCGATTTTGATCCCAGTCTCATTGAGACTTTCGCGATTGACAAGTTTAGAACGTGTCTCTGTCAGAAATCCCTCATCTCTATATGGATATTTTTGGAATAAATGTTCAGCAATTACAGCCCCGAGAAATGCATCCCCGAGAAATTCCAAACGCTCATTTGAAATTCTGAAGCCTCTTGATGTTTCTTCACCAAGCCCTGCAGGTGTGAGGGCGAGCTTGTAGAGGGATAAATTAAAAGGCCTGCTACCTGTCATCATTTTGATGGAGTTAGCAAGCCTTTTATCTTTTGTACTGTAGAAAAGTGAATGAATGCCGAGTCTTTGAAAGAGTCTCAAACCCAGGTCAATTATACTTTTTGAAAATAACGGAGCAGTTGTGACCACCAAATCCAAAGGTATTACTCATCACATAATTGACTTCTCTTTTCTGTGCTTTATTGAAAGTCAAATTCAACCCCGGGTCAAACGCTTCATCATCTGTGAAATGATTAATCGTAGGAGGGATCAAACTATTGTTCATTGCAAATATTGAGGCAATCGCTTCAATCGCACCTGCAGCACCTAACAAGTGACCAGTCATTGACTTGGTACTGCTGATGTTAAGTTTATAAGCATGCTCTCCGAATACTTTTTGGATAGCTTTCGTTTCACCTACGTCACCAAGTGGAGTTGAAGTTCCATGAACGTTGATATAATCAATGTCTTCAGGCTTCAGGCCGGCATCAGCCAAGGTGATTTCCATCACGCTGCTTGCTCCCAAACCTTCTGGATGAGGTGCTGTAATGTGATATGCATCTGCAGTCATTCCTCCGCCTACAAGTTCCGCGTAGATTTTTGCTCCTCGAGCGATTGCATGCTCATATTCTTCCAAGATCAAAGCACCTGCACCTTCACCTAGCACAAAACCATCTCGATCTTTATCAAAAGGTCTGGAGGCAGTGGTAGGAGAATCATTTCGTTGGGAAAGTGCCTTCATGGCATTGAATCCACCAATACCGGCTTCAGTTACCGCTGCTTCAGAACCACCACTTATGAAAATATCAGCTTTGCCCAGTCGGATGTAATTGAATGCATCGATTAACGCATTAGTAGCAGAAGCACAGGCAGAAACGGTTACGAAGTTTGGACCTCTAAAACCATATTTGATTGAAATAAAACCCGCGCTGATGTCAGCGATCATTTTTGGGATGAAGAAAGGGTTAAATCGTGGCGTTCCGTCTCCTTTGGAAAAATCCGTGACTTCGTCTTGGAATGTTCTTAATCCTCCAATTCCCGAGCCCCAAATTACTCCTGCTCTTGCTTTATTGATTTTTTCAAGATCCAATCCCGAGTCCGCCATTGCTTCATCTACAGCAATCATGGCATATTGGGTAAAAGGATCCATTTTTCGAGCCTCTTTTCTGTCCATAAATTGCTCTACGTCAAGGTTTTTTATTTCGCAGGCAAATTGTGTTTTGAAAAGTGTAGCATCGAACCGGGTAATCGGTGCAGCACCACTCACGCCATTGGCAAGACCGTTCCAGAATTCTTCTGCGGTATTACCTATTGGTGTGAGGGCACCAATACCTGTTACAACAACTCTTTTTAAATTCATAGAATGAATTTAGGAATTATTATTTTACGTTAGCCTCAAGATAGGTGACAGCTTGTCCTACCGTGCCAATTTGCTCAGCCTGATCATCTGGAATAGAAATGTTGAATTCTTTTTCGAATTCCATAATCAGTTCTACAGTGTCAAGAGAGTCGGCACCAAGGTCATTGGTGAAGCTTGCTTCCATAGTCACTTCAGACTCTTCTACGCCAAGTTTATCTACTATGATGGCTTTTACTTTTTGTGCAATTTCAGACATTTTGTGATCAGTTTAGTTAATAACACTTCGCAAAGAAATATATTTAATACCTAATTGACAAAGAAAAGATTCAAGTTAATTTTTGTGCAAATTGCATCCCGTTCCAGAAAGATTTTAATTTTTAACTTTGCTTTGAATCATTTTCTTCCCCCATGAAGAAGGCTAAACTACAGATTGAGCACACCTATGATTTCGAGCTTCTGGGGCTTGTATCGCCTGTTAAAGACTATAAAATGGCATGGTTGATCAACAGGGATTTGCACCTGAATCTTGTAAAGGGTGATGAAATAGAAATAGAGTTTCTGTCCCTTCCAGGGCTGTTAATCTCTCAATTTTCCCTTTCTTTACCCCATGGTTTTGTTCAGCTCTTGAAAAATAAATCGTTAAATTCAACACATCAGGTTTCATATTTGATACCCGAATTGAAATCAATGGATTATTTCCTTTTAGTTCAAGACCAAACCTATCAACTCAGTATTAATACATTTGCAAACCAGCTATCCCAAAACCCATTCATTCAAAACGTGATGAGGCTGGATATATCAAAACTTAAGTCAAAAGAAAACCTGTTAACTTATTAAGAACCTAATGAGCCATTTCAACAAAACCAAGATTTTAGCAACAATCGGCCCTGCTTCCAACAATTACGAAACCATAAAAAGCCTTGCAGCCTCAGGAGCCAATGTTTTCCGACTTAACTTTTCTCATGGAAGCCATGATATTCACCAGGAAGTAATCGAAATCATCAGAAGAATAAATGAAGAAGACAACCTTAACTTAGGCATCCTTCAAGATCTTCAAGGTCCAAAAATCCGGGTAGGTGAAATGGAAAATGGTGGTGTCCAAGTTAATCCCGGTGATCAGATTACTATTACGAATGACCCGGTAATCGGAAATGCCAGTTTGGTAAGCACGGTTTATCAAAATCTTCCAAATGATGTAATATCAGGTGATAGGATTTTGATTGATGATGGTAATTTAGAGGTAGTAGTAATTGATACCGATGGTAAAAATGTCAATTGTACTGTCATTCATGGTGGAATCCTAAAATCCAGGAAGGGTATCAACCTCCCAAATACGAAAGTAAGTGCTCCTTCATTGACCGAAAAGGACATCGAGGATTTGAAGTTTGGTTTGTCTCAGGAGGTTGACTGGATCGCATTATCTTTTGTGAGATCATCAGAGGATATCATTGATTTGAGAAAGAGAATAGAAGCTGAAGGGAAGTTTTGCAAAATTGTTGCGAAAATTGAGAAACCTGAAGCACTTGATAACATCGATTCAATAATTGAGGCTACTGATGCCATCATGGTTGCAAGGGGTGATTTGGGAGTGGAAGTTCCAATGGAAATAGTGCCTCTTTGGCAGAAGAGAATTGTTGAAAAATGCAAACTTGCTTGCAAGCCGGTGATCATTGCTACCCAAATGATGGAAAGCATGATTGTAAATCCAAGACCAACTCGGGCTGAAACCAATGACGTGGCTAATGCAGTTCTCGATGGTGCAGATGCAGTAATGCTTTCCGCTGAAACTGCTTCAGGAAAGTATCCTGTGAATGCAGTAAAGGCAATGTCTAGTATTATTAAATATTTAGAGGAAAATGCTGAGATCTATCATAATCTTTATAAAATTTCCGAGGAACAAGAGAATTTCTTGAGCGACAACCTGATTTTGATGGCAGCGAGACTTTCCAGAAATGTTAAAGCAAAAGCAATCGTTGGGATTACATCCTCTGGTTTTACCGGTTTCAGACTGGCTTCACACAGACCTTCTGCGAATATTTTTGTGTTTACCATAAATAAAAATTTAATTACACAAATGAGCCTTGTTTGGGGTGTTCGAGCTTATTTATACAGCAAACAGGAGTCAACAGATGCTACTTTTGAGGATATCGAAAGCACTCTCAAGAAAGACGGTTTTGTCAATAGTGGTGATGTAATTATCAATACTGCAAGCATGCCTCTTGCGGTTAAAGGAAGAACTAACATGCTAAAGCTTCATGTAGTGGCATAAGCATTTTATTTGAGAATACTAAAAGGACCGCTTATGTGGTCCTTTTTGTAGGGAAATAGAAAATATTGGGTTGATTCAATTTTTTTTTATGAATTCAATTAGCTGATACATACAGTTTAAGAAAGATTTAATACAGTTGAACTTTTAAAAATGACAGTTCATAAGTATTGCTAAATCTATTCTTGGAACGCAGCGGTTTCAGCAGTAATCAATCCAAATAATCTATGACAAATTTCTTTAAATACCTGCTCGTTGGGTCCTTTTTGCTGACAATTCTATCTTGCCAAAGCGATGATTATCAGGGTCCTATTCCTTTTCCAACTCTCATTGAAACAGCTGAAAGTGCCGGTCTCACTACCTTGGTAGCAGCAGTAAGAGCCGTTCTAGGACTTGAAGCAACACTTCAGGATCAGCAGGGAATTACTTTTTGCACCTGCAAACGATGCATTCGCAAATGCCTTGACAGCTTTTAAAGCCAATAGTCTAAATGACTTAGTTGTAAAAATTGGCGGTGTCCAAAATTTGCAGACTGTTCTTGGATTTCACGTTGTGCCAGCAGTCGCCTTCTCCAAAAATCTGAATGCAACAAATGTATTCTCTACGCTTGCTAATCAATTATTGACAGTCAATGTGTCGAATGGAGTAGTAACAGTCGTGGACGCAGCAGGCAATACTTCCCGAGTTATTCAGGCTGATAATCAGATTGAAAATGGGGTTGTGCATGTTATAGACAGAGTGTTGCTTCCAAAGATAGATCTACCTAAGCCAACACTTGTAGAAGTAGCAACTAGCGCTGGATTGACTACTTTATTGTCAGCGGTTACTGCTGTTGATGGACTTGCAAGTAAGTTGCTTTCCGCTCAAGCGATCACAGTTTTTGCTCCTACCAATGAAGCCTTTGCGGCAGCACTTCAAGTATACAAGGTGACAAATTTGAACGACTTAGTAAGCAAAATAGGAGGAGTTAAAAACCTTGAATTAGTGCTTGGCTTTCATGTCGTACCTGCGGTTGCCTTTTCAAAAGATTTAGCTGCAACAAATACCTTTACCACTCTTTCAGGTCAAAATATCATTGTTGAAAAATCTGGAAATACTGTTTCTGTTAAGGATCCATTGGGAAGAGTTGCTCAAGTTGTTGCGGCTGATATAGCTATTAAAAATGGCGTTGTCCATGTGCTCAATGGGGTGATGCTTCCACAAATTAAACTTCCAAACCTAGTGGAAGCAGCTACTGCAGCCAATTTAACCACATTGCTTCAGGCGGTAACTGCTGCAAACTTGGGAGGTCCTTTGTTGAATGCTCAAGCAATTACAGTATTTGCTCCTACTAATTCAGCTTTTACCAGTCTTTTGACTGCTCTGAATGTAGGTTCTTTGCAAGGTTTGATTTCAGCTTTGGGTGCACCTGCAGTATCGAAAGTTCTTCAATTCCACGTGGTACCTGCGGTTGCGTTTTCATTTGATTTGAAAGAAGGTGCACAGGCTGTTCCAACTCTTGCAGGGGATATGTTGACGGTAACCAAAACAGGAAGTAATGTAACTGTGACAGATAAAGGTGGGAATACTTGGAAGGTGATTGCTGCAAATGTTGCAATTCAAAATGGGGTAGTACATGTAATCGATGGAGTACTTCTTCCTACTTTATAAATAGAAACTAACTATTATCTAAGAAGATGGCGAGGGCTTTTGCTCCTCGCTTTTATTTTGTAGTAGTTAAAGAATCGAATTTTAAAACATAAAGGCTTTTTGTAAGTTTTTCAACCAGTCATTTGCTATTTTTAGGTAGCAAAAATTTTACTTTAAGTTGGACCACTGATGATTCAAACTTATGAAAGTACTTCTGGCAGAAGGGGATTTAACTATTCAAAATAGAATCAGGGGTATTCTGGAACAAAAAATCTCCGAGATTAAACTTATTGACACCGCTCAAAGCATCAGTGAGTTTTATTTAAAATTGGATCAGCAGTTGAATTACGACGTGATTTTATCTGAGGTTCAATTTTCTGACGGTTTAATCTTTGATGCATTAGCGGGGCGAATTTTCAAAGAGCCCATCATATTTATGAATCCATCGGATCAATTTGCATTAAGGTCATTTGACTATAATTGCATTGATTATTTTCTTAAACCTGTGCAAGAAAATAGATTATTGAAGGCATTCAATAAATTCAGAAGTCTTCAGAAAAATCAATCTCATAATCATGGGTTAGCTGAGCATACGCTCGAAAACGCTACTTTAAAAATCTACAAAAAACGTTTTCTTGCAAAGATTGGGAATAAGATAAAATTTGTTGCTGCTGATGATATCTCCTATTTGTTCAGCGAAGAAGGGCTGAGTTATTTGTTTGAAAAGGGATCAAATCAAAAAAGTATTCTCGATCATGGCATGTTGGAAATGAAATCAGAATTATTGGATCCCACGAAATTCTATAGGATGAACGGATCAGTTATTATTAATTCGGAAGATTTGATGGAAATGAAGTTCTACTTGAATAGCCGGCTTATTCTCACTTTAAAATCAAAAAGCCAACAAGAATTAGTGGAAGTGAGGGAAAGAGTAAGTGATTTCAAAAAATGGGTTAATCAATAACTCCAAATTTGATTCCCTTATTTAGGACCCTTTTGGGCTAATAGAATCATCTGGTCCTAATGGAGGAATCATCAATACTTTTTCCCGCTCCACATTTACTGATCCGGGAGCTGATCCTTTTACTTTTCTCACATATTTTGCCCGTGTGTAAATTACAGGAGCAAGCGTTTCATTTTTGTTTTTGGAGTAGAAGGCAGCTAATCCTGCAGCCCGCTCGAGTACAGGAATAGGAGGGAAGTCGTTTGCACCCAATTTGATCAGTACATGCGAACCGGGAACCATTCTTGCATGAAGCCACAAATCATCTTTTTTGGTATAATTTCGGAGCATTTCATCATTGGAACTTGCAGATTTCCCGACCCAAACAGGAAACCCATCAACTTCAAAAACTTTAAATGGAAACACTGAAGCTTCTTTTTGAAGGACTTTGTCCTCTCCGTATGTTTTTTTGAAAGTTTTCAGCTTTCGATAATCCTCAGACTTTTCCAAGTCCTCAATTTTGCTTTTTAAGCTTTCAGACTGCTCAATTTTTTGATTAATAGTTTTTTCTAATTGAGCCCATTCCAACTGCCTGTTTTTGCTTTTCCGGTAAAGAGATTCTGCCAAATCCTGCGGTTTTTGGTTGGGTTTAAGATTCACCTTAATCATTTTCCCAGTATAAAAATTCAGTAATTCCTTTTCGGAAACTCCATTCCCGAACTCATGAAGATTTGCCATGATTACATCAGCCAAGTGGGAAGGCGGAGCCGAATCTCTAAGTTCATCCAGTTTCTGAGAGGACTTTAAGATGTAGGACTGATGCTTTTTAAGTTGATCCTGATATTTTTTTAGGAGGGAATTTTTCTCCTTTTCAAAATTCCCTCTGACCAATGCCTGATAAAATAACTCATTGACAGCCTGGACCGGATTGGAAAAACTGCTTTTGGCATATGGCTCTGGCAAAAGGCTCAGAACCACGTCTCCGGATTTCTCCACCAAGGAAAAAAGAGGTGTGTCCAAAATGTCCAGAAGCTCTAACATCAACGCCCATTTTTTCTCCAAATCAGACTCAGGATAGCCTCTTTCTTTCAACCAAGACCGTGGGACATTTCCCAGAGTTGGTAAAAATTGGGAAGCATTTCCTTCCAGCAACTCAAATCTTTCCCTACTTACATCAAGGGTTTGATCAAGTGATCTCCAATCCAGATTTCGGTCCTCTGAAATCTCATTTCGGAATAATTTCAATGGGGAGACACCATTTCTTTCGTACAGGAGAATATTACTTCTGTTTCCATGGAGTTTGAAAAGCAGGATTTTGCCTGATTTCAGTTCAAAAATAAATGCTCTTTCAAAACCCAAAACTCTGCAAGTTTTGAAAGTTTCTCCGATGATTTCCTCAAAGAGGTTGACCGTATTTCTTTTAGCTCTGGGAAAATCTCCCGGAAAACTTAAGTAGACTTGGGGTGGGAGCAAATGGGCTCGAATACATTGCCTACCCGTTTCATCTTCAGTTTGAAAAATCAATTCATCCTTGCTTTGGGAGAAGCAGGCAAGTATTTCTTTCCCGGAGAAAGCTTTTTCCAGCTCAGGGCAAATAAATTTAAGAAAGTGGTAATTGAGATGCATTAAGACAAAGTTACCGTAAGCCCGTCATAGGCCAAAGCAATTCCTTCCGGCAATTCAACATCAGTAGGGGCATGAAGACCAAGTCTATGAGAGATATGGGTGAAATAAGTTTGTTTAGCTCCGATCTGACGCGCCATTGCAACAGCTTCATCTAGGGTGAAATGCGCTATATGGGCTTCCTTTTGGAGCGCATTCAGAACGAGAATTTCTGTTCCGCGAATCAATTCGATAGACTCCTCAGAGATAAAATTTGCATCTGTGATGTATGTAAAATCCCCGATTCTGAATCCAAGAACCGGAAGTTTATAGTGCATCACAGGAATCGGAATTATTTGGATTCCCTCGATTTGAAATGGGTGATCATCGATTTCCACTGTATCTACCAGAGGAACTCCCGGGTATTTTTTTCCTGAGAAAATGTAGGCAAACTCACGCTGGATTTGTTCTAAAACGTGCGCTCTTCCGAAGATGGGAATGTCCTTTTTCTGTAAAAAATTAAAAGGCCTAATATCATCTAATCCGGCTGTATGATCTTTATGTTCATGAGTGAAAAGAATGGCATCTAAATTATTAATCCCTGCTCTGAGCATTTGAATGCGGAAATCAGGTCCCGTGTCCACAACCAAGCTAAGCCCATCTACCTCAATGTGTATGGATGAGCGAAAACGCTGATCTCGAAAATCAAGCGAGGAGCAAACGAGACAACTGCATCCTATGACTGGGACGCCTTGTGATGTTCCGGTGCCAAGAAATCTAATTTTCAAAACTTTAATTGGGTTTGTCTGAGTTCAGTCAGGAAATCGTGATTTACTTTATCGCTGAATTCCTGGGGATCGAAATTCAGCTCATTCAAGATATCAATGAGAGCATTGATCTTTCCCTCCAAAGGGAAATATTTATTTACGATTACAACTTTGTTTTCTTTTAATACACAATATCCTGATTTGAAATTCCCCTTTTCGTATCGAAGAATAAATTCAGATGCAGCAAAGAGATTTTCAAGTTTGTCTAAAAAATGCTTTGTGTATTTGATGACCATGATTTAACTAAGGTATTTTTTTACAGTTATCAGGAGCTTATCAAAATCCAATGGCTTTTGGATGAAATCATCAAATCCTAATTTTCTGAATTCGTCCATTGAATAGTTCTTGATGTTACCTGAAATAGCAATTATCGGAAGTTTTGATTTTTTTGGATCAGCCAATTCACGGATAGCCTTAGTACATGCTGCTCCATCCAAAACAGGCATGCTAATATCCATCAGGATGAGGTCAAAATCTTCAACTTCCAGCATTTCTAGGACTTGTTTTCCATTTCTGGCAGCCTTCATTTCATAATTTTCAAACGAAAGGACACTTTTGGTTAAATTAATGATGACAGAACTGTCCTCACCAACCAGAATTTTTTTGGGGTTGCTCATAACTCAAAAATAGTTTCTTGTTTTATAAAATGTTGAAATGAATCAATTTCCTTCTTCAGAATTTTTAGGTTTTCTAACAATGTCTCCCGATCATTTAACCGGGCGGCACTTTCTGCTTTTTGCGAACTGAGGTAAACAATATTGGCACCTAAAGTACCGGAATTTCCCTTTATGATATGAAGTTTATTAATCAAATCATCCATTTCATTCTCTTTTGAGGCCAATTCAATTCCCTGCCAAAGGTCATCGCATTCCGATAAAAAATCATTATAAACTTGTTGTATCGAATGTTTTGTGCTGAATTTCATCAGCTGAGCCACCACTTTTTTATTCAAAACCAGCTCTTCAAATTTTGGATCAACCTCCAAATTATCGGTGGAAGAAATATTTTCGAGAGTTCTGTTGATAACCTCTAAAAATTGTTTGGGTCTGATCGGTTTGGTGATAAATTCATCAAATCCCATTTTGAGGAAACTATCCCGATCACTTTCATCTGCGTAGGCTGTAATAGCTACAATTGGACAATAAGAAAGATTCCCTTGTTTGATTTTTTTAACTGCCGTGATTCCATCCATATGAGGCATCTGAATATCCATCAGTATCAAATCAAACCTTCCGTTTTCTAACTTTTTGAGAACTTCAATCCCATTTTCGGCGGTTTCAAAATCATAATATTGTCCAATCAGGGTTTCAAACAGTCTCCTATTCAAGTCATTGTCATCCACAATCAACACCTTTTTGCTTTTCATGACTTTACTTCGGAATTTTGTCTTTCAGTCCCAGCTTTATTCAATTGAAAAATCGACGGTTTTTAATTCTAGTACTAGGTCCGACTGCCGTTGGCAAAACTGATTTATCTTTAAATCTAGCCAATTTTTTCAATACCGAGATCATCTCATGTGATAGCCGACAGTTCTATCGGGAAATGAATTTGGGTACCGCAAAGCCAAATCAGAAAGAACTTGATTTCGTTCCACATCATTTCATTAATAGCCTTTCGGTAGAGGAAGATTACGATGTGAGGAAGTTTGAAAAAGATGCTTTGAAGCTGTTGGATCACCTTTTTGAAAAGCACGAAGTAGTGATCATGACAGGAGGTAGTGGCCTTTTTGCTGATGCGGTAGTCGAAGGGATAGATGAAATGCCTCAAATTGAACCAGAGGTTCGGGGAGAAATTATAAAAGAATTTAAGGAAAAAGGATTGAGTTTCCTTCAGTCTGAAGTTGCCCGACGGGATCCGGCATATTTTGATCAGGTGGATCGGCAAAATCCTCAAAGATTGATGAGGGCTTTGGAAGTATGCAGAGGAACTGGAAAGACTTTTAGTAGCTTTCGGATTAAAGCTAAAAAAGAGAGAAATTTCAAAACCATTAAGATCGGTTTGGAACGGGATCGGTCTGAATTGTACGGCCGGATCGACCAAAGAATGGATCAAATGATAGCTGCTGGACTCTTTGATGAGGCCGATGCCTTGTTTGGAAAAAGGGAATTAAACGCCCTTCAGACCGTTGGTTATTCAGAAATATTCGGGTTTCTAGAAGGGAAATACGACAAAGAAGAGGCAGTTCGTCTTCTGAAACGCAATTCAAGAAGATACGCGAAGCGGCAAATGACGTGGTTCAAGCGAGATGAATCAATTACCTGGTTTCACTCAAGTCAGGAAAAAGAAATCGTCATCTTCCTGAAAAATCAAATTGGCTGAAATCCTCCAATTTTTGCAATCCAATTGTAGGGAGCTTTTTTAATCAATCTATTGTATTGGTACCTGTTGATTTTAAGTTCACGAATTATGTTTGCCATTTCCTTTGTGATCTCTTTGGGTGAATCCTGATTTTTCCATTTCTCCAAAACCTTGTCAGGATCAGGAAATTCTACAGAATCCAAACCAAGTTCAGGACTTAGGAGATTCAAATTTTCGCTAAGTTCTCTTTGTTGTTTGAGCTTTCGCAAAAGTGTGTTTCGAACGGTAAGGAAAAACAGGAGGCATGCGCCTCCCGCAGTGATAAATAGTGGTATGAAACCCATGTCAAATACTTAAAATTTCAATCAATTTGAAGTGATCCGGAATTATTGGCTTGGTTTTGCCGATACAATCAGAGAAAGTGGTGTACACTACTTCTTGATTCATGACGCCAGCCATGCAGTTTTTTTCACCTGCAATGAGGCCTTCTACCGCTGCCATTCCACATCGGCTTGCCAAAACACGGTCCCGGGCGGTAGGATTTCCTCCTCTCTGAATATGGCCAAGGGTGGTTACTTTAAATTCTCTGTCTTTATCTTTTATAAGCTCTTTGACTTTGTTCATGACCATTTCGGCACTTCCTTCTTCTTCGCCTTCTGCTACCACGATAATGCTCGAAGATTTAGTTTTTCGAAGGTTCTTGAAGGATTTAACGATGTCCTCCAGATTGGATTTGGTCTCTGGTACCATCACGAACTCAGCTCCTCCGCCTATTCCGGACTCAATCGCAATGAATCCTGCATCTCTTCCCATTACTTCCACAAAAAACACCCGGTCGTGTGCTGCCGCAGTGTCTCTGATTTTGTCAATTGCCTCCAAAGCCGTGTTTACTGCGGTGTCAAAACCAATGGTATAGTCGGTTCCATAGATGTCATTATCGATCGTTCCGGGGCATCCAACAGTTGGGATTCCATATTCCTCAAAGAAAATTTTTGCGCCGGTGAAAGTTCCGTCCCCTCCGATAGCCACGAGTCCCTCTATTCCATGAGCCTTTAGATTGTCATAGGCTTTTTTTCTGCCTTCCGGAGTTCGAAATTCTGCTGACCTGGCAGACTTCAGTATCGTCCCGCCTCTCTGTACAATATTGCTGACGGAATGCGATTGTAATTTTTTGATCTCTCCCTCAATCATTCCTTCATAGCCTCGATAGATTCCATACACATCCAATCCTCTATAAATGGCTGTTCTGACTACCGCTCTTACACATGCGTTCATTCCTGGGCTATCTCCACCCGATGTAAACACTGCAATTTTTTTCATGTCAATAGGTTTAAGTCGCCAAAAATAGGGATTTCAGAAGGAAAGCGAGTAGTTTACCCGATATTAAAACTGAAAATTGGCCATCAGGTTTTAATGTGTTCTTCATTTAATTTTAAGGTAACAAATTGAAAAAATGGAAAGGTTAACATTAAAGGGAACGGAGATCGAAATCTCACGCATCGGTTTGGGATGCATGTCACTGAAAGGAGATTTCAATTCCGACCAATCCATCATTTCGCAAGCTTTGGACGGAGGAATCAATTTCCTGGATACGGCTGATTTGTATCAGAAAGGATTGAACGAAGAAATCGTCGGAGCCGCAATTCGAGGGAAAAGAAATGAGATTGTTTTGGCTACCAAAGTCGGGAATGAAATGAATCCGGACGGAAAAAGCTGGAGCTGGAATCCCCGGAAGGAATATATTTTAAAGGCAGTGGAAGAAAGTTTGAAACGGTTACAGACGGATTACATCGATCTCTACCAACTCCATGGAGGGACGATTGAAGATTCTTTGGAAGAATCATTCGAGGCTTTCGAAATTTTAAAATCGCAGGGAAAAATCCGGGCATTTGGGATTTCATCCATCCGCCCTAATGTGATTCGGAAAGTGATGCAAATCCAACAGCCGACTACGATCATGATGCAATACAGTCCATTGGACAGAAGACCTGAGGAGACGGTTTTTTCTTTGCTTGAAAATACCAATTCCAGTGTTTTGGTTCGTGGTTCTTTTGCTAAAGGATTGTTAATCGATAAGCCGGAGGAAGGATTTTTGAATTTCAATACAGCCCAAGTCAGCGCAATCAGGGAAAGAATCAAGAGTTATGGGTTCTCACCGGAAGCATTTTTGATTCGATTCGGATTGGCAGAACCGGCTGTTGCTTCTTTGGTAATCGGTGCAAGTTCGGTGGATCAGGTGGAGAAAATGCTCAAAGGATTTGAAGAAAGCATGACAATCCCGGTGGAATCGATTCAGAATCTAAAAGCAGAATTTCCCGCTAATCATTACGATCAGCACCGTTAGGAAAACTTTTTTCCGCAGGACGTGAAATATTTTATCTTCGGCCAAGTCATCAGAGCTTCCTTAATCACCCACCCATGAATCAGCGATTACTCATTTTCCTTTTAGCCTTTATTTTCATTGCCTGCCAACCTCAAAAGAGCGAAGAACTCAGTCGTTGGGAAGCACAAGCCGAGCGCGTCGAGATTATTCGTGACGATTTTGGTGTGCCTCATATCTATGGGAAGAGCGATGCAGATGCGGTTTTTGGATTGCTATTTGCCCAATGCGAAGATGATTTCCGCAGGGTAGAAAGAAACTATATCTGGGCTACAGGTAGGCTAGCTGAGCTTGAAGGGGAGAAATCAATTTACAGCGACCTTCGCGCAAATCTTTACATGACAGAGGAGGAGGCCAAAGCTGCCTATGAGAAATCTCCAGATTGGCTAAAAGCACTTTGCGTGGCTTTCGCAGATGGGATAAATTATTATTTACACACCCATCCGGAAGTGACGACTCAGGTGATTACAAAATATGAGCCTTGGTTTCCGATGTATTTTAGCGAGGGATCGATTGGCGGAGATATCGAACAAATTTCTGAAGCAGGAATCAAGGCTTTTTACGAAGGAAATCAGCCTTTGGCATTTACTAATAATGCCATACCTGATCTGCTCGAAGAACCAAAAGGATCAAATGGAATTGCAGTTTCCGGTCAGCTTACCGAATCCGGTAATGCCATGTTGCTGATCAATCCTCACACTTCTTTCTACTTTCGTCCTGAAGTGCATATGGTAAGTGAAGAAGGATTGAATGCTTACGGAGCTGTGACATGGGGTCAGTTCTTTGTCTATCAAGGATTCAATGAAAAAACCGGCTGGATTCATACCAGTACGTTTGTTGATTTCATCGATGAGTTTGAGGAGACAGTCACTGAGTCGGAGGGTGAATTTCAGTATGCTTACGGAGGAGAAATGAGAAATGTGGAATCCCATGAAGTCATCTTAAAATATGCTGAAGGGGACTCAATCAAAGTGAAAAGCTTTAAAATGTATCGGACCCATCACGGTCCGATCACCCATAAACAAGATGATAAATGGGTGGCGACCAAAATAAACTGGGATCCGGTGAATGCGTTGATCCAAAGCTATACCCGTACCAAACTCAACAATCACGCGGAATTCAAGAAGATGATGGATATCCGCACCAACTCATCTAATAACACTGTTTTTGCAGATGCTGAAGGAAACATTGCCTATTTCCATGGCAACTTTATTCCGAAGAGAAATCCTGAATTTGACTTTTCACAACCGGTTGACGGCAGCAATCCGGCGACTGATTGGCAAGGCTTGCATACGGTCGATGAAAGCATCATGATCCTGAATCCCGGCAATGGTTGGATCCAAAATTGTAATTCAACGCCGTTCACAGCTTCGGCGGAATTCAGTCCTAAAAAAGAAGATTACCCTGCTTACATGGCTCCTGATCAGGAAAATTTTCGTGGGATTCATGCAGTGAAAGTGTTGAAGGATGCAAATAATCTGGACTTGGACAGTTTCCTTGCATTGGCTTACGATACCTATATTCCGGCTTTTGAATATTTGCTACCCGAGTTGAATCAGGCATTTTTGAAAGTAGGAAAAGGGAAGGAAGATCTGAAGGAAGCGATTGATTTGCTTACAGCTTGGAATTATAGGACATCCAAAGAATCGGTAGCAATGTCTGTTGCTCATTTCTACGGTGAAAATTATCAGCGGGAATTTCGCTCTTTGAATCGATTCATCAATGAAAGCCCTGATGCCAAAATCCCAACTGAAAATGAGATACTGGACGTTTTTGCAAAAACCATCGAGCAGATGAATGCCGACTTTGGTACTTGGAATACCCCTTGGGGTGAGATCAACAGATTCCAAAGGTTGTCAGGAGACATCGATTTGAAATACGATGATAATGCACCCTACATTCCGGTTGGACTTGCATCCGGAAATTGGGGAGCTTTGGCAGCTTATGGGGCAAGAACTTTCGAGGGAACCAAACGACTTTATGGATACAGAGGCAACAGTTTCGTGGCAGTTGTTGAGTTTGGTGAAAGAGTGAAAGCCAAAACAATTCTGGCCGGTGGCCAAAGTTCAGATCCTAATTCGCCACATTTCACTGATCAGGCTCAGCGCTATGCAGACGGGAATTTCAAAGAAGTCGCTTTTTATAAAGAGGATGTTGAGAAACGTGTGGAAGAGAGGTACAAGCCTGGAATGCGAGGGAAAGCTCAGTAATCGATAGTTTGTTTAAAAAATATCCGGGAAGAACGTCCCGGTTTTTTTTTGACTGAAAGTTTCGAAAAGTTCACCTCACTCCGTTCCGCAGGAATGGTTGGTGAATTTTATTTAAATAAGGCAATCTAAATATCCAGATGCCTTCGGTTGAATTTTCTCTATTATAAATGTTTTATCACCTGATTAATATCATGTTAGACGAGATTAGATCGTTGTAATTTGAGGTGTTTACAATTGCAATCATGAATATCTCACCCGGTCAAAGTTTTCCAATCGGATCTAGCGTTCAAAAAGAAGGAGTGAATTTTTCTTTGTTTTCAAAAAACGCAGTCTGGGTTGAACTCTTATTTTTTAATCACAAGGACGATTTGGAACCTGCTCAAGTCATTCGAATGAATCCTGGTATCAACAAAACTTATCATTATTGGCATGTCTTGGTTTCCGAAATCAAAACAGGTCAGTTGTATGGTTACCGGGTCAATGGGCCTTTTGATCCGGGGCAGGGACATCTCTTCGATCCTTCCAAAATACTTTTGGACCCTTATGCAAAATCAGTAGTTTTTTCACTCCTCTGCCCAAAAAGCGTGGTCTGTGATATTAAAGAGTACGATTGGGAAGGGGATGAACACCTCAAAACTCCCTTCGCGCAGACGATTATTTATGAAATGCATGTCGGGGGCTTTACCAGAAATCCCAACTCCGGAGTTTCGGTAAAGAAACGAGGCACCTACTTGGGATTGATTGAGAAAATTCCCTATCTGGTGGAACTCGGGATCACAGCGGTGGAGTTGCTTCCGGTTTTTCAATTTGATAATCAAACAGTGGATGGTCGCGTGAACTATTGGGGTTATGATCCGATTTCATTTTTTGCAGTTCACCGAGGATATAGTTCCGACTCAGATCATTTAAAAGCATTGGATGAGTTTCGTGACATGGTCAAGGCTCTTCACAAGGCAGGAATCGAGGTTATTATGGATGTGGTTTTTAATCATACCGGTGAAGGCGGAGCAAATGGATCCACTTACTCTTTCCGCGGGATAGATAACAGTACCTATTACACGCTGAAAGAGAATAAGGCCGACTATTCAGATTTTTCGCTCTGTGGGAATACCCTATGCAAACCAACCGATCGTGCGAAGAATGATCATGGACTGCCTTCATTTCTGGGTGAAGTATATGCATGTCGATGGATTCAGATTTGATTTGGCTTCCATCCTTTCCCGGGATGAAAGGGGAAATCCCATCGAAAATCCTCCCATTCTTTGGGATATTGAATCGGATCCGATCTTGGCGGGCACCAAACTAATTGCGGAGGCTTGGGATTCAGCCTGGCTTTATCAGGTCGGCACTTTTATCGGAGATAGCTGGGTAGAATGGAACGGTCAATTTAGGGACGACGTCCGGGCATTTTTAAGAGGAGACAATGGGAAAGTTAAGGATTTTGTCAGCAGGCTGTTGGGAAGTCCGGATCTCTATGCTCATCAGGATAGAGAACCGGAGCAGAGTGTTAATTTCGTCACCTGTCATGATGGATTTACGCTGAATGATTTGGTGTCCTATGACAACAAACACAACGAGATGAATTGTGAGGGAAGTCGGGACGGAACCAACTACAACCTGAGCTGGAACGGAGGAGAAGAGGGGCCGACGCAGGACCCTGCAATCGAAGCTTGGAGAATCCGGCAAATCAAGAATTTTTTCACAGTTACCCTTACCTCAATGGGTGTTCCTATGATTTTGATGGGCGATGAGGTTCGTCGAACTCAGCTAGGCGATAACAACGCTTATTGTCAAAATAATGAATTGAGCTGGTTTGACTGGGATCTGGTAAATGAGAATCGTGAGCTCTTGAGATTTGTCAAGATGCAGATCAAAAGAAGACTTAAAAGGGATTCCACACAGAAGGAATCATCAATGAGTTTGAAAGAGTTTTTGAACAAAGGACAATTCACCTGGCATGGTGTAAAAATAAACCAGCCTGATTGGTCAGATGTCTCGCATTCTATTGCAATTACTGTAGAAACGATAAGTGCAGCTTCAGCCCTGCATGTGATGATTAACGCCTATTCCAAGCCGTTGGAATTTGAATTACCACAACTTTCAAAAACAAAAAATCGAAAATGGAAGCTTTGGGTAGATACCGATAAACCATCCCCACAAGATATCTGTGAATGGGACAGTGGACCCATCATTCAGAAATCCACGTATCTGGTCAACTCCTTTTCAATAGTGATTTTGATGGGGTGAGGTTTGCCCTCGGCAAAAACAATAACATTTCCTGCTTGGGTTCTTTTTTGCGGTCCCCAAAATTGGTAGATGCGCGTAGCTTTTGTTTTTTTTTGTTCAAAAAAACACGATCAATATCATTTGTTTTTTACACGATACTATATTTAGACCAATTTCCGTCCCTTGCCAAATCCTGCGCCCGGTTTTTTTCAATCAGGAATTAGCTTTGAAAATATGATTTTTATCAAGCCTTAAGCTAAGTTATTCCTGTGGTTTGTATAGATTATCAACCTAACTTGAACTTGCAAACTCAAGTCTTGAGGTGACTTATTTTTCTTTAAATCAATCCATTAGCGATATGAAACTTTACTTCATTTCAGTCCTAGCCCTGCTTTTGGCAGTCCTTTTCATAGGAACTGCCCAATCACAAACTGTCAAATCTTCACTCAATTCCCAATACGATTCTAAGGTCGACTCGATCCTTCGCCTGATGAGGCTGGAAGAGAAAGTTGGACAGATGAATCAATACAATGGATTCTGGGAAGTGACGGGCCCGGTTCCAAAGGATGGGGATGCTGCCATCAAATACGAGCAACTCCGCAAGGGTTTAGTGGGCTCCATGCTCAACGTCAATGGAGTTGCAAATGTCCGAGCTGTTCAGAAAATAGCTGTTGAACAAACCCGATTGGGAATCCCTTTGATCATCGGCTATGATGTTGTGCACGGGTACAAAACCATTAGCCCGATACCGCTTGCAGAGGCGGCAAGCTGGGATTTGGAAGCTATTCGGAATTCCGCTGAAGTAGCAGCTGCCGAGGCTGCTGCCGGAGGAATCAATTGGACTTTTGCTCCGATGGTGGATATTTCAAGGGATGCCCGTTGGGGTCGGGTGATGGAAGGGGCTGGAGAAGATCCTTATTTGGGAAGCAAGATTGCTTATGCCCGAGTGAAAGGATTTCAGGGCGATGATTTGAAAGCAGTAAATACCATTGCCGCCACAGCCAAGCACTTTGCAGGTTATGGATTTTCGGAATCTGGCCGTGATTACAATACCGTCGATGTCGGTACTTCCACACTTTACAATGATATCCTTCCTCCTTTCGAAGCTTCCTTGGAGGCCGATGTGAAGACATTTATGAACTCTTTCAACTTGCTTAACGGGATTCCAGCAACAGGAAACTCCTTTTTGCAAAGAGAAATTCTAAAAGGTAAATGGGCTTTCAAAGGTTTCATTGTTTCGGATTGGGGATCTATCGGGGAGATGATTCCGCATGGCTTTGCAAAAGACGGGATGCATGCTGCTGAGTTAGCTGCTAATGCAGGTTCCGATATGGACATGGAATCCAGGTTGTATGTAGAGCATCTTACCGCCCTAGTCAATTCAGGAAAAGTAAATGAATCCGTGGTCGACGATGCTGTCAGAAGGATTTTGACTGTGAAATACGAATTGGGATTGTTTGAGGATCCATACCGGTATTGCGATGAAAACCGAGAAAAGTCGGAAACCGGAAAGCCTGCTTTCCAAGATGCTGTTTTAGACATGGCCAAAAAATCGGTCGTGCTTTTGAAGAATGAGAAGCAATTGCTGCCGCTTAAAAAATCAGGAATGAAAATCGCTTTGATCGGACAGTTGGCAGCAGACAAAGACAGTCCACTTGGAAGCTGGAGAGCTTTAGGGGCTACCAACTCTGCTGTTTCAGTTTTGGAGGGAATGAAGACCTATCCGGGCAATTCTCTCGAGTATTCTGAAGGAGTAAAACTCACCGAAGGTACACCGGGATTCGCATTCGAAACCAAAATCAATATCACGGATAAATCGGGTTTCGAAGCCGCAAAAGCCGTAGCTCGAAATGCGGAAGTAGTGGTGATGGTTCTCGGAGAGCATGGATTTCAATCAGGTGAAGGTAGAAGCAGAACCGAACTTGATTTGCCGGGCTTGCAACAGGAATTGCTTGAAGAAGTTTACAAAGTGAATCCGAATATTGTTCTCGTTTTGATGAATGGCCGGCCATTGGTGATCGATTGGGCGGTTGCTAATATTCCTTCGATTGTGGTGGGATGGCATTTGGGAACTCAAAGCGGCAATGCCTTGGCACAAATTCTTTATGGAGATTACAATCCTAGCGGAAAACTTCCGATGAGCTTCCCGAAAAATGTTGGACAGGTTCCTATTTATTACAATTATAAATCTACCGGCAGACCAAACAATCCGGGTTCAGATTTGGTGTTTTGGTCTCATTACATCGATTCTCCGAATGAACCCATGTATCCTTTCGGATATGGTCTGAGCTACACAAATTTCGAGTATTCAAATATGAAACTCAACGCGGATGGATTTACAAAAGACGGAAGCGTGACCGTGTCAATTGACTTGAAAAATACAGGAAGTATTCCCGGAAAAGAGACAGTCCAATTGTACATCCGAGACTTGGTTGCCAGTGTCGCTCGACCTGTTAGGGAATTGAAGGATTTTCAGCAGGTGGGATTAAAAGCAGGGGAGTCCAAAACTCTAACCTTTAGAATCACCGAGAAGTCAATCGGATTTTATAACAATGAGGGAAATTGGATCGTGGAACCTGGAGATTTCAAAGTCTTTGTCGGAGGAAATTCTCAGGCGACATTCGAGGCAGGATTTAAGTTTTTGGAGAGGTAATTCGATTTAATACTCCTTTCCTATTAAACAAAAAAGGGTTGGATCACTCAATGATTTATCCTCTTGGAATTTTATCTGAAATTTAAAAGACGTAAAAAAACCGGCTGCCAATTTTGGCCGCCGGTTTTTTTGTTTTCCTTAAAATTAAAAAGGAGGAGCAGATTCGACCTTAGCTGCTTTTCCAGGCATCAGCAGGATTTCATTTACCACCACTTCTGTGATGTATCGCTTGCTGCCTTCCTTGTCTGTGTAGGATCGATTGGTGAGCTTGCCTTCGATCGCAATTTCTGATCCTTTGTCCGTGTACTTATCGAGCAACTCCGCATTCTTTCCCCAAATAACCAGATTATGCCAGGTTGTTTCGGTGATTTTTTCACCTTTTTGATTTTTGTACACCTCGTTTGTAGCGATGGTGACATGTCCAACGGCTTTGCCGCTTTCGAGGGTTTTGATTTCTACTTTGGCACCCAGGTTGCCGATTAGCTGAACTTTGTTTCTTAGCGCATTCATGATGTTTGTTGTTTTGTTGTGTGAAATTGATTGATCGTTTTCGCCAGAGGTAAAACTTGATGAACCAAAGTTGGGATAGGGCCGTGCGAGAAGTCGGTAGTTACCCGTTTGTTTCCGATAGTAGTCGGTTGTTGTCGGATAAACCTCTAAAAATGAGTTTGAGAGGGGATTGTGTAAATGGAAAAAAATAAAACGTGTAAATTAATTTTTAAAAAATGTATGGATTCTTCGAAAAAAGTGGTGTTTGTTTCAGTTTTTCTGAAAGAAGAAAGTGATATTCTTTCTTCTTCAGTGGTAGCCTAATACTTTGCAAGACAGATTATTCAATTTTTGCCTATCACATATATGATGACAAACTATTTGATTGTCCCGGGTCTCGGAAATTCCGGACCAGCGCATTGGCAGACTTTTTTTGAAAATTCCGCATCCAATTTTGCCCGGATTCAGCAGCGGGATTGGGAAGCACCGTCTTGTGATGACTGGATTAGAACAATTGATCGGGAGGCATCAAAATATCCGCTTTCTTCAGTTATCCTGATCGGTCATAGCATGGGGTGCACTGCAATTGCTCACTGGTCGAGGAAGTATCAGAAGACAATCAAAGGAGCTTTGCTTGTGGCACCCTCAGATCTGGAAGCTCCTGTTTATACTTTTCCGGCAACCGGTTTTACGCCAATTCCGCTGGAGAAAATCAATTTCAAGACAATCGTTGTGGCAAGTGAAAATGATGAATGGGTGAGTCCTGAACGTTCGAGATTTTTTGCGACTAACTGGGGAAGTGAATTCATCAGTTTGGGCAACGCCGGTCATGTCAACGTAGCTTCGGGCTATGGAGAATGGAAAGAAGGTTTGGAGATTTTAAAAAAGCTGGGGTGATAATCTTCCTCTTTTTTGCTTCCATAGATTTGCGTTACTTTAAATCAAAACCTTAACTATACGCAAAATGGAACTTGCTCATTTTCAAAAACCAACATTCCTAATACCCGCATCCAAACTTTCCCAAAAAGCAGCTGTTTTTGAAAAACTTCTGGAGGAGATGAGAAGTAGAAACATTCCCGAGTCGATCATCGAATCCATCAATCACGAAATCATTTTGGTTAATGCAGCTTCGTCGGATGAAAAAACTTTTGTGAAGCAACTTCAGAAATCTCAAAGTACAATCTTGAAACAACTTGAAAAGGAACTCAAGTTGGTGCCAAGAAAATATTACCTCTCGACGTTTATGTCTTTTGGAATGGCGGCTTTTGGGATTCCCCTTGGAGTGGCTTTTGGCTTGTCTCTTGGCAATCTTGCATTTTTGGGTATTGGATTACCGATCGGGTTGGGAATAGGAGTGGCGATAGGATCAGCCAAAGATAATCAGGCAAAAGCCAGTGGGAACCAACTGGATGTGAATATTATCCATTGAAATTCAAGCTATTACGCCACCTCAAAACTTAAATAATGGATGAATTTTCGATAAACCTATCTAATGAAGTAACGAGCTTTCTCGATGAGCTTGATCATCCATTGAGAGTAGAGCTTGAACGATTGCGGTTTCTAATTCTGAGTGCTCAAAGCGTATTGACGGAATCGATCAAGTGAAACGGCCCCAATTATTCATTTGCGGGAGAAGATAGGATTACGATGCGAATCTATCCTCCAAAACAACTTCAGTTGATTTTTCACCGCGGCGCTAAAGTCCAAACACAACCTGAAAAAAAACTTATTCAGAATGATTTCAACTTGTTGGTTTGGAAGGAAAACGACAGGGCTGTGGCAAGTTTTAAGAATAGGGAAGAGTTAGAAAATTGTGCAGAAAGCTTGAAGATCCTTATCAAAGCATGGATCCTTGCAGCTGCCTGATTAAATACCGATTTTACGTTGCTACATAAAAATCAAATTTTTCCAAAATGAAAGCAATCGTTTACACCCAATATGGCCCTCCGGAAGTTGTTTCGATGGTCGAAATGGACCGGCCTATTCCTTCTGACGATGAAGTCCTGGTAAAAGTCCACGCCTCGACTGTAAACCGAACAGACTGTGGATTCAGAAGTGCAGAGTATTTTATTGTACGATTTTTTAGTGGACTTATCAGTCCAAAAAATCAAATTTTGGGATGTGAATTTTCCGGGGAAATTGAATCGGTCGGCAAAAATGTTACTTCCTTTAAGTCTGGAGATAGGGTATTTGGATTCAATGAATCAAAATTCGGAGCCCATGCAGAGTACATGACCATACCCGAACCTGATGCGATCGACTTGATTCCAGACGGATTAAGTTACCAGGAAGCCGCTCCCCTTACGGAAGGCATACACTATGCATTTTGCAATCTGAAATCTGCAAAATTAAAAGCTGGCCAACAGATTCTGGTCAATGGCGGAACGGGAGCAATAGGCTCGGCTGCAATTCAACTTGCAAAATATTTTGGTGCAGAGGTGACTGCGGTTTGCCATCGAAATCAGGTGGACTTGGTGAAATCGTTGGGTCCTGATGAAGTCATAGACTATACCCAATCAGATTTTACGCAGTTGAATAAAAAATTTGATATTGTATTTGATGCGGTGGGCAAGAGCTCGTTTGGAAAGTGTAAACCCATCCTGAAAGATCAGGGAATATACATGTCGACCGAATTAGGATATATGTCGCAGAACCCGTTCTTGGCAATGATCACTCCGTTTCTGGGAGGTAAAAAAGTTTTATTTCCCCTTCCCACAATCAAAAAAGAGGATGTCAGCTTTTTCAAAAAACTGGTGGAAGATGGAGATTTTCGACCTTTGATTGATCGAACTTATCCCATGGACCAAATAGTAGAGGCTTACAGATACGTAGAGACCGGCCAAAAAATCGGGAATGTCGTGATTCAAATTGTTTAAAAAGTCATATGGGGATAAAGTTTCACTTTGATCTTGACATTCAAGTAGGATTTAAAAAGCTTTCAAAAATCATCTAAAGAATCCTAGTTTTTGTTAGCTAAAATCATTTCCATTCAGGAACCAAAACATAAGTTCGTCCACAGAAAACCTATTTAAGTCTTGATTATGACCAGTCTTAAAAAAATTTAATAAATTATAGAAAGTTAGATTCGACCTATTAAAATTTATGATCTGTAGGATTATTCTAGGTAATATTAAGTCAGAAATGGTTTTGTTTCTCCTTGTTTTTCAGTCCCTACCCACTTTTTATTAAACATCCACATTCACACCTAAATATCTTATCATGAAAAGAAGAGCATTTGTAACAACGACCGCTATGACTGCATTGAGTGTTTCTGCTTTCGGAGGAATCAGTTGGAATGGCAGAAGATTTGAAGGAAACAGCGTCACCACTACCGATATTCTTGGACCATTTTACAGACCAGGATCGCCGATGCGAAGTATGCTAATTCCTGAGGGTTCAAAGGGTGAGCCTATGAATCTTTCTGGGACGGTATTCCAAAAAGATGGAAAAACTCCCCTCCCTGATGTCTTGATAGAAGCTTGGCAATGCGATGAAAATGAAGTCTATGACAATTCTTCGGATGATTATCATTTTCGTGGAGCGGTGAAAACCGATAAAGCCGGCAAATACGCTTTTAAGACAATTGTGCCTGTGCCTTATAAAGATGGAGGAGATTGGAGGCCTGCTCATATCCACCTGAGAATTTCAAGTCAGGATCACCAAGATCTGATAACTCAGATTTATTTCAAGGGAGATCCTTACATCGCAGGAGACGGTTCGGCTTCGGCTCCACTTTCTCTTAATAGGATTTTGGAGATTAGGAAGAATTCATCAAATGAGAAGGCAGTGAAGTTTGACGTGGTTATGGGCGAATCGTTCCCTCTAGATGAAATGAGTTACAAAAAGGTAACAGGGCTTTATAAAATTGAAAACGGAATGGCTGAATTCAATAAAGAAGATGACCTTTTGATAATGAAAATAAACGGCCAGTATATGGAGGGATTGGTGTACAAAGGCGATAATTCTTTTGTGAGTGGAATGAACTTTAACAGAGCCAAATTTGAAATTATGTTAGATGGAACAGTCAAAGCAAAGATCACGATGTGGGATGGTTGGGAAAAAGGTCTGGATTCAAAAACAGAATATGAAGGGATAAAAATTTTAAAGTATGGCGCGTGATTTAAGTCTGCGTCCTCATTGAATTTTTTAAAGAAAAAGAAGTGAAGTGAGCTTGAAATAGGCTTAACTCACTTTTTTTTTAGTAAGGATAGTGAATCAGAGAGTCTTAGTTAATATGAGTTAATAAAGTGAATTAGATTTTTACGGGAAATTATCTTTCGGAATTTTGGAAGTGAAATGGCCCATTGATTCTATCTTTTTTGGATTTTTAAACTAATTCTCTAAATTGATCTTATAACTTTTTATTTATGAGCCCTGAGATCAAAACTTGTTTGAATTGCGGAAAGCCTGTCTTGGGTAGAGTAGATAAGAAATTTTGCGATGATCAATGCCGCAATACCTTTAACAATCAGCAATCTGGTGCAAGCAATAATCTGATCCGAAATATCAACCATGCGCTAAAGAAGAACCGAAATATCCTTGAATCTCTGATTCCGGCTGGTGAAGATCTTAGCAAAACTACTCGCGATAGATTACTTCGAGCAGGCTTCCAGTTCAAGTATTTTACCCATCTCTACCAAAACAAAAAGGGTAACCTATACCATTATTGCTATGATTTTGGCTATCTGGGCTTGGAGGGAGATTGGTATTTGGTGGTGAAAGGGAAGGAGATGTAGGGTGCTGGATGGCGGATGTAATATGACCGATGTTGGATGACGGGTGACGAGTGCTGGATGGCAGATGACCGATGCGGAAAGTGTCACGCCGAGGTACGAGGAGTCTCATTAAAGAAAGAATTGAAAGAGACAAGAAGCAAGAGCCAAGGAGGTAAGAACCATGGTGAAAGTTTTTTCAAATTGGCAATTCCATTAATAATCTAGTACTAGTTTCAGCAATTGAGTACAGATTAAAATGGGCAAGATGGATGATCGTAGTGGAATCTGTCAACTAGAACAGAGAGCTCAAAATCCAGAACCAACAATAAATTAAATATGGAAATTCACCATCAAACCGACGGTCACAGAGGTTCATTTTATATCAAAAAAGAAGGGGAAAGATTAGCAGCCATTGTATACGTGATGGCTGGTCCCCAGAAAATGATTATTGAACATACGGAGGTAAGTGACAAGCTAAAAGGTCAGGGAGTCGCAGTAAGATTGCTTGAGCATTTGGTTGATTTTGTCAAAAAGGAAAAGATCAAAGTCATACCTCTATGTCCATTTGCGAAAGCAACTTTCCGCAAAAGAGAAGGTTTAAAAGACGTGTTGAATTGAGATTTAGTATGTAGGCTTTCCTTTAAGTAATCGATTTTTATTTAGTATATCGGCCAGCTGACCGATGACCGAAATTCCCTAAAATCCATTGTAAAATTGGATAGTTGATCGTTCTGATTATTTACTGGTTACGTTTATATACCTGTAATTGGAAATAATAGGATTGACTTCGAAATAATTTACAGCTGACAAATTTATTTTCATCAAATGATCACCTATCAACTGGAAATAGATTTAAACCTCGCAGAATACATGGAGATCCTGAATAGTTCAGGTCTTGGAAAGCGCAGGCCCATGAATGATATCGATCATTTGCATCGAATGATTATGGGCTCAAACCTGATTGTGACAGCTAGAGAAGACGGGGAACTAGTCGGTGTTTTGAGAGCTTTGTCAGATTTTTGCTACCGGACATTCATTGCTGATCTTGCTGTCACAAAAACTAGACAACGACTTGGGATAGGAAAATGTTTGATTCAAAAAGCCGGAGAAATTGCGCCTGAATCAAGACTTTTTTTGTTTTCTGCCGAGGATGCCGAGGGATTTTATCAAAAACTGGGATTTCAATTACATGAGCGTTGTTACCAGTTGAAGGTCGGAGAGCCACTTCGCTGATTTTTTGTTAAAATGCATAACTTTCATTTACTAAAAATTCATCCAATCACCCATGAACAAAATTGTACTTACTGGGATTGCAGTGATGCTTTCCGTGGGGGCTTTTGCCCAAAAAACGTATATCCATGCCGGCCGACTGATCGATGTGAAAACAAAGAAAGTCCTGACTGAACAAACCATCGTCGTGGAGGGGAATAAGATACTTTCGCTTTCCTCAGGATACCAAACCGGAACCGCTGTTGATCAGACAATCGATCTCAAAAACGCAACTGTCATGCCTGGTCTCATGGATATGCACGTGCATATTGAGAGTCAAACCAGCCCCACTCGCTACGTGGACGGATTCCGGGACAATGAAGCGGATGTGGCTTTTAAGGCTTTGCCGTATGCGCAGATCACGCTAATGTCCGGTTTCACCACCGTCCGGGATTTGGGAGGTTCGGGAGTAAATATTGCACTGCGAAATGCCATTGCTTCAGGATTGGTGGTTGGTCCGAGAATCTATACTGCTGGAAAATCCATTGCTCCGACGGGCGGTCATGCCGATCCAACGAACGGAGTAAGACGTGATCTCATGGGAGATCCGGGACCGGAACAAGGAGTGATCAATGGAGATGCTGACGCAAGAAAAGCTGTGAGGCAAGCCGTGAAGTATGGTTCGGATCTAATCAAAGTGACAGCAACAGGCGGAGTACTTTCCGTAGCCCGCGATGGTTCTGCTCCACAGTTTCAGCAGGATGAGTTGGATGCGGTAGTTGAGACTGCGAAAGATTTTGGAATTCATGTCGCTGCGCATGCACATGGGGACGAAGGAATGAAAAGAGCGATACGGGCAGGGATTCATTCCATCGAGCATGGTACTTTGATGACTGAGGAGACGATGGATATGATGATCAAAGCTGGAACTTGGTATGTGCCAACTGTGACTGCGGGTATGTCAGCAGCGGAATATGCCAAGATACCGGGTTATTATCCTACGGTTGTTCGGGATAAAGCCATGCAGATTGGTGCGCAGATTCAGCAGACTTTTGCCAAGGCATACAAAAGAGGAGTGAAGATCGCATTCGGAACTGATGCAGGAGTTTTTCCTCACGGAGAAAACTACCGTGAATTTATCTACATGACTGAGGTTGGGATGCCGAACCTCGAAGCTATTCAGGCAGCAACTTTAAATGCTGCGTTGCTTTTGGGAGTGGAAAATATACTCGGAACTTTGGAATCCGGCAAAATCGCAGATATCATCGCAGTAAGCGGAAATCCTGATCAGGATATCAAAGTCATGAAAGACGTGATTTTTGTAATGAAAGAAGGAAAAGTATACAAGCAATAGGAATAAGAGCCTTATAATTTGGGCTTTTTATTTTGAGATTAAACCAAATTGAACCACCTAAATCTAAAAGCTATGAAAATTAAGATTCTCATTTTTTCTCTATTCCTGACGGGTTTTGCCTCAGCTCAGGAAAAGCCTGAAACCAAAGCTGAACTCCCAAAAGCTAGGGTTTTTGACTCGAAACAATCCGTCGTAATCGATGGAAAAACCATTGCTTTGAACGCAAAGGCAGGTACATTTGAATTGAAAGATGAAAACAACAAGCCGATTGCACTTTTTGGTTTTACGGCCTATTTCAAAGAAAACCCAGAGAAAAACAGACCAATTGTTTTTGCTTATAATGGTGGTCCGGGAAGTTCATCTTTCTGGCTTCACATGGGAATAATGGGTCCCAAGCGGATCGTGTTAGATGACCCAAACTATAATCAGGGTGCGCCTTACGAGTTGGTTAATAATGAATTTTCGATTCTAGATGTTGCCGATGTAGTAATGATGGATCCTGTTGGAACAGGTTTGAGTATCCCTATTGGGGATGCAACAGGCAAGGATTTCTGGGGAGTGGATCAGGATATTCGAAGCATTAGTTTGTTTATCATGCAATTTCTGAAAGAACATAATCGTCTCAATTCTCCGAAATACATTTTGGGGGAAAGCTATGGTACATTCCGAAATGCTGGTGTAATGAGTGATTTGCTTAGCAAAGGGTATGCGCTAAATGGAGTGATCATGGTGTCTGCTGTTTTTGACTTGCGCACGTTGTTCTTCGCTCCTAATGAGGATTTGCCACATATCGTTTATTTACCAACAATGGCTGCTACCTCTTGGTATCATAATAAAGTAGCGAACAAAGGAACTGATCTACCGGCTTTTGTAAATGAAGTGAGGATCTTTACTGAGAATCAATACGCCCCGGCATTATATAAAGGGAATCGAATTACTGCAACTGAAAAGACTGCAGTTGCTCAGAAGCTTGCAGATTATACCGGAATTAAGGCTGAAGTATGGGAGAGGGCAGATTTGAAAATTAATGCAGGTGAGTATTTTCAGGAATTGCTGAGAGAGGATGAGATGACGGTAGGCCGTTTGGACTCACGCTATATAGGAATGAACATAAATCCGATGTCTATGGAGTCTTTTACCGACCCTCAAAGCGATGCGATTTCACCGACATACACAATGGGTTTTCTCGATTATTACCATGGAGCTTTGGGAGTGAGCAAGGATTTACATTATGCAACTTCAGCCTATTCGAAGGAAGGTTTCAAATGGGATTGGAAGCATCAGGGAAATAATTATTGGGGAGCAGACGCTGCAGTGACCACCGTTCCGGATATGGAAGATGCCCTGAGCAAAGATCCCAATGTGAAGATCCTGATCATGAATGGATACTATGATCTAGCTACTGTTTTCCACGGAGTGGAGCATTCCATTTCCCATATTGATCTACCTAAATCCGCCACCGACAGAATTATCATGACCTACTATGAAGCTGGTCATATGATGTACACGCACTTGCCTTCTGCAAAATTGTTTCGTGAGGATTTACAGAAATTTATTCAAGACACTTCAAGAAAATAAAATGAAGAAAACCCGGCACTCTATCAAAAATCAATCCTTTACCAGTGTTGAAAACGATTCTGATAGGAGGCTGGGTTCTTTTTATTTGTTCCTGTTCAGAAGCCTAAAACCCAGATCCGGATCTCCCCGCTAACTTGTATTTTCCCCTTTGGAAACTTCCGTTTGAGAGTCAGCTTCACCAGCCAGTTTGCGTTGGAATCAAGTGGAATTAGCAAAATTATTGGTGTGGCTCCCCACTCAGGATACGCGCGCATTTATCATCTTGAAAGATGGAAAAATCGTGGTGGAAGAGTACTGGGGAAATAAATTGACCGGACTGGGAACCATGGACCAAGACTCTTTTTGGTATTGGGCCTCCGCAGGTAAGACACTTACAGCTGCTTTGGTTGGAATAGCTCAGGAAGAGAAATTGCTGAGCATCTATGATCGAACAGATAAATATCTGGGTAAAGGATGGACGTTTTTGACTTCAGTTCAAGAGACAGATATCAAACTGATTCATCAATTGACCATGACGACTGGTTTGGATGATCGGGTGGAAAATCTGGACGATACTTCTCGCGAATCTCTTAAATATCTCGCTAAACCAGGTTCACGCTGGAGCTATCATAATGCTGCGTACACACTTTTGGAGAATGTCGTAATCAATGCTTCAGGGAAAACCTATCAGACGTATTACGAAGAAAGGATTGGGAAAAAGATAGGTATGAAAGGGTTTTGGCAACTGACTGGTTTAAACAATGTCTTCTACAGCGATGCAAGATCTTTTGCCAGATTCGGATTGCTTCTTTTGGCAAATGGTAATTGGGATGGAGCGAAGGTCTGGTCGAGTAATTATTCACTTCATTATCTGAATCCTCACAAAATCTGAATTTGAGATACGGGTATCTGACTTGGCTGAATGGGAAAAGTTCCTATATGGTCCCCGGCCCTCAGACAGTTATTCCTGGAATGCTTGTCTCTGAGGCACCTGCCGATATGTATCAGGCGATGGGAAAAAATGGCCAATTCTTGATGGTAATTCCTTCTCAGAATATGGTCATCGTGAGAATGGGTGGGTCAGGTGATAATTCTTTGGTTCCTTTTTTATTGATTAGGGATATTTGGGATAAACTGAATCCCGTACTTCCTTAAAATTAATTGGAGAAGATCATTATCGAGAAACTGAAATGTCAACTCTTAATATTTTTCGAGCTGTGAATAAATCTTATCCAATGTAAGGGGCTTTTCTAAAAAGCCGGAAACGATTTCAAAACCGTTTGCTTTTTGTCTGTCTTGAAAATCAATCGAACTGGAAAGGATTACAATTTTATCGTGCCTATCCGGGAAGCTTTCAATGTACTTTTCTAAAAATTCCCAGCCATTCAAGACAGGCATATTAATGTCTAAAAATATTAGAATATTCCTTTCGGAATGCTCAGTTTGGATTTTGGAAAGTGCATCTTCTGCTTCCAAAAATTCTATGATTTCGTTTGAAATACCCACTTTTCCTAGCAGCCTTTTATTAATCAGGTTGTTAATGGGATCATCGTCCACTAAAAAAATTGCATCAAAGTGCATCATTCGATTTTATAATCAGGCAAAATCCGGTCTTAATTGAAGCAAAATACAATTTATTCCCATTCCTTGTAATAACATTTTCTCGCTTTTTATCTATAGGGTTAAATATGGCTCTAAATCAGACAAATAAAAAAGGAGACCCGAAGATCTCCTTTTAAATATTGAGAAGTTGGAATTACATCATTCCGCCCATTCCGCCACCACCCATTGGAGGCATAGATGGTCCGTCTTCTTTGACGTCCGCTACTACACACTCAGTGGTAAGAAGAAGAGCTGCGATAGATGCTGCATTTTCCAAAGCCAAACGAGTCACTTTAGTTGGGTCAATTATTCCGGCTTTGAAAAGATCTTCGTAAACATCTGTTCTAGCGTTAAACCCAAAATTGCCTTTATGCTCTTTAATTTTATTGATTACCACGGATGGCTCCCCACCTGCGTTGGAAACAATAATTCTCAAAGGAGATTCGATCGCCTGTCTAATGATGTTGATACCAGTATCCTCATCTTCATTCAATCCTTTAAGTTTATCAAGGGCTTCACCAGCTCTTATCAGGGCAACACCACCACCAACTACCACACCTTCTTGTACGGCAGCTCTTGTAGCATGAAGCGCATCATCAACTCTGTCTTTCTTCTCTTTCATTTCTACTTCAGTAGCAGCACCAATATAAAGGATGGCCACACCGCCAGAAAGCTTAGCAAGTCTTTCCTGAAGTTTCTCTCTGTCGTAGTCTGAAGTAGTTTTTTCGATTTGAGCCTTGATCTCATTGATTCTGCCTTTAATAGAAGAAGAATCACCTGCTCCGTTTACTATAGTTGTATTGTCTTTGTCGATGCTTATTTTCTCAGCGCGACCCAGCATATCAGGAGTAGCATTTTCCAGTTTGAAACCTCTTTCCTCAGAAATTACAGTTCCTCCGGTCAATACTGCGATGTCTTCCAACATTGCTTTTCTTCTGTCACCGAATCCTGGAGCTTTTACAGCTGCTACTTTCAAAGCGCCTCTGATTTTGTTCACAACCAAAGTAGCAAGAGCTTCTCCGTCTACATCTTCAGAGATGATCAACAAAGGCTTTCCTGACTGAGCAATTGGCTCAAGAATTGGAAGCAATTCTTTCATTGAAGAGATCTTCTTGTCGTAGATTAGGATGTATGGATTATCCAATTCAACTTCCATTTTCTCCGTGTTGGTCACGAAATAGGGAGAAAGGTAACCTCTGTCAAACTGCATACCTTCTACAGTTTTTACGTCAGTCTCAGTTCCTTTAGCTTCTTCTACAGTAATCACCCCATCTTTACCCACTTTGTCCATTGCATCAGAAATCATCTTTCCGATTTCTTCGTCATTGTTTGCAGATACAGTTGCTACCTGAGCGATTTCTTTTGAAGTGGAGATTTCTTTAGAGTTTGCTTTTAGTTGAGCTACTACTGCAGCTACAGCTTTATCAATACCTCTTTTCAAATCCATTGGGTTTGCACCTGCAGCTACGTTTTTGATACCGACACCGAAAATCGACTGAGCTAAAACAGTTGCCGTTGTAGTTCCGTCACCTGCATTATCAGCAGTTTTAGAAGCTACTTCTTTTACCAATTGCGCACCCATATTTTCGATAGGCTCAGACAATTCGATCTCTTTTGCTACAGATACTCCATCCTTGGTGATCATTGGAGCTCCGAATTTTTTGTCTATGATTACGTTACGTCCTTTTGGACCTAAAGTAACCTTTACTGCATCAGCCAAGGCGTCTACACCTTTTTTGAGCCTGTCTCTTGCGTCTGTATTGAAAAATAATTGCTTAGCCATTATTGATATTTGTTAATGTTATTGGATTATTGATTAAAGGATGGCGAAAATGTCTGACTCTCTCATGATTAGGTAGTCACCACCGTCTACAGTCAGTTCAGTTCCGGAATATTTTCCGTATAAAACAGTGTCTCCAACTTTTACTGTAATAGGTTCATCTTTTTTGCCAGTGCCTACGGCGATCACTGTTCCTCTTTGAGGCTTTTCTTTAGCGGAGTCCGGGATATAAAGTCCAGAAGATGTTTTCTCTTCAGCTGCAGCTGGTTGTACCAAAACTCGATCTGCGAGAGGTTTGATGTTCACTTTTGACATAATATGAATTTGTTTAAGGTTAGTTTGTATTATTATACCCCATCTGCACTTCCTGTGCCAAGGAACGATTTGACAAAAATGCTGACAAATCGGCCGTAAAAATGAAAAAAATGTGCCGGTTTTCAGACTTTTTTTGACAAATAGGCCTGTCAATTTTTCTCTGTGAATGGTAAAAAATGTCAGATTTCAGTAATTTAAGGTAAACCATTAAACTCCTACATGAAGACACTTCCCAAAAACTGGATCACTGAAGGTTTGATTGATTTTGAATACAAGAAGTACCAATTACTTTCCTATCTACAGGAAACCAACAAGCAGTTTAAGGCTGTCAAACTTTACCCTGTCTTGGGAGAATTGATAGAGCACCATCGTCGGCTGGAGGAGTTACAATCAGGGAAAACTGAGTTGAGAAACCTTTTTCCGAAGGTATTTAACAGTATTTATTTGGAAAATATCCAGCTTTTTTATAAGACTCAAGTCCATGATGACGAGATAATGAAGGTAATCACGCTGATTACGGAATATGCGCTTCCAAAATTTTCAGGACAGATCAATGAAGGAAAAGCAATTTATAATTTCGTAGATGAGCAAGTGGAGTTTGAACCGGTAGGAATTCAGCCGCTTTACAATAAAGAAGGCTTTATTTTTCTCTCCTCAGATTTGACTAGAGACGTACATGCTTTTCGTTACAGATCAAACCTGTTGCAAATGGCGGGAGAAAAATTCCGAAGCATCACCATGTGGCTTGTTGGGATCTTTCAAAAAACAATTGGAAACACTCTGGAAAAATTAAAAATGCAATTGATCAGAGATATCAAGGAATTACCAAATCCGGCAACTTGGAGATTGCATAGCCTACAGGATTTTCCAATTGAAGAGACATTGATTCCATTGAGCAAAAGACTTTTGCTAAGGTCTGTTTCGCAATAATTTCTGATTCAAATCCATAAAAAAAGTCTGCTAATTGAGCAGACTTTTTTTATATTCTATTCAAAAGGAAGATTATTGATTTCCTCCGGAAGTAGTGTCTTCAGTTGCAGCAGGTAGAATGCTCTCTGTTTCCCCAAATGCCGGAGCTACTGTTTGCTGCTTGGCACTTTCGATGTTTGGAGAGGAGAATTGGTTTGATTGACCTTCATTAATGAAAGCTGAAGAGGCCAATGCTAACACGAGTATTGAAACCGCCAGAATCCAAGTTGCTTTTTCAAGGACATTTCCAGTACGGGTGACACCCATGATTTGAGATGCACTGCCTCCAAAAGCTGCGCCAACGCCACCTTTTGAATTTTGTCCTAGGATTACCAGAATTAGTAATACTGCAAGAATTAGAATAATGGTGATGAATAAAGTAAACATATGGTGAGTGTTAATCTTTCAGATTTTCAATTAAGTCCGCAAAGTAAGCCCTTTTATCCGGAAACTTCAAGCTCAATTTCTCATAAATTTCTTTGGCCATTTTCTTTTTGCCCTGATTTGCCAGAAGTTTTGCAAAAGATTCCGAGAGTAAATTATCGTGAAACTTGGTGCTAGCTGCTGCTAGGTTTTCATTGTTTTGATTCGCTTCTATTTCTTTGATCGTGGCTAGCTTGATATCTTTTTTACTAAATGCCTTAATCAGATCTATTTGCTCTTGCATTTTGCTGTCAACGATCACCCTCTTTTCTTTCTTTTTAATCGTTTCGATCAAATCATCAACAGGAAGTTTTCTGCGACTGGATTTTGCTTTTTGGGTTACTGATTCCATTTGAGGATCTATGTCTTCAGGCTTTTGACCTTTTAGATTCTCCCCAAGTTTTTTCAAAGATCGAGTGAGTTGAGAAGCGTCCAGTTTATCAGACCTTTCTTCCGGAAGCAAGTCTACTTCTTCCTTTATAGCCTTTTCGGATTCGGTAGTTAAGCCAGAGTTTACAGATTTTTCAATCAGTTTTTTTAGCCAAACCCGATCCGGGCTATTGATGGCTGCATAGCCTAAACTTGCTGACTTTTTTTCAGGATCTTTCAGAAAATCGTGGCGCGCCGTGAGAACAAAAGGAATCTGGAAATAGGGGAAATTTTCCTGTACCTTCTTTAATTGTAGAATTTCACTTTTCTCCAATGAATCTTTTCGGGCAATAATATCTAAAAACTGGGCTGCGTTCACTTGGTTGGGTTTGTGTTGAAGATAGGAAATTTACCAGTTGGCTACAGTGGCGGTAAAGATATCCTGAATGATATTTTTGAAAATCTCCTGAACTAGTTGATTTTCAACATCAAGTAGGGTAGTGGTACGCGGATCATAATCCTGGAAGAATGAAAATGTTTGTTTCAAATTTTCCTCTTCGTTGTTGACGTTAAGATATTCTACTTCAACTCTAATAGTTAATCTCATCTGACCGGCTCTATCGGGGAGATTGGGGTCGCCGCTGGAAACTGCCGAAATAGGGGTCAGTGTGTAGCCATTTATTGCTCCCAAAAACTGCAGGTCTCCGTTGTTTTTTATGAGTTCAAGCTGGGTATTTCTTTGGTAATATTCCTTCAGGGACTCTGTAAACCGCTGCTCCATGTTGGCAGGCCCGCCCCCGGAATCATTAAAGAAGTTCTCAACAGAAAAGGTTTTGGTCAGCTCGTAGTTGATGTTGGTTCCAGTGAAGCTGTATTTAACTGAGCAGCTTTGGAAAAGCAAAAACAACAACCCAATAAAAACCAAAGGTGATTTATTGATCAATTTCATATTCTTTGATCTTTCGGTAAAGAGTTCGTTCGGATATCCCCAAGTCACTGGCAGCGTATTTTCTTTTATTGTTATGCTTCCTCAAAGCTTTCAGGATGAGTTCTCTTTCTTTTTTCTCAAGAGAAAGGGAGTTATCATCTTCCTCATGAACAATGTCCTCAATTGCATCTTCTTCGTAGTCTTCCTCATTCATCTTATTTGATTTCTGAGAATCCAAAACCATCGGAACCTGATAGTTTGGTGAAGTTTCAGCAGCTTCTTTCGGATTGAATGAACTGTCCATGTCTTCGAACAAACCCTTATGTTTTTGGATAATGCTTTGGTTTATTCCTCCGCTTTGATACGATTCAAGAACGAGTTTTTTCAAGTCATTCACATCCTTTTTCATATCAAAAAGAACTTTGTAAAGTAAATCTCTCTCAGATAAATCTGAGGATTCAGATCTTGAGCCACCGCCAGAGATAGCCATGGGTAAACGAGAATTGTCCGCCGGCAAGTATTTTGTGAGTATTTGTGCATCTACTTCACGATCCTCTACAAGTAAAGAAATTTGCTCTGCAAGATTTTTAAGCTGGCGAATATTACCAGGAAATGGGTATCGCATCAATAGTTGCTGAGCTTCTGCATCAAGGGTTATTGGACGAACTTTATATTTCTCTGAAAAGTCAGAAGTGAATTTTCGAAACAAAAGCACCACATCTTCCCCGCGTTCCCTCAAAGGAGGTACATAAATTGGAACGGTATTGAGGCGATAATACAAATCCTCTCTGAACTTCCCTTTTTCTACTGCTTTGAGCAGGTTGACGTTGGTGGCAGTTATTACCCGTACATTGGTTTTGAGAACTTTGGAGGAACCCACTTTTATGAATTCTCCATTTTCCAAAACCCTTAGAAGTCTGGCTTGGGTGCCCAAAGGCATTTCGCCGATTTCATCCAGAAATATGGAACCTCCGTCGGTCACTTCGAAATAACCTTTTCTTGCTTCATGAGCTCCTGTAAATGAACCTTTTTCGTGACCGAAAAGCTCGGAGTCAATCGTTCCTTCGGGAATTGCACCGCAATTGATTGCAATGAATTTCCCATGCTTTCGCAAACTGAGAGAATGAATGATTTTGGAAAAAGACTCTTTACCACTTCCGCTTTCACCCGTGATCAATACAGTCATATCGGTAGGTGCGGCCTGCATTGCTATCTGGATTGCGGTATTTAGCAATGGGCTATTCCCTATTATTCCAAACCGCTGCTTGATCGTATGTATCTCTGAGTGTGTGATCATACCAACCTTGGGTTTATTTCGATTACTTCACCAAAAAGGGTAGCAGGGGTGCAGTCTGTGATTCTCACTTTTACGTAGTCGCCTATCTGATAATTTCCTTTTGACAGGATCACCACTTTGTTAGCTGAGTTCTTTGCTTTTAGCTTCTCGTCTGATTTTTTTGAAGTTCCTTCAATTAGAATAATTTGCTCTTGACCAATGTCTAATTTATTTCTTTCCAAAGAAAGCTGACTTTGCTTTTCAATGATTTCAGCCAGTCTTCTCTTTTTCACTTCCAATGGAATATCATCCGGATATTTTTTTGCTGCCAATGTTCCAGGACGCTCAGAATAGAAGAACATGTACGAAAAATCGAACTTAACAAGATCCATCAAACTGATTGTGTCCTGATGCTCTTTTTCCGTTTCGGTGCAGAATCCTGTAATCATATCGGAGGAAATCCCGCAGGTTTCGCCGAGTATTTCTCTGATTTTGGAAATACGCTCCAGATACCATGCTCTGTCGTAGGTTCTGTTCATCAGTTCTAGTACTCTTGAATTTCCGCTTTGAACGGGCAAGTGAATGTACTTACAGATATTGTTGTACTGTTTGATAGTGTACAGAACAGCATCAGTGATATCCTTTGGATGGGAAGTTGAGAATCTCACTCTCAATTTTGGATCGACTAAAGCGACCATTTCAAGGAGCAAATCGAACGTGACCACATCACTTACTTCGTCTTCTTTCTTATTGAGTCGTTGTTTGTTGTTTTCCTCGGGAGACCATTTGTAGCTGTCTACGTTTTGGCCAAGAAGTGTGACTTCTCTATAGCCCTGCGCAAAAAGATCTTTGGCTTCCTTTACGATGGAGAAGGGATCCCTGCTTCGTTCTCTGCCTCTGGTGAAAGGGACCACACAAAAAGAACACATATTGTCGCAACCACGCATGATCGAGATGAAGGCGGTCACTCCGTTGGAATTTAACCTTACCGGTGCAATATCTGCATAGGTTTCCTCTCTTGAGAGGAAGGTATTTATGCCTTTTATTCCATCCTCAGCCGCCAAAACCAGGTTAGGTAAATCACGATAAGCATCGGGTCCTACGACCACATCTACCAGTTTTTCTTCCTCGAGAAGTTTTTCTTTAAGTCGCTCAGCCATGCATCCAAGGACTCCGATAGTTAAATCAGGATTTCTTTTTTTTGCTTTATTAAATTGGCTAAGTCTTTTTCTGACAGTTTGTTCCGCCTTTTCCCGAATCGAACAAGTATTGAGGAGAATGACATCTGCCTGCAAATAATCCGAAGTTGTGTCAAAGCCATTTTCCTTCATAATGGAAGCCACGATTTCTGAATCCGAGAAATTCATGGCGCATCCATAACTCTCTATGTAAAGCTTCTTTGATTTACCAGTATTTTCATCTTCAGTAGTTTTAAAATCACAAACCTGGGCCTCTTCGGCTGAAATGATGTCAATATCTTTTATTAAATTATTCATGTAAAATCCTTCGTTTCGGGATGCGAAATTACGAAAACGCGGACAAAATGGCAGTGAGACCTTGTCTTTTATTTTGGTGTTTGTTCATCAACGGTAGTAAGCAGTTTATTGATGACTTCTTATCATTAATAGTTTCAAAAGAATTTTTGAATCAATCCTTTATTCTAAGTCGCTATTCTGAGTATCTTATAGATTCAATACCAGTTCAATTTTATTTAGCTATGTCGGAACCAGTCCATAATAAATTAACTACCGCCTCAGGTAGGCCTTTTGCTGAGAATGAAAACTCAAAAACAGTAGGTCCAAGAGGTCCGATTTTGTTGGAAGACTACATTCTTCATGAAAAAATGGCCCATTTCAACAGAGAGAGAATTCCTGAAAGAGTGGTCCATGCTAAAGGCTCTGGCGCTTTTGGAACTTTGACAGTCACCAATGATATCTTTCAGTTCACCAAGGCAAAAGTTTTCAATAAGGTTGGAAAAAAGACCAAAGTGTTATTGAGATTCTCTACAGTAGGTGGTGAAAAGGGTTCGGCAGATACAGAAAGAGATCCAAGAGGTTTTGCAATAAAGTTTTACACGGAGGATGGTAACTGGGATTTGGTTGGAAACAACACTCCGGTATTCTTTGTCAAGGATCCTAAGAAATTTGGAGATTTCATCCATACGCAGAAAAGAGATCCTTATTCAAATTTGAAATCTCCCACCATGATGTGGGATTTTTGGTCCTTAAATCCAGAGTCTTTGCATCAGGTCTTGATCTTGATGAGTGACCGGGGTACTCCGTTTGGTTATCGTCATATGAATGGTTATGGTTCCCATACCTTCTCCTTGATTAATGCGAAAAATGAAAAAGTTTTCGTGAAATTCCATTTCAAAACAGATCAGGGAATCAAGAATTTCACGGATTCGGAAGCTGCTGCGATGAAGTCAAAAGACATGGACTTTTCACAAAGAGATCTTCTTGAAGCAATAGACAGCGGAAATTTTCCTAAGTGGAATATGAAGATTCAGGTGATGACTGAAGCTCAAACAAGGGCTGTAAGCTTCAATCCGTTTGATTTGACAAAAGTATGGCCACACAGCGAGTTTCCATTAATAGATGTGGGAACATTGGAGCTGAACCAAAATCCTGATAATTATTTTGCAGAAATTGAGCAGTCTGCTTTTGCACCAGCCCATGTTGTAGACGGAATTGGCTACAGCCCGGACAAAATGTTGCAAGGCCGTTTGCTTTCATACCCGGATGCACACCGATACAGATTGGGTGGAAACTATGAGCAAATCCCTGTAAACAGGTGTCCTTTCGCAGTAAATAACTACCAAAGAGATGGTCAAATGAGAGTTGACGGAAATGGCGGAAGATTGCCTAACTATTTCCCTAACAGTTTTGATACGATTCAGGTAGATGAGTCTTACAGAGAGCCATCTGACCAATTGGAAAGTACAATTGCTGATTGGTATGACAGAAACTCTAAGGTTGGAGATAATGACCATTACTCCCAGCCAAGGGCTCTTTTCAGAGAAGTGATGACAATTGAAGAGCAGGATAATACAATCAGTAACGTGATCGGAGCAATGAGCGGAATTTCAGGAGCTAAGAGAGATCTTATTGTTAACCGTCAGCTGTGCCACTGGTTCCGAATGGACGAAGAATTTGGTCGCAGAGTAGCTGCTGGACTAAACGTAAATGTCGATGCAGTAATGGAAAGTATGAACGCAATTCGGTAAACAAACCTGGAATCTAGTGTAGGAAAGCCATCTCACTTGAGGTGGCTTTTTAATTGCCCTGAAAGGGAATTTTAAGTTGCTCCCCAAAATATTGGATGTCTTCGGTGATATTAAGATTGGAAAGCCCCAATCCTAAAAGCCGGACAGGTTTGGGCATCTCCTCCTGATTGAGTAATTCCTGAGCCAGTACCCAAATTGAGTCGGCCTCGGGAAAGTGTTCAACAGTCTTGCTTCGGGTTTGCTGCGTAAAATCTGAAAATTTGATTTTCAGGGTGACAGTTCTCCCTTTGATTCCGCTTTTTTCAATTCTTCGGATTAGTTCATCATTCACTGTTTTCAAGGCAATCGTCAATTCATTTGGCTGAATCAAATCCTTTTCAAACGTATTTTCTGCACTTAGCGACTTTCGGACTCGATGAGGCTGAACATCGGACAAGTGAATTCCTCGAACAATATTAAAATAGTGGACACCTGATTTCCCGAATTTCTTAGTGAGAAACTGCTGTGAAAATTGTTTCAGATCTGTTCCGTTATGAATACCCAGAGATTTCATTTTTTCGGCAGTGACCTTCCCGATTCCGAAAAACTTGTGAATAGGCAACTTCTCCAGAAATGCTCCGGCCTCCTCAGGTAAGATCACCGCCTGACCATTTGGTTTGTTTAAATCCGAAGCAGTCTTTGCCAAAAATTTATTGTAGGAAACCCCTGCGGAGGCATTCAAACCTGTTTTTTCTTTGATTTTTGCCCGGATTTGCCGGGCAATCAGAATGGCTGATTTAAGATTGAGTTTATTTTCTGTGACATCCAGAAATGCTTCATCCAAAGAAAGCGGCTCTACTAGGTCGGTGTATTCCAGGAAAATCTCCCTGATTTGCATCGAAATCTCTTTGTATCGATCAAATCTTGGTTTGGCAAAGATCAGATTTGGACACTTTTTAGCTGCCAAAACGGATGACATCGCAGAGAAAATCCCAAACTTTCTTGCTTCGTAGCTGGCTGCGGCGACTACACCTCGAGCTTCATTGCCTCCAACCACCAAAGGCTTGCCTCGCCATTCAGGATGGTCGAGTTGTTCCACAGAAGCATAAAAAGCATCCATGTCCACATGAATTATTTTGCGGATCGATACTTCAGGTATTTGATTTTCTTGCTCCACGGAGAACTTCAAAGATGGCTTGGGCTTTTAGCTTGCACTCTTCATATTCCTGTTCAGGATCTGCATCGAAAGTGATAGCGCTGCCTACTCCAAAGTATAATTTTTTAGCATTCAAATCAGCAATTATACTTCGGATTACAACCGAAAAGTCAAAATCACCTTCTTCGTCAATCCAACCTAATGCTCCCGAAAACCATCCCCGCTTGAAAGATTCCAGCTCATCTATGAGTTCCATCGTCCGAATTTTTGGAGCTCCGGTCATACTTCCCATCGGGAATGTTGCCTGAATGATCTCCTCAAAACTGACTTCAGGATTCAACTCGGAGATGATAGTGCTGATCATCTGAAAAACTCTGGGTAATGGATAAATCCCAAATAACTCATCTACTTTGACAGTTCCGGTCTTCGAAACTTTCGAAAGATCATTTCGCATAAGATCAGTAATCATCAGATTTTCGGCTTTTTCCTTTTCGCTATTCGAGAGCCTTTTCCTGTTTTCAAAATCTTCATCCACGTAGGTACCTCTTCGGATTGTACCTTTCATGGGTTGTGCGATTATTTGGGTCCCGGTTTTTTTGACAAATCGCTCAGGAGAAGCTGAGACGATCCATTTCTCTTTGGCTTTAAAAAGTGCCGAAAATGGCATTGGAGAAATTTCATTCAATTTGAAATAAGATGCCACAGGATCCCAGGATTCAAACTCGCCTGAAAAAGCTTGGCAAAAGTTCATTTCATAGGTGTTCCCTTCAACTATGTGGTTTTTGATGATTTCCACAGATTTGAGGTACTTTTCTTTTGAAATCTGAGGTGTCCAAAGACTTGCAATATTTGGAAATTGTGGAAGCTCAATCTGATTAATTTGATCCCGGAATTCGTCTGTCAGTTCAGTCTTGCTTAAAAGCTGATCTTGCTCAATTCGTAAGATAAGTTCCGGTTGAAAGAAGCAAATCTCAGGTAAATCCAAAAAGGCCGGATTCGAACTTTGAAGGTTTTCAAGGTTATTTTTAAAGTCATAGCCGATAATTCCAACTTTAAAAATACCGTTGGATGGGTTCCAAAGTTCCTTTGAAGTGATTGATTTATTCCCTGCGAAAAAGATATTTCCAAAATTCCCCTTGGGATATGAATAATCATTCCCATTGAAATATGCTAAAAAAGCAAACTCTTGGCTTGCCCAGTAGGTAAGTTTTCGAACCCATTGAGTCCCGGGAAGTGTGTATGAAAAAGGAAATGATGCCATTTTGAAAGACAAAAAAAGAGGAATTCTTCAGAATTCCTCTTTTAAATATGTTGGTTTAGCTTATTGAGCTGCTTTCAAATCTAAAACCAATGAAACGGTGTTGTAGATGAATTGATCCTTTGCTTTATCGGCGGCAGTTGCTTCGTCACCATAAGCAAGTCCCCAAGCTGTTCTGTCAATGTTGAAACCAGCTTTCGCAGTTACTGCACCATTTTCAACCGCTACAGCAGCAGGGAATTTAATGTTTTTGGTTGTTCCTCTCATTGTCAGGTTCCCACTGATCCAATGTGTCGGATTAGCTGGAGAAAGTGAACTGTCAACAGCTGGCGTATTGTCTGAAGAAAATTCTTGATTGTCAGTGATCATATCTCCCGAAACGAAAGGCTCAACTGACGTAATTTCAAAAGTTGCTTGGGGATGGTTAGCAGCATCGAAGAAATCAGGAGACTGCAGGTGACCCCAAAGTTTACCATAATTTTCGTTGCTTTCTTCCATATCTTCAATCTTAAGACCGGTAATATCGAAGTTGAAAGTACCTCCAGTGATTTCATCGCCTTTAACGGCTAATGTTCCTCCGGTTGAAGGGATTTTGCCAAAATGCTTGCCTGTTGGCTTATAACCCGTCCAAGCAATAGTAGAAGCGGCATCCAAGTTCAAGGTTGACCCAGTGGCTTCGGCGGCTTCCTGGGCCTCTGTAGTTTCGACCGTTTCGCCTGTTTTGCTGCAAGAGTACATGATCATTGCCGCTGCTAAGAATAGTCCGGTTTGTTTAATGAATTTCATTGATTTCAATAAATTTGGTTTCGATGTATAGACATATAAACTCATGACATCAAAAAAGGTTCACTTTGAAAAAGAAAAAAATTAAGCTGAACTCTATTTATTTGTAAATCAATACATCAAAAATTCATACGTATGCCTTTGTTAATGGAAGTGAAAGGGAAATCACCAGAGTTTGGAGAAAACTGCTGGCTTGCGCCAAATGCAACAGTGGTCGGAGATGTGGTGATGGGGAAAAATTGTACTGTGTGGTTTAATGCTGTGATCAGGGGAGATGTCAATGAGATCCGAATTGGAGACGATTCGAATATTCAGGACGGGGTGGTTATTCATTGTACGTATCAAAGAGCAGGGACTTATATCGGAAATAAAGTTTCAATTGCCCATAATGCGGTTATTCATGGGTGTACCATTCATGACAATGTGTTAGTTGGAATGGGAGCTATCATCATGGATGGAGCAGTGGTCAATTCGGGATCGGTGATTGCTGCTGGTGCAGTTGTTTTAGCTAATACTGTAGTTGAAGCGAATTCCATCTTTGCGGGGATGCCTGCAAAAAAAGTGAAAGGAGTGGGACCGGAAATGGTAGAAGTGATTGTTCGTACCGCAAAAAATTACCCGATGTATGCTGAATGGTTTAAGTAATAAAATTCTTGTTGCTTATCGCCAACCTTTTGCTTTTTGAAATCGTAGACTCAATAGATTTTAAAGGAAAACTTTTTTTTAACATTTTTCGCCATGCTAGAATTTTTCAAATCCATGAATAGTTGGTTAAATCTTTCAATTTTGACCTGTTTACTTATCTTGTTCAATTTTCTGTTGGCCACCAATCTACCCGCTGATCAAGTATTGGATTTAAGATTTGCGTATTCCGTTCAGGACGCACATGATGCAATTGGAACGCTTGACTTAGAAAATAAGAAAATTTACAGACTTGGTATTTGGGCCTTAGATTTACCCTACATGATTATTTATGGTCTTTTGTTTTCAGGCCTTCTTTTCAAAATCTGGAAAACGCAAAAAGTTCTGATTTTACCTATAGGAGTTGTTTTAATGGACTTTTTTGAAAATTTAATGGTTTTAAGAATTTTAAAAACATTTCCTTTAGAAAACCCTGTAACTGCCTCACTTGCTTCCTTTTTTACGACTTGCAAATGGTTGTTGGTTGGATTTATGGTTTTAACGCTTTTTTACGGGGTATTTCAATATTTTTTTGTGAGTAAAGTAAGTATTAGGTCACATTCTCATTCCTGAGATTGCTTTTTTCATAAAATCCAGTTTTAATTCTCTTTGCTTTTAGGGATATTTTTCCTAGTATTTGAGTACGAGAGAAAGCCTCTTTATTATTATCAGAGAGCGAAAATTGAATTTATGAAAGAAGAATATTTTAAATGGTTTTCTCCTCACCTCCAGCGAGACGTAGAAATGTTGGTATTTGGCCATGGAGGTTATCCGGTAATCCTTTTCCCAACCTCAATGGGCTCCTTTCATGAGAATAGAGATATGGGTTTGATCGGTTCCGCCCAATGGTTTCTTGAAAATGGATTGATACAGATATTCTGCCCCGAGAGCAACGATAAGCAAAGCTTTTATAATAAGGTAATTCATCCTCATCAGAGAATCCAGAACCACGTAGCCTATGATATGATGATCTGCCATGAGGTGGTTGAGAGGGTGCGATTGAATACCCGAACAGGTAAAGTTGCCACTGCTGGCTGCAGCTTTGGAGGTTATCACGCTTCGAATTTTGCCTTTCGGCATCCAGGTTATGTTAGCCATATGTTTAGCATGTCCGGGGCTTTTGCGATCCGCAATTTTATGGATGGATACCTCCATGAGGATATCTTCTACAATAGTCCTTTGGAGTTTCTGAAGGACTTGCAAGACCATGAATTATGGCAAATGGATATTGTTCTTGGGACATCCAATTGGGATATTTGCTTTGATGCCAATCTCAAACTCCATGAAGTACTTAAGCAAAAAAACATGAATCATTGGTTGGATGCGAGACAAGATAAACAACACGACTGGCCGGTTTGGAGAGAAATGTTTCCCCACTATTTAAGTAGAATTAAGTATTAACAACAAGAAATTAAATCATCTTTTGACACAGATAAAATGAAAAAAATAGGAATACTTTTCGGAATGGAGGATACATTTCCTCAAGCTTTTATTGATAGAGTTAATCAAAAAGCAGAAAAAGGAATAATGGCTGAGGCTGTGCAGATAGATAAAGTGGTCCAAAATAAGCTTTCTGATTATGCTGTTATAATTGACAGAATCTCGCAGGATGTTCCTTTTTACCGTGCTTATTTGAAAAATGCGGCGCTTACCGGCACTGCTGTCATTAACAATCCTTTTTGGTGGAGTGCAGATGATAAATTCTTCAATAATTGCTTAGCTGATCAATTGGGTGTGCCTTTACCTAACACAGTCCTTCTGCCATCAGCAAAGCACCCTGATGATACCACAGGAAAATCATTCAGAAACCTTGTGGCTCCATTGGATTGGCAGGGGATTTTCGATTATGTAGGTTTTCCTGCGTACATGAAGCCCTATGCCGGTGGTGGATGGAAGCATGTCTATCGATTGGAAAACAAGGAGGAGTTTTTCAGCAAACATCCTGAAACTGGTCAGTTGGTGATGCTTCTACAGGAAGAAATTATATTTGACGAATATTTCAGAGTGTATTGCCTGGGTGGAAAAGCTGTGAGAATCATGGAATATGAGCCTAGAAATCCACCTCATCTCCGCTATGTGGTGGATCGTGCACCGTCCTCAAAAAAGTTACTAGCCACAGTAAAAGAATACACAATTAAACTTTGCGAAGGTCTTGGCTATGATTTCAACACAGTAGAGTTTGCTGTAAGAAATGGAATCCCTTATGCTATTGACTTCGGAAATCCTGCTCCTGATGCAGACATCAATTCAGTCGGTCAGGATAACTTTGAGTGGGTAGTGGAGGAAGCTGCAAAAATGGCAATCAGCTATGCGAAAGCCCAAAAACCAGGTCAAATGAACCTTACTTGGGGGACTTTCATGAAAGACTCAGTGAAAACAGCAAAGCGTTTTTAATCTTTTTATATAAAATTATATGCCTGCAAATTCGCAAAAGCTCCCAAAATTCACACTTGGCGTAGAGGAGGAATATCAAATTATTGATCCTGTGACTAGAGACCTTCGCTCTCACATGTCTAAAATTGTGGAAGGTGGCAGAATCCAGCTCATGGAGCAAGTGAAGGCTGAAATGCACCAATCTGTGGTGGAAGTAGGGACGAATATTTGTGAAAACGTCGCGGCTGCTAGAAAAGAAGTCGCTTTCCTTCGGAATAAAATTGCAGAATTAGCAGCAAACCAAGGATTGGTAGTTGGAGCCGCCAGTACGCATCCATTTGCGAGATGGCAAGACCAGGAGATTACAGATGATCCTCGTTACCATCATATTGTCAACGAGCTGAAAGATATTGCACGATCCAACTTGATTTTTGGACTTCATGTCCATGTCGGGATTGACAATCGTGAGACTGCCTTGCAACTCATGAACCAGGCTTGCTATTTTCTGCCCCATATTTATGCATTGACGACAAATTCGCCCTTCTGGGAAGGCCGAAATACAGGATTTAAGGCATTCAGAGCAAAAGTTTTTGCAAAATTTCCTCGTACTGGTTTGCCGGAATATTTTGATTCTGTGCAGTCATACGACAACTTCCTGGATATTCTGATGAAGACCAATTGCATTGATAATCCTAAAAAAATCTGGTGGGATTTGAGAATTCATCCTTTCTTTCCTACCATCGAATTTCGGATTTGTGATATGTGCCTTACAGTTGACGAAACGATCTGTATTGTAGCATTAATTCAGGCAGTTGTAGCCAAATTGTATAAGCTTTTGATGAGTAATACAAGCTTTAATATTTACAGAATTGCCTTGATCCGTGAGAATAAATTTCGAGCCGCCAGAAACGGTATTGAAGGTCAGTTGATTGATTTTGGAAAGAAAATTGAAGTCCCGACCAAAGAACTTATCATGGAATTGCTTGATTTTGTTGATGATGTGGTTGATGAACTTGGCAGCAGAGATGAAATAAATTACGTTCACCAGATCTTCAAAAATGGAACTGGGGCCGATCAGCAACTTGCTGTATGGGAAGAAACCCAGGATTTGACAAAGGTCGTTGACTTTATCACCAGCAAGTTTACCGAAGGTATTTAATGGCTTTGATTAACTTTGAAGCTGAAAACAAACCAAGATTCGAAAGTGGGAAAAAAGAAAATAAATCTTGCAATATTGGACATGTACGATGGCGAGCCCAACCAGGGAATGCGTTGTATAAAGGATATTGTTGGGAGATTTGAAGAGCAGCTGACCTGCAAGGTTTTTGATGTACGGGGAAAAGCTGAAATTCCTGAAATTCGAGAGTTTGATTTATTTATTTCTACAGGCGGACCCGGAAACCCGACAGAAGGAGATGGGAACTGGGATTTGAAATATTATGATTTTCTGGATCAAATCTGGATTTGGAATCAGAACCACAATCAAAAAAAATACATCCTTTTCATTTGCCATTCTTTCCAAATGGCGTGTAAGCATTTTGGACTTGGCCAATTGACCCAGAGAAAATCAACTTCATTTGGTGTGATGACAGTACATAAAACCCTCGAAGGATTGAATGATCCGCTTTTTCAAAATCTGGAAAATCCATTTTGGGCTGTTGATTCGAGAGATTATCAGGTTGTCCAGCCAAACCCCAAAAAGTTCAAGCTTTTAGGAGCCAAAATTATTGCCCTTGAAAAAATCAGAAACCATGTCGAGTACGAGCGGGCAATTATGGCGATCCGCTTTTCGAACGAAATGGTAGGAACTCAATTTCATCCGGAAGCAGATCCGGTTAGCTTTTTGAGCCATTTGAAAAAGCCAGCAGTCAAAGAAAAATTGATTGAATTAAGGGGAAAATCACGATTTTATGGAATGCTCGAAAGCTTGGTGGATGAAAACAAAATATATAAAACCAATGAGACCCTGATTCCGAATTTCCTTGAGCAGGCCATTCGGAAAATCAAATCTTTCAAAGTAATATCCCTTAGCTGAATAATACATGATCGAGTCAGTTCGAAAGCAATTTAATTCTGAATTTACAACAGAAAAATATCAACGATTTCTCGAGGATATAGCTTCAGATTTTGATTTTGCACCAACATTTCGAATTGCCGAGACTCCTTTCTTTATTCCGGATGATCTCAAGAATGAAATAGTCCTTGCTTGCGAAGAAGTAATAGATTTTATCACCAAGTCGGATTTTAAGAAGATTACCCAACGGTCGATTGACTTGAATAGTGAGGTGCCCAATGAGGATGAGCACACCCAATTTTTAGCAATTGATTTTGGGATTTGCGAGGAGGATGGTAAGATTGTTCCCAAACTCATTGAGGTACAGGGATTTCCGACTATTTTCAATTTCCAGTTCAATCTCTTTCGAAAAATCCTCAAATTTTATCCCGAATTGTCAAGTACAACTCCTTATCTGGATGGAATCGACGAAGCTGGCTATTTAAATATCCTTGAGAAAGTTATTGTCAAGGATCACCTTCGAAATGAAGTGGTTCTATTGGAAATAGAACCGGAAAAGCAAAACACTAGGATTGACTTTTTATACTGTCACAGGGATCTGGGTATTCCGGTTATCTGCGTCACTGAAGTAATTAAAGAAGGAAAGAAGCTTTTCTATCGGAGTGACCAAGGAGAAAAAATTCGGATCAAACGGATTTATAATCGAGTGATTTTTGATGAATTAAATCTCCGGAAAGACCTTAATCTCAAGTTTAGCTTCCAAGAAGATTTAGAGGTGGAGTGGGCTGGCCATCCAAACTGGTACACCAGAATTTCTAAATTCATTTTGCCTTTTTTGAAAGGCAAATATTTTATAGAAACTAAGCTATTGAGCGAGTTGGATACGATACCTCTTGATTTGGAAAATTACGTGCTGAAGCCTCTTTTTTCATTTTCAGGATCAGGTGTGATATTCCATGTGACATCTGCGGATATTGAAGCTGTAAAAGAAAAAGATCTTTACATTTTGCAAAAAAAAGTTCATTATTCGCCCGTATTGCAATCTCCTGATGGTAAAGTAAAAGTGGAAGTTCGAATCCTTGCACTTTGGCCCGAAGAAGATGAAAGGCCGACATTAGTTGGTAATCTCGTTCGCCTCAGCAGGGGAGAGATGATCGGAGTAAAATTTAATAAAGACAAAGATTGGGTTGGAGGTACAATCGGATTGTTTCAAAAATAAAAAGCCGGTTCAACTGATTTTTTAATTTATGGATTCCAGCTTCCAGGATTTTTTCTCCATTCCGCAAGCGAATCGAGAGCTTTGTCATCTATATAATTTTGATTAACTGCTCTTGGAAGTAGCGCTTCATAGTTACTCAGGCAAGCTAATTTTACGTTGGCGTCTGAAAAATTTTTTGCAGCAATATCGAAACCGTAACTGAAAATTGCCACCATGCCTAATACTTCAAAACCTGCATCGCGAAGATCCTGAACCGCTTTGAGCGAACTTCCTCCTGTAGAGACTAAATCTTCCACTACGACTACTTTTTGACCGGGCACCACTTTTCCCTCGATCATATTTTCCATTCCATGTCCTTTTGCTTTGGATCGGACATAAATGAAAGGAAGATTAAGATCATTTGCGATCAAAGCACCCTGGGGAATTCCTGCAGTTGCTACGCCGGCGATGGCTTCAGCAGTTGGAAAAAAATGACAAACAGACCGAACCAATTGTTCTTTGATCAGATTTCTGACATTTGCAAAAGAAAGGGAGAGTCTATTGTCGCAATAGATTGGTGATTTCCATCCGGATGCCCAAGTGAATGGTTTGTCAGGTTGAAGCCTGATTGCTTGGATTTCAAGTAGTTTGTCGGCCACTTCTGCGGCTACAGATTGATCTAAAATTTCCATATTCCAAAAATAAGAGATTAACTTCCGGGAAGGTTGTGGCGACTGAATTTTTTATGCATTTTTGACCAAAACCAGTTTATCCAACTCCCGATTCCCGCATGAGAATCTTTGTGAATGACAAGCCTCTTGACTTAATCAGTTATGAGGAATTAGATCCAAGCAAAACATACGAATCTATCTTCCAACCAGAGGATGAATTGCAGGCACATTTTCCTTGGCAAGATGACGTTCTATTTCATGAACCTTCTCATGACCTTATTATTCGGCTTTTGTATCTGCTAAGGACAAGGAAATTGAGGGACTTGGATTCAGTGACTCTAGTGACGAAAGATAAACCTGCCTTGAAACAATTTGTAAAGAGCCGATTCTTGATTATTAAAGCGGCGGGAGGAGTGATAGCTAAGAAAGACAAAGTTTTGCTGATTTATAGGTTGGGTAAATGGGATTTCCCGAAGGGTAAATTTGATAAGGGAGAAACTCCTGAGCAATGTGCAATCCGAGAAGTGGAGGAAGAATGCGCAATAAAAGTTAAAATGATCACACCTATATGCAATACTTGGCATACGTATACTCAAAACCGCAAGAGTATCCTTAAAAAGACTTTTTGGTATGCAATGGAATGTGTGAATGATTCAACCATGAAACCGCAAGCCGAAGAGGGGATTGAAGATATTCGATGGTTTTATGAGGCTGAAGCAAAGACTGCTTTGATTAATTCCTATCCATCCATGAGGTTTCTATTTAAGCAATACCTCAAGAATCATAGTAAACCTCAGATTTTGTAAGGCAGAAAATCGTTCACATCGGTTCCGAATCGGTGGACTTCCCGGATAATTGTTGAGCTTATTGAAGCATATTCAGGAGAGGTGATCAAAAAAACAGTTTCCAGTTCTTCATTCAGGTATCTATTCATCTGACTGATTGTATTTTCATACTCAAAGTCGGTCGTATTTCGTAGCCCTCTGATTAAGAATTGAGCATCGTGTTTTTTGGCGAAGGTTGAAGTGAGCTCATTGTACACAACCACTTTGACCGCTTTGATGTCAACGTAGACGCTTTGGATTTTTTCAACCATTTCATCAATCTCGAAATACCTTGTTTTTTTGGTGGAGTTGTATCCAATTCCGATTATTACCTCGTCAAAAATTTTAAGGCTTCTCATCACAATGTCATGATGTCCCATTGTATAAGGATCAAATGAACCGGGGAAAATGGCTATTTTTTTCATGATCTTGTTTTTTGTTACAGAACAAATCTAACACAGAATAATACTAGTCAAATTGCCAATTGGTCTCAAAAAGATTTACCGATTTCAAGTGTTTGAATCCATGAGAATAATTCTGGTTTGCATGCGGATTAATCAATCGAACATTGTAAAAATATTGCTTACCCCATTCTTCAGTAATACCATTTTCCTCAGAAGCTCCGAAAATACTCAATCGGACGTGATTCCTGTCTAATTTCAGCTGATTAATCAGAATCATCGAATATTTGAGGATATCTTCTTTTTCATTGATTTCAAACACGTTAAAGGCACACAGCTCCTGATCTACAAAAACAGCTGCATAAGTCTGTTCGCCAAAAACGGAAAAGAGGATTTCCTGTCCGATTAAATTGAAGCGTTCTTTAAAGAGATAGGACAGAAACGAGCAAGCACCATGGTAAAAAGAAACTTCAGAAATCCTGGTGCGAAGTATCCTTTTTATTTTATTGGGAATGACAGAAACTAGCTGCAAGTTGTTGCTGTCTAGGGGTGTGCTGAAAAAAGTATTTTCCTTTTTCAGCTCTGCTGAGAAAGAGAGATAGCTTTCTTCATTTCCCGAAGAAAAAAGTACACCAGGGACCAGACAGAGACCCGCGTGATGTAGGTAAACTTTGGCAGGAAGGTCATTTTTAAGAAGTTGATCAGAATGGACCAACTGTTCTAAATTGCTCCAAGTAAAATGAGAATAGAAGTGGATTCCAATGTTCGCCTGATTTTTGTCTTTAGCAAAAATATATAAGGAATCGGGGTATAAAAAAAGTGATAAGCTCGCTGCGTCTTCCACATCAAACTTATCACTTTTAAATACTTTCAGGTTGTTTTCCAAAATCCGGATGGATTATTTCCAGTTACCTTCAGTGGATGCGTCAGTTCTAGAACCTACTTTAAGGGCTTTTTCGTTGTTGTTTATTTTTCTTTCAGGATTAACTGGATTTGGATCTCTGATCTCAAATACGTTGACCTGATAAGAGTTTCTTTCGATTTTGTTTGCAAAGAACTCAAATTGCTTTCCTCCGGAACCAGGCACTACTGCCATAGTCTCCAGATTGAAATCAGGATATTTTCTCTCGTTGAAAAGTGAATCCATTACCGCAACTGAACCTAAGGTATCAAAGGTAACTGTGATTTCCTCTTTACCATATTCTAACAGCTTAGTAGTTTCTGTACGCTGAACAATCCAAATTTTACCATTTTGAATAAAGCTTTTGAGATCGATCCAGTTGTCAGCATACTTACCATTTGAAGCTTGATAAGCTAATTCAGCATCTCGAAGCATTTGGAGTTTTTCGATTGTGGCAGCTTCAATCAAAGCAATTCTTTTCTCTTGCTCTACGACATCGTCTACACCTTTATAAAGAAAATAACCGAGTCCGATTGCGACGGCGAAGAATACTAAGGATAATACTTTTGGTAGATTCATTTTTGATAAATTTTAAAATCTGGGTAAGGTTGATGGTTCTTATGAAGTGCTATTTTATGGAAATATTTTCAAAATTAAAATATCCTTTATACAATCCTAAGGCATCAAGTGATTTAATTCCCCAAAACATTTGATGAAGGGAATTTTGAGGCAAGGAATGGATGTCTTTTAAGCTCATCCATCGTATTTCATTGATAATTTGATTCTCTGCGTTAAGTTCGGGATCTGTTCCGAGTTTTAAATCACCGCTTATCCATTTCACTAAAAAAAAATGTTCTAAAGCATGCAAAGGAGGGTTTAAGTATTCATGTACGAATAAATAATCCTGAACTACTATGATCAATCCTGTTTCCTCCTCAAACTCTCGACTTAAATTTAATGCGGCATTTTGGCCAAATTGCATTCCACCACCGGGGACTGACCATAAGATCCGGTCGTTTCCCATGAGATGCTTGATCATTAGTATTTTTTCATTTTGTATCAAAATGCCATTCACCCGCATTCGGAGTTGATTTCCAAATTTTGATTCAATTTCCTTACTGATATTGTCTTTTGGCATTTACATTCGTTTCTATGAGTAAAGATAATTCATTAGCTAGGCCTTCCGATTTACTGCGTAAAAATTTCCCTTTCGAGCCTACAACAGGACAGGCCCATTTTTTTTCGAAAATGGATAAGTTTCTACTTCAGGATTCCGAACAAAAACCAACATTTGTCCTTAAAGGTTATGCCGGTACGGGCAAGACTACTGTGATATCTGCATTGGTAAAGTCATTGCCAAGGCTGAATATGCGATCCCTTTTGTTGGCTCCTACCGGTAGAGCTGCGAAAGTAATGAGTAACTACAGTGACAGGGCTGCATATACCATTCATAAAATAATCTATAAGCCCAAAAGTGAGGATGGTTCGATGGGCGGAGGATTTATCCTTCAGAAAAATTATTATAAAGAGACGGTCTTTATTGTGGATGAGTCTTCCATGCTTGCTGATGATGGCGGGATGTCTGGTAATTTGCTCGGAGATCTGATCAGTTTTGTTTTTTACGGTATCGGAAATAGGCTTCTTCTTGTAGGTGATACGGCCCAGCTTCCACCGGTTGGTAGTGAGTTTAGCCCTGCATTGGAATCTGGGTACTTGCTAAGGAATTTTAGACTGGATGCCGATCAGATCGAACTTTCTGAAGTGATGAGGCAAAGGCTAGAGTCTGGGATTCTTTACAATGCGACCAATCTGAGAGAAGAATTAAAATCGGATCTCCCGAAAGTTAGGATCAATACAAGCATGTTTGGGGATATTTTCAAAATGACAGGTGAAAAGCTTGAAGATGGCCTTCGGTACGCATATGGGAAATTTGGAACGGAAAACACAACTATCGTGACCAGATCAAATAAGGCTGCTGTTCAATACAACCTCTACATAAGGAAGCTCATTCATTTTTATGAAGATGAAATAAGCACCGGGGACTTGTTGATGATTGTGAAAAACAATTATACCTACATGGCAGAATCAGAAAAAGTCAATTTCCTTGCAAATGGCGATATGGCCGAAGTCATGAAGATTCGATCATTCGAAGAATTGTATGGATTCCGATTTGCGACTTTGGAACTGCGGTTGTTGGATTACCCAGAAGAGCCCCAATTCGAGGCAAAAGTGATTCTGGATACACTTTATTCTCCCAGTCCCTCACTCACCAGGGACGAATATAGAAGCCTTTATGCACAGGTTTCGGAAGACTATGCAGATGTGGAAAGCAAAGTGGAGCGCAAGGAATTGATTCGAAAAGATCCGTTTCTGAATGCTTTGCAAGTAAAATTTGCCTATGCTCTCACATGTCACAAAGCACAGGGCGGTCAATGGAAGGCAGTTTTTGTGGATCAGGGTTATTTAAAAGAAGATCAAGTGGACAAGGATTTTACCAGATGGCTATACACCGCGATGACCCGCGCTACAGAGGAATTGTATTTGGTAAATTTCTCACCATCCTTTTTCATGAAACAAAAGGAAGAAAATTGATAAGGCGAGAGTTAGCAACTTTTAACCTTTTAAAACGTCTTTGTGGCATTGAATTTTCACTATCTGAATTAAAATAGACCAAAATGGGTTTCTTTGATGTTGATAGAAAAAATTTAATATTTGAATTAAATAAGAACAAAAAGCTATGAAAAAATTAGGATTCCTTTTGACTTTGTTTGCATTTGCACTTGTATTTCAAGCTAATGCACAAGATCAGGCAGCAGGTGCCGTGATCACATTCAAAGAAAAATCGATCGACTTTGGAGACCTTACTCAAGGCGATAAAGTTTCTCACACGTTCGAGTTGACAAATACAGGTTCAGCTCCTTTGATCATTTCAAACGTAGCGGCTACTTGTGGATGTACGGTACCTAGCTGGCCAAAAGAACCAATCGCTCCTGGTAAAAAAGCTGAGATTCAGGTTTCTTTCAACTCGACTGGAAAAATGGGTAAACAAAACTCAATCGTTAGAATTTATTCCAATGCGTCTGAACCGATTGAAAAGGTGTCGTTGATTTCAAACGTCATCCCTAAAACAAATTGATCTCAATATTTTAAATTGATATAAGCCTGTCATACTTTTGACAGGCTTTTTTTATACAAAACCCCTTCGCTATGGAAATTTTCATGCATTCCGAAACATGGATCGCATTACTTACCTTGACCTTTCTCGAGATCGTCTTGGGAGTTGATAACATCATCTTTATTTCCATTGTATCTAACAAGCTGCCGGAAGAGCAACGGGCAAAAGCAAGAACACTTGGATTAAGCCTTGCGCTATTCTTCAGAATTGGACTCTTATTGGGGATTTCATATATCATTCAGTTCAAAGAGCCTTTAATCACTTTATTTGATCATGGATTTAGCGGAAGGGATTTGATCCTGGGGGCTGGGGGCCTTTTCCTACTCTACAAATCGACCATGGAGATTCACCATAAGATGGAAGGTGATCCTGAAGAAATTAAAACGCTATCAGCAAAAAGTTTTGGAAGCGTAATTTTACAGATCATATTCCTGGATATCATTTTCTCTTTTGACAGTATTCTCACAGCGGTGGGACTGGTTGATGAGGTACTTATTATGATTATTGCGGTGATTATTTCGATTGGAATCATGATGGTTTTCGCCGGGAAAATCAGCAGCTTCATCAATGGTCACCCTACCTTGCAAATCTTGGCTCTTTCTTTCCTGATCCTGATCGGATTCATGCTTATCCTTGAGGGATTCCACTTTGAAGTGCCAAAAGGATATATCTACTTTGCCGTATTTTTCTCTTTGGCAGTTGAGGTAATTAACTTAAGAATGAAGAAAAAATCCAGAAACCCTGTTGAACTCATACCTAGGATTAAAGAAGAAGAAAAATAAAAATGGAACCCCGGAATACCAACCGGGGCTTTTGCATTGATTTTATTCGATATGGCACAGAAAGTAGAAAGAAAAGTAACGATGGGTCAGGTCTTCAAGACTATTATTTGGCCACGTAGAAAGCAATTGTTTTTGGGATTATTCCTCATAATCATCAGCAGACTTTCGGGATTGATTCTACCTGGAGCAAGTAAATACCTAATCGATGATGTGATTCCATCAAACGATCTTGATCTCCTTAAATGGCTGATTTTAATTGTGGTTGGTGCGATTGTCGTCCAGTCCGTCACTTCGTATTCTCTGACTCAAATTCTCAGCGTTGAAGCTCAAAACCTGATTGCAAAACTCAGATCTCAGGTTCAAAGTCATATAATCAAACTCCCGATTCGGTTTTTTGATAATACAAAAACAGGTGAATTGGTCTCAAGAATCATGACGGATGTCGAAGGTGTAAGAAATCTTGTCGGTACCGGATTTGCTCAAATGATTGGCGGTGTTTTGACCGCAATTATTTCCCTGTTTTTATTGATTTCTATCAGTCCATTAATGACACTTTACGTCCTTGCACCCGTGGCAGTTTTCGGTGTGGTTTCTTTGAAAGCTTTCAGCAAAATCAGGCCTATTTTCCGTGAGCGAGGTAAAATCAATGCTCAGGTAACAGGCCGTCTGACCGAAACTCTTGGCGGAATCCGAGTGATCAAGGGCTTCAATGCCGAAGCTCAGGAAATCAAGACTTTTGAAAAGGGTGTAGAACTGCTTTTTCAAAATGTAAAAGCCAGCCTGACTTCAACCAGTTTTGTAACTTCTGCAGGCACCTTACTGCTTGGGTTGGCTTCAGCAGGAATCATGGGAATGGGCGGATATATGATCATGCAAGGGGAAATGACTTTCGGTGATTTTCTTGCATTTACACTTTACCTGGGTTTTATGATTGCACCGATTGTTCAGATGTCCAATATCGGTAGTCAGCTGACAGAGGCATTTGCCGGACTTGATCGGACGGAAGAAATCATGAATACACCCTTGGAGGCAGATGATCGTAAGCGAACTCTGGAATTGAAAGAATTCAGCGGAGATATGGTTTTTGACAATGTCTCTTTTGCCTATGAGTCCGGTAAAGAAGTGGTGAAAGGAATCACATTTGAAGCTCCTTCTGGATCAGTGACTGCTTTGGTTGGAACATCCGGCTCCGGAAAAACAACCATTGCAGGATTAGCAGCAACATTTTTAAATCCTGATTCGGGTTCTATCCTGTTGGATGGTCATGATTTGCAGACCATCACGCTTGAGTCTTTCAGGTCTCGCTTGGGTGTGGTTTTGCAGGATGATTTTCTTTTCGAAGGGACAATCCGGGAAAACATCCTTTTCCCCAGACCGGATGCCAGCTTAGAGCGGTTACAGCTTGCCGTTCATGCAGCACATGTTCAGGAGTTTTCAGATCGATTTGAGGACGGATTGGATACGTTGATTGGTGAAAGAGGGGTGAAGCTTTCCGGAGGTCAAAGACAGCGAATTGCGATTGCCAGGGCGATTTTGGCTGATCCAAGAATTTTGATTTTGGATGAAGCAACCTCTAATCTCGACACTGAATCTGAAACGTTGATTCAGGCGAGTTTGAAAGAGTTGATGAAAGGGCGAACCACTTTTGTGATTGCGCATAGATTAAGTACGATTCGTCAGGCTGATCAAATCCTGGTAATAGAACAAGGAAAAATCGTGGAGCAAGGAAAGCATGATGAATTGATCGCCAAGCAAGGAAGGTATTATCAATTGTACACGTATCAGGCGAGGATTTAAAGCACATTCAAAGGATACTCTTGATCAAATCACCGACTTCCCCGACTCGCTCCACCTGATAGAATTTCTCGTGATTTATTTCGTGATCAATTTGTTCATGTGCCCACGTGATGTGAAAAGGTATATGAATAGCATGGCCGCCAAGTGTAAGAACTGGTATGATATCCGATTTTAGACTGTTTCCCAGCATTATAAATTCATCGGGGGCTACATCCAAGTGTCGGATTAATTTGGCGTAATCTTCTACTCGCTTATCACTCATTATCTCGATATGATGAAAATGGGACTCTAAACCTGATTTTTTTAGTTTTCGCTCCTGATCGATCAGATCACCTTTCGTTGCCAGTACGATTCGATAATCTCCATTAAGTTGCCTTAATACTTCCTGAACACCGGGGATTAAATCCACAGGTTTGGTCATCATCTCTTTTCCGATTTTCAGGATTTTTTCTATCACACCTGAAGGAATTTTTTGATCGGTAATGCGCAGTGCTGTCTCGATCATGGAGAGTGTAAAGCCTTTGATCCCATAACCATACAGCCCCAGATTTTCGATCTCAGTGAGGTACAATTCTTTCATGTTGCTGTGATGAGGCATAAAATCCTCAAATAAAGAAACGAATCTTTCCTCTGCCTCTCTAAAGAATGGTTCATTCACCCAAAGGGTGTCGTCAGCATCGAAGGCTATTACTTTAATAGGCATATTCTTTTTTGAACTCTTAACCCACTGAAAATGGATTAGGGATTACCACATTCTAATTATTGCAAATGGATTGATTTTATAAAGGAACCGAATTTCTATTTTCTCCAAACGGTCGACCGTTGTCAGTTCATTTATCAAAGATCCTGCATCCATGCCAAAAGTACACCTCGCCAGCTTTCCACAGCCCCTCTTCCTAATCCGAAAGCAAATCCATGACCACCTGTCGGATAAATGTGCAGGGAAGCTTTCACACTATTTTTATGAAGTGCCTGATAGTAAAGCAATGAATTCTCGATTGGAACACCTTTGTCATCTTGTGCGTGCACCAAGAAAGTAGGCGGGGTTTCCGCATTTACATTCAATTCTCCCGAAAAACGATCCTTCAATTCTTTTGATGCATTGTCACCGATGAGGTTTTTTCGGGAGCCACCATGGACTGCACCATCTTGGAAAGTGATCACCGGATAAGCTAAAATTGAAAAGTCAGGTCTTGCAGAAAGGACATCGATTTCGTCCTTAGGGCGATCCACTTCATGCTTGTATTGTGTGCTGACAGTTGAGGCTAAGTGACCTCCTGCCGAGAAACCCATCACTCCGACTTTAGTCGGATCAATGTTCCAAGCGGCAGCGTTTTGCCTGACTAGACGAATGGCACGCTGTGCATCCATAAGAGGAACTTCCTTTGGATCAGTAAGAGATTTTGAAACCGGCAGGCGATATTTAACCACAATCCCTGCAATTCCTTGAGAATTCAGCCACTTGGCAAAGTCAGTTCCTTCCCAATCGTAGGCCAAAATCCCATATCCTCCTCCCGGAAAAATCACTACAGCCTTTCCAGTTGAGATTTGCTTGGAGGGGAGATATACCTCAATGGTAGGAATCTGGACATTTGAAATCCGTATGATTCCTTCCGAGACTATCGCTTCTTTCAATTCCTGAACTGTTTGAAGAGGAGGAGTACCTTCCCAAAGAAGGATTGTATGGTTTTGAGCTTGAGTAAAAGCAGCCATCAGGAGTAGGGTCAGGGTTACGGCAATTTTTTTCATGGGTTTTCGGGATTTCTCACTTCGTTCGAAATGACTAGTAACACAATTAATGTATAATCAATAATACTTATTCAGCAGCAAAATCAAATATCTTCTCCGCAATCGCCCATCTCCAATTAGGAGGGGTTCCGGGCAGATTGGTTTGATATTGTCCAAGGAATGTTTCCCATTCCTGAACTCTTGGATTGGAGTGGTCCAATGCTGCCTTTCTTTCGAAAGTAAAATTTTCATCCCCCACGAGTATCATGCTCAATCGGTTTCTCCACCGATAAATGCTCATTTGTAAAACACCTGCCACCCGAATGCTTTTAATTATTTCCGGATGGATGGTTTTATGACATTCTTCATAAGCCAGAATCGCTTCTTCATAGTCTTTGAGATCGCAGATAAGTAAGAATGTCTGAGTTTTCATGATTTTTGGATTACTTCAAAATTGGCTAATCGATGTACGTATTCGTTCTTCAAAACAAGGAATATCAAACACGAAATCATGAAGATTTAATTGAGATTTTTTTCACTCGAATACTGAATAAAAGAACCATCAGAAAACAAATCAAGGGAAGAACAAAAGAGAAATTCACTTCCGGTACTCCCAAAATCCGAACATCTGTGTACCCAATTCCCCCCAAATCCAGAATCATTCCCTGAAGTGTCGGCATAATCGCTCCACCTACAATCGCCATCACCAGGAAAGCTGCGGCAAACTTGGAATCTTCTCCCAAACCTTCCAACGCAATTCCATAAATCGTCGGAAACATGAGTGACATGGCAAATGAAATTCCTACTAAACTGTACAATCCTGTAATCCCGGTAAGGAAAATAGCTCCAAGTGTAAATCCCATTGCCAGAATTGCAAAAATGGAAAGCAACTTGGTTGGCTGAATGTATCGGAGCAAAAAGGTGCAAATCCAACGCCCAATCAAAAAGATACCCAAAGATGCATATCCATAATTCACTGCGTCAAAGTTGGAAATACCTAAAGACTCAGCATATTGATAAATGTAAGTCCAAACCATGATCTGAGCCCCTACATAAAACATCTGCGCAAGAGTTCCTTCCACGAAATTTCGATTTTTGAACAGGCGCTTCATGGTAGTGCTGAAGTCTATTTTTCCAGAGCTGTCTTTACTCTCAGGCATTTTAGCCATGGTAATAACCACCAAAATCACCAATACAAAAAGACCTAAAATCACATAAGGATTTCGGATGACCATTAGATCATTTGTTCGGATGACGGCTTTTGCAGATTCATCCAACGTATCAAAAATGATATTTCCAGAAGAATCTGTATTGTTCGAAAGAAGAGAATTTAGAATGAATTGCTTCGCCACAAAAAGGCCTGCCAAGGCTCCCATTGGGTTGAAAGCCTGCGCCAAATTCAGTCTTTGAGTTGCCGTAGCTTCCGGGCCCATGGACAAAATGTAAGGATTCGCAGTTGTCTCCAAAAATGCTAAACCAAACGTGAGGATGTAAAGTGACGCTAGAAAGAACCCATAACTCTCCCAGGCTGCTGCCGGGTAAAAAAGCAAAGCTCCGAATCCATAAAGGCCCAAACCAAGAAGGATACCGGTTTTATAAGAGTATTTTTTGATAAAGAATGCCGCCGGCAATGCCATCGTAAAGTAGCCGCCATAAAATGCCATCTGAACCCAGGAAGCTTGGGTGTTATTCAATTCCAAAACCCTCTTGAAAGCCGCAACCATCGGATTCGTGATGTCATTTGCAAAGCCCCAAAGAGCAAAAAGAGAAGTGATCAAAATAAAAGGAACGATTAATTCGGATGGAATGAGTGCTGGTTTTTGGGTCATAGGGCTCTGTCGAGATGGGTGTAGCCACCATCCACAAACAGATGCTGACCGGTAATATGAGAGGCTTTGTCTGACAAAAGGAAAATTACCATGGCTGCGATTTCTGCGGAGGTAGTCATTCGATTTCCCAAAGGAATCCGGCCATTGATCTCGGTCAATTTTTCTTCAGGATTGGGAAAGGAATTAATCCAGCTAGCATACATCGGAGTCATTACTTCTGCCGGGACGACGGCATTCACCCGAATCAAATAGGGGAGAAGTTCCACTGCCCATTCCCGTGTGAGGGAAAGTTGGGCTCCTTTGGCGGCAGTATATCCGGAAGTGTTTCCCTGACCGGTGATGGCAGTTTTACTGCTGATATTGACGATGCTGCTGCCTTTGGATTTTTTCAAATAAGGCAAAGCAAAATGTGCCAAATGATAATAATGATTTAGGTTTTTGGCGACCGAATGAGCAAATGCTTCGGGATTTCCCTTTTCCAAACCAACTGAGTCATTTGTGCCCGCGTTATTCACAAGACCATCTATTCGGCCAAATACTTCAAGTGTTTTTGTGATGACTTCCTGAGAATCTGCAGGAGAAAAAAGTCTAAGGGGAATCTGAAGTGCCTTTCCTTTTGCAAGATCCAAAATTTCTTTTCCTTCCTTTTCGGACGGATCAATCATGACTGGAATTGCGCCCTCTTCGATCAAACCACGCGAGATGGCACCACCGATTCCTTTCGCTCCTCCGCTGATGAGAATGACTTTGTCTTTGAGATTCAGGTTCATTTTGGGTTAGTGTTGGGGGGAAACTTGAATTTACACGTTTATTCCATAAAATTCTTTCGCTGTTTCGCCCATTACCCTGGCTTTTTCACCTGCGGAAAGTGAATCAGTAAATCGATCGACCACATCAAAAACTTGCTCATATTCAGCTGCAACCAAGCATACCGGCCAATCACTTCCAAACATTAATCTTTTTGGTCCGAAATACTCCACAGCGATTTCCAAAAAAGGCACTAGATCCTCTTGTTTCCATTTTTTCAAATCAGCCTCAGTCACCATTCCTGATAACTTGCAATAAACCAAATCCCGCTCAGCCAAAAGCGCAATCTTCTTTTTCCAATCCTTCCATTCTCCGTCTTTGATGTTTGGCTTTGCCAAATGATCGATCACAAAATGCTGATCGGGGCATTTGCTAACCAATTTCAGAGATGCATCAAGATGCTCTGGAAAAATCAGGATATCGTACGTGTATCCTCGTTTTCCAATTTTGTGGATTCCTCGGACGAACTCCTTTCTGAGCATGTATTCAGGATCTCTGGATTGCAAAACTTCCCGAAAACCCTTGAGTTTTTTTTGAGACGAAAGTTGATCCAATACATCATCTAACTTATCATCGCCAAGATCTGCCCATCCTACGACTGCTTTTATCCATTGGTTTTGATCAGCCAGATCAAGCAGGTATTCAGTTTCTCGGAGGGTTTCATCTGCCTGCACAGCAATCGTACCATCGATATTGGCTTCTTTCAAGAGCGGAAAAAGGTCACCCGGTGGAAAATCCCGGCGAATGACTTTCATCTCATCTGTGATCCAGGAATGTTTTTCTTTGTCATATTGCCAAAAATGCTGATGGGCATCGAGTCTCATGCCTCAGGATCTTTCATCGCAACTTGTCTCGACTCGCCAAGTCCATCGATTCCAAGTTCGACGATGTCTCCGGGTTGGAGATACTTAGGTTCCGGTTTCAATCCCATTCCCACTCCGGCTGGAGTTCCGGTGGAAATCACGTCACCGGGAAGCAAGGTCATGTATTGACTTAAGTGTGATATCAGGGTTGGGATATCAAATACCAAATCTGAAGTGTTGCTGTCCTGAAGTATTTTCCCGTTCAGTTTCAGCCAAAGGCGAAGATTATGGGGATCTTTAATTTCGTCGGCGGTGACCAAAACAGGACCAAGGGGTGCGAAATGATCTGAACTTTTTCCTTTGACCCATTGGCCACCGTGGTGCAATTGGAAATCACGCTCGCTGACATCGTTGTGAACGCAGTAACCTGCCACATAATCAAGCGCATCCTCTTTGCTCACATACTTTGCTCGCTTTCCTATCACGACAGCCAATTCAACCTCCCAATCAGTTTTTACTGAATTTTTCGGGATAAAAATCGGATCAAAAGGACCGCATAGCGATGAGGTTGCCTTCATGAAAATGATCGGAACTTCAGGTACAGCCATTCCTGCTTCGGCAGCATGCTTCCTATAATTGAGGCCTATGCAGATTATTTTTGAAGGACGGTCGATGGGACTTCCGATTCGTGATTTGGCTGGGATTTCTTTCAGCAGTTTCTGAGTAGACTTCAACCAAGTATCCAATCTGTTAAGACCATTTGTAGAGAAAAACTTTTCGTTCCAGTCTTCACCAAAACCTGAGCAATCCAACTTGCGCCCATGTTCGTTTTGAATTCCTGGGATTTCTTTTCCGGCTTCGCCGAATCTAATAAGTTTCATGATTGGGTTGGTTATTAAGGTTTTGAGAATTTAAGTTTTACTTGAAAATTTGTCTATAAGTGTATCACATAATACACGTTAGATAACAGTTTCTGAAGCTGGATTTGAGGTATTTCTACCTATAATTTCGAATAAAGATTGATGAATATTGCATTACGAAGAACAGGAAATCCTAAATCCTACATCTGAAATCAGACATTCTACATCTTCAGTCCAAGGAATCCTCCGTCAATCGGGATATCCGTTCCAGTAAAGAAACTTCCCGCATCCGAACTTACAAAATAAGCAAGATCTGCGATTTCTTCAGGTTTTGCCATTCGGCCCAATGGCTGGGTAGCAGCAAGTTTGGCAAACATTTCAGCTTCTTGCCCCGGATAGTTTTTTGCCAAAAATCCATCCACAAACGGTGTATGAACCCTGCCAGGTGAGATGCAATTGCACCGAATTCCGTCTTGTACATAATCCCTTGCGATGCTGAGTGTCATAGAAAGGATAGCACCTTTGGTTATGCTGTAGGCAAACCGATCCGGAATCCCTATGGACGCTGCAACTGAAGCCATGTTTAAAATAGACCCGCCGCCATTTTCTTTTAGTTTTGGTAATGCTGCTTTGATGCAGTTGAACGCACCTTTCACGTTCACCTGAAAAAGCCGATCAAAGTCATCCTCAGAAGTTGTCTCCACTTTTCCAATGTGAGAAATTCCTGCGTTATTGATCAAAACATCTATTTTGCCTGGAATAGAATGGATTAGACTTTCCACCTCAGAAAAATCTGCAATACTTCCCTCAAGGAATTTGACAGCATACCCCTTTTCGTGTTCTTCAACTTGGAGCTTGGTGCCTTCCGTGTGGTTGGTATCAATGAAAAAGACTTTACTTCCTTCTACAGCGAATTTTTTAACCATGGCCAGTCCTATGCCGCTGGCTCCGCCTGTGATTAAGATGGTTTTATTTTTCATTTGATGCGTCCTTGGGATTTTTGAAGAAAACACATTCTTTCTAAAGAATTTGATTCATTTGAAATATAACTTATCTGGAATCAAATGAAAATCAGGAAGAGGATGTGTTCGATTCAATCAAAGCTTCAATTTTATTTATGATGTCAAATGTTATCGGTTTTTCGAAAAAGGCGATAACTGAAGAATAATTTTTTGCTATCTGCCAGTTGTTTTTGCTTACGGAGGAAGTGATCATAATTACTTTAGAAAATTGATCATTTCGGGATTCCAATTCTTTGAGAAAGTCCCATCCGGTCATGTCTTTCAAATTGATATCGAGCATTATAAAGCGGATCTTTTGATCAGCTTTCAGTTCCTCGAGACGATCCAAAGCAGCTCTTCCAGAACTAAACAGACTTAGATTTCTTTCAGGATTTACTTTCTGAATGATTCTTTCTAAGATCATGAGAAGAACCTCATCGTCATCAACTATTAGTATTTTGGGGCTTATTTTCATCAAGAGGTGATATGCTTTCGGATTTTTTACTGATATCTCGGATGATGTCATCCAATTCAAACGAGGAGGTTTTTACGTGTACTAACAATTCGGATAATTCCGGGTTTGTACCAGTTGATTCATGTTCCAGAAGATTTACAAGCCCCATCAAGCGAGCTAATGGCGCTCTGACCACATGAGATTGAATCCAGGAGATTTCTTTGAAAGTTTGATTTTGCGTCTCGATCGTTTCGATGTACTGAACTTTTTCAGTAATGTCATTCACTAAAACTAATCTAGCTTCTCGTCCATTAAATTGGAGAGCTGAAGATTCTATTTCTACTTTTATTATTTCACCATTTTTTTTAACATGACGAAAGACTCTTTTATGATTAAGCAAATTTCGGTCTTTAGTGGTACTTAAAGCTTCCTCCAACAGTGGAATATCTTCTTCAGGCCTGATACTTTTCAGATTTTTTGATAAAAATTCTTGCCGGTCATATCCATAATGAACAATTGCGGCTTCATTGACATCCAGAAATGCCAATGTCTCTAAATCATAAACCCACATAGGAAGAGGGTTCAGATGAAAGAGATTACTAAACTGTATTTTACTTTTTTGTAGCTCATCAAAATGTCTGTTTCGCTCAATCGCGTAGATGATACTTTTATAGAGTATGATGGGAGTGAGATCATCCTTCAATAAATAATCAGAAACCCCGAGCGACAATGACTTTAGACTGAAATCAAGGTCTGAAAAGCCTGTAAGTGCCAAGATTGGTGTTCCATTTGCTACTTTAAGTACTTCTATGATTAGTTTTTCCCGAGAAAGATCAGGAAGTGATAAGTCTAAAAAAATGACGTCAAATCTGTTTTTAGAATCTTCTAATATTGACTTGGCTTCATGAAAAGTACTGGCATGGATAAGCCTTGGATTAAGAATATTGTCCAATAAGTATTCTTCAATTAAAACAAAATCTCCATAGTTGTCTTCAACGATGAGAATGTGATAGACTTTTTCATCCTTTTTCATAGGTTATCCTATTTGGGTAGTCTCGCTGTACTTAACCAGAATTCTTCAATTTTCTCAATTACTCCGATAAAATCGCTCACCTCCATTGGCTTGACAAGATAGCAGTTGGCATGATGTTGATACGATTTCAATATTTCAATTTCGGAGGACGAAGTCGTTAACATGATGATAGGTATATGCTGAAGTAATTTGATGCTTTTTACTTCTTTCAATACCTCATGTCCATTTTTTTTTGGAAGATTGATGTCTAATAAAATTAAATCGGGCAATTCTGAAGGAGATTTTTCTACTATTTCGTTCAGAAAATTAATCACACTGGCCCCGTCTCGAATGACTTTTAAGGTCTTGAAGATTTTCCCTTCTTCCAATGCCTCGGTTGTCAATAAGATATCTCCTTCGTTGTCTTCTACAAGAAGAATATTGATTGGGGATATTTTCATTGTTTTTTCAGTGTAAAATAAAATTTACTTCCTTCATCAGGAGTGGAACTGACCCAAATAGTTCCGCCGTGTTGATTGACGATTTTCTTTGATGTCGCAAGTCCCATTCCTGTTCTTTTATAATCATCTTTTGAATTTACTTTATTTAGAATTCCGAATATATGAGTAAGATTTTCAGGTTCTATCCCTATTCCATTATCCTCGATTGAAAATCCCCAAAATTCTTCAGTTTCTGTGAATTCAATTTTTACGATGGGAACTACACCTTCACGAGTGAAGAAAAGGGCATTTTGGATGAGATTTCTGAATAATGTCCGGATGGGTGTTTTCACTGCAATTATATCTGGAAGATTTCCCAGCACGATCCTAGCATCCTTTTCATAAATAAGCCGATGGTTCAAGGGAATGATTTCTTCAATCAGTTTTTTGGTTTCGATAAATTCTGCATTTTTCTCATCGAAACCTATTTTGGAATATTCTAATAGGTCATTGATCAAGAAAGTCAAGCGCTGTGCGCCATCTATTGCAAAGTGGATGTATTGATTGGCTTTTTGGTCCAGCGATTCTCCATATTTTTTTTGAAGAAGGGACATAAATGAACTAATCATCCGGAGAGGTTCTCTCATGTCGTGAGATGCAAGCGTTGCAAACGCGAGGAGTTCTTCATTTGCATTAATTAGTTTTTGATTCGCAGTCAACAGGGCTACTTCATGGGCTTTCTTTTCTGTTATATCCAAGTGCGTTCCAAACATCATCAACGGTTTCCTGTCCTCGGTCCATGAACAGACTTTTCCACGAGCAAGAACCCAAACACAACTACCGTTTTTGTGTCTCATTCGATACTCAGATTCACAAAAATCCTTCTTTCCTTCGATGTGCATTTCTAATGCTTTCATTGTCCGGTCCAGATCTTCAGGATTGACAAAATTTTTCCAAGAATCAATAGTAAAAGATTGCAGTTCAGACAATTCGTATCCGATTATTTTCGCACACGTTTCGTTAAAGAGCATTTCGCCAGATTGAATGTTCCATTCCCAGGTTCCGGCTTCTGTTCCTCTGATCACGTTCTCGAGTTTTTCTTTTTCCTCGGTAAGCTGCAGTTGGGAAATTTTCCGTATCGTAATATCCTCTGTAGCACCAATTATTCTGGTAGCCTTATTTTCCTGATTTCGAAGTATAAAGCCTTTGTCTCTGACGTATGCATATGTTTGATCAGATTTTCGAATTCTGAATTCTTGTTCCCAGTAGGTGTCTTGGCTTTCAAGTTTCGATTGTTGATTTTTATTTACTTGTTCCTGATCATCAGGATGAATAATACTTGTAAAAAAGGCGGATTTATTTATTTCCGGAATATTTGAATATCCAAATTTTTCAAGGAATAAATCAGATCTGTAAACCTGATTGCTAATTAAATCCCAGTCCCAAATGATATCAGAAGTAGCTTTTGATGCATATTCAAATCGCTCATTCGATTCGAGTATTGTTTTGGATTGCTGTTTTACTTTCTCGGCAAGAAGAGAAGGTTGTTTCGCAAAACTGTAGACGAAAATGCCTAAGCCAAAAGCTAATATAATTCTGAGAAGTGCAACTGGAATTGTTTCCCGCATTGCGGCACTTTCTTTCAGTTGGACTGTCAAGATCCAATTACCCTGTTCAAAACCAGTACTTGACTTTATAGTGGAAAAGTTTTGAATTTCTGCTGGTTCAGCTAAGAACTTATTCGTAATTCCTGAATTTGGATTCACCTTGGATAATTGAATGAAGTATTGGTTTTCCTCCGAATTTTCAATATTTCCGGCTTCCAGTAAAGTCTCCAGATGTATGACTGCCGCAGCAAAGCCAGACAGTTGGCCATTTTTAAAAAGCGGAAGTCGTCCGACAATTCCTATACCTCCTTGCTTCAAATTAATTGGTCCTGCAAAAAAGACTTCTTTCCGGATAACAGCCTCTTCTGCTTCATTTTTAGTAGCAGGATCCTTCAAAATATCAAACCCCAATACCACCTCGTTACCTGATAGGGGGTAAACAGCTACAATTTTCCCGGAGTCTAAAAGCTGAAGGACATCGATAAAAGGATTTCTTTCGAGGATTTCTCGACCAATTTCTTCGAAATTTTCTTTTGCGTTTAAGTGACTTGCCAGGTATCCGAGCGTTTTAATGGCAGAGATCCCATTGTTGGTGGCAAAGACAAAGCGCCTTTCAAGTTCACCAAGTTTTGAATTTACCCGATCCTGTTCGGCAGATAGTCGCAACTGATAATCTCCGTATGAGATAGACATAGTGAGAGACAAAATCACACTAAACGTAATCCAACCTAGAGCTATTGGATGATGATAAGCGATGCTTTCAATCCAACTCTTTAAAGATTCAAGCATGATTATTTTTTGATCGTAAAATGAAATTCGCTTCCATTTCCATGGATGGATTCAACCCAGATTTTACCTCCATGTAATTCAGCAATTTTTTTGCAGATGGCTAAACCTATTCCTGAACCTGAATACTGCTCTTTTTGATGAAGCCGCTGGAAGATGATGAAGATTTTGGTCAAATATTCCTGCTCTATTCCGATCCCATTGTCTTTAACTATAAACTCCCAAAAATTAACGCTGTCAATTCCTTTGATCCAAACTTCCGGAATAGTCTCCGGATTTTGGTATTTGATGGCATTTGAAATTAAATTTTGAAATAACTGAACCACAGCACTGGAATGGCAAAATATAGCAGGAAGTTCCTCCAGATGAATTTTCGACTTTTTATCACAGATGTTTTTTTGATTTAGCAGAATAACCTCCTCGACTAAGCTTTTGGATTCTACCCATTCTTTTGATTCTGTACTATTTCCTACTCTTGAAAATTCTAATAGGTCCAGAATAATCTGTCTCATTCGCCTCGCTCCATCCACTGCGTGATGGATATATAGACGTCCTTTTTCATCCAGTACGGCATTGTATCTTTTCTCAATCAGACCAAGAAAACTCGTGATCATCCGCAAGGGCTCTTGTAAATCATGGGAGGCTACATAGGCAAACTGCTCTAGCTCCTTGTTGGATACTCCAAGATCTATGTTGCTTTTTGCCAGATCTTCGTTCAGCAATTTAAGTGACTCTTCGTATTCCTTTCGGTGAGAAATATCTTGCATGGCGCCTACTAGTCGGATTGGATTTCCAAAATTGTCTCGAATGACTGACCCCTTGTCGGAAACATAAGTATAGGATCCATCTTCTTTTAAGAATCGGTATTCTGATTCGAAATAAGTTGATTCCGCCGATTTTAATAAGTTTTCAACATTGTTTTTTACCAAATCAAAATCCTCAGGATGAACTCTTTTTTCCCAATACTCAGGGGACTTGCCTTCTATCTCGAAATCTATCCCGAAGAGTTTTTGGAATCCATCTCCCCAATAGTGCTCTCCTGTTTTGATATTCCAGTCCCAAATTGCATCATTGGTTGCTTTAGAGATGATTGCCAAGCGTTCATTTGATTCTGCAATCTGGTTCTCGGCTTCTTTACGCTGTGTGATGTCTTGAACAGTTCCTCGAAATTTACTTAGGGTGCCAACTTCATTGAGTAGGGGGGAGCCTTTTTCATGAAGATATTTGATCTCTCCGTCGGGAAGGACGATTCGATGGGTGTAGTCCAAAGGCGTTTTATTTCGAATTGCCTCGATATTTTCATGAAGACAAAACTCCCTTTCATCAGGATGAATTGATTCGATGAATTTTTCGAAATCCGGAATAAACGAATTATCAACCTTCCAGATCCGGTAGATTTCTTCTGACCAAAAAATTTTATTGGTCGAAGTGTCAAATTCCCAATACCCAATTTTCCCTATTTTCTGAGCCAATTCGAGTTTTTCCACCAGCTCGGAAATCTTCAACTCTTCCTCTTTTCTCTTGGAAATATCTTTGGCGTAACATGCCAAAGTAAGAATTTCGCCCTCTTCGAAAACTGGTTTTATTTCAATTTCCATGTACTGGATCAATCCATCATGGTCTTGATTTTGAACAAAAGTGACGGTTTCGCCATTGAATGCTCTGTCATATAATGATTTCCAATGGTGAATATCTTCCGGGTCAAAATGCTTTTCGGAGAGTAAGAGGTCACCACTTTCCGAATTCCACTTTCCGAATTTTCCTAATGTTTTAAAAAATGCCTTATTAGCTGTGATCAAGCAATAATCCCGATCAAGGGCCCAGATTAAATCGGGAGAAGAGTTTAATAAGAGTGAGATTTTTTTTCGGTCAGATCGAAGGTCTTTTTCAGTTTTTAGGATTTGTGTAATATCTCTTCCAACGGCAAAAATTGTCTTTGTTGTGGAGTCAAGCGTGGAAGACCAATTCAGATGTATTACAGATCCATCTGCTTTTAAATAGCGATTAGTGAATTGAGAAGTTTTCTTTTCAGTAAAATCCTGCCTGCGCGATTTCATGGTAGCTTCGAGATCAGAAGGGTGGATAAAATCTCGAAATGATTTTCCAATCATTTCTTGCGATGTGTATCCCAAGATCTTTAGGCTGGACTTAGAGATTTTTCGAAAATTGCCTTTTTCATCTGTCAAAATGATAAGATCATGAGACGTGTCTAGGATATTTTCGATCTCCAGATTAGAATTTTTAAGTTCTGATTCCTTCTGTTTTTCTGCTGTTACATCTTTAAAAATACCAAAGAGTCGAATAGGTTTTCCTTCGGTATTGAGATCTACGATCCCATCCGAAATAACAAACCGAATTTCCCCCGAGGGTCGAATTATTCTTTTTTCTAGGTGATAGGGAGTACCGTCAAAAAATGACTTTTGATACGTATCAACTGCTGTTTTCCGATCTTCGGGATGAATGGTAGAAAGCCCAAGTTCTGTTGACGGGGTGGTGCCAGGATCTAGTCCGAGAATGTGGAAGAATTGCGCTGACCAAATGTTTTTTCCGGTAACCAAATCGACTTCCCAATGTCCGATCCCACCAATCTCTTCTATTTTTCTGAGTAGTTGACGAGATTCTTCCAGGTTATTTTCCAGAATAATTCTGGACTGATTTTCCAGGTTTTTAGCCGTATTGGGCTTATTATTCATCTTTATATTAACAGCTGGTTTTGCTTGAAATATAATTGAATCCACGTCTATTTCCTATCCAACAACCTTCAGAGGTTCAGTCTATAACCTGACGATTTGACCTGTTTTAACTGATTCATCGCAAGCAAATGCAATTTTTAAACTATTAAATGCATCATTGAGGTGATCAGTTAAGTCTAGGTCATTTTTAATTGCTTCAAAGAAATATTGTTGCTCGCGATTGCACAGACCTTGATGATCCGGCTCGTCTTTCATGTCTATCCATTCGTCTTTTTTAGTGAAAAGATTTTTAGCATCAATATCGGCATGATGAACCCGAATAGACTCAGTTTTGGTATGACTGTCCACGTTATCTGATTTTCCGGCGGCACCGGCATCTTTAGCAACAATGGAAACTGCTCCCTTCGGCCCGAAAACATCTTTTATGAAAAATGCTGTTTCACTGATCATAGGGCCCCATCCTGCCTCATACCATCCTATCGATCCGTCTTCGAATCGAATCTGAAGCTGCCCATAATTGTAATTATCTGGGGAAATGTCATCAGTTAGTCGTGCGCCAATAGCAGAAACCCATATAGGTTTGGATCGGGTCATTTGACACATCACGTCAATGTAGTGAACTCCACAGTCTACGATTGGGCTGAGACTTTTCATCAGGTTTCGGTGCACATCCCACATAAATCCTTTGCTTTGTTGATTGAGGTTCATTCTCATAACGAGTGGTTTACCCATCTTTTGAGCTTCTTCGATAAACCGGATCCAGGAGGGGTGGTGTCTTAGAATATATCCTACGACTACTTTTTTTCCTTTTTCCTTGGCTTTTGCAATTATCTTTTCGCATCCGGAAATGCTATCCGCCAAAGGCTTTTCTATAAAAATATGGCATCCTGCTTCCAGTGCTTTCAATGCAAATTCTTCATGCGTGTCCGGATAGGTTGAAATGCACACCGCATCAGGTTTGGTTTCTTTCAATGCTTCATCGAATTCATCGAATAAAGGATAGTTGGCACCAAGATTTTTATTCAGTTTTACTTTGCTTTCTCCTCGAGATACAAGCCCGCAAATTTCAAAATCGGGCATACTATGGTAAGCGGCTGCATGGGAAGCTCCCATATTTCCACAGCCAAGAACAAGAATTCGAATCGGAGATTTCATAAGTTAAATGGGTTATCAGTTAATCAGTTTTTGATATTCCTTTTGGCTAAGATAAAGAATTTCTATACCGAGGTTAATGGATTTTAAAGGTTCATCTTTTTCATCTCTTTCCACTGAAACTATCTTTTCTACGACCTCCATTCCTTTAATAACCTGACCGAAAACGGTGTAATCTCCGTCCAATCTATGAACACCTTCCGGATTTGTGACGATGTAAAACTGGCATCTAGCCGAGAGTTTACCGGGATTATCATCTCGTCCTGCTCCTATAGCACCATACGCATGGGTAAGTTCCGGATGAAATTCCGGTTCGAGTAAATATTCGACGTCCTTAAATCCTGCCTCCGTATCCGGACAACCTCCCTGAGCTACAAAATTTGGGATGACACGATTGAAGGTTAAGGAATCCCAATATCCGGACTTTGCAAGCTCGATAAAGCTTTCCTGATGGTTTGGGGTTTTTGAGTCAAGACTGATCAGAATTTTTCCGAAGGTTGTGGTGATTTGACCGACCGGGATTTTGTTTTTATGTTGACCAAAGCTATCCGCAAACGTGATAAATGCTGCGAAAATTAAAGGAGCAAGAATTTTTTTCATATTTATTTTCAAGTAAAAAGAGCTTTTCAAAAGGGTTTTCTGCACTTAGCGTTTGCTTAAATGGCTCTTGTTTTAATCACTTTATGAGTAGAATTTTGGCAGCGTATATTTCATTAATAAGCCTTATTTTCGCATCAAAATAATCAAAATGAACCAAAATAACCCTATTCCGCCTAATGAGATGGAGCGAGTTCTCGCCTTGAGTGAGTTTGACCTGGATTATACGGAATTAGATAAGGTATTTTCCGATCTGACCACACTTGCCGCTAAAGTTGCTGGCACTGATATCTCCTTAGTCAATTTGATAGATTCCTTTACTCAATGGAGTGCCGCGTCCTTCGGAATGGATCTTAAACAAATGCCCAGAGAAGATTCGGTTTGCCAATACACCATTCTCCCGGAAAATAATAAGGGTTTTGAGGTGAAAGATCTTTCAACCGACGATCGTTTTAAAAATCGTAACTATGTTGTTGAATCCCCATTTTTGAAATACTACTATGGTATCCCTCTTAAATTAAATGAGGATATTGCTTTAGGGGCACTTTGTGTTTTGGACGGTGAATACAAAGAGTTGAGTGCTGAAAAAAAAGAAATGCTTGAAATCATAGCTAACGAAGTGGTGAATAGAATCAAGATTCATCTTGCAATTTCCAAACTCAAAAACAAAGTCGAAGAATCCAATAACATTAAGAATCGAGTGGCCCATGATATCCGAGGACCGATTGGAGGAATCATCGGGTTGGCTGAGATCATTCAGCATCAAGGTGATCAAAATAAATTGGAAGAGGTTTTGAGTTTCATTTCTTTGATTCAAAAAAGTGGAAAATCGATTCTCGAACTGGCAGATGAGATTTTGGCTCAAAATTTTGATTCTTCCGGTCAGACTAAACGAGATCCTAAAGAACATGAATTCACGTTGCTAACACTTCAGTCAAAACTGGTAGACATGTATAACCCCCAGGCTTTAACCAAGAAAGTGAAATACCAAGTAAATGCAACTCACCTTCATGCCGGATTACCTTTTCCCAAGAATAAAATACTACAGATTTTAGGAAATCTGATTTCCAATTCGATCAAGTTTACTCCCGAGGGAGGAAAAGTGGAGGTTTTTTTAAATCTGGAGGTTGTGGGTGGTGAAAAGTCCCTTTATTTAAAAGTAAAAGATGACGGATTGGGAATCTCATCTTCAAAAATAAAAGAAATCTTAGAAGGAGATGCAACAACAACCCTTGGGACTTCTGGTGAAAAAGGCTTTGGTTTTGGCCTAAATCTCGTCAATCATCTTGTAAAAGGTCTAAATGGAAAGTTGTTATTGACTTCAGAAGAAAATAAAGGGGCAGAATTTGAATTGATTTTGCCGATGGCCTGAGCAATGCTCAGGTTATTTCTTCTTCTTGGTTTGCCTTCTTTTTATTATTCACTGGATTGGCATACATGGCAAGAAAATTCTTAACCATAAGCTCATTTTTAGGGTCCACTCTTTCAAGGAGTCTTTTTTCAAATGCCTTTTTTTCTTCTTCAATATATTGATCAACATATTCCTTGTCACCATAAAGTAAGTCATGGGCTATGTAATTGCTCGGCCAAAGCTTGTATCCCATCCAGATTTTTTGATCTACGACAGCGGTGAGTTGACTGAGCTTTTCACCCATTGTCAGGCCTGAGTCAGCTATTTTTTTTATCTCTTCGGAAATAATCCTATTGACCTGAATATGAATCCTCTTCTTTGTGCCCATTATTCCTCGAAGCAAATTGAGGAAGTCTTCATTTTCACTTTTGACGTATTTCTCATCCCTCGATTTGGCAAGAAGTTCTGGCATTTTCAAGACATCTGTTGGATCGTATTCATATGAAATGGAAATAGGAACAATTTTGATTTTTTCAAAATATCTGAAAGGGTCTGTGCCTTCTTCTGAAAGCGTCAGCATTTTTAGTACACCCTTATGAGTAGCATCATTTCCGTCCTTAGTTCGACCTTCTTTCTGAGCAGTCCATACAGAGCGGTTTTCTTGCAAAAGTGATTTTCGAATGTAAGAGGAGGCTAGCTCAGAACTTTCGAAAAGTACCCGACCTTGGAGACCCCTCTTGATGGCAAAATTTCTATTCAATTTGGATAATGTGTTGAGAAATGGCTTTTGAATCAGGTTGTCGCCAATTGCAGAAGTTGTAAGAATCAATCCATTTTCAAATAGACAGGCATTCAAAAGTGAAGTGTCCAGAATGATGTCCCTATGGTTGGAAATGAACAGGTAAGCTGTGTTCGGTTCAAGGACTTCAAAACCTCCGGTAGAAAGTCCATCGGAGCTTTTCTCTAAAACTTTCCGTACGGCAGGGTAGATAAAATTTATCTGAAAATCACGCAATGAATGAGTATGAAGCATGAGGTCCTTCCAATGTCCTGTGTTATCCGAAGGAAAAGTAAATCCCATCATGGCCGCAAGCATTGGGTCGTCTACAATTTTGCGAATTGCGGCGTTGGCTTCTGCATCGTAAAAGGGCCTGATTGAATCAAAATTTGGCATCACGTATACTAGTTCAGTCTGCAAAAAGCAAAATTTACCTGAAATTCAGAAGTTAATTACCCTTTTGCTGACACTTATTACTGCATCTAATTCCTTTTTAAGTACTTATCAAAAAACAAAAGGTGGACTGGCAGAGCTTCTGTCCAATAAGGCCAAGTATGTGCTCCGGGACGCTCAATGTATTCATGTGGAGTTCCATTTTCCAAAAGAAGCTGGTGCATTTGTCGATTTGTATTGATCAGGAAATCATCTACTCCACAATCCAGAATCAGGGCAATGCCATTGGCTTTAATCTGATCAGTCAAACCAACAGCTGTGAAATCACTGAAAGGAGCATCATAGGGTATGTCTCCCAACATGACCCTTTGACCTTCTTTTCTGAGAGTTGAAAATTCAGCCGGAACTTTCCACATTCGAGTGTCAATGTTCATTACTCCGCTCATACTTCCTGCGGCGACGAAAAGTTCAGGATGTTTTGCACTCAACATAACCGCTCCATGCCCTCCCATTGAAAGGCCTGTGATCACCCTTGATTCCTTCTTCGCCAGAGTCCTGTAAGTTTTATCGATGTGTGGGATCAATTCCTCTATCATATACGTCTCATATTGAACAGAGTCCAATTTTGGGCTGTCATAATAATAGCTCGCAGGACCAACACCTGGAGTGATTATTATCAGGTCATATTCATTTGCCATTCGATTGACGAGGCCCAGTTCCGTTATATTTTTATGCCAATCCCGAAATGCCCCACTACCACCATGTAACAAATAGAGTGTTGGATATTTCTTGTTGCTTTTTTCATAAGATTCTGGAGTAGTCACAACTGCCTTCAGATTCTTTTTCATGACGATACTGTAGACTTCAATGGTATCTACTTTAGCCTGGCCAATGACTAAGCCGGGAAGTAAGAAGAGCAGGATTAATACGGTTTTCATAGACTGGATTGATTTGAGGATTTTTCTCAAGGAAAAATACTGATAATCTCGAAAAAGATGAGGATTGCTTTGGTAAGTTTATGATTAGTTGATAATCGGATATGAGTATATTCAGACAGGGAAATCATTCTTAACTCTATGCTTCCAATTCAGCGAATCGCCTACATTTTGATTATTATTTTTTTAGGGGCTATTATCCTAAAAGAAGGAGCTTTCTTGTTCGTTCCGCTGGTTTGGGGAGTCTTTTTTTCATTTGCACTTTATCCAATTTCCTCTTGGTTGGAAAAGAGAAGGTTGCCGAGAGGTTTGGCAATTGGGATTAGTATCCTTTTTATCTTTCTGATTTCTATTTCAATAATTTACATTCTGCTAAACCAAGTGGTAGGTTTAATCACGGAAATCCCGGAAATAAGTGAGAATCTGGAAAATAAACTGAGCAAGTATCTGGACGAAATCACACTTTTGTTGGGGGAAAAAATCGTAAACGAGGAACATGAACTTGAATTATCGTCGTTTTTAAGTCTCCAAAACTTAAACAATACACTTTTTCAAACTGCCAAATCTTTAATTCTGATCGGTATAATCCCTTTGTACACATTTCTACTGATGTATTACAAGGATTTCTTTGTTCAGTTTTTGAATAAATATTCTTCCAGAAATAATGATCAGGTAATCAATTGGGCAGTAGATTCCGGACATGTGATTCAATCCTATTTATCCGGAATGTTGCGGGTAACAGGAATCGTAGCAGTAATGGCGGGGATTTTCTTCTACTTCAGCGGAGTGAAATATTTTATCCTGTTTGCAGCATTCATCGCAATCATGAATCTGATTCCTTTTGTGGGAGTTTTTATCAGTTCATTTTTTGCGATTCTTTATGTGTTTTTGACCACAGACACGATGATTTATCCTTTGATCACTTTCGCTGTATTATGGGGGATTCAATTGTTTGAAAATAATGTTATAACCCCTATCGTGGTTGGATCACAAGTGAAAGTAAATGCCTTGGTATTGATTTTAGCGATTCTTGTTGGTGGTTGGCTTTGGGGGATTTCCGGAATGGTTTTATTCATCCCGTTGGTTGGGGTATTGAAGATTACTCTTGAGCGAATTCCGGAAAGCAGTGCTTTCGGTTATTTGCTTGGTGATGATGTGCCTGTTCGGGAATCGGAAGAAAATTACTGGAAGGTTTTGATTAAGAAAATCAGAAAAAAATCAAAGCATTAAAGCAAAACAACGGTATCTAGAAAGCATGAAAAAAGCCTCCCATAACTACTGTGAGGCTTTTTTGTGCGGATGAAAGGATTCGAACCTTCACACCAAAGGCGCTGCCACCTGAAAGCAGTGCGTCTACCAATTTCGCCACATCCGCGGGTTTTAATTTTCAATTGGTGTACAAAGAAAATAAATCTCTTCTTCTGAAACTATACCAATTAAATTTAAAAGGAGGTCTGACGTGAGGTTTTTCCAGGAGTTTGGTGAGGCTCTTGATTACCAATTACTTCCATAAATCTGTGTTTTCGATTCCTACATCCTTAGCAAAAAAGACAGGGTCTTTTCCGGCTTTCTTCTGCTTTTGATAGTCCGCTAAGGCTTTAAATGCCGGTTTACGCAGAAGTAAGATTGCGATAATATTCAACCAAGCCATCATCCCAACCCCAATATCACCCAGGGTCCAGGCAACTTCAGCAGTTTTTATAGATCCGTAAAATGTTGCTACCAAAATTAAAATTTGAAGGAATCTGACTGCCCATTTGGATGATGAGTTTCTTGTGAGGTAGCTAAGGTTTGCTTCAGCAATAAAGTAATATGCCATAATGGTGGTAAATGCGAAGAACAAAAGCGAAAAGGCAACGAATCCTTTTCCAATACTGGGAAAATGTTCTCCGATGGCATACTGGGTAAACTCTGGCCCATAGGGTACGCCTGGAAGGTTTTCCACCAAGAAGCCACCCTCTGGATTGATAACGTTGAAATTGCCCGTAAACAAGATCATCAAGGCTGTAGCCGTACAAACGAATAGTGTGTCTACATAAACTGAAAATGCCTGAACGAGCCCTTGTTTAACAGGATGGCTTACTTCTGCCGCTGCTGCTGCATGTGGTGCAGTGCCTTGTCCGGCTTCATTCGAGTAAATCCCTCTTTTCACTCCCCATGCAATCGCCATCCCAAATACACCACTGAATGCAGATTCCATATTGAATGCTGATCTAAAAATCAGTGAAAACATCCCGGGAACTTCTTGAATATTCATGAAGATGATGACCATCGCCATAAGGATATAGGCTCCAGCCATAAACGGCACAACTATTTCTGCTACTTTACTGATTCTTTTTACCCCTCCAATAATTATAAAGCCCAGTGCGACAGTTATGAAAATACCTGAGTAGTGGACAGGAATGTCAAAAGCATTATTCATGCTAAGCGCAATGCTATTGCTTTGAACGCCTGGTAGAAATAGAACGGTACTAAGAATTGTAACAAACGCAAAGAGCATAGCATACCATTTGATGCCCAATCCTTTTTCAATGTAGAAGGCAGGACCACCTCGATACTGTCCGTGATTTACTTCTTTATAAATCTGTCCAAGAGTTGATTCCACAAAAGCGGAAGAAGCTCCTAAAAATGCAATCGCCCACATCCAAAAAATTGCTCCCGGACCTCCCATTGCAATGGCAGTTGCCACACCTGCAATGTTTCCTGTGCCTACCCGGCCTGAAATCGCAATAGCAAAAGCCTGAAAAGATGAAACCCCTTTCTCAGATGATTCACCCTTAAATAGGAGCCTGATCATTTCTCTGAAATAAGTCACTTGAAGAAACTTCGTAGCGAAAGAGAAGTAAATGCCGGCAGCGAGGCATAAAAAAATCAAAGCATTACTCCAAATTATTGCATTTACTCCATCTATTATTTCTTTCATTATGAGCAGTTTAAGGTATTGTTTTCTGAATATTCTTGATTTTCAGGTTCTAATCCAGTCGAAAAGAAAAGAAAAAAATGTCAAAATCTTTGGCCGGTGGTCAAAAAGAACCTAAAAATAGGATTATTCAATTTATTGATTTTCTAAATTTTTGCTGCAGATAAATCATAGAGAGCTGGCATTTCAGGTAAAATCAATGAATTTAAGTCCCGCTTAAGATTGAAAAAAGTATAATTGAAAAAGCCTCTGAATTAATATCCAAAGGCTTTTTAAAACTAAGTCGGGATGGCAGGATACCACTTCCCCTCCCTTAAATATTTGATTATTAATCTTTTACTAATTTTTTTAAATAACAGGCCTATCAGAAAGTTTAATTACTCATCCCCTAAAGAGAAATTAATAACTTACAGAGCTGTTGCATTAGTGACTTGAACATGGCATATAGATATGACAACGATAAAAACTAAAAACTATCCCATCGAATATGCCCATTCAATAGCTATTGAAAATATAGCAAGCCTTCTTCAGGCAAATCAGCAAAATGGATTAAGCGAGGACGAAGTTGGTAAAAGAATTGAAGCGTATGGTTTAAATAGCTATAAGGAACAAAAGCAAAAAAGTATCTTTCTAATACTTCTGCGACAGTTCAAAAGCCCCATTATCGCGCTGCTTTTAGTGGCTGCCGGATTTTCTTTTTTCTTCCAGCACTGGATTGAAGGGTTTTCTATCATCGGAGTAATATTTATTACGGCTGCCTTAGGTTTTTTCATGGAATTGCAGGCCCGAAAATCAATGGACGCTTTGAAAAAAATGGATGTAAACGTTTCAAAAGTTTGGAGGAATAATGCATTGAAAGAAATTCCTTCTGAAAGAATAGTACCCTCAGATATTTTAATATTAGAAGCGGGTGATATCGTCCAGGCTGATGGACGCTTATTTGAATTAAACCAATTTGAAGTCGATGAATCTGCATTGACAGGAGAATCATTGCCGGTAACTAAAAAATTGGAAACTCTTAAAAAACATACTGATCTGGCTGATCAGGCTAATATGATATTTAAAGGCACTTCTATCGTAAAGGGAAACGCCAAAGCCATCATAACTGGAACAGGGCTTCATACCGAACTGGGCAAAATCACTTCTCTGGTTGAAAGCGCCGGACAGGTGGTGACTCCACTCGAGAAAAAGCTACAGGGCCTTACAAAAAAGCTGATGTGGATCACGGCTGTCTTTGCCGCTATTTTTATCGCTTCCGGAATTCTTCAGGGGAAAGACCTTTACCTGATTATTGAAACTGCTATTGCCCTTGCGGTGGCAGCTATTCCTGAAGGGCTTCCGGTTGTTTCCACCATTGCGCTAACTTATGGGATGCTTAGGATGGCAAAAAAAAATGTGCTTATAAAAAGACTTGCTGCGGTGGAAACACTGGGTGGTATCAATACAATTTTTACAGATAAAACCGGCACGCTTACAGAAAATAAAATTGAAGTGAGCAGTCTTTCATTTTTTGATGAAGTTATATCAGTTGAAAAAAATAAAATTGATATCCGTAATACAATCACAAAAAAAAACAAGTCTGGATTAGACAATCTGCTGCTTATTTCAACCCTGTGTAATAATGCGGTTGCCAAAGGGACAGGAAATCACCAAAAATTACTTGGCGATCCTATCGAAATTGCATTGCTGCAATTTGTGGCCTCCAACAAAATCAATGCTAATGAAATAAATAAAGATTATCCACGAGTAGCTGAAGAAGCATTTAGCTCGGAAACAAAATTAATGGGCACCTTACATAAAAAAGGTGCTTCACATTTTGTAGCCGCTAAAGGAGCCGTAGAGGAATTAATACTCAAATGCAGTTTTATTTGTAACGAAGATACAATAGCACCTTTCACAGAATCGAAAAAAAAGATATTTTTAAAAAAAGGGGAAGAAATCCAGTCGCAGGGTTCGCGCGTATTGGCATTTGCTTTTAAGGAAGGCGGCAAGATTGAAAAAAAAGATTTTTTAAAAGATTTAACTCTGGCGGGTTTTATTGGATTTTTAGATCCCCCAAGGCTGGATGCCATCGGGGCATTGCAATCCTGCAGGGATGCCGGAATTAAGGTGATCATGATAACCGGAGATCACCCTGCTACCGCACTTAATATTGCTCAAAAAATAAAACTATCGGATACCACCAACATAGTTATTACAGGTAAGGAGTTAGAAAGGCATCAATCGAATAAAAAATTATTCGGGGCTACAATATTTGCCAGAGTCAGCCCCAAGCAGAAGCTGGAAATGGTTAGCGTTTATCAGAAAAGAGGGGATATTGTAGCAATGACGGGTGATGGTATAAACGATGCACCAGCCTTAAAAAAAGCGGATATCGGAATTGCCATGGGATTAAGAGGTACCCAGGTAGCAAAAGAAACGGCTGCTATGGTATTGAAAAATGATTCTTTTAAATCAATTGTGGCTGCTATAGAGCAGGGCCGGGTAATTTTTCAAAATATTAAAAGATTTTTAGTGTACCTGCTATCTTGTAACCTAAGTGAAATCTTCATCGTTTTTCTTTATGGGCTATTAAACTTCCCGTTTTCGATTCTTCCGCTACAAATTCTCTTCCTAAACCTTGTTACCGATATTTTTCCGGCCCTTGCTTTGGGCATGGGCAAAGGCAATAAATTAATAATGAAAAATCCGCCCCGAAACCCAAAGGAGCCTATTGTTGTTAAAAAAGATTGGGTCAATATAGTGGTCTATGCATTATTATTAGCGATGCCCATCATGTCAGTAACCTGGTACAGTAGTTATTACTTAAAGTATGATCCGGAAATTTGCAACAACATAACATTCTTTAGTCTTGCTCTTTCTCAACTTTGGCATGTATTCAACCTGTCTTCCCGTAAAATCTCTTTCTTAAAAAATGAGATTACCCGGAATAAATTTGTGTGGGCAGCTTTGCTGTTATGCATCACAATCATTTTAATTTTTTATTGGGTTAACCCGCTAAAAGAAATACTTGGCCTCCAAACGCTCAATACCACTATGTGGTTAATAATAACTGCTACCAGTATAGCTCCGGTTGTTTTGATTCAATTATTAAAAAGAGGTTTAAAAATTGTTGATTAAAAAATAATAATGCAGGAATCGAGTTTGGTTGATTCCGGAATATCGGGAAAAAGGTATTATGACAGAAAAATTACCTATAATATTTGGATAGGGGGCCAGATACCAAGTATGATTATTGGAGCCGATTTTGCAAAATATAAAGAGGCAAGGATCAATTTATTTAAATATTACTGTGTTTTCAAAAATGATACTTCAGTAGGGAAAAGTAGATCAAACTTTGAATACCGGAAGTTTTGAAACGGTTTATTAATTTACTAGCTTCTTTCTCTTGAATCGAAAAGTCCTCCAAAATCACCAGTGTTAAGCTGATCTGGACTTGTTTCTTTTTAAAAGTTGACGTTTTTCAAGTATTTCTCTTATTATGAAGGTTATAGCCAGTACAGTTTTAGATATTTTGTCGCGTTTGCGCGATTACTTTCAGAGAGACAATGCTATCCGAAATTACGATAATAAAGAGCCATTTCGCTCTGAGCTCTACAGTTCAGACCAGATGGACTCTCATGGCGAAGTAGTTGCCCGGTCGCACAAATTACAGAAAGGCCGTTCTTCTGATCAGTTGCTGAAAAGGCTGGATGACAATGAAAAAACATTGCTGGAAGTGAGAAACCTGCTGGTAGAAAGCATCAGGTCTGGCAAAACCATTACCCCCGCCGCCGAATGGCTGCTTGATAATTTCTACCTGGTAGAAGAACAGGTTGTAATAGCCAGGAAACATTTGCCCAAAGGATACAGCGAGGGGCTGCCATACCTGGCAAATGGCATTTCATCCGGCATGCCACGGGTTTATGATATTGTTTTGGAAATAATTTCCCATAGCGATGGCAGGGTAGATGTAAAAAGCCTCAGTAGTTTTATCGCAGCATATCAAACATGCACTGTGCTTACCCTTGGTGAATTATGGGCAATACCGATTATGCTCCGTCTGGCTGTTATTGAAAACCTTCGCAGGGTTTCTGCAAAAATAGCATTAGACATGATCGATCATAACCTGGCAGATTACTGGGCCGACAGGATGATGGTAACTGTACAAGAGGAACCAGGCAATTTAATTCTGGTTATTGCAGATATGGCACGGTCAAAGCCTGTATTAGACGGCCCCTTTGTTGCCGGCTTTACACGGGAGCTGCAGGGCAAGGGCCCTGCTCTGGCATTGCCGCTCAGTTGGATGGAGCAGCAATTATCGGGGGTAGGTATAAGCAGCAATGACCTTGTCCGTCAGGAAAACCAAAAACAGGCTGTCAATCAGGTTTCTGTCCGTAATAGCATCGGTACATTGCGTTTCCTTGGTGCTACAGACTGGAAGGAATTTGTTGAAACACTCAGTAGCATTGAACAGGTATTGCGTCAGGATATTACAGGCACCTATCCTCTGATGGATTTTGCTACACGCGACAGATACCGGCATGTGGTGGAATCTATATCCAAAGCTTCCCCTTTATCCGAAACAGAAGTAGCACAGAAGGTGCTTGAGCTGACAGGAAAACATAAAGATTTTGATCATAAATCTGAAAGGCATGAACATGTTGGCTATTATCTGATTGATAAGGGGCTAAAGCTGACAGAGAAGGCTTCAGGTATGCATTACACGCTGAGGCAAAAATTGCTCGGTGCTGCCGGCAGGAGACCCGTATTTCTTTATCTGTTCTCTATAGCTTTCTTAACATTGATAGCCTCCACAGGGATGTTCTATCTGGCATACGCTTACGGTATTCATGGCAGGCTGATGTTATGTTTGGTTGGCTTATTGTCGCTTTCAGGATCAGCTCAGCTTGCAGTTTCACTGGTGAACTGGTTATGTACTATTTGGGTAAGCCCAAAATTGCTGCCCCGAATGGATTTCTCCAAAGGTATCCCTGCCGAATGCCGCACGCTGGTAATAGTTCCTACCATGCTTTCCGGTAAGGCTTATATCGAAGAACTGATTGAAGCCCTGGAAGTACGTTTTCTGGCCAATAAGGAAGCTAACCTGCATTTTGGTTTATTGACCGATTTTATTGATGCTAACTTAGAAGTCATGCCAGAGGATGAGGGCTTACTGGAATTAGCCAGCAATCGCATTAAGGAATTGAATCAAAAGTATAAGCAGCCGGAACAGGATACCTTCTTTCTCTTTCACCGTCCAAGGACCTGGAATACCAAAGAGCAGAAGTGGATGGGATATGAACGCAAAAGAGGGAAATTGTCTGCACTAAACGCATTTATACGCGGGCGGGGGAGTGATGAATTTTCTCTGGTCATCGGTAATTGCCAGAGACTTGCCAATGTAAAGTATGTCATTACTCTTGATTCTGATACACAGCTTCCACGGGAAGCCGCATGGAAATTTATTGCAACGATGTCGCATCCGCTCAATCATGCAGTATATAACCCGCAAAAAAGGCGTGTAACGGATGGATATGGTATCCTTCAGCCCAGAGTGGGCTCAGATTTTCCTAAAACTGCTACTTCCCTGTACTTGCGCATGCTGGGTGATCTTTCTGGCATTGATCCTTATACCCGGGTTTCTTCAGATGTGTATCAGGATCTTTTCGGGGAAGGATCTTTTATCGGCAAAGGGATCTATGATGTTGATGTATTTGAACAGGCTTTGCATCAGGTTTTCCCGGAGAACCGTATCCTGAGCCACGATTTGCTGGAAGGCTGTTATATCCGCTCCGGTTTATTGAGCGATGTGCTTTTATATGAACCAGGTCCTGCGCACTACGGAGCAGATATCAAACGCCATCATCGTTGGATAAGGGGCGACTGGCAGATCGGTGCCTGGATGCTGCCTTTCATTACAGGCGGCAATCGCCGTTTAACAACTAACAAACTCTCAGCTTTATCGAGGTGGAAAATTTTTGATAACCTCCGCAGAAGCCTGTTGCCACTATCTTTGCTGTTTCTTTTATTAATGGGCTGGTCTTTACTGCCTTTTCCCTGGTTCTGGACATTAGCGGTCACTATCATCATTTTATTGCCAGTAATGGCGGCGGCAGGTTGGCAATTGATGAACAAAGCTATTGATCTGACTTTTAAGGCACACCTGGCCGAAGTTGGCGCCTCCGTAAGGGACACACTAATCCGGTTTATATTCGGCATTGCTGTTTTACCTTATGAAGCCTTTAAATATACTGATGCTGTTGTGCGCACCAATTGGCGTATGGTTGTTAGCAGAAAGAACCTCCTGGAATGGACCACCTCTGCTGCTGCATCCAAAAATGCCCGAGATAGTGTCTGGTCGGTTTATAAATCTATGTGGGTAGCGCCCCTGTTGTCTCTTGCCTGTATAGGTTTGTTATTGTACACCAATACTGCAACATTTTATGTCGCTTCACCGATGCTTATCCTGTGGTTTTTGGCACCGGCTCTCGCATGGCGCCTGAGCAAGCCCCAAACAGAAGAAACCCCACAGCTTGATGAAGAAGAAACGTTGTTCCTTCACAAATCTGCGCGTAAAACATGGTCTTTTTTCGAACAATTTGTAACAGCAGAGGAGAACTGGCTGCCACCTGACAACTTTCAGGAACAACCCGTTGCAGTTATCGCCCACCGTACATCACCTACGAATATGGGTCTGGCTTTACTTGCCAATCTTACTGCTTATGATTTTGGCTATATCGCTGCCGGCGAACTGGTATTCAGATGTAACAATACCTTGCAGTCTATGCTTAAGCTGGAGCGGTATAAGGGACATTTTTATAACTGGAATGATACGATATCATTATTGCCCCTGCCGCCCAGGTATGTGTCCACGGTTGACAGCGGTAATCTTACCGGGCTTTTACTCACGTTACGCCAGGGGATTTTATCCCTGCCCAATCAGCCCATATTAAGCAGAAGTATATACCAAGGGCTAAGGACTACTGCCTGTATTATCCAGGATTTTTCGAAAGGACATGATGCTGAAATAACGGACAAGGTATTAGCAATATTGAGTGTTGCTGCTAATGAAGGCAGCAGATCATTAAGCAGTGTAAAAAAGCATCTCGATGAACTGACTGTTCTTATTGATGAATTAACCATACACCAGGAAGATAGCGGAACAGATTTGTACAGATGGACAAGCAGGTTGTCATTGCAAATACAGCGTATCAGGGAAGATCTGACACAACTGGTTCCCTGGGTGGAATTATTGCCGGCTCCGGAGCATTTCGCTCACCTTGCAGCAATAGATCACATCCCTTCGCTGCTTTCAATTCAGGATACGCCTGGTTTATTTTTGCAGCATATTGACCGTTATCAGCAACAGGAGAACAGTGCTGAAGAAAAGGAATGGCTAATCAGTATGCGTTCACTCCTTGCAAAGGAAAGCAGCCTGGCGGCTGAAAGGATTATTTTGTTGGAGCAAGTGGCTGAACAATGCGAAGAGCTAAGTAATGTGGAGTATGACTTCCTTTTTAATAAAACAACTACTCTTTTAAGAATTGGCTATAATGTTGATGAGCAAAGGAAGGATGATAGTTATTATGACCTACTGGCATCTGAAGCAAGGTTAGGCATTTTTACTGCTATAGCACAGGGAAAGCTGCCACAGGAAAGCTGGTTTGCCCTGGGGCGCTTACTGACTAATTCCGGAGGAGACCCGATATTACTATCCTGGGGCGGATCAATGTTTGAATACCTTATGCCCCAACTGATAATGCCCGCTTATGAAAATACATTGCTATACCAAACCAATAAAGCCACAGTAAAACGGCAAATAGAATATGCGGGTCAGCGGGGTGTTCCCTGGGGTATCTCAGAATCGGGATATAATATGGTAGATACTAACCTGAATTATCAGTACCGTGCATTTGGTGTGCCAGGGCTCGGACTGAATCGGGGACTGGAAGAAGATATTGTTATAGCGCCTTATGCTTCTATGCTGGCTTTGATGATATCGCCCGCAAAGGCATGTAGCAACCTTCAATTATTATCCAAAGAAGGATTTGAAGGTGAGTTTGGCTTCTTTGAGGCTATAGATTATACGCCCAGTCGCTTGCCAAGAGGTAAAAACAATAGTATTGTAAAATCTTACATGGTGCACCATCAGGGGATGGGGCTGCTTTCGCTGGCTTATGTGCTGTTGAATAAGCCCATGCAGCAAAGGTTTGTATCGGAACTTCGCTTTCAGGCGACATTATTGTTGCTTCAGGAACGCATACCCAGAACCACAATTTTTTATGCACATACTGCGGATCTTATCGAAACACATACCGAAGCTACAGATGTACAAGTACGAAGCATCACTACGGCCAATACCACGATGCCCGAAATTCACCTTTTGAGCAATGGCCGCTATCAGGTTATGGTCACCAATTCCGGCGGAGGATACAGCCGTTGGAAATATATAGCTGTTACCCGCTGGAGGGAAGATGCCACAAAAGATGACCATGGTATATTCTGTTATATTAAAGACATAAAGACTGGCAACTTCTGGTCTAATACTCATCAGCCAACGTTGCAACCTGCCAAAAGTTATGAAGCAATATTTTCCCAGGGGCATGCGGAATTCTGCAGACAGGATGACGGGATCGAAACCAAAACAGAAATAGTGATCTCCCCCGAAGATGACACGGAAATGAGAAGGGTAAGGATAACCAACAAAACCCAGTCAGTAAAAATTTTAGAGATTACAAGTTATGCCGAAATAGTAATGGCAAGCCAAGCTTCTGATGAATCGCATCCCGCATTTAGTAATCTTTTTGTACAAACAGAAATTATACCGGAACATAAAGCCGTTTTATGTACACGCCGGCCACGCTCCGAGGAGGAAACACCGCCGTGGATGTTCCACCTAATGGATGTTCGTGGTGCTGCTGTTGAAACGGTATCGTATGAAACAGACCGTATGCAGTTTATTGGCAGGGGAAAAACACTGGCACACCCGCAGGCTATGGATGTTGATCTGCTTTCAGGCAACCAGGGATCGGTGCTGGATCCGATCATGTCTATTCGCTATCGAATTAGTATAAAGCCTAACCGAACGGCTACTATTGACCTGATTTATGGAATAAGCGAAACAAAAGAAGCCTGTGAAGGCTTGATGCATAAATACCGGGATCAGCATCTGAGAAGTCGTGCTTTTGAACTTTCCTGGACCCATAGCCAGGTGCTGCTACGACAAATTAATGCAACGGAAGCTGACGCACAATTGTATGATAGCTTAGCAGCGTCTGTTATTTACTCCAATCCTAATCTGCGTGCCGAAGCAGCAGTGATCAATAGTAATTTCAGGGGACAATCGGGATTGTGGAGCCACTCTGTTTCTGGGGATCTGCCTATTGTATTGCTGCACATATACGACCCGAAAAGTCTGGGTTTGGTAAGGCAAATGGTGCAGGCACATGCTTACTGGCGGTTGAAAGGGCTGGCCGTTGACCTGGTAATATGGAACGAAGATTACGGTTCTTACCGGCAAATTTTACAAGAACAGATCCTGGGGCTGATAACTGCGGAAGCAGGCGGCAATTTGACTTATAACAAGCCTGGCAATATTTTTGTAAAATCTGCAGATCAGATATCTTCTGAAGACCGCATACTTTTTGAAAGCGTTGCCCGGGTAATCATTGATGATAACAAAGGGACTTTATCAGAACAGGTACGCAGACATCATAGAGAAAAACTATTGCCACCATTATTGGAAACGAAACCAATCACAGCGCAGGAAATTCAGCATACAATGGCTTTGCCCGATGATCTTTTGTTTTTTAACGGAACCGGCGGGTTTACCCCGGACGGAAAAGAATATAAAATCATTACGGACAAAAAAGACACTACCCCGGCACCCTGGGCCAATGTTATTGCTAACCCTAATTTTGGCACCGTAATTTCTGAAAGCGGTTCTGCCTATACGTGGGCCATCAATGCTCATGAATACCGCATTACGCCCTGGAGCAACGACCCTGTAAGAGATATTGGGGGCGAGGCCTTTTATTTGCGTGATGAAGAGACGGGCAATTTCTGGTCTCCATCTCCTTTCCCCGCCGGAGGGGAAGCACCTTATATTACTACACATGGCTTTGGTTACACCATTTTTAACCATATAGAACAGGGAATTTCTTCGGAGATGTGCGTATTTGTAGATAAGGCTTTGCCTGTTAAATTTATTGTGCTGAAAATAAAGAACGAGTCGGGACGGGCTCGTAAATTTTCGGCCACAGGTTTTCTGGAAATTATTCTGGGTGATGTACGTTCCAGGACGAACATGCATATACTTTCAGAACAGGATATCGGCACCGGGGCATTGCTGTTTAGGAACAGGTATAATTCCGCTTTTGCGGATCGTGTTGCTTTTTTTAAAGTATCCGGCGGTACCGATTTCAGTTTCACTGCCGACCGTTCAGAATTTATAGGCAGGAACAGAAACCTGGAGAATCCACAGGCCCTTAACCGGAAAAAACTTTCAGGCAGGAATGGTGCCGGTATGGATCCTTGTGCTGCATTACAGATAAAATTTGATTTATTTGACGGAGAGGAAAAAGAAATTATATTCCAGATTGGCAATGAAGAAAATTCCCCGGCAGCTAATGCTTTGATCCGGAAATTTACAGATAAAGATATCGTGATGCAGTCCTTACACGATGTAAAGGAATATTGGAAAGAGGTTATAGGCGCCGTTCAGGTAACCACTCCCGATAAATCCCTGAATATATTGGCTAATGGCTGGCTTACTTATCAGACCATGGCCTGCAGGATATTTGCACGGAGCGGTTTTTACCAATCTGGCGGCGCATTCGGTTTCAGAGATCAGCTACAGGATGTGCTGGCCTTATTACATACACGACCCGGGCTGGCAAGGGAACAAATACTTTTAAGCGCATCCAGGCAGTTTGTAGAGGGCGACGTACAACACTGGTGGCATCCGCCTGAGGGAAGAGGCGTTCGTACACGCTGTTCTGATGATTTGCTCTGGCTGCCTTTCGCTGTTTCCAGATATATTGCCACTACAGGAGATATGGACATCTTAGCCGTACCAGCCGGTTTTCTGGAGAGCCGTACATTGAACCAGGGAGAAGATTCAGTTTATGACCTCCCGGTTAGCGGCAACCTGACTGGCACCTTGTATGAACATTGTGTTCGTGCAATAAAGCATAGCCTTCATTATGGGGAGCATGGTTTACCTCTTATAGGTTCGGGGGATTGGAACGATGGCATGGATCAGGTAGGTAATAAAGGCCTGGGAGAAAGTGTATGGCTAGCTTTTTTCCTGTATGATGTACTGGTACGATTTGCAGATGTTGCAAAGAATTCTGGTGATACTATGTTTGCCGAGATATGTAAAAAAGAAGCAGCTACGCTACAATCAAACATAGAAGCCTCTAGCTGGGATGGCGAGTGGTATAAGCGTGCCTATTTTGATGACGGTACTCCATTGGGTTCAAAGGAAAATAATGAGTGCCGTATTGATGCTATTGCCCAAAGCTGGTCGGTATTATCTGCTGCAGCTACTAGTGAGAGAAAGGTTATGGCTATGGCTTCTCTTGATAAATACCTGGTAAAAAGAGACCTGAAGCTTATCCAACTGCTTGATCCGCCGTTTGATGCAGGCGGTCTCAACCCGGGTTATATCAAAGGATATGTGCCGGGTGTACGGGAGAATGGCGGACAATATTCCCATGCTGCTATCTGGGCGTTGATGGCCTTTGCAGCCTTAGGTGAACGGGAAAAGACCTGGGAATTGTTTAGCATGATCCATCCCTTAAGTCATTCTTCCAATGCTGCTGCTATACAGGTATATAAAGTAGAGCCTTACGTGATGGCAGCAGATGTTTATGCTAATGAATCGCATAAGGGACGGGGTGGCTGGACCTGGTACACAGGCTCCTCGGGCTGGATGTACCAGTTTATTGTGGGTTCTTTGTTAGGTATGGAGTTACAAGTGGATCTGTTGAAATTCAAACCTTGTTTTCCTTTGGATTGGCCTTTTGTATCCATTATATACCGTTATGGAAGCTCAATTTACAGGATCACCGTGTTTCAGCTGGATAACAATGACAATTCCTGGTGGAAAATGGAAGATAAGCAAGGCAAGGGTGATGCGATAACACTTATAGATGATGGGATGGAACATAAGGTTGAAGTGTATATCCGTATCTCAGAAAGATCTGTAAAAAACGCAGTTCTGCCAGGTCAAGGTTCTCAGCCCGATAAAACGGCTTTAGATCCCGCATGAACTCTTTCTGGTCTTTTGAAGCCACATATTTTAAGCTGTTTCGGATCTGGTGGACGATGCAGCTCTGCGCCTCTGTTTTTGGGAACACGGTATTGATGGCCTGCTGAAAACCGTTTAGTTTATCGATACATGCGATCAATGGATTAAACGCAAAAAAGCCCCTAAATTATGATATCTAGGGTCTGCTGAAAAACTCAGGCAGCTGAAGCTATAAAACCCAATCCAGAATCCCAATTGGACTGGGTTTTTGATTTTAGGTTGACTAGGATAGGCTTTAAGCTTGCGATAATTTG
>JBKJKX010000139.1:0-6301 GCA_046597285.1 Algoriphagus sp. | reverse complement strand
GCCCGACCTTTGGGTTTGAAAATAATGGCTTAAATTTGACAACCTGTTATCGAAGCATAGCTCTACCCGCTGATTCATGAGAAGATATCTATTAGTATTTCCAGTTTTTTTTATTCTAAGTTTTGCTTTGGCACAAAATGCTCCTGAAGGCTATCACCGAGCAAAATCTCTATTGAGTGCGAAAAATTATTGGGAGGCAATGCCGCTTTTCAAGGAATTTTTGGATGCAGATAAATACGGTAGCTTGTCAAATTATGCTGCATTCCACTTAGCTCAGTCAGCTTTGGGAGCCAATCAGCCTGCACAGGCGATTGATGCGTTAAAATCTGTCGCCATGAAAAACTGGCCAAAATCTGACGAGGCAAAATATATTCTTGGTTTGGCCTATTTTCAAAATCAGCAAAACCTCGAAGCGCTTCGTGTCTTCAAGATGATCAAAAAACAGAACCTAATCCAGCTTGCTGAAAACGCCAGTTTTGAAAATTTGAAGAAAATGTCGGCCAGCTTCATGGTGGCCAATTTGCAGGAATTTAAAGAAAATGAAGGTTATAGAGTTGCGCTTAAAACCGTTTTGGAAAGTCAGACAATTCTTTCTGCGACCGAAAAAGCAGCTTATTATGAATTGCAGGGAAAAAGTCAGGAAACTTCTACCGTAGTCAAAGATCAGATCTTAGATATTGTGGTGATTCTTCCATTCACCAACTCCAATTCTTCCTCGATTACCAATGTTTCTCCTTCTGACTTTGTTTTTGAATTGTATCAGGGTTTGGAGTTTGGCGTGGAGCAATTGCGGACGTCTGGTCAGAAGGTCAATTTAATTACATTCGATTCGAAGCGAGATATCAATCATTTGCAAACTCTTTTGAAAGATCCTGCAATGGCAAAGGCAGACGCGATCATCGGACCGATCTATCCGGAAGAAACTGATCTGATTAGTGCTTTCGCAGAGACTTCCAAAATCCCTTTTATTCATCCACTTTCCAATCTTGGTGAGCGGTTTGACCAGATGAAATACAGCTATTTGTTTAAGCCTTCCGTTCCTTCACTTTCCGCAGGTATCATAGCCGGTTTGAAACGGCAAGCCTGGGGGAAAAAAGTGGCAATTGGCTATAGCTCCAGCTCAAGGGATGAGAAACTTGGGCTTTTGCTCAAAGATGAATTGACAAAGCTTGGCTTCACGGTTACTAAATTTCAAAAAATAGACGCTAAAAATGTGGGTCCATTTCTTCAGGGATTGGGAGTACGTCGCGGAAGCAATCCAATCGTTGATCAAGTTATTTTGCTGACAGATGATCCCGGTATCGCTCAGCCTACTTTTGCCCTGATGGAAAGTATCAGCACATCTGTCCCGATGTTGGTGATGGATTCTTGGCTGGGATTCAATTTTGCCAATTATGAAATGCTTGAATTCCCCAATTTCTTTTTTATTGGCAACAATACTACACGCTTCGAATCTGAGGCACTGAAAGTTTTCAGGGATGAGTATTATGATAAATACTTGGTTTACCCGAGTTTGAACACAACTCTTGGAATAGAGTTAGTTAACTGGCTACAATCCAATATTTCACCAAGCTTAGGAATGGATTTGAAAAGAAGCCTTGATCAGAAGTCTTTCCAGCCGGGGAAATATACCTGGGGCTACAATTTCAGACAAAGCAATAATAATACCTACGTGCCTGTATTTAGATTAGAAGCAGGCGAACTGAAACCCATCGAGTAATCCATGCAAATTTCTGAAAGCAAGCGGCTTTTTGCCCGAGCCCAAAATTTCATTCCGGGAGGAGTAAACTCCCCTGTTCGTGCTTTTAGGGCAGTTGGAGGCGATCCGATATTTATCAAAAAAGCAGACGGAGCCTTCATTTATGATGAAGATGACAATGCTTACATCGAACTGATCAACAGTTGGGGGCCGATGATTCTGGGTCATAATCATCCGCTGATCCGGGAAGCTGTGATCAAGGCGATGGAAAACGGGACTTCTTTCGGAGCACCTACAGCCAGAGAAGTTGAAATCGCTGAGCTGATCGTGAGCATGGTGCCTTCTGTCGAAAAAGTCAGAATGGTCAATTCTGGCACAGAAGCGACCATGTCTGCAATTCGCGTAGCTAGAGGCTATACTGGTCGGGACAAATTCATAAAAATGGAAGGTCATTACCATGGACACGGGGATTCATTTTTGATAGCAGCGGGTTCCGGAGCAATGACGATGGGAAATCCTGATTCACCGGGAGTGACCAAGGGAACTGCAAAAGACACACTTTTGGCACCGTTCAATGATCTGGAATCGATTAAGGTTTTGGTTGAAGCGAATAAAGGAGAAATCGCAGCTTTAATTTTGGAACCCGTTCCGGGAAATATGGGGCTTTGTCTTCCAAATCCGGGCTATTTACAAGGGTTGCGAGATATCTGTACGCAAGAAGGGATAATCCTGATTTTTGACGAAGTGATGACCGGTTTCCGACTTTCAAAAGGCGGAGCCCAGGAACTTTATGGAGTGACGCCCGACCTGACAACTCTTGGTAAAATCATCGGAGGAGGAATGCCCGTTGGTGCTTATGGAGGGAAAAAGGAAATCATGGAGTTCGTGTCTCCTGCCGGACCGGTATATCAGGCGGGTACACTTTCAGGAAATCCAATAGCAATGGCTGCTGGGCTTACTATGCTACATTACCTGAACTCTCATTCGGAAGTCTATTCCCGATTGAATGAAATCGGAATGCAAGTAGTTGCAGGAATGTCCTCGATCAACCAACGCCTGGGACATGACTTTACCATAAACCAGTTGGGAAGCATGTATTCCTTGTTTTTCACAGAGGAGTCCGTGTCAGATTTTGAGACTGCGAAAAAGTCCGATACTGCCAAGTTTGGGAAATACTTCCAAGCGATGCTCCACCGAGGAATTTACCTGGCGCCATCACAGTTTGAAAGTTTGTTCTTATCAACTGCATTAACCGATGATCACATCGGCAAAATCCTCGAAGCTCATGAGGGAAGTATGAAAGAAATCTTGAAATAACTGAAGACCTGCTTCGGCAGGTTTTTTTTATAGGGTAATCAGAGAGTAATAAAGCTCAAGTGAAACTGCAAATGAAAGCATAGTGAGATAAAAAATTTCCAGAATTAAGAATTTCATTAAAGTCTTGAACCATCCCTGTCCCGAGACGTTCTTCATGGAAAAATAAGCATAGATACTCACCAACAGAAAACAAAGAATTCCGGCAAATTCAAAGCTTCAACCAACTTTTGACATCCAAAGAATTCCAATTCCATAGATTAAATAGGCGAAGGAATGCAAATGAAGCGCGTGGATGAGGTGTTCTATGTATAAAATCTTACTTCTCAAGTATAGAACCCAAAGGAGGAATGCAAAAAAATGGAAGAAGAAAAAACATCATAAAAGGCAAGTTTTTGATTGCCCCGCTGATAAAAATGTTGGAATTGGCGATGAAATCCCGCTGTTGACTGACGTCCAGTGGCATACCAATTTTGGTGCCTGTGGCTTTGATGGCAGAGTCGATACTTGAATCGCTTACCTCAGGATCAATTGACATCAGACGAAGATTTCTTCAGGTTTGCTTTGCTTTTTTTTCTTTTTCCTGCGCAATCTGCAATAAGCTTGTTGAGTCTGTTTTGGTGCTGTCCAATACTTGGTTAAGTTTTGGTAAGCTCTTGAATAGCTCTCTTTTTTCAATAGAATCCAGATTCGACGTTATTCCTTCCTGTTGGTCGATATTAGAATCGAACACAATAAATTCTTTACTGATATCCCCGGAAATGATTCTGTCCACTATATCATTTGGGACTACAAGTGCAATCACAAAGAAATAAAAAAGAGATGCAATCAAGTAAAGGCGGATAGGGTTGATGTATTTTCTCCTTTTCCCTTCATTGAATTCAATTGTCAGTTTGCCAGGCGAAAACAAAAAAGCCGGAATTGTGCGAAAAAAAACAGTTTCAAAATTGAAGAGGCTGGAGATGAACTCCTCCACGAAAGCAAAAATTGAGATTTTTTGATCTTTGTTTTCCTGACCGCAAACCGGGCAGAAATTTTCATCTTTTAAAAGTGGTTGCTCGCAATTCAGGCAATGATCAAGTTTTTCGGATTTTTCCAAAGGATAAAAGTTTCAGGAAATTAACCTGAAGGAGCTGAAAATAAAAATGGGTTCCACCTACATCCCTTATTTTAGCCAAAATACAAAAAGCAATGACACTAAAAGTTTATGGAATCAAGAATTGCAATACGATGACAAAGGCTTTCGGATTTCTTCAGGAAAAAGGAGCTGAATTCGAATTCATAGATTACAAAAAGCAGAAGCCATCTGAGGCACTTCTGAAAGAATTTCTGACGAAGACAAACTTACCCGCCCTTGTAAATAAGCAAGGAACTACCTACCGAAAAATGTCGGATCAGCAAAAATCCGATCTTGAAAACGAACAAACAGCTCTCCCGATTTTAACGGAAAATTCAAGCATGATCAAACGGCCGGTGATCGTCTATCAGGATGGGTCCATTACGTTAGGATTTGACCTTAAAGCGATTGAGAAGAAGCTTGTCTAATAGACAATTGTATCTGCCGGGATTTTTGGCAGAGAGTAGTTTCCGGTTTCCAGTTCAAAGCTAAACTTGCCAGCATTTTCACTTGTTCCAGCAGGAGTCTGGAAAGCAAAAACCTTTTGCAGGCTTGGATGCATATTTATTCCGGACAAGTTTTCAAGGCTGAGTTGCGTCGAATTGAGGTAAAGCAGCTTGAGGTTTTTGCAAGCCGATAGGGTACTAAGTTGACTTCCTGATATTCCAGTTTGATTGAGCTTGAGGACGGTCAGATTTGGCAAACTTGCGATACTGTCCAAAATTCCTTCGGTCACTAGGGTTGCACTCAGATCCAAGTAGGCAATTTGATCTTTCACCGATTTCAAAATAGCCCAATCGCTGTCAGTAAAACCCGGAAAATTAATGCAACTCACCTTCAGCCAAGATGAGCCTTGCAGGACAGTCTCTGCAAAAAATCCTGCTGTCCTGAGTTTGGAAAGCGTGTCAGCTGGCACCGCAGCAAGTTCAGTCAAGGGATAAAACGGGATTTCATCTTTATGAAAAAATGGCTCCAGTAATTTTTCATCCACGTCTTCTTGGCCTAGTGTGCTGGTTTTTGAGGCGCCTGTTGCAATCCAGGCTTTAATGAGCTCGATTTGCTCTTTCGAAGGCTGGCGCTTTTCCTTTGGAGGCATGTGATCTTCATCGTCCAGAGGTAAAACCATTTTCGCAAAAAGTGCACTCAGTTCAGGATTTCCGGCTATTAGCACCTCGCCATCTTCTCCTCCTTTGAGTAATTCTTCGAAATTTGTCAGGTTGAGTTCCCCTTTGAGATTTCTGGGATTATGGCAGCTTTTACAATTTTGATTTAAGATCGGCTGTACGACTTCACTGTAAAATACGACTTCTTCCCAGCCTTGCTCGGGTATTTCCAGCGGCTTTTCAGGAGGGACTTCGTATCCAGTCAAGGCCTGAATTTCAGCCGGCAATACCTCAAGCAGATATTCTTCCCCGCGGGAAATATTTCCTCCCAGATGACCAGTAACTGTCAAAGTCAAAAACAAGACAAATACCTGAAGTTTAATTTTGGAAGTAAAAATAGTCCCGTCTTTGATTCTGGTGAAAAGATAAAAGCTTCCTATGGCTGAAATAACTCCTGCGATCAGGTGATTTTGGACGGAGTCCCAGGCAAATCCTTCAAACTGATACTGAAGAAAACCGCTGATTCCTGCCAACGTCGCTGAAATTGCTCCAAGCAAAAATGCCAGTCGGATAACCGGGTTGAATCCTATTGAACCCTTTTTTTGCCAAAAGATCAACAAAATCCCGAAAATCAGAATCCCGATCGGAAGATGGACAAGAAGTGGATGGAGCCTTCCCAGCAAAGGCAAGATAAAATCAAGCATTAAGAAAATGGGTAATCAATATGGTGCATGAATGATTTGCAATAAAGGGACAAGGAGGTGTTAAACTAGAATTTTGCGGATTAATTCTCCTTCCACATCAGTCAGACGGAAAGGACGGCCCTGAAAATCGTAGGTGAATTTCTCATGATCAAAGCCCATCAGATGGAGGATTGTTGCATGAATGTCATGAACAGAAACTTGGTCCTCGATTCCCTGAAAACCAAAATCATCCGTCTTGCCATGGCTGGCTCCACGCTTGATTCCGCCTCCCGCCATCCACATCGTGAATGCATCCACATGGTGATCGCGCCCGAGGAATCCCATCGTTTTACCTTCCCGATTTTCCTGCATCGGTGTTCTTCCA